>NZ_BAMO01000003.1 GCF_000615945.1 Caldalkalibacillus mannanilyticus JCM 10596
TTCTCTTTTTTCTTAACAATATATATTTTTTATAAACTTGATAAATAATAATGCCTGTTATGAAAGCTATAATAATTAACCCAATCCAACTAAAATTAAAATATGCCCAACCGTAAGGTCCTGGTGGGAGTCCCCATGAATCCTGGCCCATTATGGATTGACCAACAATTCCCGTTTCATCTATACGAGGTTTGTTTTCCCACAGACCTCTAGGTATAGGTGCAAAGAAAATATTTATAAGGGGTTGACCTCCTAAAAACTCCAATTGTCCATAGTATAGTTTACTAACTAACGATGGTATAGTATCAGCAACTCCAGTTTGCCTAGCGACTTCTTTAAGAGTTTCACTAAAACCATCATTTGATACAACCAATTCCCCAGTAGACCTTAAGAGTCCCCAAATAAACGTAAATAGTAACCCAAAAATTAAAAATAGCCCAAGTTTGAATAAGCGAATATTTTTATATAAATAATGATAAACAATAATATATGGTAAAAATATTCCAAACAATGCATTCCCCCTACCTCCAAAAAGAGCAAGCATTAGAAAAGATAAAACTATGAAGCAAAAAGAGGTTTTTTTGTACCCAGCAAACAATAAAAAAATTGAACCTATTCCACAGAGTCCTACAATTTTGATCAAGTAACCTAACCCTTGATAAGTTTCAACTCTATTTACCATTGCTGCAATAGTTGCCGATAATCCTCCGTTTAAGTAGATTGTAAATACAAAACCAAGCACCCCTACTCCAAATAGAACAAAACCTATGGTAGCTGGATTATTAACTTCTAACGCATTTTTTCTTCTAATAAAGTTAGATTTAACTTTTGTAGAAAAATAATACCCTAAGTAAAAACACAAATGCCAAACAATAAACAATGAAATTGAGTACTGTAGAAAAAAATTCTTTTCCTCTCCCAGAAGAAGAGGTGCATATCTTATCCCCTCTCCATCAACAATTTTAAAAGTAAAATGCAAAAGAATTAATGATTGTATTAATGAGTAAAGAAAAAAAGGATGTAATAGATCCTTTATAAAAAAGAGTGGAATATATAAAATACTAAATGCTAAAATGAGTAGAGTTATATTAATAGAAATAGAATCCATATACAATATAAAAAAAACAATTAGTATTACACTTAGCATCATTGCTATAAATATAGATGCATATAAATTTTTAGTGGCTTTTATTGAATTTAGCTTTCTCTCCTGGATTTCGTTACTATACATAACATAAAATCTCCTCAAGTTGATAGTTATTACTAAAATAAATTTATTTTGATACATCTTTACTTGATTTAGTGTTTAATATTCTTCTAATCTGCCCTCTTACTCTACTAAAATACAGCATCAACAGAATTGAAAAATAAGTTAATATCCCCAATATTATTTGTAACATTAGTGAAACTAAACCTTCTAAATAAGTTGTCTTATACAATATAAATGACATTATAATTGAAGCGATTGTAATTTTCATAAAATTAATTAACGGAAATTCTAGTTTGAATATTTTCGTTCCAATTAATACCCCAATGATTATTGCTACCCCATAAGCGAGGACAGTTGCAATTGCCGCTCCTACTGTACCATATAGTGGTATCAACAATATATTTAATAGTACATTAATTACTGCTCCTATAAAAACCGGAATGGCTTGCAGCTTTGTGTTCTTTGTAATTTGATACGAAATATCAACATAGTAGAGCTTAAAACCTTTAAGAAACCCCGCTATTGCTATCCAAGGTATTAGTACAGCTACACCTTGACTAAACTCATTACCGAATAACGTAGAAGAGATGTTTTCATTAAGTATAATTAGACCAGCTAAAGATGGTATGGCTACTAGCATAAGAAGCGATGCATTTTTTTTTAATTGTTGATTGGTAGCCTCAATTCCTTTTTCTTCATACGTTTTAACAATTAAAGGATATGCTGCAAGATTTACAATAGTCATGACGGTTAAAAGAGAGTACTCTGAGAAATCATACGCAACTGAATATATTCCTGTTGCTTCGGCACCTATTAGCCAACTAATAAACACTCTGTCAGAGCTATTAATGATTATTCCCATAGCAAAAGTTATGGTTAATGGAATTCCATAACTTAAAAATTGTTTAGATAAGCTAAGATCAAATTTTTCTAAAGAAACGCTTCCTCTCCAAAATTTAAAAGTCGGATAAAGCACTGCCAACGAGGTTCCCACGATTAAACCAATAATTAGACCAACTTCTCCAAAGCCAATATAGATAAAAAATACAGCGAAAAGTAAAGTTAGAAACGCTTTTAAAAAAGAGAGTATTCCATAGTTGATAGGCGAAAGCTTTGATCTAAACATAGTTAAATTCATCATTAACCATGATTGTAACCACGAAAGTACAACCCCTAAGAGAATGAGTGACCAACTAATTTCGTCAGTCCTATTGATAATTTTGAAGATGAACGCTGGAATAAAAGATGCGAACATAATTGTTACAAAACAAATCATTATTGTAGAGTTAAAGGATTTCCTTTGCTCATCATTATCGTAAACTGCATAGAAACGTAATAAACTTAGCCTCAACCATTGAAACAAGACAGAGTTAATAAAAACCACCATGACCATTACAAGTGAATATACACCATACTGCTCAGGACTAAGCATTCTTGTATAAATTGTAATTCCCAAAAATGTCAATATAGCAGGAAGCGCATGGGAAAAGAAATACACGAAAGTGTGACGTGCTAACATAACATAACCTCAATCTCTTAAATTATCAATTTAAGTAGCTAATTAATACCAATTAATTGATTTGTTATTTTTTTATTATTTGCTATTTCTAGAAGTTCATCTCTTAAACAATTTGGTTCTATTTTTTCAAAGCGATTAATTAGATCAATAACTTGGTCTATACTCTCTGTCGTAGATTTTCCTACATAGATTTTTGGGAAAATCTGTTCAGGATGAACTTCATCATCATTTAATAATTCCTCAAATAGCTTTTCCCCAGGACGCATCCCTGTAAACTTTATTTCTATTTCATCTAATGTAAAACCAGATAGTTTAATTAAATTTTTCGCTAGATCTACTATTTTTACTGGTTCTCCCATATCCAAAACAAAGATTTCCCCACCCCGAGCTAAAGCACCCGCTTGAACTACTAATCTAGAAGCCTCAGGTATTGTCATGAAATACCGAATCATATCTGGATGAGTTACTGTAACAGGTCCTCCCTTGGCTATCTGTTCTTTAAAATAAGGAATCACACTCCCTCTACTTCCAAGTACATTTCCAAAACGAACGGCCACAAATTTTGTTTTACTTCTATTAGCCATATGTTGAACGACCATTTCTGCCAAACGTTTTGTGGAACCCATAACACTTGTCGGGTTTACAGCTTTATCTGTGGATATCATAACAAATGTATTCACTCCGCAGGTATCTGATGCTTCCGCTACATTTTTTGTACCAATAATATTGTTTTTTACTGCCTCCTCTGGATTTCTTTCCATTAAAGGTACATGTTTATGAGCAGCGGCATGGAAAACAACACTAGCTTATGCTTTTCCATAACAGAAAACATTTTTGCCCTATCTTGAATATCCGCAATTTCAGTAAGGTAATTTATCTTTTCTCCATACTTTCCTTTTAGTTCCAATTCAATTGAATGGATACTATTTTCCCCATGACCTAATAAAACAAGCGTTTTAGGATTAAATAGAGATATTTGTCTGCAAACCTCTGAACCTATCGATCCACCTGCACCTGTTACTAAAACAACTTCATTCTCTATATACCCTGAAATATTCTTGGTATCTAATTCTATTGGATCCCTCCCCAATAAATCTTCTACCTTTACATCTCTCATTTCACTGACAGATACATTCCCAACCATTAAATCTTCAATTAGAGGAAGGATTTTAGTTTGTGCTTTCGTTTTTCGGCATTCTGTAAATATATGATTTAATTCTTTCTTTTTAAGTGAGGGGATAGCAATAATAATATTTTCAATATCTAATCGTTCTACTGTTTCTTCAATAACTTCTTTACCTCCTAATACAGGTAGCCCCATAACAGAAAGATTATGTTTTTTGATGTCATCATCTATAAAAGCAACAGGATACAATTCTCCATCTTCATTATGCTTTAACTGTCTTACAACCATAGCGCCAGCGGAACCAGCACCAATTATAAGGGCTCTTTTCTTTTTATCACTTGAGTTTTTGTAATTATCTCTGAATAGCCTCCAAGCAAATCGTGATCCCCCTATTAACAAGATATGCATCATCCAAGTAATTAGTAACGTTCGCATATAAATATGCTGCATGACGATCAACTGCACAACAGCTGTTAATAGTATTGACAAAGTCACTGCTCTAAATATTGAAATTAATTCCCCCACACTGGCATACTCCCAAACACGATGGTAAAGTCTGTACTTATATGCAAGTAAATGATGGAAAACAAATAATGATAAAGCACTAATAGCTAGAGTTGTTGTTAATACATTCTGATTCGGTAATAAAATATAGTTACCTATGAAAATACTTGTAAGAATAATGACTGAATCAAGCCCCATCAAAAAAAATAATCTGTTCTTAAAGCTCATACATTAATCCTCCTTTCATGATC
Source organism: Caldalkalibacillus mannanilyticus JCM 10596 (assembly GCF_000615945.1). Classification (GTDB taxonomy): domain Bacteria; phylum Bacillota; class Bacilli; order Caldalkalibacillales; family JCM-10596; genus Bacillus_AT; species Bacillus_AT mannanilyticus. Next base: position 4,611 of record NZ_BAMO01000003.1, read on the forward strand.
TCGAAAAAGTATTTAAAGATTTTAGCTATAAATTTCTACTAAGAGAACCTTATAGATAAAACCTTTAAAAAATAGTCCTCAAACCATACCATTGACGATTTACGTCTAAGGTTGTTAACCCACAGCATAGCCGAGTACCTACAATGATATTGGTGTAGTAGGCATTACCTAATTGTAATAAGCTACCTAGAAAGTTATTAACTTATTTTGCTTTTATATGGCTCTTGAGTTATTAACCATTTTTCTCCACACTCAATGCATTTATAATCTATTCTTAGGAGTATCTGCTCTTTATCATTGATCCCATTCACGTCATCTATTGCAATTTTTTTGGAAGAACAACAAGGACAACTCTTATCCATTAAAAAAAACTCCTTTTAATATATTGGAGTAATGATTTTTTACTCTCTATTTTTATAGGTGGGTCTACATAAAATTCGATTCCGTCAACCATTAACTCCGCATTTCTCTGTAACCTTGACACAAAGTCAAAGCCATATTTCTTTTCAACATGTTGATATGCTCTAGTTAATTGAAAAGATCTTGAGGTTACATTATGAGCATCCGATGCAATAAAATGGCTCAATTGATGTTCAAGACATAGATAAGAAAACTTTTGAACTTCCCTTCCAAACTCCCCCGCCACACTAGCTGCTGTGAGCTGAGACAAAGCACCTTTTTCAATCATTTTATAAAACAATCTAGGATTTTTACGAATCATTGTATTCCTCTCAGGGTGTGGAATAATAGGGATGATCCCCAGAAGAAGGATCTCATAAATAATTCGATCCATATAGGCTGGTATTTCATTAGAGGGTAATTCAAGGAGAATATATTTGTTATTTCGATCAACACTTAATAGTCTATCATTTTTTAGATCTTCTATGATTTCAGGATACACTCGAATCTCTTGCCCAGAAAAAAGTTGAAGTGGTATTTTGTGTTCATTTAGAATTTGTTGTAATTTTTCGGTTTCTTCTATTACTTTCTTTTTTTCATTCACAAATACTCCATTTTGATGATGAGGAGTGACGACTACTCTTGAAATCCCATCCTCTACTGCTGCTTGTGCTAGAGCAAGACTTTCATCTATTGACTGCGCCCCATCATCCAAACCAGGTAATAAATGGCAATGAAAATCAATCATAAAACTCACACTCCCCTTCCTAACCTATACAAATAAAAAACTTAAAAACATTTTTGCTGAATATTCTCCCTGACTACATATTACATCATTTTTTACATATAAATCCAGTGATTATTGTGGAAAATGTAAAATTTAACAAATTATTAACATAATTGTTCGAGATTTTGTCAACTTTGCAGCAAAATTATCTTCCATAATAATAATAGTAGTTAGTATCACTGACTTTTCTATTATTTAATACAGTTCCTAAAATATTTGCATTTACTTTATCTAACAAGTTCTTAGCCTTGTAAGCTAAATCTTGCTTTGTTTTTCCTGAATTCACAACAAGCAATACACCATCTACTTGACTTGCCAAAATTTGTGCATCTGCTACCGGAATAACTGGAGGGGTATCAAAAATTACAATGTCATATTGCGTCATACACTCCTTCACAAAGCGCCCCATTATTTTAGATCCGAGTAACTCTGCAGGGTTCGGTGGGATAGGTCCAGATGTAAGAACAAATAAGTTCTCTACATCCGACTTCTGAACAAGTTGATTCATCTCACTGTTAGCAACCAATAAATTTGTCAGCCCTTCACGGTTTTGTAAACTAAAAGTATAATGAACCGTAGGCTTCCTCAAATCTGCATCTACAAAAAGTGTCTTCTTTCCAGATTGCGCCATAACCACTGCTAAATTTGCTGAAACGGTTGACTTACCTTCTTGAGGAGTTGCACTTGTGACCATAATGCTTTTTAGATCAGTATCAACACTTGTAAATTGAATATTAGTACGTAATGTTCTAAAAGATTCTGAAATAGGAGATTTTTGATTATTTTTTGTGATTAAATTACGATATCTAGATGCTGTTTTTGGATCACGCTTCAATCTGTTCCCCTCCTAATTGTGTATTGTGCTTTTTCATTATTTTATTTTCGGTTTTTTCATCAATTTTGGCAATTGTGCCCAGTACAGGTAAACCTAACAATTGTTCCAAATCATCCTCTGTTTTAATGGTGTTATCCAAGTATTCTAATAAAAAGATGAGGCCAATACCTAGCATAGTTCCTATAACAAAAGCGATGAGCATATTAAAGAATGGTTGTGGGCTTACTGGTCGAGGGTTCGATTCTTCTTTTGCCTCAGCCATAATATGGACATTGTTTACTTTCATTAGTTCTTTAATCTCTTTTTGAAATGTGCTAGCAATTGCATTAGCAAGAAATACTGCATTATTATAATCTCTGTCGTAAACCGAGATAGACATAACCTGAGAATTCTTAACTGCATTTACTACAACACTACTATTAAGTTGAGCATAGTTTAGATCCAAGTTATATTCTTCAATCACTTTATCTAGTATCCTTGGACTTTTAATAATAACATTATATGTATTAATCAACTCTATATTAGTGTATATATCTCCTCTAAAGTAATAAAACTCTTCTGTGCTATCATATGTTTGACTGACTAATATTTCAGCAGATGCTTTATACTCTGGTTCAACCAAATATATACTATAAAATCCACTCAATGATGTAACAAAAACTGATATTAATAAAACTAACCACATCTTTTTCCAAACAATACCGAAAATTGCTCTCAAATCTATTTCTACATAATCTTTATTCCCCATAATCTTCCTCCATTACGTTAATCAACCGCTACTTGCATAAAAATGACTATACCGTGGTTTGTGATTTTTGTCCAGACCTATATCGGTACTTTCATAAACATTTTACACTCTATTTACCTATTTTTTATTGTTCTTCCCGCATTTTTTTTATCCTTCTATAATCGTCAGACAAATGTCGACAATTATCGACTTATGTAGATTTTATTCAATTTTTGTAATATTCTTCATATGTAGTTTTTTCTTTTGTTCCCTTAAACTTGAATTTTTCTGATTCTTTACATATTTTCTTATTAATTTCGAAATAATAACATAGTTACTACTATATGATGACAGGTGTTTTATATGACTCAAACAATCGTTCGACTCGGCTATGTAGCGATGAGTGTCAATCTGAAAAACTGTTCTCCCTCACAAACTATGACCTATGCCCAATTTACTAAAATGGACGATCGGGAGGCTGTCATTCGCAAGCTAGAGCAAATTGCGATTTCCAATGTTCAAAATTGCCTTCGGCTATTAAAACATAATAAGGGGCATGATGTTCGTTTCTTTCGACTAAGTTCTCGACTTGTCCCTTTAGCCACCCATGATGCGCTTGCAGGGTGGGATTATCTTACACCAATGATTGAATCCCTAAGAGAACTTGGGAAATTTGCTATGGAAAATGACATGCGAATTGATTTTCATCCCGATCACTTTGTCTTACTTAACTCCCCTAAGCCTGAAATTTTTAAGCAATCCCTACTGGTTCTTAAGTTGCATCATCAACTGCTAAGAGCCATGGGAATCGATCTCCAGCATCGCTGTGTGATGCATGTTGGAGGAAACTACAAGGATACAGAAGCCTCCCTTGAACGATTTGTCACCAACTGGGCGGATGTTCCTACAGGAATACAAAAAATGATCATGTTGGAAAATGACGATAAATCTTTCACACTGCTGGATACTCTCTATCTCTGTGAAAAATTGGGGATCCCTTTGGTGTTTGATTACCATCATCATTTAGCTCATCATAAAGAAAAGAACTGGGAAAGTGAATGGGAAAGAGTCATCGATACTTGGAAGCATTCTCCACTCCCACCTAAAATGCATATTTCTAGTCCTAAGAATGAAAAAGAGTTCAGACATCACGCTGACTATATTGACCTGCAAATGTTTCTGGACTTTCTCCAGCAAATAAAAGGGAGTCTTCCCGAAATTCATTGTATGATTGAAGCTAAACAAAAGGACCAAGCCCTATTCCAACTGATGGAAGAGATCAAAAAGAGAAAGGATATTCAACTGATTGACCAAGCTACCTTCCTCTTACTGTAAGCGTATACATATTAATGAAGGAACTCATTTAAAACCCCCTTGAATTAATTTCAAGGGGGTCCTTTTTTATGCTCTTTCACTTACTCTTTATATCTATATCTCTTGGTCTACCATGGCAAACATGATGTTACCTTCTGCGACAACCTTTCCATCTACCTTTGCTGTCCCTCGTCCCTTACCAACCGACCCACGCAAGCGGGTAAGCTCCACTTCGAGAATTAATTGGTCTCCAGGCTTGACTTGACCTTTGAAGCGAAACTCATCTATTCCAGCAAATAAGACAAGTTTATCTTGAAACTCTTCTATTCTCAAAATAGCAATTGCTCCAACCTGCGCCAATGCTTCAACAATAAGCACTCCTGGCATCACAGGAAAAGAAGGAAAATGTCCATTGAAAAATTCTTCGTTCACTGTGACATTCTTCAAGCCCACGGCTCTTTTCCCGTCCTCCAATTCAAGGATACGATCCACTAATAAAAACGGATAGCGATGAGGGATGATTTCTTTGATTTGCTGAATATCTAACATGTTATTTACCACTCCTTCTATTCATCATTATAGACAACTACTAACATTTTACATCAGCATCCAAGCATAAACTTCACTAAGTAGAGAACAATATGTACTGTCCCCAACTTTTCTAGAAAAGCTTGGGGTTCATATAAAGGAGCTTTCCAGCCTTACTGGGAAGCTCTTTTCATTGGTGTGTTAAGCCTGCGAAAAATAAAGAAATAAATACAGCTTGTAAATAAGGAAAACAAAATCGTGGACCACAGCATTTCCGAGTGGTACGGTAATTCAAACATAATCATTAGAAAAGCAACATAGAAAAAGACCGTAGTCGCTTTACCGAAGATATTAGATGTAGGAACTTGCCTTTTCCCATTGAAGTGATAAAAGGCAGAAATGAGAATCATACCAATATCTCTAAAGAAAAAAACTCCTGCTGCCCACCAAGAAATACGGTCATCCATCACAAATGCCAGAATGACGGTAATCATCATCAGCTTATCTGCCAATGGATCTAAGAGCTTACCGATATCTGTAACCTGCCCATTTTTCCTCGCAAGATAACCATCTAATATATCGCTAATTCCTGCGGCAAGAAGGATGAGAAAGGCAAATAGATTAGACTGATATGAAAAAAAGGTAAGGATAAAGAGCGGAATAAAGAAGAACCTTCCAATCGTTATTAGGTTAGGTAGATTCATAAAACGTCCTTCCTCTCTATCAGACCTCACATACAAAAACTTCGGCTTATTATTCAAGACCGAAGTTGTAACGTTAACTGCCAAAAGCAAGCTGATATAAGTGCTTCCACATATTTAGATCAAAAATTTCTGAGATTGATCCTTCTCCTAGAACACCATATCCAACAGCTACACCCACGACAGTGGAACTAACGAAACAAAAAAGAATAAAGAGCCATTTAGTCATCCCCATTAAAAACTTATTGCCTTGTTTCTTTCGCTTTCTTTTCTTTTTTGTTGGTGGATTTCCTTTGGTTGTTGTTGTTGGTTCTGATGTTCTTTCTCTATTATCCATCTTTATTACTCCTTTATACCCACGTTACCCTCTAATCGAATTAGCTAATCCCATCATATCATCAGCCATGGAAATAGCTCTGGATTGGAATTGCATTAAACGTTGGGCAACCATTAACTCTGTCATTTCTTGGGTTAAGTCAACATTAGACATCTCTAGAACTCCCTGTTTAAGCCCGTAGCTTCCTTGATTGGGATTTAGTACAACTCCACCATCTGCTACTAACTGAGCTTGATTGACAGTCAGTCTAAATTGTCCCTCACCAACCGCTTCTAAAAGATCATGGCGATTAATCTTAGCTATACCCAATTGAATATTCATGGCTTCGCCTGTACTTTGATCCACTGCTCGCAAGGTACCGTCTGATTGCATCTCGATATGATTCATATTAGCAGGGATTCTGATCTCTTGTCCATTATTATTTAACACAGGTAACCCCGTGTGGGTGACAAGTCGTAATGGAGCATTCGCTTGTTGTGAAGTAGGTTGCAGATGAAAAGAACCATTTCTAGTAAAATATTCTTCTCTTCTGGCATTGCCTGTTTCATCAACCCACGTACGAGCCGTTCTGAACCAGAAGCCTTCCCCTTCAATCATAAAATCAAGATCGCGCCCAGTTGCTTGAGGAACACCTTGCTCATATCTCATCGTGGTTTGACCAATTCTAGCCCCAAAGCCAACTCGCAAACCATATGGAGTTTCACGTCCTGCTTCTTTTACAGCATGCGGCTGATTCTTGATGTTCTGAGTAAGTAAATCCTGAAAGGTTGCTTCATTTCTTTTATACCCTGTCGTATTCACATTGGCAATATTGTTTGAAATAATGTCCACCTTTTTTTGCAGCTGATTTAATGTATTTGCAGCTGACATCATTTGTAGATTCATTGTTCCCTCTCCTCACTATGTTGCCTCATTTTTATAAACGCCCTACATCATTTACCGTTTTTTCCATACTACGATCATACGCCTGAAGTATTTTCTGGTTCGCTTCATATAGTCTAAACATACTGAGCATATCCGTCATGGTTTGAGTCACATCCACATTAGAGGACTCTGTATATCCCTGTATGATTTGAAATGGATAACTTCCCGGATTTGCAGGGTCATTTAAAAATGCCATATTCCTTGCAAGAGGTAACTCTCCTCCACCATTCATTCGAAGCAGTCCGTTTCCTTCCTTCACAAACTGCTCAGGTTGTTCTGTATAACCAATGTATATTCTGCCGGCAGCCATAAAGGTACCTGGTTGATTGTTGTTTTCAACTAAAATTCGTCCATCCTCCCTCACTTGGAAGGAATGGCTTTCCAATTGGATGCGTTGTTGATTTTCATTTAGTACATAGTATCCATCACTTGTTGTTAGATATCCTTCTGGATCGATGGCAAATTGTCCATTTCGTGTATAACGAATTTCACCCTCGCCTTTTTGAACAGCAAAAAACACATGTCCCTGTAACCCTGTCTGTGGATTAGGAGGCATACTTTGATCTACCAGCGCTAAGTCTAGGTTACGACCCGTAGCCTTAAGAGCTCCCTGCATAAAGGATGGAATTCCTTCCTGAGCATAGACTCCAGTGTGTAAAACACCTAAATTCGTATTTCCAGGGAAAGAGGGTTTTCCTTGCACATTCATCCCCTGATCTCCTCTAATTCGTTGAATTAGGATATCTGGAAAAGCTCTTAAAACCGTTTGATCCTGCTTATATCCTGGGGTTTCTGCATTGGCTAAATTGTTTGTTAGCATCTGTTGCTTCCTACTTGTAGCCACCATTCCAGATGTAGCTGTATAAATACCTCGAAACATGTGTCATCACCTCACTTTATTATATCGGCAGGGTGATTCATTTTTTACACATAGGCACGCTTAGGAACTTTATCCAAATTCTCTAGCATGATGCCTGTCCCTCTAGCCACACATGTCATCGGCTCTTCAGCGACCAGTACAGGAACCTTTAATTCCTCTGCTAAAAGCTGGTCAATCCCGTGCAGTAGCGCTCCACCGCCTGTTAAGATGATTCCACGGTCTATGATATCAGCAGATAATTCTGGCGGAGTTCTTTCAAGCACGCTTTTTGAAGCTACGACAATGTTAGAAACGGGTTCTTCCAATGCTTCATGAATCTCTTTTGAAGAAATTGTGATCGTTTGAGGCAATCCAGAAACCATATCTCTCCCTCGTATATCCATCTGTTCATTACGACCATCAGGAAATACAGTAGCAATATTTATTTTGACATCCTCAGCCGTTCGTTCCCCAATTAGAAGCTTATATTTGCGTTTGATATAGCGTGAAATGGCTTGATCGAACTTGTCCCCTGCAACCTTAATAGAAGAGGCGGTGACAATGTCTCCCATAGAGAGAACGGCAACATCTGTTGTACCACCGCCAATGTCTACCACCATGTTTCCACTAGGTTCAAAAATATCCATTCCAGCTCCAATAGCTGCCACTTTAGGTTCCTCTTCTAAGAAGACTTTGCGGGCACCACTTTTTTCTGCCGCTTCGCGAATCGCCTTTTGCTCCACAGAGGTAATATTTGTTGGACAGCAGATCAAAATTCTTGGAGAAACGAAGAATCCTTTGACTCCAATTTTTTGAATAAAATACTTGAGCATTGCTTCTGTTACTTCAAAGTCAGCAATAACCCCATCCTTTAATGGGCGAATCGCTACTATATTTCCTGGTGTTCGTCCGACCATTCTTCGTGCGTCTTCACCTACTGCTAAGACTTTTTTTGTATTATTATCAAGTGCAACTACACTTGGTTCATCAAGGACGATTCCTCTCCCCTTGACATGTATTAAAACATTCGCTGTACCCAAATCAATTCCTATATCACGAGTAAACATGTTACGATTGCCCTCCCTGTTTCTTTCCACGATAAATATATCATACTAAATTATCTGCTAAATTTCGATTTTTTTCTATAACTATTTCTGTATGACTCAGGGATATCCTTTTTTGCTTGTATTATGGTTCCTTTGTTAGAATCTTCTTATGATTTTGCTTGCGCCAATTCACTCTCCTCTACATTATCATGACCATTTTGCTTATACTTAATCTTGGTAGCTTCTCCCCCCCTTAAATGTCGCACAGATTTGTGATATTCCAAGATCTCTTTTACTTCGTTTGCTAGGTCTGGATTTATCTCGGGTAGTCGTTCGGTAAGATCTTTGTGCACTGTGCTCTTTGAAACGCCAAACTCCTTAGCGATTGTGCGAACCGTATTTCTGGTTTCTAAAATATACAGACCAATTTTTAAGGTTCGCTCTTTGATGTAATCGTGCACTCCCCTCGCCTCCCTATTCATTCTAGTCTGATACATTATATTGGGGTAGGAAGGCATATATTCTACAAATCCAAGCCTGACAAGCTAATTCGTACAATTTTTTTATTTATTGATCAATTGGACTCAACAGATCCCGCCTGATTCCTAAGAATAACAAGGCTACCCATGTGTCCCTCAGTATTGAACAAAAAAAACCTATGCCAAGTAAAAGTACATTCAAGAGTGATAAATCTTACTTGATGCCCTTTTACCAATACATAGGTTTTTTATGTGCGAGTTCATTTACTTTTACTGCAACCCTCTGATTTTGCTTTTAGAGTGGATCACCTATTGCTGTGTATCCACTTTTGCAAGATATTGATCTGGATTAACAGCTACATCATTTTCCCTTACTTCAAAATGCAAGTGAATACCTAAATCCTTTTCGAATACATTGCGACCTGCTTGTCCTAGAAGATCACCCTGTTTTACGGTATCTCCTTCTGCGACCTCAATATTCTCTAAGCTTTGATACACCGTAACAAGCCCATTCTCATGCTCAATTTCAACAAAATAACCAACAAGGGGGTCCTTGTCTGCGGCAATAACAGTTCCAGTAAGTGCCGCTAATACGTCAAAAGTTTTGCCATCAGGTCTAGACAAGTCTAAGCCTTGATGCGGATGATAGGCTCGATCGTATTCTACCATCGCTGCCATTTGCTCCTCTTCTGTTGCATTGTCGTCAAAGAATCCTAAAACCACCTGCACTTCTTCATCTTGAGCTACAGGCCATGCCATGCTTTCTGTACCTGCTGTAACAGGAAGTGCCTCTTCTCTTTGCTCATCTACAAGATAATCACTCATTTTAGGGTCAGTAGACTCTTGAGAGATTGTATCAAATCCTAGATCTTCTGTTGTTATTTCGAAGTCATTCGGATTCTGATACCATGTGATGAGAGCAAGAATAAGAGCTGCTAAACCTAGGTAAATTGCTGGGAAAAACCATTTTCTTTTGAAGAACTTCTTCCATCCCGCAGGTTTGACATTCATTTCTTCAGAGATAGAAGATTGATTTTTTTGTTCTTCTTTCATAATACATCACCTCAGCAATCATTCTTGCCAGTTTACTAGTCTTTATACATCTGCCGAGGTAAAAAATTTAGTTTTCCCCATTACCTTTTTACTATCCAATGTCTATAATCTTGAATCATGATTCCTTTGTAATAATGAGTAACGATTTCTTCTGCTGTATGCCCTTCCTTTGCCATCCCGTTCGCCCCCCACTGACTCATACCGACCCCATGTCCCCAACCAATTGTATCTATATAGACATTTCCATTCTTAATGTGCCATTCAAAATGCGAAGAGGAGAGATTCAACATTTCTCTTACCTCTTTCCCAGTGAAAGAAGCTTCCCCCACCTTGATTTTCCCAATTCTATTTCCTTCTGTTCGTGACACGACTTCGCTAAATGGTTCATCTGGGGATGTTGGTAGAGTCAGCTTAATTCCTAATTTTTTTTGAAACTCTTCTATACTCATCACCACTTGTTCCTTGTAACGTGGTGAGTCTTGATCCCAAGGACTCGTCACACTGCGCAGGTACGGAAGCTCTGTACCCCAATACTCCTCCGAATTTTCCGTGTATCCATTACTCGTAGAGAAGAAGGTGGCATTAATGGGTCTTCCCTCATACGTCAATACTTGTCCCATTGTTTCATTGACAGCTTGGTTCACTTTGCTAAGATTAGGCTCAAAATCCTTCCCCCAGCGTTTTTTCAATTCTCCTTCGCTTTGGTAAACCTGATGCCTTTCCGTATCCGTCACGATACTGCCTTTAGGTGTATCCGAATAATCCTTCTCCACTAATCTTCGTACAATATACGTTCTCGCAGCCAAAGCTTGTGCTTTTAAAGCCTCTAGCTCAAAATTGGCTGGCATTTCAGATGCCACAACACCTCTAATGTAAAGCTCTAGGGGAACCTTTTCAATCGTCTTAGAGCCTGTCCGATATACCGCTATTTCCACCTGTGGAAAAGCTTCTTCTACCTCTTTGGTTTCTGTTACCAGTTCAACCATTGTTTCTTGACTTGCCTCGGGAGCCTTAGGTAAAAACTGAACAACAAAAGTAGGGATAGCTACAATAAGAACGAATAGAACGACTGTAACGATAAACACTGGACGTACCATACTCTGACTCACTCCTATTATGATTTGTAGTTTAATGTGGACAAACTTTCTTTCTTCTACACATCATATGGGTGAAGGTGGAGCTTTATGACAAAAATAAAAAGCACCCGTTGTAGGTGCTTTTCCCTTAAGCAAAAGACGCTTGAGTTACATGAATATTCACTTTTTCTGTTTCTTCCTGTTCAACTTCTTGTGCAGTAATTCGTTCAATAGAAGCGCCTATGCCTACAAGCTTGCTGACAATGTCTTCGTATCCACGATCAATGTGATGAAGAGCTCCAATTTCAGTGAAGCCATCGGCAATTAAGCCAGTTAGAATTAAAGCGGCGCCTGCTCTTAAATCTGTCGCCGTTACTTTAGTTCCTTGGAATTTTGTTTCTCCTTGAAGAAAGGCTGAGCGCCCTTCAATTTTAATCGCCGCATTCATTCGCTTAAATTCCTCTACATGCATGTAACGATTCTCAAAAACCGTTTCTGTCACAACACAAGGGCCTTTAGTCGAACATAACAACGCCATCATTTGCGGCTGTAAATCCGTTGGGAAGCCAGGATGCGGCATGGTTTTGACATCTACAGAATGAAGCTCTTTCCCGTCCGCATTCACTTGAATACCATCTTCGGTTTCGAGAACCTCAACACCCATTTCCTTGAGCTTTGCGATAAGCGGGTAAAGATGATGTGGAATCGCATTTTCGATGAAGAGATTACTACGTGTAATCGCTGCTGCAATCATATAAGTTCCCGCTTCAATCCGATCAGGGATCACTACATGATTGGCTCCCTCTAAGCTTTCGACTCCTTCAATTCGAATAGTCCCCGTTCCAGCTCCTCGGATTTTGGCACCCATCGCATTTAAATAATTGGCTAAATCCACGATTTCTGGCTCTTCAGCAGCATTTTCTAAGATCGTGATGCCTTCAGCAAGGGTCGCTGCCATCATAATGTTCTCTGTTGCTCCTACACTTGGGATATCTAGATAAATCTTCGCTCCCTGTAGGCGTCCCTCTACCTTTGCTTCAATATAACCACTACCCAGAGTGATTTCCGCCCCCAAAGCTTCAAATCCTTTAAGATGTTGATCAATAGGGCGTGAACCTATAGCACAGCCTCCAGGTAAAGCAACCTTAGCTCTCCCAGTTCTAGCTAAGAGTGGTCCCATGACCAAAACAGAAGCACGCATCTTACGCACATATTCATAAGGAGCTTCATAATTTAACTCCTGACTCGCGTTTACTGTCAGCCTTCTGTTGTGATAATGAACCTGTATATTTAAGTTTCTTAGCACTTCATTGATTGTAAATACATCGTCTAATTGAGGTACATCGTCAATGACGCTTGTTCCCTTTTCTCCTAATATGGAGGCTGCGATAATGGGTAATACAGCGTTTTTAGCGCCACTAACTCGGATTTTTCCAGTCAGTCGATTACCACCTCTTACAATAATTTTGTCCAATGTCGTTCCCCTCCGCACGTTTTTTCTTGTTAGTGTTCTTTTAAGATCAGCGGATATCCTATCGTTACTTGGGTTTGATTCAGTAAAGCGTTAAATCGAGCAGAGAGTTGAATATTCATTTTCTGATCATTTTCTAACGGTAAAAAACGTTGGCCCCAAGTTGAAATATACCCATTCATACTTAAAAAATTAGCGTCAGCCATTTGATGAGTCACCGTACCATCCAATTGATAAATGATCTTAGATAACACATGATCAACAACTGACAAGTCAAAATTTAGTTTATCACTAGTAAATCCTTCTAAACAAGTGAAAATTTCAGGAATTTTTTTCAAATGGGTTACGATTCGTTGCTCCGTCTCTTGATAGGCATCTACCCAATTAGGCTCTAATTGTGTCCCAGACCAAGTGTAGATATAGTTCGAATTTTGCTTTTTTTCTTGGGGGTAGCTGATGATTTTGAGTTGATGAATCGTATTGTTCTCTCTTTTCTCCCATATGGTTTGAACTGGTGAACCCTCATCCCAATCAGGCTGGAGAGCTTCAGATTGCTTTATGAACAGAGGGTCTTCCTCTATCCATTGGAGCAGATTTTCCTTCTCTTCTACTCCTATTGTTCCTCTCCAATACACCGTCCATTCCTTTAAAGAAATGCCCACTTCCTGCATCTCTTGGAACAGTTCTAAAGTAGGTAGTGCTCCAGAAGGAATTCCCTCTGATGTACTAGCTAATACAGAATGACTCCTTATGGTTTGTAATCGTTCATTAGACTCATCACTTATAGAAAAAAGAACAATCACTGCCAAAACAAAACCAACAAATACAAGCTCTCCCCTAGACAACCTCATGATTTCTCTCCCCTTAAAATGTTCTTATTCCCATTTTGTCCACTACAGGGAGAGGCATACGTGAAAAAAAATGTCTTTTATCGACACAATGGTTCTCAAGGTTCAACTCTTGAAGCCAATTTATGAATTTAATAAAATATGTACTTAAGCAGAGCTGACCATTTCAAGTAATCCATGAAAAAGCTCGTTACACCATAACCAAGTACAATGGCGATAATTAATTGCAGCAGCTTCGCTTGGGTTCCATTCTTGTTTCGTATAAACAAGTCGAACTTGAAAGCTTGAAGCGCCCACCAACTAACCCCAATGAAAAAAATACTCAAGAGCATGCTAATGATCGCATTGACTCCCAGCGTTGCTTCTAACATTCTTCTGTTCCCTCTTTTCTTTGGTTCAAAAACACATTCGACATAAATAGTCAAAATCCTCTATTTTTCATAAAATCCTTTCTTATTCAGTCAAAAAAACAAACCTGTACTTCATACCTGGGTTATTTTCCTGATGTCTTCCCCCGGGTCTTAAGTACAGGTTTATTTGAGTGTTCTGCTTTTAGCTTTCTTCCAACTATCTAAAGAACAGTTCGGTAAAATGGAAGCGTTCGTGAATCATCTGCAACGCATCTGTAGGCACTAACCCAAGAACAATCGTTCCAACTAAACACAGGACCGTGACGACCCCTATTCCTACAGAGAGGCGTATAGGTGTATCTGAATCCCCTGAACGCATGTACATCTGACGAAACACTCCAAAATAGTAGAAATAAGAAACGACACTTGTTACTACCATAACAGCTGCTAACCAGAATAGCCCTTGATCTAATGTCACCATAAAAATCATAAACTTACCAAAAAAACCTGCGGTAATCGGTAATCCAGCTAATGAAAGCAAGAATATGGTCATGGCAAATGCTTTCCAAGGTGAGCGATGATACAGCCCTGCAAAAGCTTTAATATCCTCTGTGCCTGCTTGATTTGTTACAGCCTGAATCACAGCAAAGGCGCCAAGATTCATAAATAAATAGGCAAACAGATAGAAGATCATGGTGGATACCACTTGGTTATTCTGAATGAAGAACAAATGGGACAATGACGCCAAAGGAACTAAAATATACCCAGCTTGAGCAATACTCGAATAAGCAAACATTCGCTTGATATTGGTTTGACGCAAGGCTAGTAAGTTACCGATAATCATGGATGCCGCCGCTGCCAAAGCCAGATAGAAGTTTAGGTCGAAAAAGATTAAATCTGCCATTCCCGTCATTTGGTTAAACTCACCGATAGGCCAGATTGTCACAATGAACAAACGAAGCATCAAGGCAAAGCCAGCTGCTTTCGATACTACAGACAAAAAGGCTGTAATCGGTGTAGGAGCTCCTTGATAGACATCAGGTGCCCACATATGGAAAGGAACCACTGAAATCTTGAATGCCATCCCTACAAATAGCAAGAAGAAGGCAAAATAAATGAGAAATTCATATCCTTCTGTATAAGCTGTGATTAAACGATCCTGAATTTCAAACAGGTTAGACGAACCAGATAGCCCATAAATAAAGGACATTCCGTACAGCATAATCGCAGTGGCAATCCCGCCTGATACTACATACTTAAATGCTGATTCATTGGACTGAAGACGTTTTTTCCTCAATCCGACCAGAATGTATGAAGATAGAGAAAGTAGCTCTAGTCCCACAAACATCGTGATCATATCTGCTGAAGAGGCTAGAATCATGGCCCCTAATAACCCCGTTAAAATTAAATAGTAAAATTCACCCTCATATGAAATTTCTTTGGTTTTGACGTAATCCAAAGACAAGATCAAACAAAAAGCAACACCTACCAGAAAAATGAGCTTAAAAGCGATAGCAAATCCATCCAAACGATAGGTATCGTGTAGAATTTGGTAGACAGGCTGTTCTAGCCCGATCGTTTGAAGCTGCCTTAGGACGAAGAACAAAGCCGCTCCAACTCCAGCCAATGCAATATAAGCAATGATTTTTCGATTGGTCTTTTCTTTCATAAAGAGATCTAGTAATGACAAGAATGTTGCCACGCCTAGGATAATGAACTCGGGCATCATAATGCTCCATGGATAACTTAATAGCTCCTGCATATCCATCTCTAATACCCTCCTATCCTAGCCCACAGGCTCTGTAAAATAGTATCTACTGAGAGGCCTAACGCCTCAGCTAACATATTTGGATAGACTCCAATGAGAATAATCAGTCCCAATAACAGAACCATCGGAACCACCTCAAAGCCCCTAGCATCTGAGATCTCAGCAAACTCTTCCTTGGCTGGACCAAATGTCGTATTCAACACCGCTCTGAGTAAATAAACCGCCGTTAGAATAATACCTAGCACACCTACTGCTGCAACCCAAGGGTAAACGGCGAACAAGCCTTTAAAGGCAAGAAATTCACTAATGAACCCACTCATACCTGGTAGACCAAGGTTTGCCATGCAGCAGCCAAGAGTACGCCTGAGATAAATGGCATGCTTTTCGCTAAGCCCCCCATTTGGTCAATCATAGAAGTGTTGGTTCGCTCATATATAACCCCGATGAGGAAGAAGAGTAAAGCGGAAATTAAACCATGAGAAATCACTTGAAAAATCGCACCCTGAAGTCCACTGTAGTTAAGAGCTGCAATCCCCAGAAGCACAATTCCCATATGTGAAATACTAGAGTATGCCAAAACCATTTTGAGGTCTTTTTGGACAAAAGCCAAAATCGCTCCATAGAGGATATTGACCACTCCTAGAATCGCAAGAATATAGGAAAAGGCGTAGGTTTCCTCAGGAAAAATCCCCATTCCTAGGCGAATCAATCCGTAGGCTCCCAATTTCAACAGGATTCCTGAGTGAATCATTACAATAGCAGGTGGAGCCTGTACATGCACCTTGAGCATCCAAGTATGCAAAGGAAAAATCGGAAGCTTGACTCCAAAAGCAAATACGAGAGTCAAAAACAACCCAAATCTAAAGGACTCCTTCACTTGAGGATGACCCATAATATACTGCAATGCTGGAATATTCACCTCACGAGTGAAAATGAACAAGGTAACAAAAGCAATTAGCATCGCCGCTGAACCTATTCCATTATAAATCAGGAAGGAGTTTGCCGCCTTCTCTCTTTCCATATAACCCCAGATACCAATTAAGAAAAACATTGGGATAATGGTTAGCTCAAAGAAAATAAAGAAAAGGAAAAGATTTAAGGACATAAAGACCCCTAGCATTCCTGTTTCAAGGATAAAAAACAGGATAAAATATTCCTTCCATCTCTTTTTAATATGCACGGAGGCAATGGCAGCTAAGAAAGCAATCACAGTGGTTAGTAGAATCAAGGTAACAGCTAGACCATCTACCCCTAATTCATAATCAATTTCTAATAATGAATTTTGTGTAGCGGGAATTTGAAACGTAATCCACTGGACATGTTCAACAAATTGATATTCTTGCTTATTAAAATCAAATGAGCCAACCAATAGGATAGACAAAGCAAGAGGGATCAAAGTCACTACGATTCCTATCGCTTTAATTAAACCTGCTTTTTGCTTCGGAACAAAAAGAACAGCTAGAATTCCAAGGAGTGGGGAGAAGGCAATCAATGTTAATAAATAGTTTGAAATCATCCTAAATACCCCCCTGCACTCATAAAGGCTACGAATAGAACGACAAAACCTATGATGACAACAATACCATATGTTTGCACCTGTCCATTCTGTAGCTTCGCCCCTACTCCAGCTAGACCCGTGGTCACATTGCTAAAGAGGTTGACGATTCCTTCGACCACATATGTATCAAAGTAATGAAGGAGAACACCTACTCCTCTTAGACCTCGCACAACTGTAGCTTGATATAATTCATCTATATAGTATTTATTGAGCCAGACATCATACGCCCATGGGAAACTGCCCATAAACATTTCCTTGGAAATCGATCTCTTAACATAGAGCAGATAAGCGAGCCAAATCCCTGCAATGGAAACTCCAATCGCTAAAAGCATAATCCACAGAGGAGCCTCTCGGACGATAAGTCCATAGGTATGAGCAGGACCTGTAACAAGCCAATCTCCTAACCAAGTACCGAAGAAATGAGTATGCGTAAAGCCTGCCGTAACCGCCAAAACACCTAATAATATCATAGGGAGAACCATGACAAACGGAGATTCATGTGCCTTGTTCACCGCAGTTGTTTTAGCTGAACCGCTAAAGACCTTAAAGAATAGACGGAACATATAAAAAGCGGTAAAGAAGGCAGTAATCACTGCAACAATAAAGACTCCATAACGCCCATCCGCCCAAACCGTTAGCAGGATTTCTTCTTTCGAGAAGAAGCCAGAGAATGGCGGAATCCCTGCAATCGCTAAACAGCCAATGAAGAACAATACTCCTGTAAGCTTCATGCGATTAAACAAACCGCCCATCTCGCGAATGTCCTGTGTGTGGACTGCGTGAATCACACTACCTGCTGCCAAGAACAGCAAAGCTTTGAAAAAGGCATGTGTCATTAGATGAAAGACACCGGCTACATACCCTGCTGCTCCCAAAGCTAGCATCATGAAGCCAAGCTGACTCACTGTGGAATAGGCAAGGACTCGCTTGATATCATTTTGAACCAAACCTATCGAAGCGGCAAAAATAGCCGTAAATGCTCCGACATAGGCAACAACATCTAGAGCAACTGGTGATGCCTCAAACAGTGGAAAGAGAACAGCTACTAGGTATACCCCCGCAGCCACCATGGTTGCCGCATGGATCAAAGCACTGACTGGTGTAGGTCCCTCCATGGCATCAGGTAGCCACGTGTGTAATGGGAATTGTCCTGATTTTCCGATCGCCCCGATAAAAATTAAAATGGCGATCAACGTTATCATTCCACTCTCAATCTGCTGGTTTTGTACAGCCTGAAAGATCGCGGCTAAATCAAAGCTACCTACCTGCCAGAATAAAAGAATCATTCCGACAAAGAAACCGACATCTCCTATTCTCGTGACAATAAAGGCTTTCTTAGCAGCCGCTTTTGCTTCTGGTTTATAGTAGTAAAAGCCAACTAGTAAGAAGGAGCATACTCCGACCAACTCCCAAAAGATATACATTTGAAGCAGGTTGGGTGAAATAACTAAGCCTAGCATGGAGAAGGTAAACAGAGATAAGTAAGAATAAAATACAGCAATACGATTATCCCCATCCATATATCCTCTAGAATAGATATGTACTAATAAACTGACGAAAGTGACTATAAATAACATTAAAGCATTTAATGGTGTTACCTCTATTCCCATCGTGATATACTGATCTCCAATATTCAACCAGTCAAACACAATAGGAGCAACCTGCTCTGACTGAAGTCTTTCGATCAACGTCATCGTTGCTAGGATCCATGCTCCCAACATAAATAGAGTTCCTAGCCATGCAGATCCTGCTTTTAACTGACGCCCAAAAGCAATCAACAGGATAAAAGCTAAGAGCGGAAAGAGAGGTATAAGCCATACGTTTTCTATCATCAACACAAACTACCTCCTATCGCTTCATCATGTTCATCTCATCTACATTAACCGTGGCTCGATTACGATATAAAGCAATGAGAATCGCTAAGCCCACAGCCGCTTCTGCCGCAGCCACAGAAATCGTAAAAACAGTGAACACCTGCCCTGTAATATGAGGGAACAGACCTAGCTTAGAAAATGCAATCAGATTAATATTTACAGCATTTAGCATCAATTCTATACAGATAAGAACCACGACAGCATTTCTCTTGGTCAGGGCTCCATACAAACCAATGGAAAATAAAATGGCAGCCACACTTAGATAGGTAGCTAAAGGGATACTACTCATTTTTTTCACCTTCTTTTACAGGCTCAGGGTGATCATCGCGCTTCGCTAAAATAATGGCTCCAACCAATGCCACTAATAAAACCACAGAGGTTAACTCAAAAGGAATAACATACTTGGAAAATAACTGAATTCCGATTTGAGTTGTGTTGTCATCATACATGGCTGAAGGCTCAGGAAGCCAGTTAACACCGTTAATGGCATACAACGTGACAAGGAAAAATACTCCTACTCCAATTCTAGCCAGCCATTTATGACCTGCATTTCTTGTTTCATCATGATCATTATGTTTGGTTAACATGATTCCAAATAACATAATAATCGAAACCGCCCCTCCATAAATAAGCACCTGAGCAAAAGCGATAAACTCTGCATCCAAAAGAACATAAATTCCCGCTATACTAATAAAAGTAAAAGCAAGAGCAACAACCATATGAACCACTTTAGTCAGGTTAATCATCAGAACCGCTCCACCCAAGGTAAAAAGAGCCAGAATGAAGAATACAACTAACTCACCACTCATGGTTTGTTCACCTCTCTTGTATTCTTCGTGTTCTCATGTAACCATTCTAGGTTCTTAAATAAATCATCTCGACTATAGGATGCCAGCTCAAAATTATTGGACATCACAATCGCCTCAGTAGGACAGACCTCTGTACAGAGATCACAGAGAATACAGATTTCAAAATTAATATCATACGTATCAATGATTTTCTTTTTGTTATTTGGATCGGGATGTGGTTTTCCCGTTAATTGAATACAATCTGTAGGACAGATGGCCGCACATTGATTACAGACAATACACTTCTCTGGATAAAAATGCTGTATCCCTCTAAAGCGATCTGGCATCTCAAGCGGCACGTCAGGATAAGAATAGGTTACTTTCTTTTGTGCAAGGCTCTTTAGAGTAAATCCTAACCCTTTCACTAATCCGAACATGGTATCACTTCCTTTAACTAAGATCTAAAGAACAATTCTTTTACTAATGCCGTGACAAAAATATTGATCAAGGCTAATGGGAGTAACACTTTCCAACCAAACTCCATAAGATGATCCGCTCGTAAACGAGGGAATGTAGCTCGAATCCAGAACATGAAGAACACAATGGCTGAAAACTTCAATAAGAACCAGACCACACCCGGAATAAAGTCAAGGAAAGCGAATGGAGGATACCAGCCACCTAGGAATAACACCGTGACAAGTGACGCCATCGCAAAAAGATAGACATACTCTGCCAGCATAAAGAAGGCGAAGCGAAATCCACTATATTCTACATGATATCCTGCAACCAGTTCAGATTCTGCCTCAGGCAAGTCGAATGGGGTTCGATTTAATTCTGCTACAGATGCAATCATAAAAATGATAAAAGCCACTGGCTGTAAAAGAATATACCAATAGGTTCTTGACTGTGCTTCCACAATATCAATTAAGTTCAAACTTCCTGTTAATAAAATGACTCCTATCACAGACATCACTAGCGGGATCTCATAAGAAATCATCTGCTACTGAACGCATACCGCCTAATAGTGCATACTTGTTATTCGATGCCCATCCGCCTGTAATCACTCCAAAGGTAGTCAAGCCAGAAATTGCTAAATAATAAAGCAAGCCTACTCCTAGGTCTGAAAAGTACAGGTTCTCTGTAAAAGGAATAACAGCAATAACCATAAACGCAGGAACAAAAGCAATGACCGGAGCAATTACAAATAAGGCTCGATCCGCTTTCTTAGGCATGGTGTCCTCTTTCAACAAAAGCTTTAAAACGTCAGCGACAGTCTGTAATAAAGCGAAACGTCCTCCGACACGATTGGGCCCAATACGTAGCTGCATATAACCAATGACTTTACGCTCTGCTAAAATCGCATACGTTACAAATCCTAAAACCACTCCTAAAAAGGCAGCCGTTAAGCCTAAATAAATGAAAAAATTTAGCCAGGATGGGGTAGATGTCAAAAGATCATTCATCATTATCCATCCACCTCCCCAAGAACAATATCAATTCCACCTAAAATAGTGATTAAATTAGCAATGTTCTGCCCTTTTAACAATTCAGGCAATATTTGAAGATTGTAGAAGGACGGTCTGCGAAACTTTAATCGATAGGGCTGGGGTTTTCCTTTACTATGGATATAACAGCCGATTTCCCCTCTAGGTGACTCAATACGAACGAACGTTTCTCCTGCTGGAGGCTTGATGACCCTTGGTACCTTACCCATGATCTCTCCAGATGAAGGAAATTGTTCTACTGCTTGTTCTAGAATACGAAGCGATTGACGCATTTCTTCCATTCTAATTAAATATCTAGAATAAGCATCTCCTTCTGTTTCTGTCGGAACATCGAACTCAAAACGATCATAGATGGAATAAGGCTCGTTTTTGCGCAGATCCCACTTCACCCCTGTACATCGAAGATTAGCACCACTTAGTGAATACTTGATCGCTGTTTCAGCATTATAGATCCCTACTCCTTTGACACGAGTCAAGAAGATCTCATTTCCTGTAACAAGCTGATGATAACCTTCTAATTGCTCTCTCATATAAGGAATAAACTCTTTAACCTTCTGAATCCATCCCTCAGGTGCATCCCACTTCACTCCACCTACACGCATGTAGTTGAACGTTAAGCGAGCTCCACACAATTCATTAATCATATTCGTAATCATTTCCCGTTCACGGAAAGCATATAAAAACGGACTCATAGCCCCTATATCTAGCAGATAGGTTCCAAACCATACAAGGTGGCTGGCTATTCGTCCTAACTCCATCGCAATGACACGCAAGTATTCTGCGCGCTCCGGAATCTCAAGACCCATTAAGGTTTCCACCGCATGACAGATCACATAATTCCCTGTCATCGCAGATAAATAATCCATACGATCTGTGTAAGGAATAATTTGAGTATAATTAAGATCCTCAGCTAGTTTCTCTGTTCCACGATGTAGGTAACCAATCACTGGCGTTGCTTCAGTGATAATTTCACCATCTATTTTTATTACGACACGGAACACCCCGTGTGTACTAGGGTGCTGAGGCCCAACATTGAGCAGCATTTCTTCTGTTCTAATCATTGTCCTCTACACCTCCTCATCATGTTGTTCATAATCTTTTCTTAATGGATAGCCAACCCAATCATCTGGCAGCAAAATGCGAGTTAAATTGGGATGCCCTTCAAAAACAATCCCTAACAAATCATAGGTTTCGCGTTCTGGCCAATCAGCTCCAAACCAAATAGGAGTAATGGAGGCGATGGTAGCTTGCTCACGCTCTGTCTTTACCCTTACTGCTAATGAGTGCTTTTCTTTGTAAGAATAGAAGTGAAAATAGACCTCCATATGACTCTCGAAGTCCGAGCCATGCAGATAGATAAATAGTCAAAAGCCAGTTGTTCATTGTGTTTGAGGAACTGAGCAACCTCAAACCATCTTTCATTTTTTATGACTAGGGTAGGTACGTCCTTGCCTCGCTCATTGATATAGGATTCTTCAATGACTTCCTGCCCCAAATGCTCACTGATCACTTTAACGATTCGATCTAAGACTGGTTGATTGATGGATGGTTTTTTCGGCTCAGCTTCTTCTCCAGCATCCGCTCCTTTAGCAGCCGCAGCGGCTTTGGCTTTCGCAGCGGCAGCAGCCTTCGCTTTCGCTACAGCCACCGCTTTGGCTTTCGCTTCCTCATCTTCTGAGAGAGCCTCACCGGAAGCTCCTTCTGCACTTGCTTTTGCCTTGGCTGCAGCAGCAGCCTTTGCCTTTGCGGCGGCAGCGGCTTTGGCTTTCGCAGCAGCAGCGGCTTTCGCTTTGGCATCATCATCTGTTGCTTCCGCCTCGCTAGTAGTGTCTTCTCCAGCACTAGCCTTTGCTTTGGCTGCCGCAGCAGCTTTTGCCTTTGCGGCGGCAGCAGCTTTGGCTTTCGCAGCCGCAGCGGCTTTCGCTTTCGCTTTCGCCATATCATCTCCTGAATCTACTGCTTCGCCGTCTGTATCCTTGACAGCATCCACAACTTGATCACTCTGCTCCGGATTATTCTCAGGTGTAGTTGCTTTGTAGACATCAGGTTCAAAATTAGGTTCAGCACCATCAGCTAACGTGCTTTCGTTCTGCTGTTCCATAGCTGCTTGTTTAGCTTTGGCAGCAGCTGCCGCCTTTGCTTTCGCAGCCGCAGCAGCCTTCGCTTTGGCTGCGGCTTTTGCCTTCTCGGCCGCCAGCTTCTTTTCTTCTGCCGTTACATCCTTCTTTTCTTGATCACTCATTATGTAGTCACCCGCTTTCCTGTCTTAGCTTCATAGCGGATTTTTTCTTGCAGCTTGTTAATTCCATAGATCAAAGCAGCTGGATTCGGTGGACAGCCCGGGATATAGACATCCACAGGAACCACCTGATCCACTCCCTTAACCACAGCATAGGATTTGATATAAGGACCTCCTGCTGTCGCGCAAACTCCCATCGCAATAACGTATTTCGGTTCTGCCATTTGATCGTAGAGACGTCGAAGCAACGGAGCCATCTTTTTCGTCACCGTTCCCGCTACAATCATCACATCCGATTGACGGGGAGAAGTTCTGAAAATGACACCGAAACGGTCTAAATCATAATGGGATGCTCCTGTGCCCATCATCTCAATCGCACAACAGGCCAATCCAAAAGTTAAGGGCCAAAGAGAATTACTTCTAGCCCATGCCTTCACTTGTTCTAAAGTTGTTAAAAAAACATTTCGTTGAAGCTCTTCCCGTTCTTCAGGTGTAATACCTTCTAAATTTAGTTCCATTTGAGCACCTTCTTTTTCCAAGCATAGATGAGTCCCACGAGTAAAAGGGCTACGAATATGAGCATTTCTATTAGTGCAAATAGACCAAGATGTTCATAAGCTACAGCCCAAGGGTACAAGAATACGGTTTCAACATCAAATATGACAAAAAGCAAAGCAAAAATATAATAACGTACATTAAATCGAATCCAGCTTTCTCCAATCGGATCGACACCGCTTTCATACGTTGTCATCTTCTCCGAGGTTGGATTATGCGGACGTAAAAATCTCCCAAAAGTAAGGGCAGCTACAGGCAAAAAAACGCCTAAAATAAGGAAAGAAATAATCATTAAATAATTGTTTTGATACAGATTTAATAAATCCATGAATCCTTCCCTCCAACTATAAAAGGTTCTTGCTGATTTTTCTAATCTTAACCAAATACCGAGTCAATTATATCAAATGTGTTTGCCCATGTCTAACTCGTAAAATAGACAATTAAAAGGAGTTTTTCTAAAATCCTTCTCTTGCTATTCTAGACTTATCTTCAAACCATGGATCTATTATAATAATAGTGGATGAAAGAGGCCGAACAAAAAAGAAAAGGAGAGAATCCCATGATTCACTTCCATCCCTTGGGAGATCAAGCCATCCAACTGGTCTTTGGCGAACAAATCGATGAAGATATCCATAAACAGATCCTACACTATATGGCTTTGCTTCAAGAGCAGACAGAACTCCCCATTACAGAAGCTGTCCCTGCTTATACAACCATCACTCTCTATTATGATGCACTAAAAATTAGTTATGATGAATTAACACAGCAGCTTCGTTCCCTTACAAACCAGCTACAAAAAACTCCAAAAGTAAAGCGCTATATCATCGAAATCCCCGTGCTCTATGGAGGGGATTATGGTCCAGACTTAGCTGACGTTGCCTCTTATCACCAGCTCAGTATAGAAGAGGTCATCTCTCTGCATTCTTCCCGACCTTATCTAGTCTATATGTTAGGGTTTGCTCCCGGCTTCCCTTACCTCGGAGGATTATCTCCTCGCATTGCCACACCACGCCTTTCCAGACCACGGGCAAAAGTAGCCGCTGGTTCAGTAGGAATTGCCGGGAACCAAACAGGAGTTTATTCTATTGAAAGTCCTGGTGGATGGAGAATTATTGGAAGAACCCCTCTCCATTTATATGAGCCAGAAAATGAACAGCCCATTCTATTAAACGCTGGGGACTACATACGCTTTGTACCCATTGGGCTTACTACATTTTTAGAACTGCAAAACGCTCGATCTATCGGTCAAGAAGTTCAAATTAATAGATACATATACTCAGAATGTGAGGAGTGATTTTAGCACTATGAAAGTAGATTTAAATTGTGACATGGGGGAAAGCTTCGGAGCTTATACGATGGGTCAGGATGAAAAGGTGCTTCCCTTTATTACCTCAGCTAATATTGCCTGTGGCTACCATGCAGGGGACCCCTCTGTGATGGCTAAAACCATTGCGATGTGCTTACAGCAAAACATCTCCATTGGTGCTCATCCGGGCTATCCAGACTTGGTCGGCTTTGGACGTCGTGCATTACAAGTTTCACCACAGGAGGTCTATCATATGGTGCTGTATCAGGTTGGCGCTCTACAGAGTATGACTCGTGCTTTCGGCGGCATCATGAGCCATGTTAAGCCTCACGGAGCCTTATATAATACAGCCGCTAAGGATGCCGTGATTGCCCAAGCAATTGCTCAAGCCGTCTATCATGTTGCACCTGAGGCTATTCTATTTGGCTTAGCCAATAGCGAATTAGTCAAGGCAGGGGAAAACATCGGCCTTGTCACAGCCCATGAAGTATTTGCTGATCGAACCTATCAAAAGGACGGGAGTCTAACCCCTAGAACACATCCACAAGCCGTTATTCACGAGGTGGATATGGCCATTAAGCAGGTGATTCAAATGGTTCAAGAGAAAAAAGTAGCTAGTATTGAGGGGATGGAACTAACACTAAAAGCAGACACGATCTGTATCCATGGGGATTCGCCCAACGCTCCAGAGTTTGCTGAGAAGCTAAGCAAAGCTCTTCATCACGCATCCATTGAAGTGGAGTCTTTAACGAAATGGAAGGATTAATCGTAGAAAAAGCTGGATTATTAGATACCATTCAGGACCAAGGACGCTCTGGCTTTCAGGCATCAGGGATCGTTGTTTCGGGGGCAATGGACTCTTTTTCCTATCAGATTGGGAATATCCTAGTGGGAAATAAACCAACGAGTCCAGCACTGGAAATCACTCTAGTAGGACCTCGATTATATTTTTCACAGCCTACCTATATTGCTATCACGGGGGCTAACTTATCCCCAATGCTCAACGGTCAAACAATTCCTATGTGGCAAGCGGTAGCTGTAAGAGAAGGAGATATTCTTACATTCGGTAGAGCTGTGGCAGGCTGTAGATCCTATCTAGCATCTATGGAGGATTTGATGTACCTAACGTATTTCAAAGCTGCTCCACTTATGTCAAAGGAAAAATAGGAGGCTGGAAAGGAAGAGCTTTGCAAAAAGGAGATATTCTCCCCTATCCTTCTACCCCAGCCATAAGAGGGCAGAAGGTTCCTTCATTTCGTCTTACACAGCTAACCAAATTAATCTACCCTGCTGAAGTACAGCCTATCCGAGTTATTCAGGGTCCACAGACCCATCATTTCACTTCAAAAGGACTTCAAACCTTTTTTTCAGAAACCTATCATGTGAGCCCTCAAATGGATCGGATGGGAATCCGATTACAAGGCCCTGCTATCGAGCATCTAGATGGAGCGGATATCTTATCTGAAGCTGTTCCCCTTGGAGGAATTCAGGTTCCAGCGGACGGACAGCCTATCATTCTGATGTCCGATCGCCAAACAACAGGTGGCTACACGAAAATAGCTTGTGTCGCTTCCATTGATCTTTCCTTCATCGCACAAATGCAAGCACATCACAAGATCAGCTTTACACCGATCGCCGTCGAAAAAGCACAAACCTTATATCGTCAGCAAATGAATCTAGTGTTCATTCTGCGTAAACTCCTTCAGCAGCATTGGACATCATTTTAAGTGAACGATCCTTTATGCTCCACTCGTATTTTTTAAATAAAAAATAGCCATCTGTGTTCGATCTCTAAGCTGAAGCTTTCCTAGCATTTGAGTAATATAATTTTTCACTGTTCCCTCGCTTAGAAAAAGAGCCTGAGATATTTCTTTATTAGATAGTCCTTCTGCTATATGCTCAAGAATTTTTTGCTCTGTAGGCGTCAGACCATAGGTTTGTAAATCTACAGAGCTTTGCGGTTTAGCATGAAGAAAACTTGGCAGCTTTCTAGCCACATGAGGATGTACTAGCATATGTCCTTGTGCCACCATCCTGATCCCTTCAAGAATCTGATCTGGCGGTACATTTTTTAGCATATACCCATGAATCCCATGCTTTAGGGCTTCTAGAATATACTCGTCATCGTCAAAGGTGGTTAATATTAAAATCACCAACTCTGGGTTCATTTGCTTCATTCGCTTCGTTGCCTCTACCCCGTCACACACTGGCATTCGAATATCCATCAGTATGACATCCACCTCAGTCGAGTTTTCGAAACAAAATTGGTACGCCTCCTCCCCCTGTTGGCAGGTCCCCACCACTTCCATATCTACAGCCTGCTGAATAATTAATTTCAAGCTCTCACGAATAAATAAATCATCATCTACTATTAATACACGAATCAACTTACATCCACCTTTCTCTTGTAGGGTAACACGGTCTTGATCGTAAATGGATTTCTGGATTCTACCAAACATTCTCCACCAATCAGTTCAACTCGTTCCTCCATTCCTTTTATACCTAGTCCCTTCTCAAAACCTTCAGATGGAGGGGATCCGTTATTGCGAATGATTAACTGTACTCCTTCCGTATCGTAGATCAGCCGAACCTCTATTTTAGTTGCTTGTCCATGGCGAATAGCATTACTAAACGCCTCTTGTACATTGCGATATAGCACCACCTCCATGCTTGGAAACAAAGTGTAAGGCTCGCCCTCTATTTGAAAATCAACTTCTACGCCACTTTCGAGAGCGAACGAATCCATCCATTGCTTTAAAGAAATATTTCTCATTTGCCGTTCATTGGGCTTTAATTGTCTTACGGTCTTACGTAGAATATCCATACTAGCAGACAGGTGATCCCGCACCTGATAAATAAGCTCCATTCCCTTTTCTTGATTTGTTGGAAGTACCTGAATCACTGCCTCCATCATCATTTTACAGCGTATCAACTGGTGACCGATATCATCATGAATCGATTTTGATATTCGATTACGCTCTTCAAGCTGAGCCCAATTCTCTACCTTCCGAGAATGTTCTAAAAGTCTCCCTCTTGCCTCCTCCAATTCATAATGCTTTTTGCGCAGAGAATCATAGAGATGTTGAATTTCCTCTCTTTGGAGAAAAATATTCCGCATTAAGAAGATAGAGGCGACCATGACACCATACATAAGGTTGGCCAGAATCAAAACCTGTTGAGTTTCATGCAACAACATCACATTCATCACTATCCATTGAATCAAAGTATAGAGCACCTGCCATACACTTCTCGTCTGTCTAAAAAAACTCAATAGAGTGGAGTAGTACAAAACAAACATCATCCCCATATAGCTATGGTT
Organism: Caldalkalibacillus mannanilyticus JCM 10596; assembly: GCF_000615945.1. Lineage (GTDB taxonomy): Bacteria > Bacillota > Bacilli > Caldalkalibacillales > JCM-10596 > Bacillus_AT > Bacillus_AT mannanilyticus. The sequence goes on from NZ_BAMO01000003.1 coordinate 33,257, forward strand.
TAAAAAAGTAATAAAACAAAGCTGAAGCACTAAAAGCAGCGCTTGTTTTCCCTCATCCAACTTTCTATGCAGAAGCTGATCTAAGGCGATATACAACAAACTTAAAAAAGTATAGATTTTATAAGAACCCACCTCTTCTAAAAAAATGGTTCCTAACAGGGCAATAAGGATTAAAAAGTAACGAATCCAAAGCAATTTCTGCTCCATTCCTAAGCTCCTTCACTCTCCGTAGATTGGCTAGATTATAACACATTCTTTATTTGCATAGTCATATGACTTTTGTCATATCACCTTCATGACTTTCTCTACCTGTGTAACGGAAAAGAACCAGTTACAATAAGAAGACAAAACGAATCGGACAGAAGAAGGGAAGAAGAACGATGAGTCTAATTGAAATGAAGAATGTAGTCAAAAGATATCAATCCAAAGTCGCGATCGATCATTTAAGCTTGTCCATTCAAGAAGGAGAAATATTTGGTCTCTTAGGACCCAACGGAGCTGGAAAAAGCACGACAATAAAGATGCTTTGTGGTCTGATCAAAATCGATCAAGGAGAGATTATCTTTCATGGTATCAGTGTCAATCGCAATCCCTTAGAAGCAAAAAAAAGACTTGGTTTAGTTCCACAAGAATTAGCCATTTACGAAACACTTACAGCAAAGGATAATGTTTTATTCTTTGGAAAGTTACATGGTATGCGTGGAAAGCTCCTACACCAGCGTGTAGATGAAGCCTTATCCTTTGTTGGTCTACTTGATCGTCAAAAAGAATACCCCTCTACTTTCTCAGGAGGAATGAAACGCCGGCTCAATATCGCTTGTGCCATTGTTCACCAGCCTCAGCTCTTAATAATGGACGAACCTACAGTAGGAATCGACCCCCAATCAAGAAACCATATTCTTGAAAGCATCAAGGAGTTAAACCGCAGAGGAACAACCATCATCTATACAAGTCACTACATGGAGGAGGTCGCCGCCATCAGTGATCGTGTCGGAATCATGGATCAAGGACATCTCATGATATCTGGAACTCAGGAGGAGTTGCGTCAAAAAATTAAAAATGAAGAAAAGCTTATCCTTGAGCTTTCAGGCATGGTTCCGGATGCTTTTAAAGAGATCCAAAAGCATCCTAATGTAAAGCAGGTTCTACATGAAGCTCAAACGCTTGAAATTTATTTAGAAAACTCTCAATTTTTTCTACAGGATATATTGTTCATCCTTGCTCAGCATCAAGTAAAAATTAAATCCTTAAAGCAAATTGAGCCTAATCTTGAAATGCTTTTCTTATCCTTAACTGGACGTAGTCTAAGAGATGGATAATGTAAGAATCGAATTAACAATCATGGTTTAGAAGGACATGGGAGGTTCATCATGATGTCAATATGGACAATTGCAATCTATGAATTAAAAAGATACTGGAGAATGAAATTCTTATTTGTCATGCTCATCATTACTCCACTATTACTTATCTTTATTTTAGGCTCTGCCTTATCCGAAGATTTTAGAGTCACAGATAGGGCAATAGAGCCATTAGATCTGTATCTCTATGATGCTGATGCCAAAGAAATATCTTTTGCCTTACAACAATTTCTGGAAACTGAACCCATCAAAGAAATGATTCACGTTCATTACGTTGACTCAATAGAGAAGGTGGAGGAGGCAATAAAAGAGCGTGAAGGACAATTTGGACTAATGATTCCACACGGCTTTACTGAGGCTGTTATATCTAGAAGCGAGACAGAACTTAAGCTCTTTCTAGGCTATTCTCAAGTAAAAAATCGAACAGCAGAAACGATCATTCGGTCGTTCTTAGATGAACTAAATCGTGTTCAAGCTACGGGGGCTGTTGTGGCAGCTCTCTCTCTAGAAAAGAACATGATAAAAGAGTCCGCTCTTTCTTCAAGCACTTCTCAAGACTATGTGATCTCTGGAAAGCTACATCGAGAGAAGGACTTTTCTGCTGTTCAATATTACACCTCAACCATGTTGATAATGTTTCTATTATATACTGGGCTAACTGCTGCCATTAGTTTAGTAGAGGAAAGAGAAAAGCACACCTTAGAACGCCTACATTCCCTTCCCATTACATCGTATCACATTGTCCTTGGAAAGCTTTTGGGTAATGTCCTCTTAGCCTTTATCCAAGCTGGTATCATCCTTGTTTTCACTGCTTTGGTGTATGATGTCGATTGGGGAGAATCTATTGGCTATATCATTTTAATCCTATTACTCACGATCTTTGCTTCAATGGGGATGGCTTTATTGGTTTCTTTCATCTTCCACAATGTTAAGACATTAGGAAGTGTATTCTCAGCCTTTATCGGGGTCATGACTTTTATTGCTGGTGGTATGGTTCCACATACCGAGGGTGTCTTTGCTACCCTACAGCAATTTACAGTCAATTATTGGGCACACCAGGGCTTGATTCAGCTCATGCTAGGTCAAGATCCTAGTCATATTTATCACAATCTTATGTACTTATTTGCCATAGTCATGACACTTACTCTCTGCTCTATTGGTTTTTATCGAAAGGCGGGTTACAATGAATAGCTTAACCATTACATTTTATCTCTTTAAACGAATGTTCGGGCGTCCCAAAGGCATCATTGCCTACCTTCTTTTCCCTACGATTCTTATGTCCTTGATTGTTCATTTCTTAGGGAGCGATTCATCTGAACCCATTCACATCGCCTATGCCAATCATGATCAAGGGGAATTAAGCTCTCATTTACTTCACTCTTTGTCTACGAATACTGAGTATACTTTTGAAGAATACGATGAAGAAGGCTTGAAGGAAAAAATTATGTTGCAGAAGATACGTGCTGGATTTATTATTCCAGAAAATTTCAGTCAGCAGCTTTTAGCCGGAAAAGCTCCGCAGGTTGAATACTACTATTTAGCCGTAAGTGATACTGCGGTCAGCACAGAGTTATATTTAAGAGAGCAAGTCAGTCAGCTAGCCCAAACGGTTCATGGACTCTTGCCCTACCAACCAACAGAAGCTGAACAGCTAACTCTTATTGAAAAAGTAATCCATCAGCAAAATCAAACGCAGATTTCCTTATCCAAAATTGATCAAAATCTTCCTGTCAATGAAAGACGATTTCTAGTCATTGGTTTTATGCTGTTTTTCGTTATGGGACTTATCATGAGTTCTCTTGGACTAGTCATGGAGGATCGGACGATGCGTACTATGGCTCGTATCTATACAACTCCTATACGCTCGATTGAGATAGCAATTGGTTATTTTCTTGGTAGCTTTGGGCTTGGTTTGCTCCAAATTATCATCGTGTTATGTGTCACCAAATATATTCTGGGTTATCAATATGGGGTTTCGTTGCCCCACTTACTCCTCGTATTCTCGCTCTTTATATTCGCCACTGTGGGAATAGGGACTGCCGTAGCAGGGTTGGTCAAAAACCATAAAACGATCTCTACGATTAATTCGTTGATTATCACTCCGAGCGCGATGATTGGGGGATGTTGGTGGCCCATTTCCATCATGCCTGATTTTATGCAAAAGCTAGCCAACTTTGTTCCTCAAAAATGGGCGATAGAAAGTATTGAAAGGCTTGCTGCAGGGGAAGATCTAGTGCAAATTAGTATACAGCTTGGCATTCTCCTTCTTTTTGGTATTGTATTACTTGGTTTTGGTTCCTTTGTGTTGAAACCAAATGAAGATGTAGTGTAAACGGAAAAAACTCTAAGGGACTGTAAAGTTCCTTAGAGTTTTTTTGTGTTTACTTCCATTTAGCCACTCGAATTCGATTAATGGCACGTGCTAATGCGATTTCTGTATGGTCAAAGTCACGATCACTTTTGTTCAGATTAGCTAGTCGCTGTTCTGCTCTACGTCTTGCATTCTCTGCACGGTCCACATCGATTTCTTCAGGCAGCTCGGCTGTTTCAGCCAGCACCGTTACTTTATCAGGTCTTACTTCTAAGAATCCACCACTAATAGCAATCAGCTTCTCCGTAGTTCCTTCTTTGAGCTGTAAAACCCCTACTTTTAACGGTGTAACGAGAGGGGTATGACCAGGTAATATCCCCAGCTCCCCTTCCACTCCACGAGCAATCACCATCGTCGCTTGCCCTTCAAACACCTTTCTTTCAGGTGTTACAATATCAACTTGCACTGTATTCATCTGGATTCCTCCCCTTTATCTAGGGTATCCTACTGCATTTTTTTCGCTTTTTCTATTACATCATCGATGGAACCAACGAGGTAGAATGCATCCTCTGGTAATTCATCATGCTTACCTTCTAAGACTTCTTTAAAGCTACGGATCGTTTCCTTCAACGGAACATATACGCCCGGTTGACCTGTAAATTGCTCCGCAACGTGGAAGTTTTGAGATAAGAACTTTTGAATCTTACGAGCACGAGCAACAGTTAATTTATCCTCATCAGAAAGCTCATCCATACCAAGGATTGCAATGATATCTTGTAACTCGTTATAACGTTGTAGGATCGCCTGAACGCCACGAGCTACTTGATAATGCTCTTCTCCTACAACCGCAGGAGTTAAAATACGAGAAGAAGATGCAAGTGGATCCACCGCTGGATAAATCCCCATCTCAGATAATTTACGCTCAAGGTTCGTCGTTGCATCTAAGTGAGCAAACGCTGTAGCTGGAGCTGGATCCGTATAGTCATCGGCTGGTACATAGACCGCTTGAATCGATGTTACAGAACCTTTTTTCGTTGAGGTGATACGCTCTTGAAGCTGTCCCATCTCTGTTGCAAGAGTAGGCTGGTAACCTACCGCAGATGGCATACGTCCAAGTAATGCCGATACCTCAGAACCTGCTTGAGTAAAGCGGAAGATGTTATCGATGAACAGAAGTACGTCTTGTCCTTCACGATCACGGAAGTATTCCGCCATTGTTAATCCTGTTAATGCTACGCGAAGACGTGCTCCAGGCGGCTCGTTCATTTGTCCGAATACCATGGATGTCTTAGCGATAACCCCAGAATCGCTCATCTCGTGGAAAAGGTCATTTCCTTCACGAGTACGCTCTCCAACACCTGCGAATACAGATAATCCACCGTGCTCTTGAGCAATATTATTAATTAATTCTTGAATAAGTACGGTTTTTCCTACTCCCGCACCTCCGAATAGACCAATCTTACCACCCTTAGCATAAGGAGCAAGTAAGTCTACTACCTTGATTCCTGTTTCTAAGATTTCATCGGCAGTAGAAAGCTCTTCAAACGCTGGAGCTGGTCTATGAATCGGATGATTCTCTTCTGCTTTTAACTCACCCTTGTTATCGATCGGCTCTCCTAATACGTTAAATACACGACCAAGAGTGGCTCTTCCTACAGGTACTGAGATTGCTTTGCCAGCATCCACAGCTTCCATTCCACGAACAAGTCCATCCGTTGTCGCCATCGCAACACAACGAACCATATTATCTCCTAAATGGATAGCAGCCTCTACAGTAAGAATCGTTCCATCTTCTTTTTTGATTGTAATGGCATTATAGATATCAGGTAATTGTCCGCGTTCAAACTCAATGTCAACAACGGGACCCATTACTTGAGCAATACGTCCTTTATACATGAGATACCCTCCTTCTTACGTTCTAGCTTAATGCATTAGCTCCTGCAACAATCTCCGCAATTTCTTGTGTAATTGCTGCTTGTCGAGCACGGTTATATTGTAAAGTTAGTGAATCGATCAGTTCAGTCGCATTATCCGTCGCATTCCCCATCGCTGTCATTCTAGCACCATACTCACTCGCCTTGGCATCAAGTAAAGCACTATAGATTAGCGTTTCAGCGTACTTCGGTAATAGATCTTGTAAGACGACATCACTGCTTGGTTCATATTCATAAGCGGTTACTTTGCCAGTTAAGACATCCTCTGATTGAAGAGGAAGTAGCTTCTTCTCAACAGGGGTCTGTTGAATGGCACTATCAAAACGATTATAGAATAAGATGAGTTCATCAACCGTTTGATTGGCAAACATCCCAATTGCTTTCCCAGCTATAGCTTGAATCTCCACTAAAGTGGGATTTTCACTTATGCCTGTCACTTCTTCTGCGACTGGCAGCCTGCGCTTGCGGAAGAAGTCTCTTCCCTTTCTTCCAATGACAAAAACTACATATTCATCTTCTGACTTATGTCTTTCTCGAATCGTATTAAGGACCAAACGAAGAACGTTAGCATTATACCCTCCTGCTAAACCACGATCGGAAGACATCACAAGATAGCCAGTCTTTTTGATTGGACGATCTTCTAGCATTGGATGTGAAAAATCTTTCGTACCAGCTGCAATACTAGAAATCACTTCTTTGATCTTTTCTGAATATGGACGAGCGCTTTCTGCCCGCTCTTGCGCACGGCGAAGCTTTGCTGCTGCAACCATTTTCATTGCTTTGGTAATCTGCCTAGTGTTTTTTATACTTTTGATTCTTCGTTTTATCTCTCTTGTTCCTGCCGCCATTTTTTCACCATCCTTTCCTTTTCCTCAAGATCTATTTAGACGGACGGAATGAAGCCTGTTTTGAATTCATTAATTGCTGCGTCTAATTCTTTTGGATCTGGAAGTTCTTTTGTTTGGCGAATATGGTCTAATAAATGGCTCTTTGTTCCATCAAAGAAAGCAAGTAGCTCTTTTTCAAAACGACTCACATCTTGTACAGGAATTTCATCTAAGAAACCTTTTGTTACAGAATAGATACTAATAATCTGTTTTTCTACATCTAGAGGTTGATTCTCACCTTGCTTGAGGATCTCAACCGTTCTTTCTCCACGAGTAAGCTTCGCCGCTGTTGCTTTATCTAGATCAGAACCAAACTGAGCAAAGGCTTGTAGCTCACGGTATTGAGCTAAGTCAAGACGAAGAGTTCCAGCAACCTTCTTCATTGCTTTAATTTGAGCAGATCCACCTACACGAGATACGGATAGACCTACGTTAACTGCTGGACGAACCCCTGAATAGAATAGATCAGATTCTAGGAAGATCTGTCCATCTGTAATGGAGATAACGTTTGTTGGAATATAAGCAGATACGTCTCCTGCTTGCGTTTCGATGAAAGGAAGGGCTGTTAAAGAACCGCCGCCTTTTTCATCGCTTAGCTTAGCAGCACGCTCTAATAAACGAGAGTGTAAGTAGAATACATCCCCTGGATATGCTTCACGACCTGGAGGACGTCTTAATAGTAATGAAAGCTCACGATAAGCAGAAGCTTGCTTGGATAGGTCATCATATACTGCAAGGACATGCTTGCCGTTATACATGAAATACTCACCCATTGCACATCCTGCAAATGGTGCTAAGAATAATAGAGGTGCTGGATCAGATGCACTTGCCGTCACTACAATTGTATAATCTAGAGCATCGTGTTGACGAAGCTTCTCCACAACCCCAGCTACTGTTGATTGCTTTTGTCCAATAGCTACATAGACACAGACAACATCTTTTCCTTTTTGGTTGATGATCGTATCTAAGGCAATCGCTGTTTTACCTGTTTGGCGGTCTCCGATAATTAACTCACGTTGACCACGTCCGATTGGAACCATAGAGTCAATCGCTTTAATACCTGTTTGCATTGGCTCATGAACCGATTTACGATCCATAACACCAGGAGCTGGTGATTCTATTGGACGATAAGCTGTTGTAGCAATAGGCCCGCGACCATCTAGTGGTTGACCCAATGGATTTACAACGCGTCCTAATAATGCCTCACCTACAGGTACTTCCATGATGCGCCCTGTGCGCTTCACTTGGTCACCTTCACGAATTTCTGTATAAGGACCTAAGATAACAACCCCAACGTTGTCCTCTTCAAGGTTAAGTGCCATACCCATAACACCATTAGAAAATTCAAGAAGCTCTCCTGCCATTACTTTTTCAAGTCCATGTACACGAGCAATACCGTCCCCTATTTGGATAACAGTACCTACTTCAACAACTTCAATTTCTGCTTGGTATTGTTCAATTTGCTTTTTAATCAGTGAACTAATTTCTTCCGGTCTGATACTCATTCGTTTCACCCCAATCTACTAGCTTATTGTTGTTTCTACACGTCGCTTAAAGCGATTTAATTTACCTACTACACTACCGTCAAAAAGACGATCCCCGATCTTCACAATAATCCCACCCAAAATAGCAGGATCGACGACATTGTGAATACGGATCTTCTTATTTATAATCTGACTGAAACGAGAAGCAATCTCTTCTTTTTCAGCATCTGTTAATGGTTGAATCGAGGTCACATAAGCATCCTCTAGACCACGCTCTTTGTTCGCAAAACGCACAAAGCTGTCCAGAATGTCTTCAATATGCTCTTCTCGATTATTATCAATAAGTAAGCTCATAAAGTTCACCATGGTTTGAGATACGGCTCCACCAAAGATCGTCGTGAACTCTTGTTTTTTTACTTGTTTATCAATCTGTGGATGATGAAGCAGTTGAACAAAAGCAGGGTTATCATTCAGAGCTTGACGGATCAGCGTCAGTTCTTGCTCTACTGAATCAAGCGCTCCCTGTTGGGCTACGATTTCAAATAAGGCTTTTGCATAACGTTTCGCTATAGCTCCACTCATTATTTATTCCCTACCTCTTTTAGATAGTCAGCAATCAATTTTTCTTGTTGCTTCTGATCTAGTTCTTTTTCAATCACTTTAGTAGCTAATAAAACAGATAGTGCTCCTACTTGAGTACGTAATGCTTCCACAGCTTGTTCCTTCTCACGAGTGATTTCATCGCGAGCTACTTTCTTAAATTGTTCCGCATCTTCACGTGCCTGACGTTGAATTTCAGCGGCTTGTTTCTCACTTGTTACTCGTGCATTATCTAGTACTTGCTGTGCATCCTTACGAGCCTTTTCCAGTGCCGTTTGCTGCTCAGCAATTAGCTTTTGTGCTTCTAAACGGTTTTGTTCCGCTGTGGCAATGTCATTCGCGATCTGAGTTTGACGCTCTTCCATAACACCCATCAACGGTCCAAAAGCGTATTTACGAAGAAGTAATAACAATATCATAAAAATGAAGAGCGAAAAGAACATCGTTCCCCATTCTACACTTCCTAATAAGCCTGCTCCCTCTTCTGCAGGGGCTGAGATAAATTCCAACACAATGATTCACTCCTTTCTAGATTCCTAATTCATCTAGTTTTATGTTTTAGGGACATAAAGGAATGGCGAAGACCCTTGGACCTCGCCATAAGTACTTTAATCTCTAGAGATGATTATTGTCCTAATGCAATAAACGCAATAACGATTGCCATAATTGGAATCGCCTCTAATAGACCGATACCGATAAACATTGTAGTGGAAAGAACTCCACGTGCTTCTGGTTGACGACCAATCGCCTCAACTGTTTTACTTACTAGAATCCCTGCTCCAATACCTCCACCGATTGCGGCTAAACCTGCTGCGATACCCGCTGCTAATACTCCTAAACTCATTTGTAAATCCTCCCTTCAAAATATGAAAAAACAAAATTTTATATAAGTATATAATTCAAATCCCAAGCATAGCTGAGATTAAGAATCCAAAGCTAATTACATAACCTTCTTAAGATTAGTGATCATGCTGCACTTTTTGTGAAATGTATACTAGGGTCAATACTGTAAAAACGAAAGCCTGAATAGCTCCTACAAAAATTCCAAATGCTTGCCAGACTAAAAGTGGTAGTGCTGCTGCCAACATTCCATACCCAGCTGCTCCTGCAAGCATTGCAAGCAATACTTCTTTGGCATAGATGTTACCAAACAAACGCAGACCAAGCGTTAAGGTCTTCGTAAATTCCTCAATAATATGTAGAGGGAATTGCCATGACTGTGGCTTGAAATAATGTAAGAGATAGTCTTTAAATCCGGTATATTTGATACCGAAAACATGAGTGAGTACGATCATTGCCATCGCTAAAGTTAATGTAACATGAGGGTCTGCTGTTGGAGATTTCCAAAACAAAGTATGATGGCCCCAAGTTTCTGTATTGACAGAAATGGAAAATGGAATTCCTAAGAAGTTACCTACGAAGATAAACATGATAAGTGTTGTAGCTAATGCCACAAATTTCTCACCCTTCTTCATATCCATTGTCGAAGCAATGGTTCCTCTAATAAAGTCAATAACCCATTCCATAAAGTTCTGCATTCCAGATGGTTTCCCTGAAGTCGCATTTCTAGCTCCAGCATAGCAAATAGCGAATACAATAATTGCAGTAATCGTAACCATAAGCGCTGTTGAAAGATTTAGGCTAAAACCTTTAAACAGCTCTATGACTGGATCGTTATGTTCCATGATTTATTCACCCCTTTCCCCTATTTGTGATGTATGTTGGTTCTTTTTCTGAAAATATATAGCATCGCCAACGGCGAATACTTGTGTAGCTAGGATTCCTACAATTAAACCGACCACGCTTACATGCTCCGGAAAGCGCGTGGCAATGAGGCACCCAAAATCGCCATAGAGAAACGCGTTGCCATCCCTAATCCAGCTCTTCTTCCACCCTGTGCTATTGCTTCACTAAATCTATGTACTTTGATCCCTGTTAGGAGCGTATTAAACAAACCGATAAATAAGCCTAATGCAAACCCAGCAACCCATGTAGAATAAGAGGTAAGGAGCCATAGAATGACACTAGCTATGAGGACTGAACATAACGTTATTGAGAGTCTTTTGACTTGCCTGATATACTCTTCCACTATCCCAAATCCTTTGAGTACTTTTTTACTACTGGAATCATACTAAGAATTCCAGAGGCCAAACCTACAAGCACCCCAATAATTAAGCCAAAGGGAGCTGTTCCTAACCAAGCATCTACCTTCCCGCCAATCCAATAGCCTAAAACAGTACAAAAGGCAATGTCAATACCTATCAGACTAACGAGTGAAAGGGCTTTCCAAGGTGAACTAGGTTCTGCCAAATAGATCCTCCCCTTACCTAGGTGATATCTATACATAGAGTAAGTATTTGCTCATTAGGTGAATATATACCTGCTTGTGAATAATAAAACATACCTGTAATATCGTACAATAGTCACATATGTTTGTCAACGCAGATTGACCCACTATTTCAGTCTATCACACGCTAAACAACTCGGATTAGTTGATTTACTTTTAATTGTGAAATTTTTGTGACCTAAATCACACTTCGTGAATTCAGAACTTCCAATCTACAATTCCTCAGAAACCTGTACCACACGGTCTAAAAACTGTTCAATCTCTTCTCTTGATTTAGATAGCTTACTAACAAAACGAATTGTTTCCTTCCCATCCTTAAAAGCAATAAAGCTTGGAATCCCCATCACATCTAGCTCTTGAGATTTTTCTGGAAGGACATCTCGATTTACCTTCACCATGTTCAATTTAGGCTTATACGCTTCCTCTACCTCTGGCATAAATGGATCAATTCGGTGACAATCAGGACACCAATCTGCAAAAAATTCTACCACTATAATCCCTTCAGAAATCACTTGATTAAATTCTTCATTTGTTTTTACTTCTCTCATATACATCACACTCTTTCTATTATAGTTGCCACTCCCTGACCTCCACCGATACATAAGGTAGCCAATCCTCTTTTTGCTTCTCCTTTTTGCATTTCATAGAGCAATGTGACTAGCACTCTGGCTCCGCTTGCTCCAACTGGATGCCCTAGTGCAATCGCTCCTCCATTTACATTGACGATGTCAGGATTCCACCCTAATTCCTTCCCTACAGCTAATGATTGTGCTGCAAAGGCTTCATTCGCTTCTATTAAGTCTATATCCTTTAGGCTTAGACCTAATTTATGCAGGGCTTTTTCAGTGGCTGGTACAGGACCTATTCCCATTATAGCAGGATCTACTCCTGCATGACCATTCGCCTTGATCACAGCCATCGGTTTGATTCCTAACTCCTGTGCTTTCTCCACAGACATAAGCAAGACAGCTGCTGCCCCGTCGTTGAGTCCTGACGCGTTCCCTGCTGTTACCGTCCCATCCTTCTTGAAGGCAGCTCTTAGTTTTCCAAGTCCTTCTGCTGTGGAGCCTGCTTTCGGAAATTCATCTGTATCAAAAAGAAGAGGATCTCCTTTTCGTTGAGGAAGCTCTACAGCCACAATTTCGTCTTTAAAGCGCCCTTCTTGCAGCGCTTTTTCCGCTTTCTGTTGGCTAAATGCGGCAAAAGCATCCTGTTCCTCTCTCGTGATTCCGTACTTTTCAGCAAGGTTTTCAGCGGTAATTCCCATGTGATATTGATTGACGGAACACATTAATCCATCGTGAATCATACTATCTACGACCGTTTGATCTCCCATTCGAAACCCTGTTCTTGCTTTGGGTAATAGATAAGGAGCTAGACTCATGTTTTCCATTCCACCAGCAATAACGACATCTGCTTCTCCAAGTTGGATCGCTTGTGAAGCAAGATGAATCGCTTTCAATCCAGAACCGCATAATTTATTGATGGTCATGGACGGGACATGATGAGGAAGCCCAGCTCGAATCGCCGCTTGACGCGCCGGCCCCTGTCCTAGCCCTGCTTGCAGAATATTTCCCATAATCACTTCATCTACTTGCTCTGGTGATACACCTGCTCGATGCAGTACTTCTTTTATTACAGTAGCACCAAGCTCTGTAGCAGGTACTTGACTTAAGCTTCCTCCAAAATTTCCAATCGCTGTTCTTGCAGCGCTTACAATAGCAACCTCTCTCATGTAAACCCTTCCCCCTTCATTTCATTTTCCTTTTCTATTATAGCACTTTATTTAAGCGCTTACATTTTTTTGAATCTATTGTTTGAAAAAAAGAGCATCAGTCATGATCAACTGAATGCTCTTTTTTAGAAACGGTTTAGACAGTGAATTCATCAGGCTTCTGGTTGCTCTGTTGAAAATAATAAAGGATTGCCTCGACAATTCTTCTTGATGCTTCACCATCTCCATACGGATTGGATGCCTTAGCCATGGCTTGATAAGCCGCTTCATCTGTTAGAAGCTCTTTCGCTAACTGATAAATCGTTTCTTCCTCCGTTCCAGCTAGCTTCAAGGTGCCTGCTGCAATTCCTTCTGGACGTTCCGTCGTATCCCGTAAGACAAGGACAGGAACGCCTAGGGAAGGTGCTTCTTCCTGCACACCACCAGAATCAGTCAGAATGAGATACGAACGAGCGGCAAAGTTATGAAAATCTAAAGCATCTAAAGGCTCAATCAAATGGATTCTAGGATCATTCCCTAATATCTCATTAGCAACCTCTTGCACAGCAGGATTAAGGTGAACAGGATAGACCACTTGGGTATCCTGATGCTCATCAACCAAACGTTTAATCGCCTTAAACATTTGTCGCATAGGTTCACCTAGATTTTCCCGACGATGAGCTGTCATGAGAATCAAGCGATCCTCCCCTACCTGCTCTAGGATCGGATGCTGATAATCCTCTCTTACCGTGGTTTTCAAGGCATCAATCGCCGTATTTCCCGTAATATAGATTAACTCTTCCGGCTTATTCTCTCGTAATAGATTCTGAGCCGACTGAGTAGTAGGAGCAAAATGCAAATCAGCAAGTACTCCCGCAAGCTGACGATTCATCTCTTCAGGAAACGGAGAATATTTATTATGTGTACGCAATCCTGCCTCGACATGCCCCACTGCTACCTGATTATAAAAAGCAGCTAAGCTAGCAATAAAACAAGTCGCTGTATCTCCATGAACCAATACCATATCAGGTTCTACTTCCTTCATCACTTCATCTAGACCGCTTAACGCTCTTGTCACTACATCCGTTAAGGTTTGGCGATTCTGCATGATGTTTAGATCATGATCTGGAGTAATCTCAAAAATCTCTAATACCTGATCCAGCATTTGACGATGTTGAGCTGTCACAGTCACATACGCTTCGATTTGCTCAGGATGTTTTCTTAATTCATGCACGAGCGGTGCCATCTTAATGGCCTCAGGTCTTGTCCCGAATACGGACATTACTTTGATTTTCTTAGACATCTGTATTCTCCTTATTTAGTACCAAATAAGCGATCTCCAGCGTCACCAAGACCAGGTACAATATAACCATGATCATTAAGCTTCTCTCTACGCCAGCAATATAAATGTTGACATCTGGATGAGCTTCTTCTACTTTTTTAATTCCTTCTGGCGCTGCAATTAAACACATTAATTTAATATTAACAGCTCCACGCTTTTTTAATGAGTTAATAGCAGCAACGGCTGAACCACCAGTTGCAAGCATCGGATCGATCACGATAAACTCTCTTTCCTCCACATCTTTTGGAAGCTTCACGTAATACTCTACAGCTTCTAAAGTATCTGGATCACGATATAAGCCTACATGCCCTACTCTTGCAGCTGGTATCAGCTTAAGAATTCCATCAACCATTCCTAAGCCCGCACGCAGAATCGGTACAAGACCTAGTTTTTTACCTGCTAGTTTATACGAGGTGCATTTTGCCACAGGAGTTTCAACTTCGACCTCTTTTAGCGGCATATCACGTGTGATCTCATAAGCCATAAGACCTGCAACCTCATCAACTAACTCACGGAATTCTTTGGTCCCTGTATGTTTATCTCGGATGTAGGTTAACTTGTGTTGGATTAAGGGATGATCAAATACGTACACTTTGCTCATGAATAAACTCCTTTATTTTTAAATAAGACCTTTTAGACTTCCTCTGCTTATTTTTATTTATTTGGATATAACGCAAATCTCTTGGTCAGAGCCTCTATTCTCTGGGCAGCTTCTTTTTGTTTCCCTTCATCCTCAGGATTTTTAAGAGAAATCGCCATGATGTTAGCAATTTCCTTCATGGCTTCAAGATCAAAGCCTCGAGAGGTTACAGCTGCTGTACCAATACGAATTCCACTCGTTACAAATGGGCTTTCTGTGTCATAAGGAATGGAGTTTTTATTACATGTAATTCCCACTTCATCAAGTAAATGCTCTGCTACCTTCCCAGTTAAGTTCAAGTTGCGGACATCAATAAGAATCAAGTGGTTATCTGTCCCATCAGAAACAAGCTTAAAACCATGCTCTTTTAAGCTCGCCGCCAATTGCTTCGCATTCTCCACAATTTTTTCTGCATAGCCTTTGAAATCTGGACTTAGGGCTTCTTTAAATGCAACTGCTTTTGCCGCAATAATATGCATTAAAGGTCCTCCTTGTACCCCAGGAAAGACAGATTTATCAATTGCCTTCGCATATTCTTCCTTACATAGAATTAATCCTCCACGTGGACCGCGAAGTGTCTTGTGCGTTGTAGATGTAACAAAATCAGCATAAGGAACAGGAGATGGATGAACTCCAGCAGCTACTAGACCCGCAATATGCGCCATATCTACCATGAAAAGAGCTCCTACTTCATCGGCAATTTCCTTAAACTTAGCAAAATCAATTTCACGTGGGTATGCACTTGCTCCAGCTACAATCAGCTTAGGCTGATGTTCTTTCGCCTTAGCACGAACATCATCATAGTTAATACGATGCTCTGTTTCGTCAACCCCATATTCTACAAAGTTATAGAGGTTCCCTGAAAAGTTAACAGGGCTTCCGTGTGTTAAATGTCCCCCATGTGAAAGGTTCATGCCAAGTACAGTATCTCCAGGCTTTAAGACGGTAAAATAAACAGCCATGTTCGCCTGTGCTCCAGAATGGGGCTGCACATTGGCATGCTCTGCGCCAAATAACTGCTTAATGCGATCACGCGCTAGGTTTTCTGCTACATCGACATGCTCACATCCGCCATAATATCGACGTCCTGGATACCCTTCTGCGTATTTGTTCGTTAAAACAGTTCCCATGGTTTCTAAAACAGCTTCACTAACAAAGTTTTCTGATGCAATTAGCTCGATTTTGTCTCTCTGACGAGCAAGCTCATCCTGAATAGATTGAAAAATTTCTGGATCTTGGTTTTTTAATACTGACATGTTTCTTTCCCTCCTGAATTATTCTTTTTCTGTAGAAATTATGTAAACCGCACGTGCCCCACCAATGAGCTTGGGTCTTGTGATTGCCATCGTTACATGAGCTTCCCCGATGTTTCTTAAAGAACTGCGAAGAGGAACAGCCACATGCTTAAGGTGCATACCGATAAATGTATCACCGATATCAATTCCAGCATCCGCTCGAATATGTTCTACCATCGTTGGATGTTGTAACTGCTTGTACACATACGATGCCATCGCACCACCTGCTTTAGGAACAGGCACAACGGTTACTTCCTCTAATTGAAACTGTTTTGCTGTCTTTTTTTCAAGCACAAGGGCTCGATTCAGGTGCTCACAACATTGAAAAGCAAGGTGGAACTGATATTTCTCTTGAAATTCAGAAGCGGCTCGATAGATCACTGCCGCAACTTCTTCTGTTCCGCTGGTTCCTATATTGGAACCGATCACTTCACTAGTGCTTACACCCAACACAAGAATGTGCTCTTCGGTCAAAGGAAATGTATCTAGTAGTTCCGTTAACACCTGCTGCGTCCCTTGATATATGGAATGTAATTGCTCTGTTTCCATCATGTTTACTTCGCCTCAAGTGCTGTAATTTTGTCCACTCTTGTAGCGTGACGCCCACCTTCAAATTCGGTTTCTAGCCATACCTTCACAATCTCACGAGCCAAGCCCGGACCTATCACTCTTTCTCCTAAGGCAAGAATGTTGCTATCATTATGCTGGCGAGTTGCTTTGGCGCTAAACGTATCATGAACCAAGGCACAACGTACCCCTTTTACCTTGTTAGCGGCTATAGACATCCCGATTCCAGTACCACATACTAAGATCCCGCGATCAAATTCACCGCCCACCACTTTTTCTGCCACAGGAAGAGCGTAATCTGGATAATCAACTGAATTCGAACATTCACACCCGAAATCTTCGTATTGGAATCCTAAATCCTCCAGCAAATGCTTAATTTCCTCTTTAATTTTAAGCCCACCATGATCAGAAGCAAGTGCAATTCTCATCCCACCATCATTCCTTTCCCTGACATTTTTCATTTTTATGTATGATTGCTCATTGAAGGACCATGTCATCATAGTAAATGCTGTTCTTATTATACCCTAATTGAACGTATTGTTCATGTATCTTTTCTCTCTAAGTGGAGGAATCTTGTTCATGATGCAGCTTCTCTAATAAGGGATCTAATAGCTGTTCTAATTCTTCTAATGTGCTCCTATATACTTCAAGATCTCCTCCGAAGGGATCTGAAATATCTAAAGACGAACCAGAAGGATCTACATATTCTTTTAAGGTGAAAATATGATCCGCCTTGTAGGGAAATTGCTGAAGTAAACGCAGTTTGTGAGAAGTAGTCATGGTTAGGATAAGATCCGCCCAGTGCATCAGCTCCTCCGTTACGATCTGCGAACTATGCTTAGCAGCTATTCCCTTTTCTTCTAACAGCTTGATCACATGAGAGGAGGCTTGGTCACCCGAATAGGCAGCTACTCCAGCAGACTTCACCTCTAGCTGCTCCCCTGCCTTGGAACGTAATAGATATTCAGCTAGAGGACTTCGACACGTGTTTCCGGTACACACAAATAGCACATGCATCATTTTCTACCCCTACTTTCATCTACTTTTTTCTCTATTCTATATTATCTTTCATCATATGAGAAATTTAATACCAAAGGCAAGTAGAATCATACCGCCAAAAGCTTCTCCATATTGACCAATCCAGCCCCTTAATCTCCTGCCCAATAATAAGCCACAGGCTGTCAGTAGAAAGCCAAATAGACCAAAACAAAGCAGACTTAGCCAAGTATTGACGGCAAACATGCCCAGAGATAAGCCTACAGAAAACCCATCCATACTCACTCCTAGGGAAAAAAGAAGAAGCCCCCAAGGAGTGCCGCTGATCCAAGACACCTTATCTTCTCCAAATAAGGAGGAATAAATCATATGAAAACCAAAGAAAATTAAGAGGACCCCTCCTATGGTTACCGCTATATCCCCCATAAAAGAGCTTAGAAACCGCCCAACGATCATCCCTAGAAAAGGCATAATGATATGAAATAAGCCATTCATCATACTGATTTTGACAACATGCAGTAACCTTATGCCTCTCATTCCTAAGCCAATACTCATCGAAAATGCATCCATCCCTAAAGCCACTGCCATAAAGCATAACGCCATAAATTCCCCTGACTGATACGGCATCCTTTCTCCCCCCTGTCTCTCACAGAATATGCAGAGATGAAAGGAAAAAGTACAGGCTCTTGCCTTTTTAAAAGCCATGAAAAATCCCCATCCGATATTACGAGATGGGGTCAGCTTATTTTTCCTAGGGCTTTAATGCTTTTAAGACAAAGCGAACGACATTGGCAATATAGCTATCGATGGTGTGTTCGGAAGGATGAATGAAATAGTCCTGTACGGCTTTTTCTGTTAAAGAAACGATTAATCTGGCTGTAATCCTGGGGTTAAGTATAGGATCTAATTCACCTTGTTCCTGCCACTTCAAAATATAGCCCTCCATCAGCGTGTAGTAAGGAGCACATAATCTTTCCCACTCTAAGGGGTCGGCTTCAATACCGCATCCATTATTAATGATAAAGAAAATGTCATCATAATCAGCCATTCGATAAAAAGCCACTTCAATACATTTTGCCATGGCTTGGTCAAAAGAGCTATATTGGTCAATAATCAATCCTATTTCCTTAAAAACAACTTCGAGCATCTCTTCTTCTAAAGCTCGTACCAATGAATTTTTTGTTTCAAAATAAAGATAAAATGTACCCTGAGCGACCCCCGCTTTTTTTACAATATCCGAAATCTTAGTGGCATCTAACCCTTTTTCAGCTAATACTTCGCGGGCAGCAGCTAGGATTTGTACTCGACGATCTTGTTTTTTATTTCCAATCGTAACCACCACCCTCTTGTATTCTTTAAGTTCTCTTATGAGGAATGACTTTAACGCCGTGCTTGGGTCTTAATGTTATGGACGGCTCCAGTTCTATTGGATGACCCTTAACTAATTCAATGCGATAGTGATTGGCAATCATCGTCAACAACAAAACAGACTCCATCATGGCGAAATGACTTCCGATACAAACCCTAGGTCCTCCTCCAAAGGGAAAATAGACAAACTTTGAAGGAATATTATTGTCATTATTCCATCTCTCAGGTGAAAAAGTCAACGGTTCATCGAAATAACGCGGATCGCGGTGCATCACCCATTGACTCATGGCAATTTCAGATCCTACAGGGATACGGTATCCCGCAAGGTTTACTTCTTGTTCCGCTCTTCTAGAAATCCACCACACTGTCGGCTGAATACGTAGTGTTTCTTTAATCACTTGCTCTACATAGGTTAAACGAGGTAAATCAGCATATGTAGGCAAACGATCTCCAAGAACCTCTCTGATCTCTGTAAATAGACGCTCTGCAACAGCAGGATTCTGCCCTAATAAATACCAAGCCCAACTTAAGGTATTGGCTGTGGTTTCGTGTCCTGCCAGAAAGTGCGTAATGATTTCATCACGAAGCTGTTGATCTGTCATGACCGTTCCTTCCTCATCCTGTGTCGAAATCAGCTTGGAGAGTAAATCTCCCCGATCTCTTGGATCTTTTCTTCTCTCCTCGATAATCGAATAGATCACCTGATCAAGCCGTTCTACAGCTTCTTGATAACGACGACTAACGGGAGGAACGAATCTGCCCAATCCAATGGAGGTTAATACATGCTTATAGATGTTCGTCATTTGCTTGTTAAATTCAGCGAAAACAATATCAAGTGCCTCGCTCGATTCATGAGAACTATCCTCCTCTAAGTCCAGGTCAAAAAGGGTCTTGGTTGCAATGTTCATCGTCAATTGCATCATATCATGGTGGATATCACGCACCTGATCTTCTTCCCAAGAATGGATCATCCGTTCACCCAATTCAACAATCGTATCTGCATAACTTGCGATGCGCTTGGGTTGAAAGGCAGGTTGAGATAAGCGGCGTTGTTTAAGCCAAAACGAGCTTCACTAGTGACAAGTCCATTCCCCAATAGCAGCTTCATGACTGGATCACGTTGGTACCCTTTCGAAAAATGATTCTCCTTATTCATTAAGACATACTCAATATCATCAGGATTCGTAATCAGGAAGACATCATGATCCCTTTCCAGCTTAAAGCGTGTAATCTCTCCAAATTCTTGAGCACATTTGGTTAAAAACTGAAGTGGATCTTTACCGAAGTCTACCATATTCCCTAATAACGGAATACTTTTTGGCCCAGAGGGCTTCGAAAAAACAGACATACCTCATTCACCTCTCCTTTACTTTCATACTCTCATATTTTTCTACTGCCCCAACTCTTTTAAATAATGACTGATAGTCAGTCATATTATAAATCGATTCTTTTCAGTCTGTCAAATAGTAAGCGTTATTTTGTTGTGGAATTATTTGGAATATGGGTGTAGAATAATGAGCAAGACCACTTTTTGAAGGATCAAAAGGGGAGGGGACAAAAGGTGAGTATTCATTTATATAAATTCATTCGAGAGTACATATACAAATACGAAATTTCAAATCGACACATAGCCAAAATAGCGGACGTCCATGATACTCATATCTCTAAATGGTTGCAAGGAAAAGCTAGACTGAACTTCCTTTCAACATTAAGCATAATCCGAGAGATTGTCCCTGATAAAGAATTTGACTTGATGGGAGATTACGCTCTTACGGCAAAGCGCTCAGAAGAAATGAAAGTCGCTTTAGAATATTGCGTTGCCAATTCCCTACCTCAACGTGAAGAACTAATAACAAAAATGAGGGATGTTGATCCAGAATGGGCCAATGTCTACTTCATTGGTTCGTTGCGAGCTGTTTCAGACCCCGATCATGTACTTGAACAGCTTGATGAACTTAAAACAAAATCAATTGAAATGAAAGCCTATAAAATCTTATTACGGATGATGCTCTATTATGATAAAAGGGATTTTAAACCGATGGACGAGCTTGCCCGAAGATTGAGAGTAGCCATTAAAAGGATAGAATCTGATTTTTTGAAGAAATCTTATCTAGTACGAAGTAATCAATTGCATGCTATAACCAAATTATACAATGATGAAGTAGAGGAATGCAGGGAGTCTGCAAAGCAAATGATCGAGCAGGAGAATGCCCGAGTCCTTATTGCTTCTGGCTATCAACTGATGGGTGAAACATATTTATATACAGATTATGAGCTGTCAAAATCCTACTTACTTAAAGCACACCATCATTTTCTTACCATCTTCAAACATCCTAGATGGGCTTTACAATCCCTAAATCTCCTTGACTTCGTGTGGAACAAAGCACCCGAACACATTGATTTTGAATCTCTACGACCACACGACGTTCTTAACGCGGTTAGTTACTACATCATAAAAGGGGAAAAAGAGTTGGCTTTAGCACACCTGCACAAAATCTCTTTCGATCA
The DNA here is from genome assembly GCF_000615945.1 of Caldalkalibacillus mannanilyticus JCM 10596. Taxonomy (GTDB): domain Bacteria; phylum Bacillota; class Bacilli; order Caldalkalibacillales; family JCM-10596; genus Bacillus_AT; species Bacillus_AT mannanilyticus. The sequence continues at coordinate 54,608 of NZ_BAMO01000003.1, forward strand.
ACTAAATGAACAACTAAAGGCCTATTATTTGTATTTTTCCTATTATATTCATCAAAATAGAGATGATCTTTATAAATCAATAGATCATTTTCAAAATGCTGGTGATCGTTTCTTTAGAAAACTAGCCCTTAGAGAGTTAGCAAAATTAAATATGAATAAAGTTTTGCTCAAAATACTGGCAAAATAGAGGTGCTAGAATGTTTAGTTTCTTGAAAAAAACAAAGCTAGTAAAAGATCCTTTAAAAGGAATTGCAAAGTTAATGTATGATGATGTATCAGACGATGCTTGGGACCAAGAGAATCTCACGAAAAGGAATTTAGATTTCACCATTGAAAGTATTCGGTATATAGATCTGTATGTAAATCGATTATTGACTACAGAACAGGGTCAAGCGCTTTTAAATGAGCATTTTGATCATCTTGTGTCCAGAATTGGGGCGTATATTGGAGAAGTAATTAAAAGTAAGATCCAAGAGGATTTTTGCTGGTATGAATTTCATTCTGTCTATCAACATTCATCCAATCTGGCTGAGGAATATAGACACACCTCACCTTATACTCTCCTTTATTCTAAAAAAAGGGATGTGGTGCTATCTCCATTAAGCGAAGTAGCACAATTTTTGCAAGGGAAGTCCGACTATCCCGATTTCTTAGCTTTTGTAGAACACATGGTTAAACAGCACTCCTGAACTACTCCCATTTCGTTAACGTTTGAAGTGGAAAACTACTTTCGGAAAAAATGAAGAAGCTAACAGGTTTTCTCCTGTTAGCTTCTTCATTTTTCAGATATTAGATCGCTGTTGAACCGAATTACCTTACCTCCCGCCGCCTTATGAAGACGGTTCATCACAGCAGCACCTAAGCCCTCTATAGGGAAGGTTTCAGCATATATTCGTTGAGTTCCTTGTTGGTCAAATTCTCTTAGAACATGATATATCCTCTGGGTTACTGTGGATAAGTCCTCGCGCTTGCCCACAGATAGAACCGTATCTGCTTCGTAGCCTGACATTCCTTCATCTGTTGTTAGTACACCTACACGATAGCCTTTCAACCTATCCTCACGTACAAGTTGACGGATTTTTTGCTGCATCCATTCAAGCCCTTGCTCTAATCCAACTAACCACATGTCGCCTTCTGGCGCATAGTGTTGATACTTTACACCCGGAGATCTGGGTTTTTCCCGTACATCTAGCCCTTCCGCTTGCAGAGCCGGATCAACACGCACTTCTCCCACAATCTGCTCGAGCTGTTCCTTGGTGACCCCTCCAGGTCTGAGAATCATCGGGATTTCTTCTGTGACGTCGACAACCGTCGATTCGACACCCACCCCTGTCATTCCTCCATCTAGTACCCCTGAGATACGTCCATTTAGATCATGAAGAACATGCTCGGCTGAAGTTGGGCTCGGCTTCCCTGAACGGTTGGCACTTGGTGCCGCTAGTGGTTTGCCACTAGCTAATATGAGAGCTAGGGCTACAGGGTGATCAGGCATACGCACAGCTACTGTGGATAAGTCAGCTGTAACGGTCTGACATACATTCCTTCCTTTGGCTAAAACTAAAGTTAAAGGACCTGGCCAGCAGGTTTTCATTAATTTTTCTGCCAGAGGAGGAATGTTATCCACAACACCATCAAGCTGTTCCAGATGGGCAATGTGGACAATAAGTGGATTATCACTTGGGCGCCCTTTGGCTTCAAAAATTTTCATAGAAGCTTGATTTGACAAGGCATTTGCCCCTAATCCATAGACCGTTTCAGTGGGAAAGGCAACAAGTTCATCCCTGTTTATCCACTGTGCTGCTTCTTGAATATGTGGATGTTTCACCAAGTTTTCCACAGTTTTATCCACAGCATTGTGTATAACCCAATGTTTGGTATCCCATTTTGTTCCTTTCATGTTGATAACTCCTCTTTTTTACAGCATAGTATGTATTAAACAAAGATGTTTTTTATTTTTGTAAACAATTCTACTAAAAAGAAGCGAACTTCAATTTGATCTTGTGCACTCTCTTCTGCCTTGTCTTGAACTTGATCCTGAATTTGATCCTGGTCTTCCTCTTTCTCTAGCTCATCCGTTTCCTCTGCTTCTTGGTCGGGATCTTGAACCTCTCCTGTACCAAAATCGACAAAGCATAACGGAGGAAATAATACGCACCACCAGTTATCTCCTTGAGCATAACCGATCTTGACGAGCAAACCTTCATACTCTCCAGCAGGATAGAGCTTGTTTCCATATAATTTGGAAGGAAACGCGATTTGACCATATTCTACACTAAAAGTGTAATCAAAGCCATGTTCTTGAATCGTCTGTCCAACGATTTGTTCAATTTCTGGTAAAGAAAGCTGGACTTGCTCACGCGCTTCTTCTAGCGTTTCTATTTCTTCTACCCACTCGGTAATCTGTTGAACAATCTCATCTCTTACTTCACGCTTAAGCCACTGGTCACGAACAGAATCACTATGGGCTAAAATTCGTAACCGCATGGATTCCTCAGGAATTTCAATGTTTTGGTTTTGAGCCGAAAGCACCGTTGCAGCTACGTATTTCTGATGTTCCCAGCTCATAACCAAAACTAGTAAACTAGTAATAAGGTAAATCGTCAATCTATATCTTAAACGACCATGGATTCTAATCATTATCATAATCTCCTCTCAGACACTAGATTCCTTTCTCTAGCTATAGCATAGTCTGATTCTAGTAAATCTAAACATGTCTGAGAGAATTAATTTGAATTCGTTACTTTACATTCGTTTTTCTATCGAACGATGGCAAAGACCATCCGCTTGATCCTATTATAATCTTCTTTCACCTGACAGATTGCCTCTGGATACACGCTGTGAATCAATTGAACAACAGCCTCATCCTGTCCCTGTCCGATTTCAAAAGCAATAAGCCCTGGACGTCGTAAAATGTCACGTGATTGCTCTACAATTTGACGATAACAAGATAAGCCCTCTTGATCAGCAAATAAAGCCAAATGCGGTTCAAAATCCACCACATTACGAGCTAGGGTTGCTTTATCACGATAGGGAATATAGGGAGGATTCGAAACGATGACATCCACTTTTTCTTGGGCTTGTTGCAAGCTTGTCAAGAGATCGCTAGGCAAGAATTGCACTTGTGCTCTCCAACGATCGGCATTTTTTTGGGCGACCTCGAGGGCACTCTCTGAAAGATCAACGGCCAGCATCTCTAGCTTCGGGTCTTCCAAGGCCAAACTAATCGCAATGACTCCGCTTCCTGTTCCTACATCAACGCCTTTTATTTGCTGATCCTGTTGCAAAGCAGGCCAGACCTCCTGACGATACGCTAATACATGTTCAACCAACAGCTCAGTTTCTGGACGTGGAATCAAGACAGCAGAATTGACATGAAATTCTCGCCCATAAAACTCTTCAACTTCGGTGATATACTGATAAGGCTCCCCCTCTATAACCCGTCTTATCCAACTTATGTAGATGTCTAGCAGCGAAACAGAAATGATGTCATTCAACTTCTCTAGCCATTCCCTACGTTCTATCTGCGCGGCATGCAGCATAAGCCACTCTGCTATTTTAGGATTTAATTGATTCTGCTCTAATAAAGAAGAAGCCCTGTGAAGGGCTTCTCTATACGTAGTTGGCTTTTGCATTAGGATTCAACCTTCTTTAATTGTTCTGCCTGTTCATGAACAATAAGAGTATCGATGATTTCACCAAGGTCTCCGTTAAGCACGGTATCTAGCTTATGCAAGGTTAATCCAATCCGATGATCCGTCACACGACTTTGAGGAAAATTATACGTACGAATACGCTCACTTCGATCTCCAGTTCCTACCGCAGATTTACGAATGCCAGCATATTCAGACTGAGCTTCCTGCATCATCTTATCAAAAATTCGGGCACGTAATACCTTCATCGCCTTATCCTTATTCTTGTGCTGTGACTTCTCATCCTGACAGGTAACAACTGTTCCTGTTGGAATATGTGTAAGACGTACAGCGGACTGAGTTGTATTAACACTTTGTCCACCTGCCCCACTGGAACAGAACAAATCGACTCGAATATCTTTATCATGGATTTCTACCTCGACATCTTCTACCTCAGGAAGAACAGCAACAGTAGCTGTAGAGGTATGAATGCGACCGCCTGATTCCGTTGTTGGAATACGTTGAACTCGATGGGCTCCACTTTCGTACTTCAGCTTACTGTAGGCTCCATTTCCATTGATTGAGAAGATCACTTCTTTATAGCCTCCAACGTCATTCAGACTAGCTTCAATCATTTCTGTTTTCCAGCCTTGGCTATCTGCAAATCTTGTATACATTTTATATAAATCAGCAGCAAATAAGGCAGCCTCATCTCCACCAGCTGCACCACGAATTTCGACGATAACGTTCTTATCATCATTGGGGTCCTTAGGTAGAAGCAAGATCTTCAAGCGACCTTCTAACTCTTCTTTGCGCTCAGATAACTCGGAGATTTCCATTTTGACCATATCTCGCATTTCGTCATCTAGCTTCTCTTCGAGCAAGGACTTCGCATCTTGTAACTGGTCCACCACTTCTTTATATTCACGGTAACACTGAACCGTATCCTCTAGATTGGATTGTTCTTTGGAATATTCTCTTAACTTCTTGGGATCACTTGCTACGGCCGGGTCACACAAAAGCTGACTCAGGTCTTCGTAACGATCCTCTAGTGATTGTAAACGATCGTACATCAGTCTCACCTCATTGGAAAAAATCCATAACATTATAATTATAGTATAGAGAGTCCTCTGAGTCAAAGTGAAAGTGAAAGTGAAAGTGAAAGTGAAACTAATTGATCTCGTTCTAACCGCCTGATGGGGTAAGAACTCCATTAGATGATAGTCGTAGTCTACTTTATATTGTCTGTAAATGTTACACCAGCTATGCGATGGTTCTGAACAATACGATTCACTTCCGCAGGAGTAAGGGCAACGTCTTTGGCATGGTAAACCCAATCCACATCCATTTCATACATTCTCGTCCCCGACGAAGCTACGAATTGTTCTGGAAGAAACCATAAGTTGAAGTTTATGCTCATCGCTTGCCTTGGATAGTATTTACCTCCATGCGTAGCCAGTAACTCTCCATCCATATAATAGTTCACTTCATTGTTATAGACTACCATGACCAGCTGACGCCAACCTGACCAATCGCCAACGGTCGTTGTATTTTGACTATCCGCAGACCAGGGTGAAACCGTATACGTGTACCACGATGTATTCCACATAGCAGCTTGTGCCACGCCCCAACCGCCATTAGCCAAATATTCAAAGTCCAGTTCACTATAGAGCGGGTCTTGATCGTATCTGAACGGAGAGATCGTATAAAACGTTTCCACTATCCCATCACCGCTCATACCGGATATTGGCTCATTGGTGAGCCTCACTCTTGCCGCATAGGTCCCCTCAAAAAACTTTCTTTCTGAAGTATATACTTGAGCTTGACTCGTTCCCGCTCCTGTACCATCTGTTACAGCTGTCAGCCGTAACAGTCTGTTGTGGCAATTTGTAGGATCATCCAAAAAAGCAACATTATCCCTAGACCATGTAACCCCATCTGGTCCAGGACCTCCAGCATAACTTCGAATCGACCAATTGTGTTCTTCAATCAGAGGATCTGTGGAATGATCATAATGAAAATCATTAAACATAGCCTTCTCCACATATGGATTCAGGTGAATTAAGGCAATATCATCGGCATAAGCGTAGCCTCCGTTGTTGTTCGCTGCATTTTTCCAAATATATACTTGAAGACTAGCGGTATTAGGAACCGTAGTAAAACTTACGTTATGATGTGCATACACCGTCTTATTGAAAACGATTTCAAATTTTCCTTGAGGTAACTTATTTCCGTCCGCGTCTAGACAATCCACTCCTATATATGCCCTCTCTCCTCTTCCGCTAACAGCTCCTTTGGCGAATAATGTATACCTCTCACCTGGAGAAACTCCTCCAATCACTTGCCCTGCACCCCCAGCGTCAGGACCAATTCTTGCTGCTCTTTCTCCTCCTGCTACTGGACTGGACACGATGTGAACATTTCCCCAATGGGTCCAGCCATGTAGCCCCTCTTCAAAGCCTGGATTCTTCACCAAAGGATGTGTCGTCATCTGAAGCGCTCCCTTCAAGGAAATCATATTGGTTTCCCCTTGCAAAAAACGACCGTATATATGAGTATTCCACTTTACAACAATTTATGCCATGCTATACATATTTTTTTATAGCATGGCAAATAAAGAGGAATAAAAAATGCGTTATGATTTTTTTAGTGGTGGATTGTAGTAATGTTTTCGACATACACTGCTATAAGTTTCTTCTCCACCAATCTCTATGGATTCACCGGTATAAACAGGCGCTCCATCCTTGAATTTTAAGATATGCGTTGCTTTTTTATTGCAAAAAACGCATACCGTTTTGATTTCCTCTATTTTATCTGCTTCACATAGCAAAGCCTGACTTCCTTCGAACAACTGATTTTTAAAATCTTTAAGCAGGCCATAGACAATCACAGGAATATTTAAACGATCAATAATAGAAGTAAGCTGAGAAACATGATGAGCATGAAGAAATTGTCCCTCATCGACCAGAACACAATCTGGGAAGGGATGCTCTTGCTCAACAATATGATAAATATCAGTATCATATGAAATCGGGATTGCTTCTCGGCTAATCCCCACTCTGGACGCTACTTTCCCTACTCCAAAACGATCATCAATAGCTGGAGTAAACACAATGACCTTCTTTCCAGATTGTTCATAGTTATGTGCCACCGTTAGTAGTTGTATAGACTTAGACGCATTCATGGCGCCATATCGAAAATAGAGTTGTGCCACCGCTTTTTCCCCCAGACCCATAATATTCTTCCTCTTATCAGCAATGAGCTGTCCTGCTATTTCTTCTCGTTTTTCAAAAATACAAAAAACAGGCAAGACCACGCTTGCCTGTTCTAATTGACGACGGCTTCAAAAATATAAGATTATTGAATCTTATATTTCTTCTTAAAGCGATCCACACGTCCACCTGCATCCACAAACTTTTGCTTTCCAGTAAAGAATGGATGACAGTTTGAGCAAATCTCAACGCGTAGCTCAGCCTTAACAGAACCAGTTTCGAATTCGTTACCACATACGCAAGTTACTTTTGCAGTTTGGTACTTAGGATGAATTTCTGGTTTCATCTTGGTTCACTCCTTCCGCCCTGAATCTTGAAGAAACAGAGTTAACTAAACACATAAAAAGATTATATCATGATCGGTCTTAGACTTGCAATAACTTTCCTCTGCAATGTTCATCAAGGCAAATGTTTAAGGGGGTTGACAGGGTTGTTATCCCTTCTAATTTCAAAATGTAGATGATACCCCGTTGTCTTCCCTGTCCTGCCCATATAACCGATCAGGTCACCAGAGTTCACCTGATCACCCTCGCTAACGCTTATTTTACTGAGATGAGCATAATAGGTTTCTACACCCTCCCCATGGTCAATAATGACCAGATTCCCATAGCCTCCTCGATGAAAATAGGCATCTGTTACAACACCAGACTTTGCTGCCTTAATTTCTGCATTGGAGCGATCAGCATTAGAAATATCGATTCCGTTATGCATCCTTCCCCATCTTGTACCGAAATTACTTGTCACAATCCCAGACAAAGGCCATTGAAACGCTCCTGCCTGATCGGTTTTAAATCGGCTGGCTATTTTCACTTCTCTCTTATCCTGCTGGCTGACTGTCATGATTGGTTGATGGATGGGTTCAGGAGGAGCGGTAGGGATTCTTAGGGTTTGCCCCGGGTAGACTGTATAATTCATTGTTTTGACGATTTGATTATAGGTAATCAATTCCTCCTTGCTGACTCCCAGTTGGTTAACAATTTCGTCAACAGACTCACCATGCTTGACTACATACTCTTTTTCCTTCAAGCGTATTTGCAGCTTTTGACCGATGGAAAGCTTGTGTTTATTATGAATATGATTCACTTGTTCAATTTCTTTTTGCGGGATCCCAAATTTGTAAGCAATATCAGATAATGTATCCCCTAATTGCACTTCATATGTAATGGTATCTTCTACAGTTACCTGATCAATGGTTGAGTGTATTCGGTGAAGAGGGTTGGTATAATTCCTGAGAGCGTTCTCAATCATTTCCATCTCTAGCATATCTATGTCTTCCTGTAGCCAGCCATCCATCGCAGCTTCTGCTGTTCCTGCTGGTAGGGTGGAAAGAGCCGTAGCCCCTGTCACGAATAGAGCAGACGTGACCACCTTTTTTATACTAGGCACAGATTTCCCCTCCTTTGATCTTCCATTGTAACTATATGATGCATAGGCAAAAAAATCACTACATTTTGTCTAATGTAGTGATTTTTCTATTTCATTTACGAAATAGGATTTTTATTTTTGGCTGTTCTCACAGGAGAAGTTGCCGCTGTTCTTGGCGGGCTTGGTTGACTTGACTTATTGGAGGTTGGGGCTGATAATGTCGCCATAAACTCCTCATTTGTTTTGGTTTCTTTTATTTTCCTAGCAAATTGTTCGATAAAATCTGGTGTTTCTGACAGATTTTTTCGAATGAGCCATAGTTTTTCTAAGTCTTCCTTCTCCAGCAGCAATTCTTCTCTTCTTGTTCCTGAACGGCGGATATCGATGGATGGATAGATTCTTCGCTCAGCTAGCTTACGATCTAGATGAAGCTCCATATTTCCTGTTCCTTTAAATTCTTCATAGATGACATCATCCATTCTCGACCCTGTTTCGACAAGTGCCGTAGCTAAAATAGTTAAGCTTCCGCCTTCTTCGATATTTCGTGCCGATCCAAAAAAGCGTTTTGGTCGATGGAAAGCGGCTGGATCAATCCCCCCAGATAACGTACGTCCACTTGGCGGAATAACAAGGTTATAGGCTCTAGCGAGTCTTGTAATACTATCTAATAGGATGACCACATCTTTTTTATGCTCCACAAGACGTTGAGCCCTTTCAAGCACTAGCTCCGCTACACGAATATGATTTTCTGGAACTTCGTCGAAAGTAGAGCTAACGACTTCCCCTTTGACAGAGCGAGACATGTCCGTCACTTCTTCAGGACGCTCATCAATAAGTAACACAATCAGTTCTATATCCGGGTAATTATGAGATATACTATTGGCAATCTCTTGTAAAAGAACGGTTTTTCCTGCTTTAGGAGGTGCCACAATTAAGCCACGTTGACCTAAACCGACAGGAGCCACTAAATCCATAATCCGTGGAGCTAATTTATTCGGAAATGCTTCTAACATGATTTTTTTATCAGGATATAGAGGGGTTAACGCCGGAAAATGCGGGCGTTCCTTGGCTAGTTCTGGATCTTCTCCATTCACAGCCTCGACATAGAGTAGGCTGAAATAGCGCTCATTATCCTTAGGAGGTCGTACTTTCCCCGATACTTTATCCCCATTTCTTAATTCAAATCGTCTGATCTGTGAAGCAGAGATGTAAATATCCTCTGAAGATGGTAAATAGTTAATCGGTCTTAAAAAACCATATCCTTCAGAGAGAACTTCAAGTACTCCCTCCATGAAAAAGAGCCCATCCTTTTCAGCCTGTGCTTTTAATATGGCGAAAATCAACTTCTTTTTTCTTCAGCTGTCCGTAATAAGGAATTTGATATTCTCTAGCTAGTTTATATAGATCTGTTAATTTTTTTTCCTCTAGTTCAGTTATGTTTATTGACATAAAAAATATCCACCACTTTTCTCTAATTGCCGATCTCTACTCCTCTACCACCATATTTGGTTTTCTTTCTAGTCGATGATCAGCGTTAATAAATCGTACTGTGCCAGATTTGGCTCTCATTACTACTGATTGTGTACTCCCCACATTTCCTTTGAATCGAACTCCACGGAGCAGTTCACCATCAGTCACTCCCGTCGCCGCAAAAATAGCGTCGTCCCCACGAACAAGATCCTCCATACGCAAGACTTGGTTCGGGTTCACAATCCCCATTTTTTTGCAACGATCTAATTCCTCTTGGCTTTGAGGAACCAGTCTTCCTTGAATCTCACCACCAAGGCATTTTAAAGCCACGGCTGCAATGACTCCCTCTGGAGCTCCACCGGTTCCAAATAAGATGTCTACACCCGTATTTTCAAACGCGGTATTGATTGCAGCGGCGACATCTCCATCGGAAATCAACTTAATTCTGGCTCCAGCCTCTCTTACTTCATGAATAATTTTAGCGTGACGATCACGATCTAAGATAATGGCTACTAAATCAGATACATCCCTATTTAAAGCTTTGGCTAAGGCACGCAGGTTGTCTTTTACTGGAGCATTGATGTCTACATGCCCTACTCCAGCAGGACCTACGGCTAATTTATCCATATACATGTCTGGTGCATGTAACAGATTCCCATGATCAGCTACAGCGAGAACAGATAAGGCATTCCATGTTCCTTTAGCCACAATATTGGTTCCTTCCAAAGGATCTACAGCAACATCCACTTCTGGACCATAGCCCATCCCTAGCTTTTCTCCAATATAGAGCATAGGAGCTTCATCCATCTCTCCTTCTCCAATCACCACTGTCCCTTGCATTGGAACGGTGTCAAAAACTCTACGCATCGCGGTTGTTGCAGCATCATCTGCCTCATCTTTTCGTCCTCTTCCCATCCATCGTGCTGAAGCAAGGGCTGCTGCCTCTGTGACGCGCACTAATTCCATTGATAAACTTCTTTCCATCTCTCAATTCCCCTTCTCTTGATCGCGATAGACTCATCACTGATTCTAAACCGATCACATTCATATATTTTATCTGCCCTTGTTTATATTAGATCCTGCTCTCCCTGTCTCCTAGAACCCTGATAAAGTAAAACAACAAGAACAAAAATAAACAACGTATATAAGTAAGTCGTTAAAGCCGATTGGCTTGCGATTCTTTCTATTAAAAAATAGAGCAGCCCGCCAACCCACACCAGATCCATGTATTTCCCTGTTTACGAAGCCACAAAAAAAGGCTCCCTAAAATGAATAGAATGGTAGAAATACCGGTGATCCAGGAATACATCACAAGGTTTTCTTGAACCCACTGTAATTGAATTCCTTGAGGAACAATCAGAACGACCTCTTCTAAGTATAACACATTTGCGAAATATGTTATCATTAATACACTATAAATAATGGCATAAAATATAGAATAGTATCTCTTGTTTCTCTCAGCGTATCGTTGTACAACCGTTTCCCAAAGAAAACCAAACATACTTGGTCCTAACATGGAAAAACTAAAGATAAACAACAGGATCACCCATTGATACCAATTTAATAATTGTCCAACAATGAGACTGAATAGGGTAAAAGAGATGAGTAAGAATGAAAGGGAAATATAGATATGATTCCAACGCTTATGCTGGAAGACAGATGTAGAGAAAATGAGGGAAAAGAAGAAGCTAATGAGACAGGTTATGACTAATACGATGACGATCATTAGCATCCTCTCCTTATCTACAAAAAAGGTTTATCTGGTCTACTTATGTTTTGTTCATGTGTATACCCCGTTCATAGTGTATACATTTCTACGATTCAATAGCCTTGTCCATTTCTGCGGGTTCTGTTGCAGGCGCTGGTAGATTACGCCATACTTCCGCTCCCAGCTCCTGAAGCTTCGCAACCAGATCTTCGTAACCACGATCGATATGTTCTACTCCACTTATTTCAGTCACGCCCGTTGATATAAGTCCAGCAATGACTAGAGCCGCACCTGCACGCAAATCAGAAGCTGTCACCTTGGTTCCTTGCAGTGGAGTCGCACCATAAATAATAGCGGATCTTCCTTCTACTTTAATGTTAGCTCCCATTCGGCGCAATTCATCTACATGCTTAAATCTGGCACTATAGATCGTATCAGTGACAATACTGGTGCCTACAGCCTGAGTTAACAGTGTTGTCATGGGTTGTTGCAAATCGGTTGGAAATCCTGGATGTACGAGCGTCTTAATATCAACCGCTTGAAAATCAGCTTGAGAAGCGTCAATATACAACTGATCGTCCTGCTCTTGAATGGTGACTCCAATCTCTCTTAACTTAGAAGAAAGGGACTCAAGATGCTTAGGAATCACATTATCCAAAATGACTTGACCCTTCGACGCTGCCGCAGCGATCATGAACGTACCTGATTCTATTCTATCAGGAATAATTGTATGGCGACAACCGTTTAGTTTGTCTACCCCTTCAATACGGATAACATCGGTTCCTGCTCCTTTAATTTTGGCACCCATAGAAGAAAGAAGAGTAGCAACATCTATAATTTCAGGTTCTTTTGCTGCATTTTCAATGATGGTTTGCCCCTTCGCTCTTACAGCAGCTAGCATAATATTAATCGTTGCACCTACACTAACTACATCTAGGTAAATTCGAGCGCCACGTAACTCATCTGCTTTTAAGAAAATGGCTCCATGATCATTGGAAACCGTAGCACCCAAGGCTTCAAATCCTTTAATATGCTGATCAATAGGACGTGGACCTAGATTACATCCACCTGGTAATCCTACTGCTGCGCGCCCAAAGCGTCCGAGCATAGCTCCCATTAGATAGTAGGAGGCTCTAAGCTTCTTCACACTTCCATTAGGTAGAGGTACTGCCGTCATGGCTGAAGGGTCCACAGTTAGCTCTCCTTCTCGAAGTTCTACTGTACCTCCAATTTCTCTGAGAAGATCAGCAAAAACGCGCACGTCACTAATATTCGGGAGATTATCGATGGTTATAGTACTTTCTGCTAAGATCGTAGCTGGAATTAATGCTACGGCACTATTTTTTGCTCCGCTAATCTGCACCTTGCCCTTTAAGGGTGTTCCTCCCTGAATATATAACTTGTCCATCTCTCTTCTCCTTCCTTATGTACATTCCTTTGTTGATAGAGATCCCATACCTTTTATTATTACCGATATTGGTAAATTTAACATCTAATTCTTAACAAGTTCTATACATGCCACTAACTCGCTCATATCGAAGCGAGTTAGTGGTCTTATGTATATTATTGAACTTTCTGCCAATCAGCTAAAAATTTCTCTATCCCTTGATCTGTTAATGGGTGTTTGCTCATTTGTTCAATGACAGATAGAGGCATCGTCCCAATATGCGCTCCTTGAAGTGCCGCTTGCGTCACGTGTTGAGGGTGACGAATGGAGGCGGCAATGATTTCCGTTTCTAATTGATGGATCTCAAATAGTTGAGCAATTTCTGAAATCAGTTCAATTCCGTTATGACCAATATCATCTAAACGTCCTAAAAATGGCGACACATAGCTAGCTCCTGCTCTAGCAGCAAGCAAAGCTTGGTTGGCAGAGAAAATAAGAGTCACATTGGTTTTTATTTTCTTTTGGGCAAAATGGTGTACGGCTTTTAAGCTTCTAAGGTCATCGGAACCTTAATTGTAATTTGAGGAGCAATGGCAGCAAGCTCTTCCCCTTCTTTAATCATGCCTTCTGCTTCAAGACTAATCACTTCGGCACTCACAGAGCCAGTCACAAAGCTACAAATTTCTTTCAAACGCTCTTTAAAGTCAATTCCCTCTTTCGCTACAAGAGAAGGATTTGTTGTCACACCTGAAAGAATTCCTAGCTGATGTGCTTTCTTAATTTCTTCTAAATTGGCTGTATCAATAAAAATTTTCATCTCGTTCCTCCTATCCTCGTCCCTTATCCTTGATTACTTGAGCCAAACTCGCGCATTTTTCCTTTAACTGTTTCTTTGATGACATCCCTTGCTGGTCCTAAATATTTACGAGGATCGTATTCATTTGGCTTTTCCGCTAAGACTTTTCTTACAGCAGCAGCTGAAGACATTTGATTTTCTGTATTCACATTGATTTTTGCTGTTCCTAGGGAGATCGCTTTTTTAATATCGTGCGTCGGAATTCCAGTACCACCATGAAGGACAAGAGGTACACCCGTTAATTTTTGAACTTCTTCCATGCGGTCAAAACCAAGGTTAGGCTCTCCCTTATAAGGTCCATGAACCGAACCCAAAGCTGGTGCAAAGCAATCTACTCCCGTTTCTCTCACTAATTGATCACACTCATGAGGAATAGCATACATCGCATCTGCATCATCAACAATCAGGTCGTCTTCTTGACCCCCAATTCTTCCTAGCTCTGCCTCGACAGAAACACCGAGGGCATGAGCTACATCTACTACTTTCTTCGTTAGGGCGATGTTTTCCTCAAGTGGATGATGAGAACCGTCGATCATAACAGAAGTAAATCCAGCATACATCGCTTCGACACATTTTTCAAATGAAGATCCATGATCCAAGTGTATCGCTACAGGAACCGTTACTTTATATTCCTCCATTAGAGCTTTGACCATAGCAACTACAAACTTAAATCCTCCCATGTAGCGAGCAGCGCCTTCACTTACACCTAAAATAACAGGGGAGTTCTCTTCTTGTGCTGCTTGGAGAATAGCTTGAGTAAATTCTAGATTGTTTAGATTAAATTGTCCTACAGCATATTTTCCTTCTACGGCTTTTAATAGCATTTCCTTCATCGAAACTAATGGCATGTGCTTCGTCCTCCTTTTATTCTTAGCTCATTTGAGTTGGTGTCAAATAACTCTCGACACCTTTGCGTAACTCATCAATATCAAAAGGTTTAGTGAAATGAGTTAGGGCTCCTAAACGCATGGCCTCTTGAATCAAGTCTAGCTCTCCATAGGCTGTAATCATAATGACCTGAATGGTTTGATTCAAGAGTTTGATTCTCTTCAATATTTCTAGTCCGTCCATTCCTGGGATCTTCATATCAAGGATAACAAGATCCGGTTCTTCGTTTTGGGCAATCGTTAAAGCTTGAGTTCCATTGGCTGCTTGAAAAGTGGTGTAGCCTTCCTTTCTAAAAACCTCATCAAGAAGTACCCTGATACCATACTGGTCATCAACGATTAAAATCTTCTTTTTTTCCAAACTAATCCCCTCTTCCCTTATTTAGCTATACAATTGACCTCTCTATTGATCCATAGTTAGCTAAATTCGCCCTTTTTGCCTTATATCCTCCTCTGTTCAGCACTTTTGTCTAAAAAATACAAAATTAAAGTTTCGTACCAAACTAAGACATACTAATAGGGAATCTTGGTTATACTAATTGGTTTACCTTAATGGATGCTTTGACGAATTGATTAAATAAAGCTTGAGCACGGTTTGGTCTGGAAGTAAACTCAGGATGGAATTGGCTCGCCACAAACCAAGGATGATCAGGAATTTCAATAATTTCAACCAATCTGCCATCTGGTGAAGTTCCTGAGAATTTAAAGCCTTTTTCCTCTAATTGACGTCTAAACTCATTGTTAAATTCATAACGATGACGATGACGTTCATAGACAAGCTCCTGTTGATAAGCCTCCATTGCCATCGAGTTTTCTTCAATTTTACAAGGGTACAAGCCTAAACGCATCGTTCCACCTAAATCTTCAATGTCCTTTTGCTCAGGTAATAAATCAATCACTGGGTATCTTGTTTCAGGATTAATCTCCGAGCTGTTCGCTCCCTTAAGCCCTACAACATTGCGAGCAAATTCTATACAGGCAACCTGCATTCCTAAACAAATACCGAAAAACGGAATTTTGTTTTCTCTGGCAAAGCGCACCGTTTCGATTTTCCCTTCTACTCCACGATCTCCAAATCCACCTGGAACCAAGATTCCATCAACACCAGTAAGCAGCTCCGTCACATTCTCTGCTGTCACTTCTTCCGCGTTAATCCACTTAATATCAATATCCGTTTCATTAGCAATTCCCGCATGATATAGTGCTTCCGCCACAGAAATGTAGGCATCCTGTAATTCTACATATTTACCCACCAAAGCAATGCTCGTCATCTTACTTAATCCCTTGATGTTGTTCACCATTTCTCGCCATTCCGTCATATCTGCTGGTGGAGCATCAATACCTAAATGATTCAACACATAGTCATCAACACCTTGAGCTTGTAAGAATAAAGGCACTTCATAGAGCGTTTCGGCATCTTTCAGTTCAATCACTGCATTCTTATCAATATCGCAGAATAGAGCTAGCTTTTCCTTCATATCTTGAGATAAATCATGTTCTGTTCGGCACACAATCACATTAGGTTGGATTCCTAAGCTACGAAGCTCTTTGACACTATGCTGAGTTGGTTTTGTCTTTAACTCACCTGCCGCATTCAAATAAGGAATCAATGTACAGTGGATATACATGACATTTTGACGTCCAGTATCGCTCTTAATTTGACGTATGGCTTCCAAGAAAGGAAGGGACTCAATATCACCTACTGTACCCCCAATTTCAGTAATAACGACATCTGGTTCGTTTTCGCGTCCTGCACGAAAAACACGATCTTTGATCTCATTCGTAATATGAGGAATAACCTGAACAGTTCCCCCTAAGTAATCCCCACGTCTTTCTTTTGTTATGACGCTTGAGTAGATTTTCCCTGTGGTTACATTACTATTTGAATTCAGATTGATATCAATAAAGCGCTCATAATGACCTAGATCTAAATCCGTTTCCGCTCCATCATTTGTTACAAAAACCTCTCCATGCTGATATGGACTCATCGTTCCCGGGTCCACATTAATGTAAGGATCGAATTTTTGAATCGTTACATTTAGTCCCCTATTTTTTAATAATCTCCCTAAGGAAGCTGCTGTGATCCCTTTCCCTAATGAAGATACAACTCCACCTGTCACAAAAATATATTTTGTCATCACCTACTACCCCTCTTTCCTGCTCTTAGTTTTGCTCAATTTGGTAAAAACAATCATTTTTTTATAGAAAAATTTTCTTAAAAAATAAAAAAACAAAAGACACGAATCCCTATCAAGATCAGGGGGCGCTTTTGTAGCTGGATATCTTCATATTCAATTTAACGTATTCACGTCCAAAAAAATTATAATAAAGCCCAAGGAAAATAATACCCCTTGAACATACCTTTGTCAAGGGGGATTATCTCTCTTTCATTTGTGCTATAAATCCTCGTTTTCGTCTTCAAAATCGCTGTCTTCTTCACTCTCATCGTCGTCAACAAGGTCGTCATCTTCAAGCTCCAAGTCTTCGTCAATGCTGTCGTCTAAATCTTCATCGAGATCATCAATATCTTCGATTTCCTCGTCCAGATTTTCATCGAGGTCATCTAGATCATCCAGATCATCTTCATCATCAAGCAAAAGATCATCCTCATCTATTAGCTCATCTTCTAGATAATCGTCATCTAGATAATCATCGTCTTCATCCTTTTTCTTCTTCTTCGGCTTCTTCTTCAACTCGGTAATAACAATCTCTTCAACTTGTTCTACTGGATACCAGCTACGAAGTCCCCAGACATTATCACCAAGCCCATTAAAGCGCCCATCAATATTAATCTCTGTATATAAACGAGGCATAGCATCTACTTTTTGTTCCTGAGTGAAGCCTTTCAAAGCCGCTACTTCATCTAGCAGGACATGATATGGTTTAGGCTCTTTATTACTCTCTTTTAAGAGAGCATAAACGATATCTACCATAGACATCTCCATAATAACTTCTCTGTCTAAGTCCCGAATGCTCACACTAGCACTTCCCTTCTACTTCATCTACCTACTCATTATAGACTGAATGAGGAAATTTATGCTAGCTTTTTTAGTAGGTTTTTTTTACATATTCCTGCGATACTGCCCTCCTACTTGATACAAAGCATTCGTTATTTGACCCAAACTCGCCACTTTCACTGTTTCCATCAGCTTAGCAAAAATATTCTCTCCGTTTCTTGCTACTTCCTTCAAGCGCTGTAGAGCCACGGCTGTTTGTTCTTGATGAAGCTGTTGAAATTGCTGGAGTGAATGAATTTGCTGCTCTTTTTCTTCCTGTGTCGCTCGCGCTAGCTCCATATTAAATTCTTCTTCGTCAGAAGCATGTGGGTTAATATACGTATTGACTCCAATAATAGGAAGCTCTCCAGAGTGTTTCTTCATCTCATAAAGCAAGGATTCCTCTTGGATCTTGCCTCGTTGGTATTGAGTTTCCATCGATCCAAGAACTCCACCACGCTCGTTCATTCTACTAAACTCTAGAAGAACGGCTTCTTCTACCAGGTCTGTTAGCTCCTCAATAATGAAAGAGCCTTGTAATGGATTTTCATTCTTAGCTAAGCCCATTTCTTTGGTAATAATCATTTGAATGGCCATTGCCCGGCGCACAGACTCTTCTGTCGGCGTTGTAATGGCTTCATCATACGCATTGGTATGCAGGGAATTACAGTTATCATAAATCGCCATAAGCGCCTGAAGCGTGGTTCGAATGTCATTAAAATCAATCTCTTGGGCATGCAAACTTCGCCCTGAGGTTTGGACATGATACTTCAGCTTCTGACTACGTTCATTCCCTTTGTATTTGTTTTTGATCACGGTTGCCCAGATCCGTCTAGCTACCCGACCAATTACATTATATTCAGGATCTAATCCATTACTAAAGAAGAACGATAAGTTAGGCGCAAAGTCATCAATTTGCATTCCACGACTTAAATAGTATTCTACATACGTGAAGCCATTCGCTAAGGTAAAGGCAAGCTGAGTGATTGGATTCGCTCCTGCTTCTGCAATATGGTAGCCCGAGATACTCACTGAATAATAGTTTCTAACCTTATTCTGAATAAAAAATTCCTGAATATCTCCCATCATTCTTAGCGCAAATTCAGTAGAGAAGATACACGTATTCTGCCCTTGATCTTCCTTCAGAATATCCGCTTGAACGGTTCCTCTTACGGTCTGCAAGGCATACGCCTTTATTTGTTCTCTTTCCTCAGGTGCAGGCTCTCTTCCTTCACGTTCTCTAAAGCTCTCGATCTGCTGATCAATCGCTGTATTCATAAACATCGCTAGGATAATCGGTGCAGGTCCATTGATCGTCATCGACACACTGGTGCTCGGTGCACATAAATCAAAGCCCTTGTAGAGTTTCTTCATATCTTCGAGGGTACAAATACTGACACCGCTTTCTCCTACCTTTCCATAAATATCAGGACGATAGTCTGGATCTCCTCCATAAAGGGTTACGCTATCAAAGGCTGTCGATAGCCTCTTTGCCTCATCATCCTTGGATAAGTAATGAAAGCGACGGTTCGTTCTTTCTGGTGTTCCTTCTCCAGCAAATTGGCGCTTTGGGTCTTCTCCTTCTCGTTTAAAAGGAAACACTCCTGCGGTAAAAGGAAAGGCTCCAGGAACATTTTCTTTCATTAGCCACTTTAGAATATCTCCCAATCTTCATATGAAGGAAGGGATACTTTTGGAATTCTCGTTCCTGCCAGAGACTCTGTATACAAGACAGTTCTTATTTCCTTATCACGAATCTTTGTCACAAATTCATCCTGTGCATAGGCTGCCTTCACTTGAGGCCATTCCTCTAGCTTCTTCTTGGACTCAGGATGAAGTTGGTCAGCATAATACTTTTCCAGCGTGTGAAGCTGTTCTGCCCATTTTTCTGATTCTGCTACTTGTGCCTCTACATTCCTCCACTGTCGGTACGCTTCCTTCGTTCCCTTGATCTGATACAGCTTACGGGCAATCTCCACTTGCTCAGACATAAACTCTTTGTATTGTTTCATTGTCTGTACAATGTCACCAAGGTATTGTGCGCGCTCTCCCGGAATAATTGTGCTTTTTTTCGAGATATCTTGACTTGTAAAGGAAGGAAGGGACCAGCCTAGCTCACACTTTTCATTGATCTTGCGAATCAAAGCCGTAAATAATTGATTGGTTCCTGGATCATGGAATTGACTCGCCATTGTTCCGAAGACGGGCAACTCCTCAGGTCTTGCTTCAAACAACATATGGTTTCGCTGATATTGCTTACGAACATCTCGCAGGGCATCTTCAGAGCCTTTACGGTCAAACTTATTAATGACGATCAGATCAGCATAATCTAGCATATCAATTTTCTCTAGCTGTGATGGAGCTCCAAATTCGCTAGTCATCACATACATCGAAAGATCCGAGATCTCAATAATCTCCGCATCTCCTTGCCCAATTCCGCTTGTTTCCACAATGATGAAATCGAACCCTGCTGCCTGCACCACATGAATCGCATCAGCTATAGCCGCACTTAACTCTGTTCTGGACTTACGTGTGGCTAAACTACGCATATACACTCTTGGATTGTGAATGGCATTCATTCTTATACGGTCCCCAAGTAAAGCTCCACCTGTTTTCTGCTTCGATGGGTCTATCGAAATAATGGCAAGATGCTTATCGGGAAAGTGCTCTAAAAAGCGACGAACGAGCTCATCTGTTAACGAGCTTTTCCCCGCTCCTCCTGTTCCGGTAATCCCTAGAATAGGAGCAAGCCCTTTCTTCTGCTTTGCCTTTGCTCTTAATTCAGTTAGAACATCTAAAGCTGTTTTTCCGAGAAAAGCAGGACTCTTTCCGTCTACCACTTCCTCCGCTAAGGTGATTAATTGTGCTACAGAACGCTTGGCCTGCACATGTAGCTGCTCAAGATCACATTCCTTCTCTAACTCCGCATCTTCCTCAGGAGTCAATGTTGAGAAATCAGCAAGCTCTAGCATTTGATTAATCATTCCTTGCAAGCCATATTTGCGTCCATCCTCAGGAGAAAAGATTCGGGCAATGCCATACTCATGGAGTTCTTTCATTTCTGGAGGAATAATAACGCCACCTCCACCTCCAAACACTCGAATATGCCCTGCTCCTCTTTCTCTCAGCAAATCCACCATGTACTTAAAATATTCCATGTGTCCCCCTTGATAGGAGCTAATGGCAATCCCCTGAACATCCTCTTGTATGGCAGCACCTACTACTTCATCCACCGAACGATTATGCCCTAGGTGAATCACTTCTGCACCAGAGGCTTGTAAAATACGGCGCATGACATTGATGGATGCATCATGTCCATCAAACAAGCTAGAGGCGGTAACAAAACGAAGCTTATGCTTCGGTACATAAATCGTTTCTTGAACCATACTTGATCCTCCTTTCCCTTACATCTCACATCTTCTTCCTCATATCATTTTCATGGTCTTTCACTTCGCCACAGAGAGTTGATCCACGATCAATCGTGTCTGTTTTTCAATAAAGTCCTCTAAGCTAAATTGTTTGGTTAACGCCCATCTTCTAAAGACCCACATTTCCCCGAGTACCACAATATTGTGAGCCATTAGCTTAATTTCTCGTGGATCAAGATGAATGCTGCCATCCTCAATCCCTTTTTTCAATACCTCTTCGAATATCTCCGTAATTTGTTCTTCTCGGCTTAAGACGTAATGCAAGGTATCCTTAGGCAGTGATTTTGTTTCCTGATAGATCAGAAGCACCTGATCCTGCATATCATTCAGTACCATAAAGTAGTGCTTCATTGCTGCTTTCAGCGACTCTAAGCTATTCTCTTTCTCCTTCATCGCTTCAAGTAAGCGATCCTCCACCTGCTGATGAATGGAATCACAGACGAGATACAAGACATCTTCCTTCGACTGTATATACTCATAAAGTGTGCCTATACTAAAGCCCGCCTTCGCTGCAATCTCACGAGTGGTTGTTTTATGGAAGCCTTTCTCTATAAATAGGGAAACCGCTGCTTCAATCATTTGTTCACGTCTTTTTTTCACTAATTTTGGGTCTTTTACTAAAGACGGTATTTGTTTTTTTTGTGTCATTTTTCCTCTCCCCCAATTCCTTGCTATTTTTCTTCTCTATGTTTCAACTGCTGTAACCAACTCGCAAAGAGATCCTCAGCAACCGAATACGGATCTGTTTCTCCTTGTTCAATTTGCTTTATTTTTTCTTGGTATATGGGTGTTTCTATTTCTTGTTGCATACGTTTAACATACTGATGCTCTAGTACCTCGAGCATTTCCGTCACATAGCGCTGCCTTCTTCTCTCCTCACCTAAACCAAATTGCACCAGATACTTCTGATGCTGCTCGCAGGTATCCCAGATGAGCTCCATCCCTTTATTTTGGGTGCTGATCGTTTTGAGCACAGGAGGTCGCCACGTAGCATCATGCTTGACAATGTCTAGCATATGATTGATTTCAGCAACAAGCTTATCTGCTCCCATCAAATCTGCCTTATTAATGATATAAAAATCGGCAATCTCCATAATCCCAGCCTTAAAGGCTTGGACAGAGTCCCCTCCACCCGGAGTGAGCACCACAGCCGTCGTATCGGCAACCTTCATAATATCTAGTTCTGATTGACCCACACCTACTGTTTCAACAAGGATCACATCCATGCCATAAGCATCCACCAACCGAATAGCTTCCTTGGTCGCTCTGGCTAGTCCTCCTAGACTCCCCCTTGTCCCCATACTTCGAATATAGACGTGAGGATCTGTAAAATGATTGGACATTCGAACTCGGTCACCTAAGAGTGCGCCTCCTGTAAAAGGGCTTGTAGGATCAACAGCAATGATTCCCACAGAAAGCTCCCTTGCTCGTAAAAAAGTAACCAGTTGATTGACTAGCGAGCTTTTCCCTGCACCGGGAGCTCCCGTAATCCCTAACGTATAAGCCTTGTTTTGATAGGAATGCAGGTCTTTGAGAATTGTCAGTCGATCAGGATGATCATTCTCTACATAGCTGATTGCCCGCGCCAAAGCTCTTACTTCTTGTTTTAAAATTCGTTTCGCCAACTCATGCATTCTCGTCACCGCCAGAATGGATTCCTCTCCATCAACTTAACTGCTTATTAATCTGCTAATAAATATTTAGAAATCACTAGCCTTTGAATTTCATTGGTTCCTTCATATATTTGTGTTATCTTGGCATCACGCATAAACCGTTCCACGGGATACTCTCTGGTATAACCATAACCACCAAAGACCTGAACCGCATCGGTTGTCACTTCCATGGCAATATCTCCGGCATAGAGCTTGGACATAGCTGACGCCTTCCCATAAGGCAGACCTTCGCTTTCTAACCAAGCTGCCTGATAAGTGAGAAGTCTAGCTGCTTCCACCTTCGTAGCCATATCTGCCAGCATAAATTGAAGTCCTTGTTGTTGAGCAATGGGTTTGCCAAATTGCTTACGTTCCTTGGCATAGTCCACAGCATGATCTAACGCTCCTTGAGCAATGCCCACAGCCTGCGCTGAGATTCCATTGCGTCCTCCATCTAAGGTCATCATCGCTATTTTAAAGCCTTCCCCTTCTTCTCCTAAACGGTTTTCTACGGGAACCTTTACTTGATCAAATAAGATTTCCAGTGTAGGGGAAGAACGAATCCCTAATTTCTTTTCTTTTTTCCCAAAGCCAAAGCCCTCCATCCCTTTTTCCACAATAAAAGCCGTAATTCCTTTGTGCTTTTTCTCTGGCTCTGTTACCGCGAAAACAACGTAAATTTCTGCCTCTCCAGCATTGGTAATAAAAATCTTACTGCCGTTTAAGACATAATGATCTCCCTGACGCACCGCTGTTGTTTTCATTGCCGCGGCATCCGATCCTGAACCTGGCTCAGTTAAGCCATACGCACCCATCTTTGTTCCTTCAGCTAAGGGACGTAAAAACCTTTGTTTCTGCTCCTCTGTACCAAATTTATAGATCGGCCAGCTCGCTAAGGATACATGCGCGGATAAGGTCACTCCAGTAGAAGCACACACTCTCGATAATTCCTCTACTGCAATGACATAGCTTAAATAGTCTGAGCCTATCCCTCCATATTTCTCATCCCACGGGATTCCAGTCAAGCCCAATTCCGCCATTTGTTCAAAAATCGCTCGATCAAAAATCTCTTCCTCGTCTCGATGAGCCGCACTAGGGGCTACCTCATTTTCAGCAAAATCACGGACCATCTTGCGGATCATTTCATGCTCTTCAGATAATTTAAAATTCATCTCTCATCTCTCCCTACTCGTTTTCTATTGCAATAGATGCTTGGCGATCACAATGCGTTGGATTTGATTCGTTCCTTCATAAATTTGAGTCACCTTGGCATCTCTAAATAGTCGTTCTACTGGATATTCTCTGGTATAACCATAGCCACCAAAAACCTGTATGGCTTCTGTTGTCACCATCATAGCCGTATCTGATGAGAGCTTCTTCGCCATAGAAGCCTCCATCCCACACTTCACTCCTTCATTTCGTAAGAAGGCAGCACGATAGGTTAATAGCTTTGCCGCCTCCACTTGTGTCCCCATGTCTGCTAGCTTAAAACCTAAGCCTTGCTGGGCTCCAATCGGTTTGCCAAATTGCTTTCGTTCTCTAGCATATTGAATGGATAACTCTAAGGCATTTTCTGCAATCCCTAGCGCTTGAGCAGCGATTCCAATACGTCCTGCATCTAAGTTTGCCATGGCAATGGTAAAGCCCATTCCCTCCTGACCTAATAAATGACTGGCAGGAACCCTAGCTTGATCAAAAATCAGCTCTGTCGTACTTGAGCCATTCATCCCCATTTTTTTCTCTTTCTTACCGACTGTGAGTCCCGGAGTATCCTTATTCACAATAAAAGCACTGATCCCCTTCGTGCCTAATTCCGGATTGGTTACAGCAAAGGTAATATAGACATCCGCTTCTCCTCCATTTGTGATAAACACCTTGGAGCCATTAAGTATATATTCTTCTCCTTGTTTTACAGCGGAGGTTTTGATCCTTGCTGCATCAGATCCAGCATGAGGTTCCGTAAGCGCAAAGGCTCCCAGGTATTCTCCACTGGCTAGCTTGGGAATATAGCTCTTTTTTTGCTCTTCATTACCAAAATAGAGAATAGGATTGGTTCCTACTGATGTGTGCACAGAGAGAATCACTCCTACCGTCGCACTCACCTTGGATAGCTCATGAATTGCAATAATATAAGAAAGGAAGTCTGCTCCAGCTCCACCTAACTCTTCTGGGATCGGAATGCCCATCAGTCCTAATGCTGCCATCTTCTCTACAATTTTTCTTGGAAATTGATCTGTTTCATCCATTTCATGCACAATAGGTAGAATTTCTTGCTGGGCAAAATCTCGAACCATTCTGCGCATCATTTCTTGTTCTTCAGTAAATCGAAACTCCATTCCTTCTCCTCCTTACCATTCTTCGCTGCTGGGCTTGATTCTTATCAGCTATCCGGCGCGCTTTCTCAGCCACAATCTATACTGGCACGCTCTACTCGTATTGATAGAAACCTCGCCCTGATTTCTTACCTAGCCATCCTGCCTTCACATATTTTCGTAACAATGGACAAGGACGGTACTTGTCATCTCCAAACCCTTCATGTAAGGTTTCCATTATATATAAGCAAGTATCTAACCCGATAAAATCAGCTAGAGTTAAGGGACCCATGGGATGATTCATACCTAGCTTCATGACCTGATCAACAGCTTCTGGAGAAGCAACTCCTTCATACACGGTGTAAATAGCCTCATTGATCATAGGCATTAAGATCCGATTTGAAACAAAGCCTGGAAAATCATTTACTTCTACAGGTGTTTTCTCCAGCTTTAACGTTAAGTCATAGACCGCTTGATACACTTCATTTGCCGTTGCCAGACCACGAATAATCTCGACCAGCTTCATCACCGGTACAGGGTTCATAAAATGCATCCCTATAACCTTCTCAGGTCTTTTCGTTACTGCGGCAATTTCTGTAATAGGTAGGGAGGACGTATTCGTCGCCAAAATCGTATGGGCAGGAGCCAAGCTATCTAAACGACTAAAAATATTCTTTTTTATCTCCATGTTTTCAACAGCCGCTTCAATCACCATGTCTACTTTCTTCACATCCGACACATCCGTCGTGGTTCGAATTCTTAAGAGAATTGCCTCTACTTCTGCTTCAGATAGCCTGCCCTTTTCCACTTGTCGCATGAGGTTTTTTTGGATTGTTGTTACCCCACGATTCAGAAAATCGTCTTTTAAGTCCTGAAGAATCACTTCAAGTCCTGACTGAGCGATCACTTGAGCAATCCCGAGCCCATTTGCCCTGCACCAATCACCATTATCTTTTTCATTTCCATACCTATATCCTCCCTCACTTTAGCTCACTAAATGAATTTTTTCATCTTTTACTACCCTCTCTACAGAGCCACCGCCCTTTTAAGGCATGACTTCAACCAAAATCGCATCCCCTTGCGCTGCTCCACTGCATATCGCGGCAACTCCAAGTCCTCCTCCGCGTCGCTTGAGCTCGTATATCAAAGTAAGCAGAATACGGGCTCCACTTGCTCCAATAGGATGCCCTAGAGCAATAGCTCCTCCATTCACATTCACTTTCTCAGGATCACAGCCGACGATTCCAGCACTTGTTAAACTCACAGCGGCAAAGGCTTCATTCATTTCATATAAATCAATCTGTTCTGGAGTATAACCTGTCTTTTTTAACAGCTTCTGGACAGCAAGACCTGGTGTTTTCGCTAGATAAGGAGCATCCTCTCCTACAGCGGTATGACCTAAGATTCTAGCCAGAGGCTGCTTCCCTTCTTGAAGCGCTTTCTCTTCTGACATGATCAGAAAAGCAGCCGCTCCATCATTGATTCCAGGAGCATTTCCCGCCGTGATACTCCCTTGTGGATCAAATATCGGGGAAAGCTTAGCAAGCTGTTCTAGACTCGTATCTGCTCTAGGGGCTTCATCCCTCTGAACGATAAGAGGCTCTCCTTTACGCTGAGGAATGGTAACAGGAATAATCTCCTCATCAAATTTGCCTGCTTCTATGGCTTTGACCGCTCGTTGATGACTTCGCAGAGCCCACTGGTCCTGAGCCTCACGACTCACCTGTAATTCACTGGCTACGTTACTGCCATGTACTGCCATGTGCACTCCGTGAAAAGCGCAGGTTAGTCCGTCATGAATCATCAGATCCTTCATCGTATGATCTCCCATGCGCAACCCCCAACGTGCTCCTGGAACAATGTAAGGAGCGTTACTCATGCTTTCCATTCCTCCTGCCAGAATCACTTCAGCGTCTCCTGCACGAATAATCTGATCAGCCAGCGTCACAGCGCGCAATCCTGAAGCACATACTTTATTAATCGTTTCGGTTTGAACCTCCCACGGTAGACCTGCTTTTCTAGCAGCTTGACGAGAGGGAATCTGCCCCTGTCCTCCTTGTAGTACCATCCCCATAATCACTTCATCTACCTCATCAGGCTGAACTTTGGCTCTATGTACTGCTTCTTTTAACACAACCGCTCCCAAATCCACAGCCTGTAATGATTTTAACGCTCCTCCAAATTTACCAAAAGGTGTTCTTGCTCCACTTACAATAACACTATGCTTCATCTTCTAATCCCCTTTCTCATATTTGTCATGGACAGAATAGTTTTTTTTATAGATGGATCGTTCCTTATTCCTCTTCTTAACTAAGCCCATCCCGCTCAGTCAACTGAGCGCTCATTCAGTTTATGAATGATTAGCAAGACCCGATACACCTTTTCGTGTATCGGGTTAGCTATACCATTTTCCATTTATTCTGCTGTTGTTCGATTAATGTACGGCTTTTTCATCTGAAAATTCTAGGGACATTTCAAGAATCTCAACGATGTCTTTGGTCGCTACCTTCTCTTCGACTTCGAGTGCCTTCGTCCCGTCTCCCATCATCGTTAAGCAATAAGGACAGCCGCTACTGATCATGGTTGGGTTGACAGCTAGTGCCTGTTCGGTACGAGCAATATTCACTCGCTTCCCTTCTGTTTCCTCCAGCCACATCATTCCACCACCGGCTCCACAGCACATTCCATCTTCACGGTTTCGATCCATTTCAGCCAGCTCTACACCGGGAATCGTTTGTAGGATTTCACGTGGAAGCTCGTAGATATTATTGTAACGACCCAAGTAACAGGAATCGTGGAATGTAATTCTTTCTTTTACTTCTTTTGTTGGCTTGATTTTTCCTTCTTTCAGCAATTGAGCGATCAATTCTGTATGATGCAGAACTTCGGCTTCAAGACCAAATTCAGGATACTCATTCTTTAATGTATTGAAGGTATGTGGACATGTGCTCACGATTTTCTTCACGCCATACTTTTGGAAGATTTCAATATTCTCCTGACAGAGCTGCTGGAAGAGGAATTCATTCCCCATACGTCTTGCTGTATCTCCAGAATTCTTCTCTTCATTACCCAGAATGGCGAATTTCACACCTGCTTCATTCATGATTTTGGCGAAGGAATGAGCCACTTTTTTATTTCTGTTATCAAAGCTCCCCATCGAACCAACAAACCATAGTACATCAAACTCCTCCACTTCTTTCACCGTAGGAACATGAATATCCTCACGTTCTGTACGCCAGTTGATTCGCTCATTACGGTTAATTCCCCAAGGATTGCTTTGACGTTCAATATTATTGAAGGTACGCTGAGCCTCTGTCGCCATTTTCCCTTCTGTTAAGACAAGGTAACGTCTCATGTCAATAATCTTGTCTACGTGCTCATTCATGACTGGACATTGGTCCTCACAGTTTCTACAGGTCGTACAGGCCCAAATTTCTTCTTCTGTAATGACATCACCAATTAAATTGATATTATATTCAAAATTAGATAGTAATTCCTTTTCTGTCGCTACTGCCACTTCGTCGCTTCCAGCTTGCTGAACCTTCGCAGCCGCTAAGGCTAACTGATTTCCTTGTGCTCCACTAAAAGCAAATACAGGCATCCAAGGAGTTCTTGACGTAATCGCAGCCCCTTTATCTGTCAGGTGATCACGGATTTTTGTTATTAAATCCATCGGTGAAAGCATTTTCCCCGTTCCAGCAGCTGGACACATGTTCGTACATCGTCCACACTCTACACAGGCATAAAGATCAATCATTTGCTTTTGAGTGAAGTTCTCAACCTTTCCTACACCAAACTCCTCAGCCGATTCATCTTCAAAATCAATCGTACTTAATTTACCTGGATGAACCTTGCGCTTGAAGAAAATATTAATAGGAGCCACAAAGATATGAAAATGCTTTGATTGAGGTACATATAATAAGAACGTTAGCAACACAAGATTATGCGCCCACCAAAAGATATAGAACAAAACGGTTGCCGCCTCCAAAGAAAGCCAGCCAAACGCGAGGGCAACCACAGAAGATACGGGATGAAGCACATAAAAACCTGCTGCCAATTCTCCTTCTTGGACCAGCATAACCGCTTCAAATCCTAGGGACATTAAAACAGTGAGCATCAAGGATGATAAAAGGATAATCACGATACTTGATTTAAAATTTCTCTTTAAACGCGGAAGCTTTTCAATAAATCGACGATATCCTGCATACCCTACAGCAAGAAGAATCAACAGAACCGTTATTTCCTGCATAAAGACAAAATAGGGGTAAGCGCTTCCAAAAGGAAGCCAATAAGGATTCCCTGTTAAGCCCTTCCCAATCAAGTCTAGGGCTCCAAATTGCAAAATAATAAAACCATAAAACATAACGAAGTGCATGATCCCGCTTTTCTTGTCTTTCATTAATTTCTTATGACCAAACATTTGGGCGAATAATTCATTAAGGCGTTCGTTCAGCTCTCCTTTGAAGTCAACCTTTTTTCCCAGCTTGATAAACAAATATCTGCTATACACGATGTGAGTAAACAAGTAAAGTACGTAGCTTAGCACAGCAAAAAAAGCAAGTAAGTTAAGTACTGATAACCATGATGACATGTCAACACACTCCTCCCCAACAGCCTTACCCTGACTGAACGCTCGTTCGATATAGTGATATATATGTTCAGCCAAGCATAAACATGTGATATATTTTCTCTCCCTATGCTTGTAATTGTATTATAACAAGAGTCCCTTTTTCTGTCACTGTATTTTATAGCCAGACTACTTGAAGAAGCCTTATACAAACTGGTGAGAGATGATTTTGAATTTATTGTAGCACATATTGAATGAAGAGTCATTCATTTTTTGTGTTTTAAATATATAGTATTATTTTTTATTGAGTTATTAGTACTTTTCTTCTAAAATAAACCAAAGAAAATACTGACAATAATGGGTCTTGAGTGATACAATATAGAGGAAAGTTCTTCCTGAACTTGTACTATCATAGAAAGTGCCTCAGCCTAAAAATAACGATTATTTAGGAGGTTTGGCTTTGTATGGAAAAAGTGAAAACTGTAGTACAAAAGAAAAAGGAACAGGAAATGATCAAGGAAGTAATTCAAAAGTATCGCTCTAAGCTAAGTCCAAGCCTGACAAGAATTACACGACATTCTGAGGCAGTTAAGAAACAATTTGTCCCCAGTGCTTTTGAAGCGTTAGATTTTGGAACAGAAACTCCCTTTGAAGAAGGGAAGAATAATCATGGGATTTACGGCTTAGAAAGAATTTACGAAGATCGAGCCGTCATTACACCCTATTTTGATTGTTCTGCTTACTGTAGATACTGTTTCAAGAAAACACGCACATTAGCAGGGGAAGCGAAGGAAATGAGTGATGCAGATATCGAAAAAGCTACTCAATTTATTGCTTCAGACCCACGAATTCGTACTGTACTCATCACTGGTGGCGATCCGTTCATTAATCCCTATCTTCTTCAAAAAGTACTTGAACAGGTGGCTCCTATTCCTCATGTTAGAAACATTCGTATTGGAACAAGAAACATTTTATTTAAACCCGAAACGATTACGACAGAACTGGCTAAAATGATTGCTAGTTACCGCTCTATTAACCTTACACAACCCCATTTATCCAGAAACGTGTCAATTGGACTCTCGATCAATCATGTTGACGAACTAACTCCTGATGTTGTTAATGCCTACCAAAAATTTATTCAAGAAGGGGTATCCGTACGAGGACAAGTTGTTTTATTAAAGGGAATTAATGATCGTTTTCAGGATATTTATAACCTAGTTGAAACGTTTACCTGTACAGGGATTGTTCCTTACTACCTATTCCATTGCATGCCAGTAGTAGGAGCAAAACATTTCCGCACCTCTGTGAAAAAAGGACTGGATATACTGCGTACCCTTTCTACATATTCAGGTACTACAGCTCTACAGTACGTGTATGTTACTCCCATCGGCAAACATCGAATCTCTCCCGAGCACCATCTGGATTATGTAACCATTAACGATCACCGTTATATTCGGGCTGTTACCCCTTATAAAGAATCTGACTTTTTAGCCTTTTCAGATAACATATCCCTCCCTCCACTGCATGAAGTAAATGAAGATGGCTACATCATTTCACATTATCTTGACGGGTATGATGAAGAGGAGGCTTTTGTATGAAAAAAGGCTTTGTATTTATAGAGGATACTGCATTTGTTACTCTAACTCAATTAGCAGAGCGAACAAAGCAGCTTGGCTACACCAATTACGTCATCTCTCGAATCCTAGAGGAGCATGAGCGCGAAAGAATCGATAAGTATAATGCTACAAATCCCTCTCCTCTATTTGAGCATGTCATCGAAACCGATCAATGGGACTTCTCATTTCTGCAAGAAACGGTGGCTACATTTGAAAGGGAAACACCGATTGCTGCTTTTCTCACTTTAGGCGGATTATTTAACCGTTCCGGTTTATTGGGTGCCTATACAGCGCAGCTTGCTCAAGATAGAGGATTACCCTCCCAGTCTCCTGAAGCTTTATATCGAACAAATAATAAATATCTGGCTCGTGATGCATTGAAAGTAGCGGGCGTACCCACTGTGAATTTCGGACTAGCTTCAAACATTGAAGAGGCACGCTTACGAGCTGAACAAATTGGCTTTCCAGTTGTTCTTAAGCCCATAAATGGTTGCGCTTCGCAGTTAGTAATGACCTGTCAAAATGAAATAGAGCTTGTTGAGAAGTTTAATTATGCTATTAAACAGCTCCCTCTATTAGAATTTAAGCAAGAAATTTATACTGGATGTCACGAATATACTGATATGTCTGGAAAAATGATCTTTTTTGATCCCCTCCAAACATTGCTTATCGAGGAATATATCTCTGGAAGAGAAGCAAGCATTGAACTCTTGGCTACTGAAGACGAGATGATTCCTCTGCTCATTCATGATAAGGTGCTCGTAAGTCATGGAGAAACAACCGTTTATGAACATTTACTTACCGTCCCTCCTGTACGATTCACTCCCTCTGAAGTAGAAGCGATGAAGCAATATGCGGTTCAAGTGGCTAAAGCTACAGGGATCAAAAATTCACTCTGTCATATAGAAATTCGGTATGACGAAACAAGAGGTCCCCAATTATTAGAGATTAATCCCAGAGTAGGTGGGATGTTGGTGACTCAAAGCTTAAAAACGATGATTGAATTTGACGCCCTAGAAGCTATGATTCATCTGGCACTTGGAACTTTTCCATCTGGGTACCAGCCACCTGCGAGTAAAGAAGAATTGCACGCCATGTTTACTTTGTATCCGCCCCATGCAGGTTTTTTCGAAAAAGTGGAGGGATTTGAAGAGTTGAAAGAATGGGAAGAGATATTACAAGCCATTCTCATTTTTCCAGAGAAAACATGGATACAAGGGGATCACGAGGAAATCTTCCTCTTAATGTGTTGGACACGAGCCAAAACCTATGATGACATTGTCACCATTTATGAAAAAGCAAAAGAAACAGTCAAGTTCCATATCAAAAAGCAGGAATATGTGAAATAAGAATAGTAGACCCATTATCCACAGGTTCTGTGGATAATGGGCTGCATGTAAAGAGAGGGAATAGAATGTCTTCAACTACCAAACCCTTACAACCTATGACAAATTTTTATATGATGGTCGCAGGTAAAGGGATGTCTGATTTCGGTAATTTTCTGAACATGATTGCGTTTAACTTATATGTTTATATTTTAACTGGAAGTGCTTTATACTTAGGTTTTTTTATGGCCATACGTTTGTTTGGAGGATTTATCTGTGGCTTTCTTTCAGGGTTTTTAGCTGATAAATGGAACCGTAAATCTTTGATGATTTTTTCGGACTTTGTTCGAGGACTCGCATTATTGGCGCTAGTCTTAACTCCACAAGAATGGCATATCCCGTTACTAGCACTTACATCATTTATATTAGGGGGGTTGGGACAAGTTTTTAATGTTGCCTTACAAGCAAGTATCCCCGCTATTGTAGGTCAAGAAAGAGTGATCAAAGCCAATGCAGTCATTACAGCTCTACAATCGATTAGTATGGTAGGAGGAACATTAACAGCTGGCGTTCTCCTTGGTTTTGTTTCTTATGCCTTTGTCTTTTCGTTAAATGCCTTGCTGTTCATTCTGTCAGGATTCATCTTAATCCTACTATCCATTGAAACAAGGGAAAGAACCTCACTTGACTCTTCTACCGAGAAAAAAGAAGGCTTTCTCTCTCAAGTTACTCAGATATTCCAATATGTACGTCTACTACCCATTATGATGACTTTCTTGTTTATTCGACTCGTCGATACATTTGGTTCTGCTTCTCATAACGTAGGCATGCCCGTATTTGCTGCACAATTAGATCCGCAAAACCCTTCCATTTACCTAGGTTCTATTTGGGCATGTTGGGCAGTCGGTAATGTACTTGGAGCCAGTGGTTCGATGAAAAAGCTGAAAAACAACTCAGCCAAAACCAGTGAGTATGCTTTTGGTTATGCTACCTTCTTTATGTCTCTATTCTTTATTTTTGTTTTTTTCTGGGAACATTGGTATTTGATACTTCCTATAGCCGTTCTAGCCGGAATTGCTGATGGGGTATCAGCCATTTGCTTTAACTCCCGACTTCAGAGTGAGCCAGATCATATTCGAGGAAGAATCTTCGGTGTGGCTTCTTCCATTCAAACCTTTGGTTTTGGAATTGGTATGATTATCTGTTCACCATTATTAGAAATCACAACTCCTTTTATTGTTGCAGGAATCATGCACGGCATTCCTCTCATCATGTGTATATGGTTCATAGTGTTTTTAGGTCGATATTATAAGAAAACTTCTCAAAAAATGGAGCAACACTTTTAATTTTATTGTCGATCAGGGATATATTACCAAGAGAGCATGGATGTCCATGCTCTTTCATTGATCAATCACAAATTTAGTTTCTAGATGCAAAGCTATGCGCAGGCACAAAGAGTGTAATTCCATCAGAGAATTGAACCGTTTTATTAGCAGAACTCATGTTGTAGGCTACATAGGTCTTTCTTCCATTTTTATTGAAAACGGCATAAAGAGGAGTGTTTGCTGTAATCGATCGATCTACCGTCCCGAGAGCGTTTAAGTTGTGTATCCAGTGGTAGGCATTTGCCTTTGAGTTTCCTGCCTCTGGAATATACACATCCGCTCTAGCATTAAACTGTTGAATGGCATCGGCAGGATTATGAATCGCACGATACATCCAAATAATATCTTCCCAAGCATCCCAATTGGTTCCGTT
Organism: Caldalkalibacillus mannanilyticus JCM 10596; assembly: GCF_000615945.1. GTDB lineage: Bacteria > Bacillota > Bacilli > Caldalkalibacillales > JCM-10596 > Bacillus_AT > Bacillus_AT mannanilyticus. The sequence goes on from NZ_BAMO01000003.1 coordinate 88,836, forward strand.
GTTTTCTCTGACTAAAGCTTCATAATTTTTTTGAGTATAGTTCGGGTAATGCGTTAGATACAAGGAGCCTCCTTGAAGTGGTAACCAGTTAATTCCATGAACTTCTTCGGGATTCCCTGTCCACCACACTCCATCACCTACGACCTTTCCACCCCAAATCATACTTGCCGTAGAGCGAGTAAAATCAGGATGAAAGTTGGTATCATGAACATCAAACCAATATTCATTAATTGCATTCATCTCTGTCGTATAGAGATAAATACCTAGATCTCTTAAAGCCTTGTTCCCCGTAGCTTCTCCCCATAGGATAACCCCTGTCCATGCATTCATTGCCTCAGAGGAGGATTCGTTATTGTTTCCATCTCCGAATTTGGCATGTCCAGATGCCCATGTATGCCCAGCGTAAATATCAAAGTTGCGTAAGAAAGGGAACATTGGATCATTTCGATCCGCACTTGCTATATCTCGAATTAAGAGATTCACCATTCCTCCCCAGTTCGCATTGTTGACCCAGTTTTGATCTACCCTAGCAATTTCAGATGCTGCTTTAATGAAATAACCATAGTGAAAATGGTGATCATTCATTTCTACAACACTACCAAAACTATCCGGATAGCCTAATAAGGTCCCCCAATGATTGTTATAGTAAAATACCTCAGAGGATTTAAGGTTTCCATGCACATCACTGGCTTTAAACCATCTTTCTAAGCCACTCTTTATCTCGTTACGGAATTTATTAGCTGCCTTGGTGTCACCTACTTGATCCGCAATAGGTGCTAAGGTGGCTAATTTCCCAAGATGTTTGCCATACCAATATGTGTCAGCCACCCCTGGGAATATTTCTTCTTCTGCCTCATCAATGTATCTCGCTAATCTACTTCTGTCATAAGAGCCTAAGTCTGGTAGAGAAGGGAGGACCCCATGAAATATCATTTTTGTTTGAAAAGAACTTCCTTCTGCTACTTTCATCATTCCTCGAACGGATGTATAGGTATAGGGTAAGAAATTCGTAGAGGTATTTTTCCATTGGTGTGGGTATAAAGCGAAGAGGGTGCCAGTTTGAATGCCTTCCTTGGCTTCTGTAGTATAGTTATACGTGGTGATGACTTCACTAGTGTTCTCATTGAATGACCATGATACTTTGGTATCAATAACATGGGCATAAGCGTACTCTCTAAATTTTTCTAGCGTAGCACTTGAGTTATCAGGTAATACTGCAATTGAAAAATAGTTTTTTCCATTCATATTATTAGTTAAAGTAGAGGTACCCATTCCAGACCAGGTCGATCCTGATGGAGCAAACAAACCATAATGTCTCCCATTGATCGTGACCCCTAACACAGCACTATGAGCATGCCCAGACCAGATCATGGGTGTTTGTGGAAAACTAATTTTAGGGCTTCCTCCTGCGTAGGTAGCATATATATACGGTGAACCATGACCATACGTTACCTTTAACGAACCGGAAACGCTTTCAAAAACATTTGTTACAAACCAGTCATTAAAACCATCTACATTTGTACTAGAAAATTGAGAAGTTCCAGTATGTCCAATAATAAAATCGTCATTTCCATTAGGATCTGTTAAACCTGGCATCCAAGCGCAAATACAAGCTGAGTTGGCTGTCATTGTTGGACCTGGATAGAATACACGCAAGCCATTGTGTTGATTTTGAACGGCTAAAGGATGGGGATATTGTCGTTCAGAATATTGCATCCAAGCAGTTGAACTCCACCAATCATTGGTCGGCATCGCTCCCCTCACATTTGATGTTTTATAAATCATTTCTTGAACATCTGTCACACCAGGTGGTTTAACCGTTGAGTAACTTCCCAATCCTACATTCACCTCTCCTGAAAATCCTAAAGTTAATACAGGACCTTGTAAAAGAATCAAACTAACAATGAGAATTAAAGTGAGATACCTTTTCAAAATAGTAAACCTCCTTCAGATTTAGTTCATTATCATCTCTGCTGTTAAAGAAACAACCTTCAAATACAATCTCTCAATAACAAATATCCCCACCTTTCCATTTTTACATAATAACGCGCGTTAATTTAAATAATAGAACGAAACCGGTTTCTATTCAATGGTTTTTTTCAAAAAAAAAACCAATCCAGTACTTTCCTTTGAATTGGCTTCTATATTCGTATGATATTTTTGTTTTGATAAAGCAGGAAGCGGAAATTCTTTTATTTATTCAAAAAAACTAGACAACCGATCTTTTCATGGTGATCTTGCACATAAGAGCTAGCCGGGAATTTTTTTATATTCCATAAAATCAGAAAATCTCCAATTGATACTAGCAGCATAATAATAGACCAGATGAACAGCAATGGTAGGTTATATAGATAACTAATAATTAAAGGAAGCATTCCAAGGAAAAACGATGGGGCAAATACTACTACCCTATAGCTATTTATTTTGAGCGGTTCTGAACATCCCACATAAAATATTCCTTGTTTAAGGTTACAACCAAATTTAATCCCTGACGCATTTCCTTTGCTTAGTATCAGAAAGAAAAAGGCATGGATTAATTCATGAAGAATCAGCCCAACGATTACAAGTCCTATTAAAATAAAGATGTATCTTAGTGAAATAAGAGCTTTAAAAGAACTTAAATCCCAAATATGAAAATATAAAAAAGTTAATACTACTATGCCTAATCCTAAGATTATACCTATATATTGTTCATAATCTTCAATCTTAAAAGTAGCATCAATAGATTGATTTTTTTCATTAACCATCTTTTATCCTACTTTCTTATGTTTAGGGCTACCTTATCTAAGAATTCTGAGCAAATGTTGTATTACCCCTGTCAGCCTTCTTGATTTTTTTTCTCCACCGATCTCCAAAGCAACCATCCAAAGAATATACCGCCTATTGGAAAGACAATCAGGTTGATTAATAAATCTCCAACCCATTCGTTACTGAAATATAAAGAAAAATTTAGTCCAAACTCGAGAAACTGTGTGAAAAGAAAAACAAGGATTGCCGTTGGAATTCCCCAACCAATGACACCATTAGTAAGAATAAAATTGATCTTTCCTCTTTTTTGGATTTCAGCCCAGCTCGTGTTCTTTCCAAACAAATGATACCACTCCCTTAACTAACGAATAAATTTATCCTATTCTTTTAATCTTTCTGATCCGCGACACTTTCCCATGATACCTTACAGCCTTTTCTCCATAGTAACAAATTGCAGAAGAAAACAAAAACGATCAATAGTAAGAATATGTAGCCTTCAGTCGCCGCAAAAAAATGGAGAAGCCCCATTCCTCCAAGGATCAAAAACATCGGGATCACTAACCAGCCATCACTTTTTTGCATAGCGGTAAAGGAGGTCGAAAAAGGCAGACCTGGTTGAAGCATTTTAAAACAGATCATTGTATATAAACAAGCGTACAAGAACACTAAGCCTAGATCTGGGAGGATCTCAATTCCAAATAAAAGAACAAAGGCTGTGCCTAAAATAAAGTAAATAGGAAGAAAGAGCTGAACAAAAAAGGCTTTCAGTATTCCCTTAAGAATGGGTTCAGGTGTCTGGGTAGGGCTTACCCGATAGATCCATGCTCCCTTATACTTTCCTGAATACTTGAGCATCATCACCACTTGCGGAATAAATAGTAAGGCAATATAAATGGAAAAGTACCACTTCCCTGAGAAGATTTCTTCTAGGGTTCGAAACTGCAATTGACTTAGCATCATAATAAAGGGTAGGAACAGAGAGATGGCGAGTGCAGGATATACTTTCAGTTTAAACTCTCGTTCTTGGCGCATCATTTTCGTTCCAAAAAGAAAGAACGTCCTTTCTTCTCGCTTAGGGCACACGATTCTGGCAAAGAGACTGCTCCAAAGATTGATCTTCCTTTTCCCCTTAGAGCTATGTGTGGAAAGCTTCTGTAAATGCTGTTCAAAAGAAGGCATCATCTTACTATACAAAAGAATCGATACAATCGGAACAATGAGTGCCATTAGAGAAAACAAAACAATTTCAATACTTCCATTTCCATTAAATAACCATTCGAAGGAAGCCCCAAACCAAAGAGGGACAATCAAGATCTGCCACCACTGCAAATGAAAGATCACATCCAGCTGAACAAGTTCAAATGACCGAATCAATAATTGATAGCCGATAATCATGGCAACAGATAAGAAAATTTGAAAATAGTTAATCATGTCCTTTAGTTTTTCGCCGTCAAAAAATTTTAAGATGATCAAATAGAGCAGAGCTGTAAGGACCACAATAAAAAGGTTCATTAGAAAAACTTCTACTAAGAGCAAGAAAAAAAAGAGCACACCATATTTCATAAGACTCGCTACTAAGACCCCTGCCATGAGAAAGAAACTAATAAAAAACAAATAGATGGTCACATGGATGGTTTTTGCCATGCCAATTGTTCTTCTATCTATAGGCTTGGTATACAGAATTTGTTTATCTCTTAAATCTAGCAGGACAGAAGAAAAATCAGAAATCATAGAGCTCATCGCTAGAAACATAAAAATACCAAAGACGATACTCATTTGAAAAATAAAGTTTTCCCCCATTAGAGCAATGGGAATCAGAAATAATCCTAGTAGCCCATACAACCACATAGATTTAAGAAAATGGTTGCTCTCTGCAGAGGAATCACCCTTTTTCTTCATGGCAGATTGATTAAAAATTGTCGGCACTCTTCTCTGATCCATAACCAGCTTTAACTCTAGTATTTTTCGCATCATTGGATAATCAATGCCCAGCTTGAGAAAGATGCCTCGAAACAGATCAAGAAACTTCAAACTATAGAAATTCTTCATGACTCCTCCTTCCCTTGAACAATCGCCACAAATTCCTCTGCAATGGTTCTATGCTCATGAAAGCCAGTCAATTGGTTAAAAATATCTTCTAGTGTCCCTTCTTTATTCTGTTCCCTTAACTCTTCGAAGCTTCCATCTGCCACAATTTCCCCACCCGTTAATAGGATGATTCGACTGCTTATTTTCTCTACGACATCCATAATATGCGAGGAATAAAAGATGGTTTTTCCTTGGGCTGCTAATTGAGCTAGCATTTCCTTGACCACCATTACACTATTCGCATCTAAACCGCTTAAGGCTCATCAAAAAATAAGAGGTCTGGATTATGTAATAAACTTGAGATGATTAGCACCTTTTGTTTCATTCCTTTAGAATAAGAAGCTATTCTAGTGTCATACACCTCTCCTAATCCTAATTTGCTCATTAATTTAGCTGCTTTGTGCTCCGCTTGTTCTGATGATAACCCATAGATTTCACCAATAAAGGTTAAATATTCTCTCGCTGTTAGGTTATCATAGATCTCTGCCACCTCAGGCACATACCCAATTCTTCTTTTATACTCTACATCTCCATCCGAGATATCCCGACCAAACACCTGCACAGTTCCAGAGTATCCTTCTACAAGACCTAACATGATTTTCACTGTTGTGCTTTTTCCCGCTCCATTTGGACCGATATATCCAATAATTTGACCCTGATAAACATCTAAGTTAATCCCTTTTAGGATTTCTTTTTCAGCATAGCTCATTCTTAGATCTTTTAGCGATAGCACGATTTCTTCTGCCGTTTCCATATCACTCATCCTCACTGCTTGTATTTGCCTTTCTTTTTATTATACTAAATCACCGCGAAAAATGGATAAAAAATACAAAAAAGCTGTCGAGAACGGCTCAACAGCTTGACAACCCTATCAGAGCGGGGTTGTTTCTTCTGGCTATTTTTTTCTACTAGCTTGTTTTAAAAGTATTCACCCTGCCCAGGCTTAAATCCCTTTATTCCTTCGAACCATTTCATGAACCACAAAGGAAGCAACATCAGGAGCAAGAGATCCTGGACCGAAGCCGGCATCAAAACCTAGCTCTAACGCCATTTCATGATTGATTCTCGGTCCTCCACAGATCAACAGAAATTGCTGGCGCAAACCCTCTGCCTCTAGCAGCTCGACTAGCTCTGTTAGGTTTTTGATATGTGAGCCTTTTTGGGTGACGATCTGTGATACAAGTAGCGCATCTGCATTCATTTCAAGTGCTTTGGCTATCAGTACCTCATTGGGAACCTGACTCCCCATGTTCAATGCTTCCATTTCGGGATAGCGTTCCAATCCATATTCTCCATTATAGCCCTTCATATTCATAATGGCGTCAATTCCTACAGTATGGGCATCCGTTCCCGTACAGGCTCCAATCACCGTGACCTTCCGTCCAATATGATCCTTAATAAATTGATTAATTTCATAGAAGCTCATTCTTTCCGATTCCACTTTGGGGACATAGATCGAGGAATAGTCCACCCAATGCTGACACTTTCCATAAACAGTATAAAAACTAAAGCCCTCTCCCAAATCCTGAGCATCGTAAACCTGAGCCTCTTCAAAGCCCATTTTCAAGACAAGCTGTCTAGCCGCTTCCTTTCCTTCTTCTCCATAAGGGACAGGGAGTGTGAAGCTCATTTGTACAGCTCCGTCATTGAATGTATCGCCATACGGCTTCACTCGTGAATAATCTACTTGAAAGATCCCCTCACGTTCCATTCTTTTACCCCCTCCTTGACTTCAGACCTAAGCGTCTTCTCAGTTCATCTTCAAATGGATTTTGGTAGGCTTCATCCTTGAGAAAGACCCCTGCTAATCCCCGTCCTCCATCCCTTAGACGTTTCACATCGGCAAAGAGTCCTGCCTCAACAGCCTCAAATAATCCTTTTTTCTCTACTTCTAGCAAGAAAGCTGCGGCTTGATCTAACACCTCTTTGGCTCTGTTTTGGATTCTTCCATTTGGTGTAAATTGAATTTCCTCTGAAATATGACGCATATTGTTAAAAATATATTGGGCATTCTCCAAAGCAATTTACGATCATGCATATACGGGGTATGCATCGCCTCTGTCATCATTCCCAGTAATTGAATCCCTTGATTGGTCATAATCGATACCACATTAAAGAGAGCATCCTGGATATGTCCTTTGAATATATTGCCCGTCATATGTTTGGTTGGAGGCATATATTTCAAGGGAGCATCAGGAAAAATCTGTCTAGCCATCTGGGCTTGAGACAATTCGAGTAAAAAACCGTCCTCCAAGTCAGGATTCATTTCAAAAGCATGACCCAATCCAAGCTGTGAGGCAGGAAGACCAGACTTATATGCGAACTGTTCATTGATAAATTGAGAGGCTAATACGGTGTGAGCCGCTTCCACAGCATCTGCCGTTGTCAAATAATTGTCTTCCCCTGTATTAATAATGATCCCTGCATAGCTATTAATCATCCTTGAAAAATATTGATCAACCAAAGTACGCTGCATATTAATATCTCGGAACAGAATGCCATACAAGGCATCATTCAGCATGACATCTAATCGTTCCAGAGCACCCGCCGCTGCGATTTCGGGCATACATAGACCTGAGCAATAGTTACACAGCCGAATATATCTCCCGACCTCTTCCCCTACTTCATCTAGAGCTTCGCGCATAATACGGAAGTTTTCTTGGGTCGCATACGTTCCTCCATATCCTTCTCGTGTGGCTCCATAAGGAACGTAATCTAGCAGGCTTTGTCCCGTACTGCGAATAACCGCAATGATATCAGCACCTTGTCGAGCTGCTGTCCTTGCCTGACGAACATCTTCAAAAATATCACCGGTAGCGACAATGACATATAGATAGGGCTGTTTCCCCTCCCCTAATGTGGCAAGATATTGCTCCCTTTCTTGACGTCGCTGCTCAATCCTGCCCAATTGTTGATCGACTAGACGGGCAGAAAAGGAAATCAGCTCTTCTTCTGCTACCGTTGGCAGTTCTGCCAAAGACAAGCTAGAGTTGGTTACTTTCTCTGCTATCTCTTGACCAGATAGATTCAGCGTCATCATCGCTTGTATAACGGGCAGAAAGGAACCTCTTTCTAACAAGCCAACTTCGTTTAAATGATCAACAATCAGATTGACATAAGGAATCCCATCATAGACCCCATCGATCCCCAATAGGCGTAATACCGTCCTCTCTGTAGCTACCGTGGATCTTTTTGCAATAAAGCGATCCATTTCTTCAGCAATTTTGGCTGCCGCAGCTCTCGCTTGCTCAATTTTGTTCTGATCCAGATCTAATTGCCCCATGGCTTTCCCCCTCCTCTAGCAGGTCATGTGCCCTCTTGATAATCTCTGTCGGTACCCCCAGCTTCTCTGCCATAATTAAAGCATGTCTAGGTACATCCTGCTCTTCATTCTCAACCAATACATAATTCATGTGACCCTCTGCTTCTAACCCCACCACACGATAATGCTTCGCCTCAGATAAGGCAGATAAGCGTGAAAAATGAGTTACCATCACACATAGTTGTGTTTTTTCTCTTGCCATATGTTCAGCCAGTGCTAGAGCCAGCACCTCTCCCTCTTGAGGATTTGTTCCTCTTGCCAGCTCATCCATGAGGAATAGCTGATGATGACCATGAACATATTCGGCTAAACGCAGCATCTCTGAGCCAAATGTGCTCACACCCTCTTCTATATTCTCCTGATCCCCATGAATCGCCACCATACGCTCGACTAAGGACATACAGAAGGAGCGTGCTGGAACAGGAAGAGCATAATGGGCTAAGGCGACGAGTAAAGCCATTGTTTTTAAGGTCACACTTTTCCCGCCCATATTTGAACCTACAAGAGTTGTTAAGCCATATTCCAGTTCAACAGAAAGTGGAGTGTACAGCTTTCCTTCCTTCTGAAGCCGTTTTTCAAGAGGTAAATATCTTCCCTGCTGAATATGGATTTTTCGCGGGTCAAGAACAGGCCAGGAACGCTCCTCATTCAGTAGCCAAGTGAACTTGGTCCAGCGCCAATCCCATTCTCCTACCCATCTGTTCCATTGTTCAAGATCTTGTAGATATGGAGTAAACGCTTTGAGCAGGGCTTCTAAACAGCTCTTTTCCTCGGCAGCAATAGCTCTTTCCATCTCTTCAATCTGCTCATGAAAAGCCTTTTCCTCCTGAGAGGGTGATAGAGAAAAAACCATTTCAAAAGGGGTTTCTCTGACCTTCATCAACTCTTTGTGCTGAAGACATTGTTCGACTCTTCGTTGATCTTTTAATGAAACAAATAAGTGAGTTCCTTGGAAGGATAGAGCTAATTCTTCCTCTAACCTCTGTTTTCGTTCCTCTGTTATTTGTTGCAGAGCAAGATTGGCTCGAACCTTCTCTTGATGATATTCTTGTAATCTCTTACTGAAATCGCTCAGTGCAAAAGAACTCTGATCTGCGGCTAGGATTTGGATGAGCTGTTCCACCTTATCCAGACTAGAGGCTAGCTCAGTATCCATACTGCCTAAATAATGAAACAGCTTTCTTACTTCCCATAAAAACTGTTTGAGATGAAACCAATCTGTTTCTGCCCCTGCCTCCCCTTTTTGCAGCAATTGAATAAAGAAAGAAGGGTCCTTCAGCTTGGTGAAGGCTTCCTCCATTTCTGCCCTTTTTTCTTGTTGCAGAAGCTCCTCTAGCTTTTTTGTTCGCTCTATTTCTGCTTGCCATTCCACTTCTTGTCCTTTGAAAAAGGGCTTTAGGTTCTTTTTATGAGCCTTACCTTGAGGAGACAAGGGGGTTAATTGATTCCAAATCCATGACCATTCAAGCCATTCTGCTGTGATTCGGTCCATCCATTCCCGGTTCTGCACATGATCACCCTCTAGTCCTTAAACTCTATATGATGTGACGACGTTTAGCATCGATGACAAGAATCTCTCCTGCAATTTCCTTCATTCCATGAAGCCACCTTTCACTTTCCTGCTCTCCTTGAGGAGAAAAAGGATTGACAGATAAGGCGATAAGCTTGCTTTTTCGACGCAAATAGATTTCTCCTCCCATGCGGAACCAACGTTGGATGGTATTGCGAGTAAGGAATATTTTTGTCGGATCTTCAATAATCCAAGCAAACGGCTTTCGAGTGTGGATAAAGTGTTGCATCACCCATTCAGTCAATGCGCCAGGAATGGAAAGACAGGATATTCCTTCTGCTACTTTCAGCCGTAGTTCCTCCAGAGAAGCAAGTAAAGAAGGTGTTTCAAGGCTGTTCCATTTCCCCTCTTGTAGATATCCCACTTTCTGCTCCGTAACACTTTGAAGCTCCGTCCATAGCGGCAGGTCCCAGCGCAAAAGAACCTCTTCTGTCCTTCGTTTCGCCGTTTCTAAATCAGCATCTAAGGCGGCTCCTGTACATAAAATAAAGGCGTCAGCTAGTTCTTCCTGTGCTGAGGCAAGTCGATCATATGCGCCATCAATGAAAGAAAGAGTCACTCCATGTTGAGTGAACCTTTCTATTGCTTGACGAACATCCTGATTCATGTGTGTTCCTGCCAACTTGATTTGTCCATCGTGAATACACTCCACCAAGTAAACAGGTCCCATAGGAGAGCTTGACTTGAGTTCTTCTACAATTCGCACATGGGCAGTCGATTGCTGAAGGGCTGCTTTAGCTGTAGCAGCCCACATTCCTCTTTTGATGTTAATCGCTGGCTTCTGGTGAAGATCCCAGACATCCTGCTTCTCACCATCCACCCCAGTACTCGCCAAGCCAAGCTGATGGCCTTGCCTGTCACCTTCTTCAACCAGCCAATTTAATGTGGTTGTTTTCCCTACATTTTTGGCTAAACCAACGATCGCTAGACGTTGATAGGTGAAAGGAAGGAAACCTTCCATTTAAGCTCCACTCTTTTCTGCCCGTCTATCTTGATCGGCATCATCTTGACTGCTTTTTTTCTTTTCTTGATTCTCCATTAGCTTAGATTTCATCTCATCTCGCTTTTCTCGGCGGTCCTTCAAGCTTTCACGCCCGATTTCTTCATACGCTTCCCTCTTCTTCATCCGCTGTAGCCCTTTAGGGACCAGATTAAACTCAGAATTATCCATTAAGGCACTAATTCCAATTGATTTCTCTGCTTTCTCCCCGTAGATCTCCTCGAAATAAGCATCTGCTCGACCCGCCACATAGCCCTCTGGCTCTGGATACGAGGTAATGACCCCTTCGAAATTACGCAAAATCACTTTGTCTGCACTTTGAGAGATAATATAGTTCGGCGCCACTGGGATCTTACCTCCACCCCCTGGTGCGTCGACAACAAAGGTAGGAACGGAGTAACCAGATGTATGACCGCGTAAGCCTTCCATAATTTCTAACCCTTTGGAAATAGGGGCTCTAAAGTGACCGATTCCTTCTGATAAATCACATTGATAGATATAGTACGGACGTACACGTATTTTTACTAAATCATGCATCAGCTTCTTCATGATTCGGACACTATCATTAATTCCTGCGAGAATAACAGATTGGTTTCCGACTGGAACCCCTGAGTTGACTAACATCTCACAGGCTTTCTTCGCTTCAGGAGTTATTTCTAGTGAATGATTGAAATGAGTATTCAGCCATACAGGATGATATTTTTTTAGAATATTGCACAAATCTTCTGTAATTCTCTGTGGGAAAACAACAGGAGCTCTTGTTCCAATTCGGATGATTTCCACATGCTCTATTTCACGTAAATTTTTCAAAATATATTCAAGAATGCGGTCATTAATAAGGAGTCCATCTCCTCCAGAAATTAATACATCTCGTATCTCAGGAGTCTGACGAATGTAGTTGATGACAGCATCAAGCTGTTTCTTGGGAACGCCCATCCCTACCTGACCGGAAAAGCGTCTTCTTGTACAGTACCGGCAATACATCGAACATTGATTAGTGACTAGGAACAACACACGATCTGGATAACGATGAGTTAAACCAGGAACTGGCGAGTCTTCATCTTCCTCCAAAGGATCCTCCATGTCGTATCGTGTCTTAGTTATTTCCGAGGAAATCGGTACAGATTGCATGCGGATCGGGCATCTTGGATCATCCGGGTCCATGATGGATGCGTAGTATGGTGTAATATTTAGAGGAATGGTCTGTGTCGAAATCCGTACTCCCTCTTCTTCTTCTGGAGTTAAGTTAATGACTTTTTTTAGATCATCGACCGTACGAATCGTGTTGGTTAATTGCCACATCCAATCATCCCATTGTTCCTGTGTAACATCCTTCCACATTTCAACCTCTTTCCAATGACGAAGCGTTCTCATCTCTATCTTCCTCCCTCGAATGATTTTTTTTATAGGTATATCAGGCTTATGGGGTAGTCAGGCATACTTTTTCAAAAACTCTTGTCGAATGGCTGTTGATTCACGAACGATTTGCAAGGCAAGCTCAGCATGCCCCTTGGTATAGCCATTTCCCATCATTAATTGAACATCCTTACCTACCCTTCAGCTCCTAATGCCGCTGCTGAAAAGCTAGTAGCCATACTAAAAAAGTAAGTAATTCCTCTTTCTTTGGTACAGAGAATAGAGCTCATCTCCGTCTGAGGAACATTGACACAATTGATAACCACATCCGCTAAGGCTCCAGCCGTCACTTGCTCCACCTGCTCCAAGGTTTTTACGGCATCTCTGGCATTTCCTTGAATCACATGATCCGCCAGTTGAAGTTGTTCGAGAAGCTGTATACCCGCTTCCCCATACTCCATCGCAATCACCTTGCCCTTGCTTCCTGCTCTTTTCTTCGCTTGATACGTTGAGAGCAGACCCGATTTTCCACCAGCACCTAGTATGAGAACCGTATCTCCCTCTTGAACTAGTTGATCTACTTGAGCAGGGGCTCCGCAGACATCTAATACAGCCAAGGATAATGCCTCTGGTAAATCACCAGGCAGCAAGGCATAGATTCCTGATTGGAACAAAATCGCCTCTCCTGTGATCTTGATTTGACCTGTGTTCAGATCAATATGATGGATCTTTTGGATAGAGAGAGGAGTTAAGGTCAGAGAAACCAGTGTCGCAATCCGATCTCCCACTTGGACCTCAGATGAACCATAGTTGGCTCCTATTTCCTTGACCCTGCCAATCAGCATTCCTCCTGATCCAGTGACTGGATTATGCAGCTTTCCACGTTCCTCTACAATGGATAAAATTGATTTTTGAAGCGCTTCCACTTCTCCTTTTGCTTCTTCCTTAAGCTGTAAAAAAGAAGCGGAGTCTATATTGAGGACGTCTACCTCAATTAATAGCTCATTGTCATATAAGAAAGAAGAAGCATCCAGCCTCCACGCAGGCTGCGGTAAGCTTCCCTGTGGTTCAATCACTCGGTGACAGCCATATCGATGACCTTGCACACGTCCCTCCCCCTCTCTAATTTTTTCTGTTAGTTATTTATAAGCAAAAGTGATGCCAAAAGACAGAAATGAAGAAAAAAAAGAATAAGAAAAGGAATAAGAATACTGAAAAAGCTGTTTATATAAAGGGAGAGTCTTTTATTCTCTCCCTTGATTCTTTTTTCTCTAGGCTTTGTTTTATCCAAAAAAATAAAGGGCGTGCCGGATTTCGGGCACACTCTTTATTTTTGAATAACTGCTCTTTTTCTTGAACAATTTTTTATCTATGAAGGTTCATCTTACATTCAGCTACCCTCATTCAATTTTGTATTTTTTGATTTTATATTGCAGCGTTTGGCGCGGTATACGCAACACACTTGCCGCTTGCATAATGTTCCCAGAGGTTTGCTCCAGAGCTTTCTGAATCCAGCTCTTTTCTTCCCTCTCCAGCCTCTCTTTCAAGGAATACAAGGGCATCTCCGATTGTTTCTCCCGAGAAGCCTTGCCTGCATCGGATAATTGCGTCCTTTCTGTTGGAGAGGCTGGTAGTGTTCCAACCCAGCGACGTTGAAGAGACTCTGGAAAGACCTCTTCTTGTAAAAGATCTCCTTCCGCCACATTCAAGGCGGCTTCAATCGCATGCTCAAGCTCACGTACATTTCCCGGCCACGAATACTCCTTCATTTTTCGCAAAACACTGGGCTCGATCTGGACCTTCTCTCGTCCAAAGCGCTGACAATAGTACCGCAAAAAATGGTCAATCAGATAGGGAATATCTCCTTTTCTCTCTCGTAAAGGAAGCAAGAAGATCGACACGACATTGATGCGATAGTATAAATCCGAACGAAGTCGCCCTTCTTTGACCGCCTCCCACGGCTCTTCATTGGAAGCCGCCACCACCTTAATATCCACGGGATAGGTCTTACTGCTTCCAATTCGCCGCACGACCCCCTCTTGCAGAACTCGCAATAATTTAGCCTGAAGCTCTACGGGCATAGAGTTAATTTCATCTAAAAATAAAGTTCCCCCATCTGCTAGCTCAAATAAACCAGGACGATCAATCGAGCCTGTAAAGGAGCCCTTCGTCGTGCCAAATAATAAGCTCTCAAGCAGGGTAGCAGGTAGAGCCGCACAGTTTTGGGCGATAAAAGGAGCTTTTTTTCTGCCAGAAGCAGAATGAATCGCTTGAACTACGATTTCCTTTCCTGTGCCGGTTTCACCATATACCAAAACAGGAGAATCCGTCTTGGCAATTCGGGGAATCATTTTTTTCATCTGATTCATTGTGGGATCTTGCGTGATAAAGTCATCCATCTCATAATATTCTTTGGCTTTGGCACGTGATATCTTACGTGCTTTCTGTGTTGCATTCACTTTCTCTTGAAGCTCAAGCAGCTTTTCTGAAAGCTGTTTGACTTTAGAAATATCCTTGGCTACTTCTACTGCACCCACTAGCTTCCTATGAACATAGATGGGTAATGTTGTATTCACTGTATCTACTTGCTTGCCCTTCAGGTTCGTATAGGTCTGAGGCTGATTCTCGATCGCTTCCCCTGTTTGAATCACTTTAAGTAATGTACTTGTGTGCGTGTCCAGAGAAGGAAAGACTTCTAAAATATGCTTGCCCATGACTTCTTCTTCCGATAAACCATCTAGGCTGGCAATGACATGATTGTAATAAATCGTTTCACCTTCCGCATTGACCACATGAATTCCTTCATCAATCGAACCTAATACTGCTTGTAGCATTTCCAGAGTAACTACGGATTGTCCCATGTGCACCTCCTTAAACGAAAAACAATCTGCCCGTTTTTCGTCGTATGTGCCGAATTTTAGGCATCTCCTCTAACAATCCCTAACATTTTCCTTGCTTCGTCAGGAGTCGCTATCTCTCGTCCAAGCTCTCGGGCAATTCGAACAATTCGCTCGGCAAGCTGGGCATTGGATTCCGCTAATACGCCCTTATGGTAATAAATATTATCCTCAAAACCAACTCGCACATGACCTCCCAAGACAAGGGCATGCATCGCCATAGGTAATTGATGACGTCCAATCCCTGCTACGGTCCAGCTCGCTCCTTCAGGGATTTGTTGAACCATATGGAGCAAATGCTGAATCGTCGCTGGAATCGCCCCTGGAACTCCGAGGACAAAATCAAAATGAAGATGCCCTTCTACGAATCCTTTTTTCACCAATTGAAGAGCATTATTAATCATCCCGACCTCAAATATTTCAAATTCAGGTCTGACTCCTTCTTGTTTCATCACCGTGGCGATTCGCTCAATATCTCTAGGGGCATTCATAAAGACTCCGTCCCCAAAATTAGCCGTACCCGTTGAAAGCGTTGCCATTTCCGGCTTCAAATAAAGGGGCTGCATGCGCTCTTCAATCGACATTCCCACAGCCCCTCCAGTTGATACCTGGATAATGATATTACAACGTTTTTGAATTTGTTCGATGATTTCCTGATAGCGTTCTTTCGCTTGAGTTGAAGAACCATCGTCCCATCGTGCATGAATATGAGCAATTGATGCCCCTACTGCATGGGCTTTTTCCACTTCCAAGGCAATCTCTTCAGGTGTATAAGGGAGTGCGGGCTGTTGTTCTCTAGTTACCTCAGCCCCGTTGACAGCAACCGTAATGATGCATTTTTCCATCCTTACATCAGCTCCCTTTCTGCTTATCCTTGGGAACTACACAGGTTCCTGATGCATAGCAAACAAGAAGAGGTTCCTCTAAGTAGGTCGCTGATGTTGGATGATTCGGATCTCGACTTCCTTCAATCACTTTGTAGGCATGAAACGTCATTTTTCTAGACGTATTGCCTATCTTTTCGATCTTTCCAGTGGCTTCAATATAGTCCCCAGCATAAACAGGAGCTTTAAACTCCACCTTATCGTAGGCTACAAATAAACCTTCGTCCCCATCATGACGAATTAATAGCTCTGTTGCTACATCTCCAAACAATGCCAACATTCTAGCACCATCTACTAAATCACCACCATAATGCGCATCAGCTTGGGACATACGTAAACGGATCATTACTTCATGACTCATCAGCTTCACCTCATAATAAGTTATATGATTTGTCATTAGTGTAACATATTGTAGTGTATCGCCTCAGCTATTTTTTTACAGAGGAAATGGAGATCTCCTCACCTTGCACAATAATGGTATGATCATCCTTCCACTCAAACGTGTCATAGTACGCTCCTACTTCAAGTGGGGAAAGCAGCTCCGACACCGTTTCTAAATCAAACAGGATAAGCGTTTGCTGCGGTTCTCCTTCTAAGGTATAGCCAATCACTCGCATCGCCGCTTGTTTTCCGCTTGGGGAAATCAGGATGGTTTTATCTACATAAACAGGATAATCAAAGCTCACCTCGTAATCGAAAGTATACTCTTCATGATTCAGATCAAAAAGACCCACATGAAGAAGATAGTGATTTTTCTTCAGCTGAAGAACCTGACTCACCAAAGCATTTCCCTCTGGTAACCCCGTAATATATTCCTGATCATAGGATGAAGCCGTTCTTTTAAACGGGAAGGGAAGCTCACTCATTCTCTCCTTTTCGACATCAAGAAGGTACACTCTTTGTGTTCCGGCAAAAGACGCATCATATTGCGGCGGTCCTACTTTAATAAAAGCATACCTTGCACTTTCATTGGCTGGTCGAATCTCTTGAACGTAGAAGCTTGATCTGAAAGCTCAGGCAAAGGTAGCTTAAGTTCAAAGGCTCTCTTCTCATCAACATGTAATTGATAGAACGCTTGACCAGGAGCATTGTAGAAGAGAATTCTTGATTCATCCAGCCAATTGGCTGCCCATCTATTTAACTGAGGTCCTTCTCTACGTTCTTCTTCTGGTGTCTTCTTCACCTGACCATACAAAACCTGATACGAATAGGTTAAAGGATCAATGATTCCACCTACCAATACCCCTCTTGATTCTCAAAAGTGATAAAGGCTCTTTCACCTTTAGGTGACCAATACACTTGATAATCACCATAATAGCCCGCTTGCGGGAGATCATGAATGAATTCCGCAGAACCATCTGCATGAAGCTCATAAAGCACAGCTGTCATGTTTCGAGACTCCGACTCTGAGGTAGCGTCTAGCTCATTGATAAAAACATAGAATCGATCCTCTTGATTAGGAAAAGGAACCAATTGCATATTGACGATATCATTGGCACTTTCATGAATCAGCAGACCTTGGTCTCCCTTGACCATGTACAGCTTTTTGTGGTCAGCATCAACAAATAGAGAGAAGGATTGATCAGGGGCAGAAATAACTTGGTATCCATCTGCCAAGCTTAGCGTGAACTTTTCCCACATTCCCTTCGACAGCTCTGCCGTCTGGATTTTCGTATCCTTCTCGCTGTATTCTTGCACGATTTCCTTTTGATTAGAAGGAATGAGTTCTAACACATTGCTATTATATAAGTAGCTCCCAAGAAATATAGTGGCAGCCGCAACACTTGTATATTTGATCACTTTATATGAATTGCGTTTTCTTTTGCTATGACTAGCTTTGTTTAAAAACTGCGACCTTACCTTTGCTTCAAATTCAGGGTCTGGACCAGGGATTTCTAACGTTTGAATCGACTCTAGGATTTTTTTCTCCATTCTATCTTGATTCATATGCTTTCCTCCTTTAATAAGATCTCTGAATCGAGCATTCCTCGCAGTTTCGACATCGCTCTATTTTGCCTTACACTTACTTGATTAATAGAGATATTTAATAACCCAGCCGTTTCTTGTACAGTTAATCCTTTGATCCAACGCAGATAAATCACGGTTTGCAATTTTTCTGGTAGCTGTTTAATGATTCGATGGATTTCCTCTGCTTGCTCTTGCTTCAAGAGGGATTCTCCTGGTATTTCCAAATTCCCTTCAAACTCCATATTCTCAGGGATGTGATGCTTCCAGAAGGTGAGGTATTTGATCGTTTTCTTCTTCCGCGCAAAATCAATCACCGCTCTTCTAGCAATTGTAAATATCCAAGTAGAAATAGAACTATCTCCTCTAAAATCCTCATAATGTTGAGCTATTTTTATAAAAATTTCTTGTGTAACATCTTCTGCATCCGCCTTGTTACCTACCATATAATAGACATAACGATAGACAGAGTGGAAATGATCTTTAAATAGTTGCTCATATTCGATCACACGATCTCCTCCGTTCTCCATTCTGCACATATAGACGATTCTACCTCCAAAATTCTTTCCCTACAATACAAAATTTTTGAAGAAGAGGATTAGATGGAGCTTCACTCCACCTGTTGAGTAGTCGTCCTATCCTGCAAACACAAAAAAATAAGAGTGCACTCCTATCAAAAGGCACTCTTATTACGCTAAAAGATCCCTATTCTACTTATTTATCATTATAAAGGTGACAAGCCGTATAATGACCTGACTTGACTTCCTTCCATTCAGGGGCTCGACTTGCACACACCTCCATGGCTACTGGACAGCGAGTTCGAAACACACAACCGCTTGGTGGATTGATCGGACTTGGAATATCTCCTGTCAATACAATCCTCTCACGATTTCTTTCCACTTCAGGATCTGGAATCGGAACGGCTGACATCAGAGCTTGGGTATAGGGGTGTAATGGGTTCTCATACAGTTCATCACTTTCCGCTAATTCCACCATGTTGCCTAGATACATCACTAGCACTCGATCTGAAATATATTTGACCATCGATAAATCATGAGCAATAAACAGGTAGGTTAAGCCCATTTTCACCTGTAATTCCTTCAATAAATTCACAACCTGAGCTTGGATCGATACATCTAGTGCTGAAATCGGCTCATCACAAATAATAAATTTGGGTTCAACAGCAAGCGCCCTAGCAATCCCAATCCGTTGACGCTGACCTCCACTAAACTCGTGAGCAAAGCGTTCCATATGCTCAGGGTTAAGCCCAACAAGTTGAAGCAGTTCTGCGATCCTTTCCTTGCGCTTGCTACCTGGAGCTAGCTGATGAATATCTAATGCCTCTCCAATAATATCCTCAATCGTCATGCGGGGATTTAAACTGGCATACGGGTCCTGAAAGATCATTTGCATTTCCCTGCGCATCTTCTTCATCTCAGATTGAGACAGCCTGAAAATGTCTTTTCCATCAAATAACATTTCTCCCTCTGTTGGTTCATAGAGACGGAGCATGGTTCTTCCTGCTGTGGATTTGCCGCAGCCGCTTTCTCCTACCAACCCAAGGGTTTCTCCAGGATAAATATCCAGTTCGAGGTTTTGAACTGCCTTTAGTACCTGATCACCAACTTGAAAGTGTTTCTTTAGCTTGCGCACCTCTACCAATGGTTTCTTCGTCCCTGTCTGTTTGAGGGATTGAGCTGTCATTGCCATACTATCTCCCTCCTCCATTCTCATTACCTGCCGCTACCTGTGCCATTGGATGATGCAGCCAACAGGCAGCTTGCTGTGTTCCACCCATCTGTTCTAGAACTGGATTATGATCTCTGCATATTCGCATCGCACTTTCACAGCGTGCGAAGAAAGGGCATCCTGCCGGCGGCTTAAGCAGATCAGGAGGGGTACCAATAATCGGATAGAGAGGTTCATCACGCTTCATATCTAAGCGAGGAACGGATTTAAGTAGTCCCTTGGTATAAGGGTGCTTCGGCTGATAAAAAATTTCATCAATGGTCCCTGATTCAATCACTTGTCCCGCATACATGACAATCACTCGGTCACACATCTCTGCTACCACACCTAAATCATGGGTGATTAAAATAATAGAAGAGCCAATCTTCTCTTTCAAATCCTTCATTAATTCTAGAATTTGCGCCTGAATGGTCACGTCCAATGCCGTCGTTGGTTCATCAGCAATAAGCAGCTTAGGCTGACAGGCTAAGGCAACTGCAATCATCGCTCGTTGACGCATTCCCCCAGAGAACTGGTGAGGATATTGATCAATTCTCTTCTCAGGCTCGGGTATTCCTACTAGCTTTAGCATATCTAAGGTATGCTCATAGGCTTCCTTTCTAGAAATACCCCGATGCTTGATCATCCCTTCGGCAATTTGATGTCCGATTTTAGCCGTGGGATTCAAGGAAGTCATGGGATCCTGAAAGATCATTCCGATTTCTTTCCCACGTATACTTTGCATTTCCCTCTCTGTTTTCTGCAACAGATCCTGACCATCAAAAACGATAGAACCTTGTTTGTAATCTACAGGGGGCTTAGGTAGAAGCTGCATAATCGATTGAGCAGTTACGCTCTTCCCACAGCCCGACTCCCCTACGATGGCAATCGCTTCCCCTTTTTTCACTTCAAAATTAACTCCCCGTACCGCCTTCACTTCCCCAGCATACGTATGGAAGGAAACATGTAAATCCTTTACTTCTAATACGTTATCCATTAATGCTCCTCCTTTCTATTGATTATTTACGAAGTCGAGGGTCTAGAGCATCACGTAAACCGTCCCCTAAAACGTTAAAGGCAAACATCGTCAAAGAAATTAAAGCGGCAGGAATAAACAACTGGTATACATTCCCAACCAATAAACTTCCCAAGGAATCTGCGGTCATTGTTCCCCAGCTTGCTTGTGGGGCAGGAATTCCTAAACCAAGGAAGCTTAGAGTCGCTTCAGCAAAAATAGCTGTAGGAACGGTTAAGGTCACATTAACCAAGATCGGTCCCATCGTATTAGGAACCAAGTGCTTACGCAGTACCCAGCCATTGTTGGCTCCTAGCGCATAAGAAGCATGAACATACTCTTGTTCCTTCAATTGCAGGACTTGTCCCCTGATTAAACGCGCCATTGGAATCCAACCCGTAATCGTCATAGCGATAATGATGGTCCATATTCCTCCACCCATTACAACCATGAGTAAAATAACCAATAGAAGGTAAGGAATAGCATATAAGACCTCAGCTATACGCATCATAATGTTATCCACTCTTCCTCCGCGCATTCCTGAAATTCCTCCGTAGATCACACCAATAGCAAAGTCTAGAATAGCCGCCATGATCCCGATAAACAGAGAAATTCTTGCTCCATGCCAAGCACGTGTAAAAATATCTCGCCCAGCTTGGTCCGTTCCAAACCAATGCTCGGCATTAGGACTTAAATTCTTCTTCGTAAAATCCTGTTCATAATAGCTATATTCATTCAAATAAGGACCAATAATCGCTAGAGTGACTAAAACAATAATAATCACTAGACCTAGCATCGCCAGCTTGTTTTGCTTCAAACGACGCCAAACATCAGACCAGTAGGAAAGGCTAGGTCTTGATATTTTTTCCGCTTCAGCAAAATTATCTTTTACAGGAAGGAACATGTCTTCGGTAAATTTAATTTCTTTGTGTGGTTGCATTACTTGCTCCCTCCTGTAAGCTTGATTCGCGGATCAATCCATGTATACGCAATATCGACAATAAAGATCATGAAAATAAGGATGGTACTATAAAAGACAGTCGAACCCAAAATCACAGGGTAATCACGGTTATTTATCGATTTGACAAACATTTCTCCCATTCCAGGTATCCCAAAGATAGACTCTATGATAAAACTGCCTGTTACTAGATTTGCCGCAATGATACCTAATACTGTCACAACAGGCAGGATTGCATTCCTAATCGCATGTTTGATAATAATAACACTTCTAGACATTCCTTTTGCTTTCGCCGTCTTGATGTATTCTTGACCTAAGACCTCTAACATACTCGAGCGCATTAAACGTGCAATATATGCCATGGGCATCATCGCCAAAGAAAGGGTAGGCAATATGGTATGGGACCAAGATTTCCAGGTTGCTACAGGGAGAATTCCCCATTCTACTGCTATATAGTGAATTAAGACAGTGGCAAGAATAAAGCTTGGTACAGAAATTCCAATAATAGCTAGAACCATTGAAAAATAATCAGGCCATTTATTATGGTGTAATGAGGCGACTACACCCAAAATCAAGCCAAAGGTGATGGCGACAACCAGTGCCTGCGCTCCCAAATGCAGAGAAACAGGGAAACCATTTTTTATGTAATCATTCACGGTAATCACGGAAGATTTAAGTGAAGGGCCGAAATCTAATTTGGCAAGCTGCTTCAAATAAAGAAAATATTGCACATACAGAGGCTTATCTAAGTTATAGTAGCGTTGAAGATTATCATACACTCCCTGTGGCATTGGACCTTCCTTGGCAAAAGGATTTCCAGGGACAGAGTGCATCAAAATAAATGTGAGCGTGATGATGATCCATAAGGTTAGTAATGACCAGCCTAGTCTTTTCAGCGTATATTTTAACACTTGCTTCCCTCCTCTTCTTCATTGCTTGAATTATTTGAATTTATTAAAACAAAACCAAGAAAATCTGGGTTTGCTCATCAGCATCCCCAGATTCAGTTTGGACTAGATTCCTATTTACAGTTCATTACTTCACGATATCAGCAAATTGATATTGAGGATATCTTCCTGCTGGTTTGAATGCACCCACTACATGCTCTTTCTGACTATACGGGAAGGTATAGTAGTAGATAGGTGAAATCGGCATATGCTCCATCAGGATTTTTTCTGCTGCGTGTAAATCAGCCATACGTTGAACTTGATCATTAGATGCTTTCGCGTTAGCGATTAAAGCATCATACTCCGCATTGCTCCAGCCGGTATCATTGTTACCGCCATTCGTGATAAACATGTCAAGGAAAGACATTGGATCTACATAATCACCAATCCAGCCTGCACGAGAAATATCGTAATCTTTTGCTTTTTCACGGTCTATTTTCACTTGGAACTCCACATTTTCAAGGGTAATATCAACTCCAAGCTCCTTACGCCACATTTCTTGTACAGCTTCAGCAATTCTCTTATGACCATCAGATGTATTGTAGAGAAGGACCATTTTAGGGAACTGATCCATGCCCTCTTCTGCTAAGCCTTCAGCTAACAATTTCTTCGCTAATTCAATATCCTCTGAGAAAAGAGGACCGTTATTTTGTTGGAAATCCCCTTGAATATCTGGAATTCCAAATGGAGTATAACTATAAGCAGGCTGCTGTCCACCTTGGGCAACATGCTCAACGATCGTTTGACGATCAATTGCCATTGCTAGTGCTTTACGCACCTTTACATTGTTCAAAGGCTTACGATTGGTATTAAAGTTATAGAAATAGGTGGCTAAATCAGATCCGATAATAAATTCTTTATCATCGCTGTTAACCAATTGGCCCAATACATCTCCAGGAATTGGATACGCTACATCTAATTCACCATTACGGTACATTTGCCAAGCTGTATTCTCATCTTCAATCATAGCGAAGTGAATTTCATCAAGCTTCACTCTATCTTTTTCATAGTAGCTATCATTTTTGGCAATCTTAATGCTTTCTTTGTTCTTCCATTCTACTAGCTTGAAAGGTCCATTGGAAACATAAGTAGAAGCATCGTTCGCCCAGTCTGGATTTGACGCTTGTACATTTTTATTGACTGGTAAGTAGGTATAGAAAGCAAGCAACTCGATAAAATATGGAGTTGGAGCTTTTAGCTTCACTTCTAGTGTTGTATCATCTACTGCTTTGACTCCCACTGCATCTTCTAAAGCCTTCAATGTTTCTGCATCTTTTGCTTCAGAGCTATTATACTCCTCTCCTCCCACTAGATAGTATAGTTGATAGGAGTATTGAGAAGCAGTAGAAGGAGCTAGCAGGTGCTTCCAAGCTACTTCAAAGTCCCCAGCAGTGACTGTATCGCCATTGGACCATTTAGCATCATCACGCAGATAGAACGTGTAGGATAAACCATCTTCACTCACATCCCATTTTGTCGCGATTGCAGGCTCTGCTTTCCCATCAGCAGAGATTCTCGTTAATCCTTCTAGAACATGCTCGATCACCCAAGAATCATGGGTACCTAGTGCTTTTGCTGGGTGTAATGAACCCGGCTCTGAGCTATTATTTAAACGTAAGATTTTAGCATCTGTGTTTGTATTTCCTGATTCTCCTGTTTGCTCACCAGATGTACTCGGCGTGCTCGTTTCTTGACCAGCAAAACATCCAGTCAGTGCGAGAACAAACACCAGCACTAAGCACAGGACTTTATAGAACTTCTTGTTCATAAGTAAACTCTCCCCTTACTTTTTTTATATTGAGAAAGAATGCAGGACCTGTCTCTTACATCGTCCGGCATCCTCTAACTCCAAACCTAAGTGTTATAAATTACCTATACACATTCCATACAAGAGCCTTTTTCCCTAGTTCTTGAGATTTGATATGTATTAAACATATTCACGTTGTTCTATGTGCATAAAACTACTCGTTAGAAATAATTATAGTAGAACTTAATATAATTGCAATATTTTTTTTACTATTCTATAAAATGAATGATTACTTTGTTTTCTGTATAAGAAAACACAGGAGTCTTGAAGACACCTGTGTTTTCGCGGAACTGTCCTACCCAATATGCTCGATCCCAGCATCTAAAAAGGTGGACATTAATTTATTAAATTCCTTAAACGCATTGGGTCGAAAGCGATAGCGATCCACATTCGAATCTTGCGTCACATAGACACTAATAAGTCCTGAGCTTCGAAGTGCCATCAAATGATGATGCACTGTACTCTTAGAAAGTCTAGTAAACTTTACAATTTCCTTAAACGTCTTGGGACCTTGAGCTAAAAACTTAAGAATCTTCATGCGATTTTCGTCTGCTAAGGCACGCGTAATTCTCATTAACGGTTTTTGTGGTGCCTCTGGGTCTTCATGCGGAATATCTATGGAATACTGCACAAAATAAAAGTGTTGAAACTCGCAATACACTGTCAGAGGAGCGTAATGAGAGCTTGGAGATAAGACGATCAGGTCCAAGCCCTCTAGTGGTTCAATTCGTACTCCGCCTGAGGCTTGTTCTAGTAAATCTACCGCATTCAGGCTACCTTCTAACCGCTTTTTGTACTCGGCATCCTGCTCTAACGCCTTTCCTATGTGCTCCTCAACCTTGCTATAATATTGTTCATACCAAGCAGAAAATAGCTGGACATACTTGTCACGCACATCTCCTAAATCATTGGGCAGCCCTTCTGTGACAAAAGGAGCGAGCATCTCATACATATCCCCTGGTGTAAGTTCTCCTAACCACCAAAGAAATTTCTGTATGTCCTGTTTATATGGTGATTTCCACGCCAAGATATACGGCTTCTCCAAGCAAGGTACCGTTTTCGGATTCGCTATCAGACTAAGAAATTCAGGATCCAACTGTTTTTTCACCTTTTGAACCCATTCACTACCCAAGTCCGTATTACGAATAAATTTCTTACTTGAAAACAAGGTAAAGCTGGAAATAAGCTCGTATACCGGAGAATAATCAACCACCAATTTGTATGTCATAATTCGACCTCCACCGAACATCATCAATGTACTGATGATAACAGAACGGTTTTAAAAACACAAGAAAGCCTATTCCTTCACTTGGCTTTGCCTTCTCCAGAGTTTCATAAAGACATAGAAAGCAATAAGAAACACAGCAAAAATGATCAGAAAAATCCAGTAAGGCAAGCTTTGATCATCCTCTTTAGACTTCTCGGGAGGATCAACAAATTCCGTTTCTTGTTCCAGTGTAGCAGGGAGGTGATGGATTTGCTGCGCATGATTCATCGTCAATAACACAGAATCCCTTGGTTCAGACGTAAGAGAACGCAAGAGCGCTGGATGAATAAAGTTTCCTTTTTCATTTTCACCTACATCCGTATGTTGAATAATCAGCATGGTTCGATTCTCATCCCAGACAGAGGGTTGTAACCACGCCACATAGGCTGTTGTTTCATTCAGCGCATGAAAGTCCGATACCTGAAGCTGCCCTTTCTCCCTTTGGACGAGCAATAACTCCTCTAATGTATCCAGGGCTTGGTACTGACTTGCATCGCCCAAAATCACAACATGATGATGCATCAGCTTCTCTTTCGCCGCTGGTGTGTCCTTCACAATATCGATTGTGTTCCGATGCTGGGTGCTTAGTAACATCTCTTTTGCCACACGAGCAAGCTGAGTCAGGTATTTCCCGTCTACTTCTTGAGGAATCAAAAAGACGGTTGAATCCATCCCTCGCTCATTGACAAATGGAGCAGGCCAATAACGGAATGTTCTTTCCTTCGCCACTTCGTATGGGAGATGAAAAGCACTATCATTGTCTATTAATATCCACTGACCATCGTTTTGATTGCGATAGCAAGCTCCTCCTTTTTCATCAGCAATGTGAGCCTCCATACGCAATTCGATCAGCTCATTGGTACGATCTCTTATATATTCATCTAATGGAATTATCACGGTCATAAGATCCCCTTGTGAACGATCAAGATCAGCCATAGAGATGGTTTTGGGAATGCCATTAAAATAGATGGTTAGTCCGTACTTCTCAAAATCCTTCGCCTCGCCAGCTTGCAATAGAGAAGAGGCTCTAAGCTTCAATTCCAAGAAGCTCTCCTGCCCTACTTTCCAATAGCCCGGAATACGAATATACATAGGCTGGCTTGCTACTAAACCCTGCTTTAATAGAAGAGACTCATACCCAAAGGAAGAGAGAGTTAGCGCGGTTTGTTTTTCTTCTATTGTTTTCACAGGTAGCTTGTCGATCGTCATATGATTTCCGCTTAGCATACTACGCAAATCAGGATCTGTGAGAACAGAGAGCTTCTCTTGGATCGTTTCATCCTTCATCGCTGTGACAAGTAAAAGTAGATTTTTTTCTTCTTCCTGATTGGTTAATGAGAAATAAGTGAGCTGTAGAGCGTCCTTCTGCACCTGCTGATGATTCTCTGCTATGATTTTTCTCATGTCTCCCTGCCAGCTTTCTACACTTCCGATAGCAATCACATCACGATTCTTCTTGCTTTTTTCCCATTCTGATTCTGTCATCAGCGGTATCACTTTTCCCGACACGGTGATAGAGGACAGATAAGAGGCGAGGTGTAGAGCGGATGAGATCACTTGCTCTGTTGGCTGATCAGGTACAACAATCGCCCCATATACTTCATCTGATGTCCCCAGCTCAACAAAAGGATAGGGAAACTCTGTTAATAAATCACTGACCTCCCATGTGTCCTTCGTATCAAAGTACAGAAACGAAGTCGGTTCAATTCGAACCCAATTTGCTGGATTATATTGATCTGCACAAAGATCATCAGAAACCACACTATGTGCTTTTAACGCTACTTTATGATAGCCTTGTGCCAGTTCATCTGCACCTAGCGGAATTCGAATTGTTTTTGACTGCTCACCTTCCTCTAACATAAAAAAGCTTTTGAGCGGCTTGCCATTGACCAAAATGGTCAATGTGGATTGCGTAGACAGCAACAGCTCTGAATGACGATATTCTAGCTCCATATAGTTCTGATTCCCCAACGTAGCTTTGGGTACGTAATAAAAAAACTCGTACGAAGGATCAACCCCTTGCAGCGTAATCGGCTGATTAGAAAAAGAATAGAGGCTCCCTGCTGAAAGAGGAGAAACATTAGAGCGAATCAGCACCTTCTCCTTTCCTGCTAGATTGGTAGCTGTGATCTGCTTTGATTCATTCTCCAGTCCGTAGACCATAGGCTGGTTTGGTGCTAGAGCTATCATTAGAACCGTTATGATTGTGATTAGTTTGTAGATCCATCTCTTCTTCATTTTTTTCTCTCCATTTACTTCAAATTATAAAGTTTCGCCCTTACTCTCTTGCTTAAAGCGTTCTGTTTTGTACCACTTCACTTCTTGACGAAACAGCACGCGCTTCATTTCTAAGAATAAAGCGTACATAACAAGCAATAGCCACAGCTGCGAGTAAGTAAAGTACATAAAGAAAACTACGGCTATATTCTTTATATTAAATTCTGTTTTTTCAATGCTTAAGGCAATCATAACTTGCGTGACATAAAGGAAATAGGCTAATATCCATAAGATCATGGCGACCATTCCCACTTGCAGGTGTAAATCAACAAATAAATTCGTCACAAATAAGACGTTCGAAACGATGACAGCCATAAAGAAAAGAAAATACGTAAAAAAGAAGTAAACAAGGTCAAATACAATACTTTTTTTCCTCAGTGTAAACAATCGTGACAAAAACTTAATGACAACATATTGATTTCCTCTTGCCCAACGAATTCTTTGCTTCCACCATACTCTCCATGTTTCCGGCTCCTGTTCCCAGGTAATCGCCGCAGGTAAGAAGCGAATATAATACCCCGCATCATAAACTCGAATCGTCAGCTCTGTATCCTCTGCTAAGGCTTTTTCATCCCAGCCTCCTAATTGCTCGATAATTTCTCGGCGAATAGCAAAATTAGTCCCTGGAATTGTAGTGACGCCAAACCAGCGGAAACGCCCTGCTTGAGCCATCCATTGAAAACAAATCGTTTCAATATTAATGAAGCGAGTGAGCAAGTTCTTCTGCGCATTAATCACGCGAAATTTCCCTACAACAACTCCAGCTTTAGGATCATTGACTAAAGCCAAAGCAAGGTAGTAGACCGCATCTCGTTCAGGTGTATTATCTGCATCGTATACTGCAATAATCTCTCCTGTTGAGCTCTTCAATCCTTGATTTAAAGCACCTGACTTTCCTTTTCCAGCATCAGGCGGCTTCGTATGCACAACTTTGACAAAAGGATACTTTTTAGCCCATTCCTCCGCTATTTCTCCTGTACGATCCTTAGAATTATCATTAATGACAATGATTTCGAGCTTGTCCTTCGGATAATTCAGCCGGACCATAGCCTGAAGAGTTCGGGCAATCACCACTTCTTCATTATGTGCCGGAATGAGAACACTTACTTTCGGAAGTGGACGATTTTTCTTCTCCCACTCTGGAATCGGCTTTCTATATTTAAGATAGTGTAGATAGCCGCCTTGCATTAAAAACATATGATACAACAACATCAGCCAAATCACCGTTAGTGTCGTATAAAACAAGAAGTTAGCCATTTATTTTTTTCTCCTCAAATAACTGTTTTCGAAGCCCTAAGCGAATATGCAAGGTGTATGCTAAAAACAGGAGAATCATGATCGAAACCAGAGCTACAATTCCCCATAAAATCGTCTGCACTCCTGATCTAGTGGCGGTTTGTTGAAATGAGGCAAGCAGCTCTTGCTCAGAGATCTCTTGCTGTGCCATGACAGCTTGTCCCTCTTTTTCTCCTTCTACCGCTTCTTCCACCGTCGAATCTAGTTCTTCTACTATAGGCGAAATCAGCGATTGGACATCGACATCTCCTCTGTCTCCATACTCAAAAAACGCCATTAATCCCTCTACGTAATACGGAAGGGAGGACTCATCTATATGCTCAGATGCATAGTAAAAATCCTGTTCATTTCTAACAAGTAGGGGTGAAGGGTGATCCCCCTTCCAGCCCTGTATAAGAACATCTCCCTCGCTCATGATCAATTGATTCATGGAAGAAATCTGATGAAAGCGTTGAATAATAGGAGAAGATGCTTGGGAAATGCCGTTCATGGCTATTTGACCCTTTAGAGTAAGAAAGCCATACCTTTCCCCAAATTGTTCTACATTATGACCCATCACGAGCATCGAACCAGGAAATGAGTCAAGGCTCCTTAAAAAGGGAACAGATATCTCTTGCTCCACTCCTCCGTAATAGATTAGATGCGTCATTCCTTCCAGCTGAGAAGTTACCCATGCTTCCTCGTTTTGAAATGTAATCTGTGGCGAAAAATAACGCAAGAATGGTTCAATCAGGTCTATAGAAAGATCTTTTTCCTTATTTTCTGTTGTAAATACAACCAGAGTCCTTGAATCTGTATTTTGTCCCTTGTCTTCGGCACTCCGTTCTGAAGCGTACCCGACCTGACAAGATAAGATAAAGATCATCCCAATCGTAATCATGATGAAACGTCTACTGAACATACTGCTGAAGCTCTTCTTTTGCATGCTGAATCATCTCCGTATAATCATTCGTCGTTTCACTATAGCTTGAGAACCCAAAGGAAATCGTTAGGTTAATTTGGTTTTTCTTATTCAACAAAACATGTTCTTTCAGCTTGCTCTCCAGCTTATGAAGAATGATTTCTATATTTTCTGCCTCTGTATTCGTCAATAGAATCGCGAACGTATCTTCCTCATATCGAAACTTGCGATCACTCATTCTTGTCTGTTTCCACATCACGTCGGAAACAAACTGCAATAAATGAATCGTTTCTTTTGGACCATAGAGAGACTGGAATTCCTTGAAGTAGTTGATCTTAAACATTAAAAGCACAAAGGGTAAGCCTGTACGCTTAGAACGGTTATACTCCTCCTCCAGTTCAAATAAGAAACGTTTGCGATTATCAAAGCCAGTGGTTTCATCAATCGTCACTAGCTCATCAAAACGTGCTCTCATCTCCTTATTCTCAGTCAATATCGTCAATACCCACTGATGAAACTTCCCTGTGGTAACAGCAACGATCATCAATACACTCATCCAATAAATAATTTCTTGTACGGAAAAAAAGAGAAAGGGGGTCCCAAATTGATTCCAGAGGAGAATCGAGCCAAAGAAAAACAAAGTGATTAATAAAAGCCCTAAGCTTTTCAGCAATCCTCCTAATAAACCTACAGAACCAATAAATAAGGTGAAAAAAAAGAGGGTCTTTGTAGCCATGTTCATTTGAGCAAAGTTAACAGCTACATAACAAAAAAATAAGATTAAAAACAGAGGTAAGCTAAGATAGATAAAACGTCGTTTCGTCATGATCTGGCGATTAGTATAAAAGTCCTGCATGATACATCTTCCTCTCGGCTAATAACGGAATCAGGTTGTCAAAAATGTGAGTGTCATTGCTGTAATAATCCATATATCCACCGTAGTACTGATTTTCAGGACTCAAAGTTTGAAAACGAATCATTCTGTAATAGACATCTAATGCGAAGGCATTATCCTTTTTCTCCAGAGCAGCAAGAATCATTAATCCGTATACCGCTGGAGATTCGTACTCGACACTTGGTTTTTTCGTTTGTACATCATACACGCCATACAGCCACCCTTGCTATAGAAAGTATCCTGTACAAAACGCCAAAACTCATCTGCCTCAGCCCCCGTTCGTACGAGATGATAATAAATATAGAGCTGATCAATCATATTCACTTCTTGATGGTAGTGATACACATTCTCTTCCACATCGTAAGAAAAGGGGAAAAATCCCTGTTTCAGGGGAAGAGCTTGTAAAAATTGAATACTTTTGTGATACGCTTCCTCACTCACTTGCTGATGATGAAACATTTCTTCGAAAGCGAATGAGTTGAGATAGGAAAGGGTTATACTACGATTAGACCAATTTGAACGTATATCGTGAAAATCAACAAACATTCCTTCTACTACATTTCGTTTCATGATGCTTTGTCCAATTTGCTTCGCTAGTTCTAGATAGCCGGGTTCACTCCAGAGTGCTGATGCCTTATACAAGGCTTCTGCGATACGCAGGTCGTCAACTAAGGCATTGGTTGTTACCTTTTGCGTGGGATGCCCCACCTTCCAGTAAATCCAACCATCCTGACCCAGGAAGTGGGCTTGCAGCACATCAACCCCACGATCAAAAAGTGGTTGATCCTTTTTTTCTACAACATACAGCAGCCATAGTCCCAAGGATTCAGATAGAGATTCTGCTCCTAACGCCACATTTGGATCTGAGTTCTCATAATCTTGGAGATGAGTTCGTAGAGTCCCATCTTCATTCCACATCCATGAATGAATAAATTGTTCCCCCGGAAGCATAGGCTGCTCAGAATCATTTGATCCCATGATCTCATCCCTCTCCACAGGGCTACCTGAGCTGTTTTGGTTTACCGTTAAAAAGAACAGAAACAAACCCATTGAAACAGACGCAATAATCCCTAATAGGACTGGTTTTTTCATATTAAGCTCCCTTTTTATCATTAAAAAAATTTGTCATCAACGAGTAAAAATAACCATTATATACCCTATATATGGTTATTTGATGATCTTTATTTACTATATATTATATAAACATTTAGTACTAATTATAAAGGCTAGAACCACAAAAAACAATACAAAAAAAACAATATCCCTCCTTTATTTTATCGAGAGATATTGCCTTTTTTTTAATTAACTACTTTGATTCAAACACTTTATTTTTCAATTTCTAACGCCATTCCACCATATGTTTTCTCAAAAGATTCATGAACACTTGCATGGAAGGAGATAACCACTTGTTCTTATGATAGCAGAGATAAATCGAGAAACCCGCTTTGGTATCTACTGGCTGTGCATACAGAAGATTCTGCTGTATTTCCTGTCTGACTGCACTATAAGGAAGAACACTCACACCAAACCCACACAGGATGCACTGCTTTATCGCTTCGATGCTCCAGAACTCAAGCGAGGATGTTGGGGTTACCTTCTCTGAATTTGTAGCAGAAAAGCTCTGCTCAATGACCTTTTCAAATGCCTTTCGGTACACACACCCTTTTTCCGTAAATAATAACGTTTGCCCGCTCAAGAAATTCTGTTCAGCCCTATTGATCGGATCTGCTGAAATCAACATCATGCTTTCCTCACATAGTTTTTC
This sequence comes from Caldalkalibacillus mannanilyticus JCM 10596, assembly GCF_000615945.1. GTDB lineage: Bacteria > Bacillota > Bacilli > Caldalkalibacillales > JCM-10596 > Bacillus_AT > Bacillus_AT mannanilyticus. The sequence goes on from NZ_BAMO01000003.1 coordinate 121,522, forward strand.
ATAGCAAATCTCTTCCTCTACCTGAACATCGTCAATCAACAAGGCTACATCCACATTACCATGACTTAATTCTGTTTTCAGGCTTAATGAATCCAGATGCTTTAATTCAAGATCTATACTTGGAAACTCCTCTGTTAATTCCTTAATCAGAGGAGGCAGCCTATATATGAACAAGGCTTCCGGTGCAGAAACGACTATTTTTCCCTTGACCTCTCCCCCGTTTCCCACAGATTCTTTTAGGTTTTTATATAGGGTAAGCATCTGTGTAGCATGGGGGAATAATTGCTTTCCTGCTTCCGTCAGCAACACCTTTTTTCCTATGCGATCAAAGATAGGAGTACCTAATTCGTCCTCAATGGCCCTAATGTGAAAAGTTACGGTCGATTGGGAATAATTTAATAGCTCAGCAGCTTTGGTAAAATTCCCCGTTTCAACCACCGCTTTAAAGGTATGTAAATGCCTCATTTCCATAAGCTAGTTCCTCCCATTAGAAAATTCGATCGTTATCTTTTAAAACACTCATTTTACTCCCTCTACCAAACATTATAAAGTATTGCTTGAAAAGAGGGATGAATCATGAATGATCAATCTAAGATCGTAGTAAACCCACTAGGGAAAGAACCGACTGGGACAGAAATTTCTCTACATAGCCGTTTGAATAAGGGCATGATTCCCTTATTGTTTATCTTGATGTGGAGTAGCGGAGCTATTTTTGTCAAAATGGGCTTACTCTACGCAGATCCACTCATTTTTCTCTTTTTCCGCTTTCTATTCTCCTCTTTCATCTTTTGGGGAGTATGGCTCGTATGGAAATCCGCTTTACCCACCTCCTTCAAGGAGTGGATGTACATCATCATCACGGGCTTGTGTATGCAAGCGGGGTATCAAATTTTCTATTTCTTTGCCTTAGATTACCATGTTTCTCCTGGACTTCTAGCGATTATCCTTGGAGCGCAGCCGATTATTACCACTTTTATCTTTAAGAAAGAAAGCGGCTACCTTCAATGGATCGGACTGATTATGGGAATCTTAGGGCTTGCTTTAGTGGTCATTGATAGCGTCAGTTTGGGCAACATTTCAACCTTAGGCATCATAAGTTCACTTCTCTCCCTTTGCTGTATTACAGGAGGGACCATTCTGCAAAAATCGATCAAGGTGAATCAACTCTCTAATATGGCGATTCAGTGTACAGCAGGAACCTTCTTCTTGTCATTTTTCGTTTATTATCTAGAACAAAACATCAATTGGTCACCACTGTTTGCCCTTTCTCTCTCATGGATGGTCTTGGTTATTACGGTAGGAGCTACTCTCCTCCTCTATCATTTGATACGAAAAGGAAACCTGACCAATGTCACCAGCTTATTTTACGGTGTCCCCCCATGACTGCCTTGCTTGATTTCTTCATTTTCAAGAATAGCTTGGCTATATCAAGCTTTATCGGTATGGCATTAGTTGTACTAGGTATCGTTCTCGTGAATAAAGAAGGAAAGCTATCTTAATTCGATGCCGATATCTCCAGAATTCGTTCTTGCTTTGATATACTGATCTGTTTCTCTTTTCGATTCTGGAGTACGGATCGAACCCGATCTTGCCTGTGCATCATAAAATCCGGCAAAATCACGTGGGACAAAGATTCGAATATTGCCTGATGAAGTGGTCGCCAAGGTTTCAGACACTGCCTTTTGATCCAATCGAATATCACCCGAGGTTGTTTCTACCCTGACCTTTCCCAAGGTATTCTCCAATCGAATGTTTCCAGAGCGCACTTGGACATCAATATCTCCTGTTATGTCACTACCAGTAATAGAACCTGAACTTCCTTCTGCCTTGAAGTTGCCTTGAACCTTGTTTACCTTAATGGAACCTGAACCTACTTTCGCTTCCACTGAGCCAAGGATGTCAGATAGCTCCATGTTTCCTGAACTGACCTGCAAATCAAGCTTTTCTGCTTCCATCTGTTCAATACTAACTTGACCTGAGCCTACTCTTACATCGAGATAATTCAATATCCCGTTCTTAATCGTTATTTGACTGCTTCCTAACTCAGCCTCTAATGACTTGATAAGCTTCTCGTCTGTTAAAGCGACTGTTATGATTTGCTCATCGATTCCCGTGAAATCCAGATATTTAAATTCAATTCGCTTCGGTCGTTTGAGTAATAAGTTCAGCTTATTATGAGTCACTTTCGTCTGCTCAAGTTGTGAAAGTACTTCTTCATGAACCTTCCCTCTTAGATGGACGGTGTTTCTCCCATCCTCACTTGGAACAAATTGCACGAGAACATTATAATCGCTTTGGATAGAAAGACGATCTAATTGTTCTGAATCAAGCTCCCATATCCTCTCGTAGGCAACCCCTTCATTTAACCCTTCCAAACCAAACCCTGTGACAGCATATCCCATCAATCCCGATACGATACAAAGCCCTGCCACTATCATGATTAATTTTTCTCTTATTACCATATTTCTCGTTAGCCTCCCAGCACATTTTTATTCCAGTTTATATAACGACGTGTTATATCTTGCAGCCCTCTTTTCGAATACCACGTACCCATGACCATAAAAACACCTAGACCGAAAATGATCATCGTCAAAAAGAGTTTCCCAAGGAAAAACGATTGATACAGGATCATATCAATAACAAACAGCACGGGTGCTGCAAACATAGCGATTCCAGCCAGAAATAAAGAGAACCAAAGCACCCAGATGGACAAGCCCAGAGGCAAAACAAACAGTAGATTTAGGAATAAAAGTCCAAGTAGAGTCAAAACCATTTGCCCTCCTGATTTTTTAGGCTCTTCAGCGAAATGACGTTCCCCCTGAGATTCAGAGTAGGTTGTTTCGGTTGATCCCTCCTCATGCTCTCTCCAAAACTCTTGGACCAGCTCTTTCGGATCTCCTAATTCTCCTACAATCTCCTCTTCGCTTTTCCCATTTTGTCTACCGAGCTCGAAGTGGCTCTCGTAATCATCCAATAACTCTTGAAGGTCTTCCTTATTTATGGCTTGTAGCTGCTGCTCTATCACGGCTAAAAATTCAGATTTATTCATCTCGATCTCCTTCCTCGATCAAATCCATTACACCTGAAACAAATTTTTTCCATTCATGTAATAAAACCTGTAGATAATCCTCCCCTTGGGGAGTCAGCTTAAAATACTTACGCGGAGGTCCTTCATTGGACTCAGCCAAATAGGTCGTGCAATAGCCATCCTTGACCAATCGACGTAATAACGGGTACAGAGCTCCTTCAGCTACCTCCACATGCTCTGATACATTTTTCGCCAACTCGTAACCATACTGTTCCTTCTTGTGGATCAAATACAGCACGCAAAGTTCGAGTGCCCCCTTCTTAAACTGAATGTTTACATTCAACGTCCATTCTTCCTTTCTATTTGGAGCTTCATGATACAAATACTCGGTTCATTGTTCCTGCAGTTCTCTTCGAAGAGATTGTATGAACTTTATCCAGAACAGATAATTGTTCACTAGTGATTAATATTCACTACATGAGCATAATATTACCATCTTTGTTTTCTTATTTCAATCTTTTTTTCAAAAACATCTATGAAAGACTAACTCGCTTTGCCGAGTCCTTTTTGTTTCGGTGTTTTTAGGAGGCTTCATCCCTCCAACCGACGGCAGGGGAATACCTATCCTCCATTCCAACGCTCATCGCTTAACTTCCATTTCGGACAGGTATTCCCTGCCTAGCCTGTCCTTGAACAAGGCTTAACGATGTGCTATGTTAAGCACATCATTGGCAAATAAGTAAAACCTCTCTTACTGAGAGGTTCACTATTGTTTCCTAAGTTCAATCATTTCCTCATATTTCGTTCCGTCTTCTTCCCAGACCAATTTTAATTCTAATCTCTCCCCTTCTTTGGGGATTCCTCCAAGATCTGCAAAATATTTGGCGTATTCTATCGGTTTCCTCTCTCTATCTGCACCTGAATGAGAAGTCCGTTTTCCATTTTCATAAAATTCATAGTAGTAAAAATACGCTTCAGAGGACCCTTGCCATTGAAGCATTCCACTATACCGACCTTTTTTCGTATGCTCAAACGTAGCTAGCCATTGTTTTCCTTTACTTTCTCCCACCCATTTTGGGTAAGTGGGGGTACTCCTCAAGAAGAAGGAACCTGCTATTAATACAATGAGAAGAACAAGATATGGAACCCATTTAAATTTCAACAAGATCACATCCTATTATCAAGAGTTTCAACCGCCTTCTCTTTTTTCCATAATTATACTTCCCCATTTTTTCTTCGTAAAGCAAAATTATTATTACGATATTTGCCTTTGTGGTATGATCTATTCAACCCTTCTAAAGGAGGCAGTTTATGCTAAGAATAGATGCACAAAAATTAACGAAGGATTTCAAAAGTCACAAGAGTCGCCCAGGATTGATGGGGGCTTTTCGAGATTTATTGACACGTGAGTATCAAACCATACGAGCGGTCGATGAAATCGATTTACAGGTAGCTGAAGGAGAAATTGTTGGATACATAGGAGAAAATGGGGCAGGAAAATCCACCACGATCAAGATGCTAACAGGAATTCTGATGCCCACCTCTGGAGAATTGAAGATCAATGGCATGGTTCCTTTTAAGGAGCGAGAACGGTTTGTTCGAACGATTGGTGTCGTATTTGGTCAGCGCAGTCAGCTATGGTGGGATATTGCGGTTCAAGAATCCTTTCAGCTATTGAAGAAAATATATCGTATTCAAGACGACCGTCATCTTCAGCATATGATCGAGGTTCTAGATATCGCTCAGTTATTGGATAAGCCTGTGCGGAAGCTGAGCTTGGGTCAGAGAATGCGCTGTGAGCTTGTGGCTGCTTTGATTCATAATCCACCGCTGGTTTTTCTAGATGAGCCGACCATCGGCCTAGATGTACTGGTCAAGCTGAAAATCCGTGATTTTCTCAAGGAAATGAACCAGCAATACGGAACAACGATTCTACTTACAACCCATGATCTATCTGATATTGAAGCCCTCTGTAACCGAGTGGTGATGATTGATCAAGGCGGATGATCTATGATGGCTCTCTGAGTCATTTAAAAGAAAACTGGGGGGAAGGGAAGACGGTTCATATTGAATTAGCTGAGCCACATTCTCTCGATCAGTTGCCCCCTGACTATCAATGGAAGCAAAAGAGCCCTATTCAATTTAGTGCTAGGATTCATGAAGTAAATGTATCCGAGTTTCTTGCCGCGATCTCTCATCTCCAGCTTAAAGACTTATCGATTGACGAAACAAGCACAGAAGAAATTGTTCGTAAAATATACGAGGAAGGGATTTCCTAATGTCAAAGTATCTAGAAATGATTCGTATTCGTTTTCTGATGATGCTAGCGTATCGGGTCAATTATTACAGCGGGATTCTGATCTATGCGATCAATATCGGAGCCTATTATTTCTTGTGGGACGCCATCTATGGTTCTAGAGATACATTAGGGGGGCTTACGGCTTTACAAATGAGTACCTATATCGCTATCTCATGGATGGCAAGGGCTTTTTATTTTAATAATATTGATCGTGAAATGGCAGCCGAGATTCGTGAAGGCAGAGTGGCGATTGAGTTAATTCGCCCGTACAATTACTTGCTAATGAAGACGATGCAAGGCTTGGGGGAAGGGATTTTTCGTTTTCTTTTCTTCTCCATCCCAGGGATTCTGCTCGTCGCCATTCTCTTTCCGTTTCAAGTACCTTCATCACTAAATGTCTATCTCTTATATTTTGTCAGTATTTGTATGGCTTTTGTCATCAACACGCAGATTAACTTAATCACAGGAATTCTAACCTTCTTTTTCTTTAATAATGAAGGGCTTATGCAGACAAAAAGAGTCGTGGTCGACCTCTTCTCTGGTTTATTAATTCCCATCATGCTCTTTCCAGCATGGGCGGCTTCCATTCTGCAATACCTTCCTTTTCAGGCGATTAGCTATTTACCTGCAATGATTTTTACAGAAGGGATTAAGGGGGCAGAAGCATGGCATGCCATAGGAATTCAATGGATCTGGTTTATGATTCTGATGTTACCTATCCAGCTATTATGGATGCGAGCCAAACGAAATCTCGTTGTGCAAGGAGGATAAAAAATACGATATGAATTATCTTCATCTTATTTGGGATTATATCTTACAATATCTTAAGTCGCGCATGATCTATCGTATGGATTTCTTTAATGAAATTCTCTCCGATTTGCTCATGCAAGCCGTCAGCCTGATTTTCATTCTCGTCGTCTTTCAACATACCCCCGCCATGGCTGGATGGAGCCAAGCGGAAGTGATTTTTATCTATGGTTATTTTTTAATTCCTTATGCTATTTTTACGACCTTCTTTAATCTATGGGATTTCAATGATCGTTATATTATTAAGGGAGAAATGGATCGTGTATTGACTCGTCCTATCCATAATCTTGCTCAGATCGTTCTCGAACGAACACAGCCAGAGGCGATGTTCGGTGTCATTACCGGCTTTATCATTATGGGATATGCTGCCTCGCAGCTAGAGCTTAGCTTTGCATGGTACGATCCGTTTATTCTCCTCTTGTTAGTCCTCGGGAGCGTAGGAGTCTATGCTGGGATTTATGTAGCCATTGCTTCCATTGGATTTTATTCGGATTCCCGAACAGGAATCGCCCCTATGATTTGGAACATTCAGAACTATGGGCGTTACCCTTTAGACGTCTACAATAAACTGATTCGTTTTGTTCTTACTTGGATTCTGCCCTTTGCTTATGTTGGGATGTATCCGAGTGCCTACTTCTTACAGCGGGAAGCTTGGTATGTCTATTCTATGGCAACTCCACTGGTCGGGATTATCGTCTTTTTTCTCGGTCTAATAATATGGAACTTCGGAGTTAGACAATATCGAGGGGCTGGCTCCTAAGTTGAGTAGATTGTCTTAGATCCTTAGATCTGATCTAAGGCAAACAATCCTGGGGCTCCTCCTGTATGCCAGAAGAGAACCTTTTCCTTAGGCTGAATGATTCCCTTTTGAATATAATCTAGCATTCCTGCCATCGCCTTACCAGTATAGACCTGGTCTAGGAGGATGGCTTCTTTTTGGGCAAATAGCCGAATCGCCTCACTCGCTTCCGGTGTGATTCTTCCATAACCACTTCCTATATATTGATCATCCAATAGTAGACGCTCATGACGATCGAAAGAGAGAGCTACTATCGTTTCTTTTTGCTCAGCAGGAAGAAGTTCACTGGCTTGCTCCATGCATTGGTGTACTCGCTTTTCAATCTCTTGTTTCTCTAGCCATGGACTGAAGCCCAACAGCTTTGTCTGCTTATTATGCTGATCCAACAATACTCCCAGCGCTAACCCTGCATAGGTTCCTCCTGATCCTGCTGTGACCACAATCCAATCAAAATCATGTTCTCCTAGCTCTTGATAAGCATCTACATAACCCAGAGTCCCTAACCCATTGGAACCTCCAATGGGGACGATATACGGATTTCTTCCTCTTTCTTTCCATTCTGAATAGGCATTGTCCAACGCTTTTTCCATCTGTTTTGGAGTATACGCACCACTGAAGCATATCTCTGCTCCCACGAGTTGATCTAGAAAAAGATTGGCTTTACGATGTCCGGGGTCCATTCCAGCCAATACTAGAACCGGCTTTAAGCTACTTTAACAGCTAGAGCTGCCGTTGTTTTGGCATGATTAGATTGTGGCCCCCCTGTCGTAATAACGGTATCTGCTCCTTGTTTCAGCGCATCGGCGAGAATATATTCTAGCTTACGGATCTTATTTCCTCCTGTGGCAATACAGCCTGTCAGATCATCACGTTTGATCCACAGATCAACCTCCAGCTGTTTGCTCATGTGAGCGAGCGGTACAAGAGGGGTCGGGACGTAACTAAACGTACACTTTTCCATGAAACATCACTCTTTTCTTTATCTTTTAATAAACTATATTATATCGGAATAAGAAAGTGAGGGTGCTGAATATTGTTGAATCAATGGAAGCTTGTTAAACATCTTTCAAGCAGAGAAAAACTAGGCTCTGTCTGGTTCGCCTCTCAATTAACCTCTAAGAAAAAGAAGAAACAAGGCTATTTTAAGTATACAACTCCCCAGAATGAACAATTTTGTGGACCTCTTATTGCAAACGAATACATTGCTTATCGTCTAGGGAAAAAAATTAATTTGCCAATGGCAAGTGTGAAGAAAGTAAGGATCAAAGGGAAAGCAGGCATTATTTCGCTGGAGAAAAAACAGACCCCGCTCTATAATTGGGCACAGCTTTCAAAACAGCATCCCAATATCTTTGACCATCTACACCGCCCCAAAAGATTATTAAAAATGTTTGTTTTTGATGTTTGGATTGCTAATATTGACCGGAATAATCGTAACATTATCCTCTACCCCACTAATAAAGGATATGATTTTTACCTTATTGATCATGGCTTAAGCTTACTAGGCGCCATACGTTGGAAGAAAGTACGCTGGAACAAAAAGTACTGGAATTCGGTATCCGAGTATAATAGGCGTTACTTAAAAGGACTCCCAGCTATATCATCGAAAATCAGGAGCATCTTCCAGCTTATATTGACTGTATTCAATCCCTCTCAGATGATACAATAAGACAGATTATAGACAAAATACCTCCTCCGTATCTAAAGAAATCGAGCAGAAGCGAACTGGTTTCCTTCCTGATTAGAAGGAAGAAAAAATTACATCAGCTCATCGATCGGTGGTTAAAGGAGTATAAGCCTACCTCAACCAAAGAAAAGGAGCCTGTTGAATCAAGTTATGACACTTAAACCATTCCCTATTGAATACTCACAGGAACAGCTTGAGCTATTAGCGAACCAGCTGTCTCTGCAACATTGGAAAAAAACATGTGACATTCCTGTTGTCTGGAATGGTCGATTGCGTGCAGCAATGGGGCGATTTGCCTATACAACCAAAGGAAAACAACGCATCCCTCTCAAAATCGAACTAAGCAAATACGCAGCACAGCATCTGAACAAGGATACCTTTATCTCTGTTCTCTTACACGAACTTTGCCATTATCATTTATTTATAGAGGGAAAGCCCTTCCATGATCATCATCCACAATTTGAGATGGAGCTTGTGCGAGTCGGAGCCATTTCTACCCATACCGTTCAAGTTCCACAGAAAGCCTATGAACTGTTTTGTAGTCATTGTCAAAAGCCTTTAGGAAAACGGAAAAGAATCAATACCAAAAACTATTTAAGTGCTTGTTGCCAGCGTGAAATCATAAAAAAAGAAATTTGGCTCGGGGCGTCTACATAATACCAAAAACAAACAGCTATATTTTCCCTCTCCTCTATAGAAAATAAGGAATACAAATAGGCTTATGAGGAGGGAATACAATGACATTTTTCTGGTGGTCCATCCTTGTTCTTCTCATCGTTCTAGTGGTGTTCTTCGGAAACCATCAGCGGCTTAAAAAGCAATACGAGAAGAAACAACGTATGGATAAGGAATTGTTTAAAAACGTTTTGGATCATCTTCACCAGCACCTGACACTAGCGCAAGTCAAAGAAAAATTCACACTGGATTCGTCAATTCCCTTACTTACCCGAATTAAAGAGAGTACAAACTTTCCCTTTACACAAAATCATGACGTGAAAATCCTACGTAATGGAGAAGAAAAATATCCAGCACTTTTTGCTGCGTTAAAGGAAGCACAACACCATATCCATTTGCTTTATTACACCATTCAGACAGATGGGATCGGCAGAGATCTTTGCGATTTACTGATGCAAAAAGCGAAGGAAGGTGTCCAAGTAAGAGTGATTGTTGATGGGGTGGGAAGCAGACAGCTGACAAAAGAACCTCATTTACAACATAAATTAGAGGAAGCGGGGGTTGAGTTAAATATCTTTGCCCCACCTAAGCTTTCCTTTCTGTGGCATCTTAACTTTCGTAACCATCGCAAAATTGCGGTTATTGATGGAAAAGTGGGTTTTACAGGAGGTTTAAATATAGGGGATGAATATCTGCACAAGGACCCCTCAAAAGGCTATTGGCGTGATCTTCATTTGAGAATAGAAGGGGAAGCAGTACTCCTGCTCCAACGAATTTTTGCTACGGATTGGTATTATGTCACCAATCAGAAATTGAACGAAAATGATGCCTACTTTCCGACCTATTCTTCTCGTGAACTTCAACAAAAAAATTCTGAAGTAGCATTGGCTCAGGTCGTTCCAAGCGGTCCTGATATGGGACAACATATTATTGATGATATTTATAAAGAAATGGTCTATACAGCACAAGAAAAGGTCTGGTTTGCGACTCCTTACTTTATCCCTAATCAGCAGCTTCTCAGCGCATTAAAAGAGGCGGCTCAAAAAGGAATCGATGTCCGCTTATTAGTACCCAATAAGACAGATAACCCTATTGTCCAAGCTGCCTCCTACCATTTCTATCAGCCCTTGCTACAAGCGGGAGTCAAAATCTATCGGTATCAAAAAGGATTTTACCATGCCAAAATCGCCCTCGTCGATCAGCATGTAGCTAAAATCGGAAGTGCCAATATGGATCGAAGGAGCTTTTACTATAGCTTTGAGACTGGGATCTTTGTCTACGAGCCCAAGACTTGCCAAGAGTTACAGCTACTATTCGAACAAGATTTTCAAGATTCCATCCTGATGCAGCCCTCCCTGTTAAAGAGAAGAACCTTTTTACAAAAAGCCGCCACTCAGTTATCACTGTTATTAGTTCCTTGGCTCTAGGTTAAGATTTTCAAGTAGATCAGAACAGAGGAAAACGGAGATAGCAGCAACACCCGCTTTTCCTCTTTTTATCTAAACAATGCTTAACAAACGTTTTACTCTAATCTCAAGCTCTATGAGCGAAAAGGGCTTCACCATATAATCATCCGCCCCCAGCATTAATCCGCGCACCACGTCTTCTTCCTTTTTCCGACTGGAAAGCATCATCGCCTTGACATGATGCAATTGAGGATCGGATTTCATCTTTTTCAACAAGCCAAACCCGTCTAATCTAGGCATGATTCCATCAATAATGCACAAATCAAACCTGTTTTTTTGCAGTAACTCATAAGCCATCTCTCCATCCTGTGCCTCTGCCATTTCGATTGGAAGTTCCTTCAGCTTTGATTTGACGATAGAAAGAGTTAACTTATCATCATCGACAAGCAATACTTTCTTCAAAGGCTCACTCACAGTGAAGGCTATACTTCCTTCTTTATCCTTTACTACTATTCGATCACGCCCTTGATTCTTGGCTTCATATAAGGCTTCATCTGCCAGCTTTATCATTTCAAGAGCTGATTGACCTTCTTTCCATTCAGTGATTCCAGCTGAGAACGTCACATGATGAGGGATTCCTTCATGTTCAATGACTGGTTGCTGACGAATGTCTTGCATCACTTTATCAAGAATATAAGAAACTTGATCGGCTGTTGTTTGTGGAAATAAGAGAATAAATTCTTCTCCTCCAAAACGAGCAAGGATATCTGTAGCACGAATATTACTCTCTAACATATAACAGAGGGCTTGTAGAATTAAATCCCCTAGATGATGACCATAGGTGTCATTCACCTGCTTAAAATGATCAATATCAATAATCGCCAGAGTAAGGGAAGCAGGGTATCTTTTAACTCGATTTAGCTCGGCTTGAAGCTGCAAATCAAAATATCGACGGTTGAATACCCCCGTCAGCGGATCTCGAAACGCCATGTACTCAAATTGTTTCGATCTGGTTAACAGTCGATAAATTCTTGCTTCCAGCTCTTGGTATTGGAAAGGCTTCGCTACATAATCATCCGCCCCTAAATGTAGGCATCTGACCTTATCCTCCACATTTCCTCTTCCTGATAAAACGATCAGAGGAATCCATTTTAGCTTGGGATCATCATTTAAGAAATGAAAAAGATCATAGCCTGTTTGTGGATACATCATTAGGTCTAAAGTGATTAAATCATAGCTTTGTTCCGTTAATAATTTCTTCGCTGTGCGAATATCCCTTGCTTCATCCACATCATATCCCTCTGCCTTTAATCTCTGGACGAGAAACGAGCGAAAGATGTCATCATCATCTACCATGAGCAGCCTACAGCCAATAGAAGGAAACAACGGAACAGAGGATTGCTCTGTATTCTCATGATCCAGTACCAATTCCTTCTGATAGATTTCTAGCTCTGTCTTCAATTGAAGAAGATGCTCCTTTGCCTGTTGTACCCGAACTGAAATCTCTTTCTCTTGTAACAATACATCCTGCTGTACCGCTTTATCTTGCGTCCACTCCCATTCATTAACGATTTCACTAGCTATAACCCCTGCTTGTTGATAACCAAAAATCGGAGCACTTCCTTTGATCGTGTGCACAATTCCATATAAATACTTTGCCAGCTCAAGCTCAAAGTCTTTTTCTAACTGAGTGACTAGATTATCTAGCTGAAGGACCTGTTTTTCTAGCTGTAAAATATATTTTTTTCTCCCCTCTTGAAGGAGCGCCTTATGTTTCTCCTGTTTCTCTTCTGACATCGTTTTTCATTCACCTACTTTTCTAGGAGTCCCTCAACTATCGTTACTAATTGCATGGGGCTAAAGGGTTTTGTCATATACGCAGTCACTCCTGCCAGCATCGCCTGATCCCGATCCGTCTGTTGAGCCTTTGCCGTTAGTAATAGAACAGGCGTTTCTCGATTCGCGGTCTTTGATTGACGCACCCACTCGCAGATCTCAACCCCTGTTTTTTCAGGCATCATATAATCGAGGATCAGTAAATCAAATTCTTGTTTCATTAGAAGGTCTATTGCTTGTTGACCATCTCCCGCTTCCGTCAGTTGATACCCCTCATCCTCTAAGGTTTCCGTCAATAAGAACCTCAACGCCTCTTCATCATCCGCTAACAAAATTCGATATCCCATCCTTGCTTGTCTCCCTTTGATTTGAAAATGTTACTAAGCCTTACTTGTATAAATACAGCTTGATTTAACCGAAGTAACTAGTATACTCAAAAAATAAAAAATGATGTAACTTCTTATGATCTAAACCCTATAGAAACGAGTGACCACACCTATGATGACACATTTTTTTAGAAAAAGTATCTATAGGCAATACCTTTTATTATTTATTTGCTTTATGATTCTATTTCTTCTTTGTTCTAGCTTACTCTCTTGGTATGATTATCGACAAAAAATCTCCTATTTAGTCCAAATCGAAGAACTGACCCATAAACAGCGTTTAATTAGTGAAGTCGAAGATAACCTCAATCGTGTCTTATTTGAAGGAAGAGGGTATTTAGCCTTTCATCGTGAAGAATTTCTATCTAGAATGGAACAAGAAAAAGAAGACTTGCGAGAAGTCATTGCTCTCTTTCAGACTCTTCCGCTTGATGAATCGGATCATGCCTATCTCAACGCGATCCTTCAATTTAGTGAATATTACTTCGACCATGCCTTTCATATTGCCATTTCCTATGTAAAGGAAAATAATCAACAGGCGATCGAACAGTTCTCTGCTTCTGGTGTCACCCACAATGTGAACGAGATTCGTACTCAAACAACAAAACATACCAAACAAATAGATGATCAAATTATGATTATTCAAGCAGAGTACCACCAGAACATCAATCAGAGTCAATATATATTTTTTGGTTTTATCGTTCTTATCATCCTCGTTCTGATGGGCATAGCGGTTCGCATGGCAAGGAATGTTGGTGTTCCTCTCTCTCATTTAGCCCTAGCCTCTGATCAACTAGCACGTGGGGAGTATGTTGAACTTTCATTTAAGCATCGCCAAGATGAGCTTGGGGCGTTATCCCGTTCATTTGAAAATATGGTTCAGCATATTCAAGAACATGAACAAGAACTTGTTGCTCAAAACGAAGAGCTGTTAGCACAGCAGGATGAGCTTCAAGCTCAGCAGATTGAATTAGAATTTGCCCTAGAAAAAATGAATCAAAACAAACAATTGCTTGAACGCAGGAACCATTTCAATCTATCCCTTGCTACCACTCTTGATCAGCAAGAGCTTTTACAAAGCATTATTGAGAATATTAGCAGCTTAATGGACGCAGATAAGGCTTGTATCGTGTTAGTCAAGGGACAGTATGACTATGCCCATATAGGAATCTCCGAAAATGGAATGAAGCAATTTATTACGCATATGTTAGAAGGAATTTTACCAAAAATGTATGCCCAAAAGGACCCTTATATTGTATCTAGGGAGGCAGTGGAAACAGAAAAGGGATACCATGAAGAGATGTTCATTCTTCATGACCTCATCGTTCCTGTGCTCTCACATGAAGAAGAAGTTGTCGCCCTGATCGTTTTAACGCGAATGGGCAAAGCCTTCAATGCGGACGAGAAACAGGAAATGAAAGCTCTGGCTAGACAAATCTCTGTGACATTGGACAAGCTCACTCTATATAAACAAACAGAGCAGGCCAGAAAGATCAATCAAGATATTATTAACTCCGTCAGAGAAGGGATCCAGCTTGTGGACGAACGTGGACGAATAAGGCAAGTGAACCGACAATGGGGAGAAATGATGGGACAACAGGATATCAATTCAGTCAATGGCTTCTCAATCCAGCGCTGGTTGCCGATGATCAAAGAAAGCGTTAAGGATCATGCGGAATTAGTCGCATTTATGCTTGGAGTGATTCATGATCAATTCCATGATCATGAAGATCATAAAAAAGTAATCTACCAAACAAATGAAGCAAGTCCTCGTTTTATTCAAGTGTATTTCGAAACCATTTATAACGGGCAAGAGAAAATAGGGACTATTTTCGTTCATCGTGATATGACCAGCGAATATGAGATTGATCGAATGAAATCAGAGCTTGTTAGTACGGTTAGTCATGAGCTACGTACCCCCTTGTCTAGTGTTCTAGGGTTTACCGAACTTATGTTAACGAAGGACGTATCATCAGACAAGCAAAAGAAATACTTAGCAACCATTCAGCGTGAAGCTCAACGCTTAACGTCCTTAATCAATGACTTCCTTGATGTTCAGCGTATGGAAGCAGGAAAACAATCCTATTCGATGCATCTCTTACACTTGGAGCCAATGATTGAAGAAATCATCGAAGCACAGACACTTCAAACCACTAAGCATTCGATTCATTATCAGAAGGAAATCGATCCTGTCCCTATGATGAAAGGGGATCCTGATCGTATTAAGCAAGTATTCACAAATCTAATGAACAATGCCATTAAATATTCACCAAATGGAGGAACCATTACGATTTCGGCGAAAGCAGACAAACAGCATTTGATCATCTCCATCTCAGATGAAGGGCTAGGCATACCCGAGGAGGCGCTCCCTCTATTATTTAATAAGTTTTCTCGAATTGATAATACAGATCGCAGAGAAATTGGCGGGACCGGGCTTGGACTAGCGATTAGTAAAGAAATTATGAAAGCCCATTCTGGAAAAATCAAAGTGGAATCAAGCTTAGGTAAAGGAAGTATCTTCTCTCTCTACTTTCCACTCCCCTAAGGAGTGAACAAAAAAACTGTGTCCATCACCTTCTTTCAACCCATTGGGAAAGAAAGCGGGGATTACACAGTTTTTTTTATCCTTTTTCTTTGATTTCTATGAACAGCTTCACTTGCCCCACCTTGGTTCCACCTAGATTCAGATCATAGCGCAGGGTCAGCCGACTCAATCCGGCTTTCATTCCCATGAATTCTACTTTCTTTGTCTTGGTTTCTAATTTCATCCGACCATGGGGGGTTAGATAAAAGCTTTCTGTTTCTTCATCCACTCGAAAGAGATGGTTCATTCGTACAGCACCGTGACGAATGAGTTGTAGTTGGTTCCCTTGTATCTTAAGTGTATTGTGGATTTCAAGTCCTTCATCCTGTATTTCAGTATACTGAAGATAGGTTATACCCTCTTTCTCAACGAGGCGACCTTGAAGCTCCTGCTGTTCTTCCATCACCTGCTGTCCATCTTCAATTCGAGAGTGGATTTTTAGTAAGACCTCTTGTCTTTCCTCTATTCCATTCATACGATCATTACTTCACCCATCCTAAGAGAATTTCACGGACGAATTTAGAAGCCGCAATTTGTGTCTGTTCAGTAGGATCATAAGCTGGAGCAACCTCCACGATATCTGCACCAATCACCTGTAAGTCTGAACGAGCAATAAGGTGGATCGCTTCAAGCAACTCCTTAGAGGTAATCCCTCCAGCTTCAGCTGTCCCTGTACCAGGTGCAGCAGAAGGATCAAGAACATCAATATCAATGGTAATATAGACGGGCCTTCCTGCTAATGTAGGCAAGATCTGCTTTAGCGGTTCAACCACTTCAAATTTATGCATATGCATGCCCGACTCTTTGGCGAACTGAAATTCCTCTCTCATGCCAGAGCGTATCCCTAGTGAATACACGTTAGGTGCTCCAATTAAATGGCATGCTTTGCGAATCGGTGTCGAGTGGGATAATGGTTCCCCCTCATACTGTTCACGTAAATCAGCATGGGCATCAATATGAATAAGCGCCATGTCAGGGTATTTTTTATAGACCTCTTGGATAATTGGCCAGGAAACGAGATGCTCTCCACCTAGACCGAGTGGAAACTTGTCATCAGCTAAAAGCTTACCTACGAAATCGGCAATCATGTCTAAGCTTCTTGCTGCATTCCCAAAAGGTAATGGGATATCTCCCGCATCATGAAAGGAACCTCCTCTAGATGTCGATCCAAATAAGGACTGTACTCTTCTAACCCTAGAGAAACCTCTCTAATTCTAGCAGGACCAAATCTTGACCCAGGACGAAAGCTCACCGTAAAGTCCATGGGCATTCCATAAATAACCGCCTTACTTTCGGCATAGTTCTGCTGACTGGCGATAAAAATATTTCCAGAATAAGCTTCATCAAAACGCATGATTGCCCCCCCTATTTGCCTTCTGTCAAGTCTTGTACAAATTTAGGTAAGACAAACGCAGCTTTGTGCAGCTCAGGAGTATAGTACTTAGTTTCAATAGCGTTAAATCTTGCAGGGTCTACTTCTAGTGGATCATGCTTCTTTGACCCCAGCGTAAATGTCCACATTCCACTTGGATAGGTTGGAATATTGCAAGTGTATAAGCGAGTAATAGGGAAGATTCCTTTCACATCTGCAAATACTTTCTTAATCAGATCGCCATGGAACCAAGGGTTGTCAGATTGAGCGACAAAGATCCCTTCTTCTGTTAGCGCCTCATAAATCCCTTGATAGAAGCCGCGTTCAAAAAGCTTGGCAGCAGGTCCTACAGGCTCTGTGGAATCAACCATAATCACGTCGTATTCGTTCTTGTGATTATGAATATGCATAAAGCCATCATCTACTTGAACCTCTACGCGAGGATTATCCAGCTCTCCAGCAATGTTAGGTAAATGCTTCTTAGAATATTCTATAACCTTACCATCGATTTCAACCAGTACCGCCTTTTCTACAGAGGCATGCTTAAGAACTTCACGGATCGCTCCACCGTCACCTCCACCCACAACCAATACCTTTTTAGGGTTCGGATGTGTAAATAAAGGAACATGGGAAACCATCTCATGATACACAAACTCGTCTTTATCTGTCGTCATGACCATTCCATCAAGAACAAGCATGGTTCCAAATTCTTCTGTTTCAATCATATCAAGCTTTTGAAATTCGGTTTGTTCCGTATGTAAGGTTTCTTTAATCTTTGTTGTAATGCCATGTCTGGGTGTTTGTTTTTCTGTATACCATAAATCCATCGCTCTCACCTCTTAAAATAAGATTACCTCATAACAAACAAATTATAACGAACCACCTTAAAAATGCAAGAAAAAACTTATCATCCTATCAACTATCTAGTATAAACCTCGCCAAAAGTCTCCATACTTGTACTAAAACGATGGGGAGATGTTTTTTATGGAAGTGATAAGAGAGCCTCGTATGGTTCGTTTGGTTAAATGGATAAGTAAGCTATTCATTTTCTTTTTCATCCTGACAATCCTGCTCACGGCTGTGGTCATTATTGGCTTGCTCTATCTTAGATCACAACCACTTCCCACTCATCACCTGCAAGAAACCACGACGATTTATGCAGCAGATGGTCAAATCATAGACACCATTCATCAGGGCCAAAACAGGACATACGTCCCCATAGAACAAATGCCCTCCTACTTATTACAAGCCGCCATCGCTGTTGAAGATCAGCGCTTTTTTGAACATTATGGCATTGATTTCAAACGTGTAGTCGGAGCCATGATTGTCAATGTCAAAAACCAAGCCTTTGTCGAGGGAGCAAGCACGATTACCCAACAATTAGCGCGCAACCTCTACCTCAATCATGATAAAACCTGGCAACGCAAGCTACAAGAAGCAATCTATACCATTCAGCTCGAAATGCATTATTCCAAAAGTCATATTTTAGAGCGCTATTTAAATCAAATCTATTTCGGACACTCTGCTTACGGAGTCGAGTCGGCTGCCCAGCTTTTCTTTGGGAAAAGCGTAAGTGAGCTCACTCTAGCTGAAAGCGCTATGCTAGCAGGTATCCCTAAGGGACCAAGATACTACTCTCCTTTTCTAAATATGGACAATGCCAAGACAAGACAAGAATTAATTTTGCGCTTAATGCAGCAACAGGGCTTTATTTCTGAAGAAGAAAGAAGTGCGGCTGTTAATGAAGAGCTTGTTTTTATTGATCCTGAACAGAAAAAGCTGACAAATGATAATCTGGCTCCCTTTTTTACCGATTACGTGCGAAGTATTGTCATCCAGCACTACGGGATCGATGAAGAGGTTTTTGAACAGGGTGGCTTAAGAATTTATACGACTCTTGATCCTGCTATGCAGAAAAAGGCAGAGGACACCATGGCAGAGTATCTCCCTCTTGATCGAGAGTTACAAGGAGCCTTGGTTGCTATGGACCCTCGAACAGGTTCTGTACGTGCTCTTGTAGGAGGCAAGAACTATCAGGATTCACCCTATAATCGAGCCTTTGCCGAACGACAGCCTGGTTCATCCATCAAGCCGTTTTTATATTATGCTGCTTTAGAGCAAGGATTCACTCCCTTAACATTGATGAAAAGCGAGCCTACTGTTTTTACCTACGATGATGGACGAGCGACCTATACTCCTCGTAATTTTAATGATTCCTATCCAAATGATTATATTACGATGGAAAGAGCCATTGCGAAGTCAGACAATATCTATGCGGTTAAAACCATTCAATACGTTGGGGAAGAATTGTTTATTGATACCCTGCAACGCTTTGGCTTAGACCGATCTTTTGCTCCTCTACCCTCTCTCGCACTGGGGGCGCAAAATGTGAATTTGTTTCAAATGGTTCGAGGCTATTCTGCTCTTGCTAATGAAGGAGCTCTACCGAAGCCTTTGGCCATCCTGCGCATTGAAGACCGGCTGGGAAATACCATTGTTCATGTTCAGCCAGAGCAAGATCAGGCTTTGGACTCCGACTATGTGTTTATTTTGAATCGAATGATGCGCAGTGTTTTTGAGCCTGGCGGTACTGGACATCGCGTGTCTTCTCTGCTTAATAGACCTGTCGCAGGAAAAACAGGTTCTACTGATACAGATGCTTGGATGATTGGATATACTCCTCAATTGGTCACGGGGGTTTGGGTCGGCTATGATCAGGGAAGGCTGATCAATCATAATAATGACGGGCGGTTAGCTGCACAGATTTGGGCTACATTCTTGGAAGGGGCTTTAGAAGATCAAATGCCTGCTCTGTTTCCTGTACCTGAAGGAGTCGTTGGTGCTTATATCAATCCAGATAACGGGAAGCTAGCTACGGAGCATTGTCCGGCAAAAAAACTATTGTACTTTAAACAAGGGACGGAGCCTACAGAGTTTTGTTTAGAACACCTACCTGAACCAAATCATGAACCAGAAGCATTGGAAGTCCCAGAACCTTCCTCCATTTGGGATAAGTTCAAGGATTGGTGGCACCGATAAGCAAGCCAGCTAAATAGTGAGCGTAAACATTCTATACAGAAGATAGAGTTACACAAAAAGGCAAGGGAGCATCCCCTGCCTTTTTGCTGTCCTAGTATATATTCTGTCTATATACTAGCTCCTATTTTACTGCTTTATGAGATATGACACAATCTTTCTCAGCGAAGTCACAAAATGTTCAAATTTATGGAGGGTTTCCATGAATTATATCATTGCTTTTTCGCTACCTCGGTTACACTAACAATAACATAAAGGAAAGGTGTGTGAACACGATGCGAAAACAATGTTTCACGTTACTCATTGTCTTTCTTTTCTGTTCCTCTACCGTTGCCTGCGCTACACATCATCAAGGAACAGAAGGCACCCACACCCCTCCTGTTATAGAAGAACAACAGTCGTCCGGACCCATCAAACCAAGTTCTCCCCCTTCTGCAACCACTCGTTATGCCTCTGAAGAGCTTCCTCCAATGGAAGAAGCAATACCAGAGCCTCTTTCGGATAAAGAGCATACAGAACAGGAGCGAGAGCCTAAGCGTGTAAAAAAAGAAACAAAGGTCAAAGGCATCTACGTGACGGCTCCTAATGTAGCGAACCAAGCTACCTTTCATCAGCTTCTCCAGCTCGTAAAAGAAACGGAGCTAAACGGAATGGTGATCGATATCAAAGATGACTTAGGACGACTCACCTATTCTAGCCAAACTCCACTTCTCACAGAGATACAGGAAAAGCAAAAGACAGTCATTCCTGATCTTAAAGAAACCCTACAAACCCTACAGGAAGAAGAGATCTACTCCATTGCCCGAATTGTGGTTTTTAAAGATCCACTATTAGCTCAGAATAAACCAGAATGGGCGATTCAGCAGAAGAACGGAAAGCCTTGGAAAGATCCTAAGGGACTCCTCTGGGTTGACCCTTATCGTCAAGAGGTCTGGGATTACACCATTCAAGTAGCCAAAGAAGTGGCACAGTTAGGCTTCGATGAAATTCAATTTGACTATGTTCGTTTTCCAGACCACCCAAAACGACTCAATAGAGAAGCCATTTTCCCTACAGCTCAAGAACGTTCAAAAGCAGAGGCTATTGCACAATTTTTGGCACATGCTAAAAAAGAACTAGAGCCCTTCCCAGTTGTTTTATCAGCAGATGTTTTTGGATTAACCACAACGGCCCGAGATGATATGGGAATAGGACAGGAGTGGAATAAAATGATTGCCCATCTAGATGTCATTTCGCCTATGATGTACCCGTCCCACTATGGCAAAGGCTCCTATGGGATTCGCTCTCCTGACCACAATCCGCATCAAACCATTGAAGAAGGACTTAAAGATGCCCTCGAAAAAAATAAAGAAGCTGCCTCAAGCCTTCATCAGGTAGCACGAATTAGACCTTGGTATCAGGACTTTAGTTTTCGCAAAAAATATAGCAGGGAAGATGTCCTAGCCCAGATCGAAGCTGGAAGAGAACTAGGTGTAGAAGAATATTTACTTTGGAATCAAGGAAATCGCTACAGTTTTCGTTAACAGAAAAAGGGAGCTCCTCATAAGCCCAGATCAAAGAACTTATGGGGACACCCCCTTACTATTTATCTATTTACTTGTTTGAAGATATTTACTTATTGGCTATTTCTATTGGTTATCTGTTGGATAAAGACAAGCGCCTTGTCCATTTCCTCTACTGAATAGTTTTGCTTGCTTTTCACTTTCTGAACCTTCTCCATCATTTCTTCCTGAGGGTAATGATAGAAATAGAGCATGGTTGAAACCAGCTCTAAGAACCGAGAGCTTTCGTTGTTTAAGGTCTGGAGAAAGGGAACGAAACCTTCTAGCTCTATCGGATACAGGTCAAGGTATTCCTTTCCTTTGGAGCTTAATTCATATTTATATTGTGAATACCCACCTTTGTTCTCTTTTACTTCATTCACAAACCCAAGATTGGCTAGCTCTTCAATCTGTAAGCTTAACTCCTCAGAATAGGGTCCATAAAAGTGAAAATTAAACTTCTCTTTGAAATCAAAGTTACACTGCTTAGATATGTAGACAATTTTTTGTAGCTTCTTACGTCCAATGATTTCTCCGGCTTCCTTCAACAATACTAACAATTTGCCATGCTCTTTTAACACCGCTTGTTCCCCCTTCTATTTCTCCTCATTCATACACACTGCTAGTCATTGATAGACAACAAGGCTTTGATTTCTCCAATCATTTTAGGGTCTTTCCCTTTTTCATCCAGCAAATCTAATGGATAATACAATTTATGATCCGTTCTTTTCTTCCCTGAAATAGCTTCCACAATATCCGACTCACGTGATAGCTCACGCAGTTCTCCGCCTGGCATCAAGAGATGAATGGGTAGGCGCTCTCCCTCTTCACCAGGTCGATAGAAATCATAAGGAAGATCAGAAGAGGAGTCTATTTCGAGATAATAATCTGGGTCAATTCCGACTTTTATAAATAAACTGATCAGCTCCGGCCAAAGCTTCATATGGCTTGAGGGATCAAATTCGACATACTTAAATAATTTTCTATTCATAAATCTATCACATAGATCTACTAAAATGCTATCCTCTTCTTGCTGCCACATTTGAAAATAATAGAGGATGATCGATTCATCTAGGCGCAAATAATCCTCTAAGCTCACTTTTTCTTCTAATAGTGGAGTTAGAAAAGTCGGAGCATGAAGAAAACAATAATTCGACTGATATAAAAACTTCGCTCGCTGAAAAGCCTTGCGCAGAATCACCTCTGCACTGCGAGTCACAGGATGAAAATAAACCTGCCAATACATCTGGTAGCGGGACATGATATAGTCCTCCACTGCGTGCATCCCACTGTGTTTGATCACAGCAAAGTCCTCGTGTACTCTCATGACGCGCAGAATTCGCTCCATATCAAAATTCCCGTAATTGACGCCCGTATAATACGCATCCCGAAGCAAATAATCCATCCGATCCGCATCAATTTGGCTCGAAATTAAGCTAATAATTAGCTTATTCTCGTATGTTTTATCAATCACTTCACTGACCTTGCGCGGGAAATCATCCGAAATTCTCTTCAACACTCGGTTGAGTTCAGTATCCCCTAAAAGAATTTGTTTCGTCCATTCCTCATGATGAGTATGGAATACTTTTTCAAAGGTGTGAGAAAAAGGACCGTGACCGACATCATGCAATAAGGCGGCACTTAAGCAGAGAATCCTTTCTTCGGCAGACCAGACATGCTTTTCACGAAGCTTGTCTACAATTCTCCTCATCACTTCGTACACGCCTAGAGAATGATTGAAACGGGTATGCTCAGCTCCATGAAAAGTAAAATAGGTCGTACCTAACTGACGAATTCTGCGTAGCCGTTGAAATTCGGCTGTATTAATCAGATCCCAAATCACTTGATCCTTCACATGAACATAGCGATGGACTGGGTCTTTAAATACTTTTTCTTCATCTAGCGTCTGATTCAGGTATAGCATGTCCATGTGTACATAACCCCTTTTATCGAACATTTTCAGTTACTCTCTATTTTAGCTTATTCACCACCATTATGAAATGATTGATTAATGAAATGGAGCATCTCATCAAGTATACTGTTTCTATGGAGAATCAAGATTCGAAAGGAGCTGCCTATGGTATTTGGACTACTTGCATTTCTCACCTTCACCTTTTGGTTTAGTAAGCTCATGGAAAGCTCCAGAGGCTTACTCGCCTACCGAAACTGCCCCATATCCAAGGCTATACTGGGCAAAAACCGCTTGTTTCCGTTATTATATCGGCAAAAGAAGAGGAGAGTTCCATTGTTGATACCCTAAAACACTTGCTTAACCAGAGTTATAATAAAATTGAATTAATTGTCATTAACGACCGTTCCAAGGATCAAACCGGAAGAAAGCTAGAAGCTCTAAAAAAATGGTCAGATGCCAAATCTGATATCAAAATTCCACTTAAAGTCATCCACATTACCTCTCTTCCTTCTGGTTGGCTTGGAACCAGTCACGCTTTATATCAAGGCTATTTACAATCAAATGGAGAGATTCTTTTATTTACCAACACAGATACGAGCTTCCACCCCGAGGCGATCGAACATGCAGTCAATTACATGCGCCGTTATCAGTTAGATCACTTTGTCTTACAGCCTAAGCGCAAGATGGTCGCTCAAGGGTTCCTGCTACAAGGACTGAAGCAGGCTCTGGTATATTTGTCCACTTTCCTAGAAAAGCCCTGGAAAGCAAACATCAGTGAGAGTCCCAAACACGGTGTTGGGTTAAGCTCTTTCAATATGCTCAGACGAGACGCCTATCTCCAAATCGGTACACATCAAGCCCTTGCTATGCGGCCTGACGAAAGCCAGCAGCTTGGAAAACGGGTAAAAAAAGCAGGATTAAAACAACACCTTCTCGATGGGAGCGATGTCTTGTCTGTAGACTGGTATTCAGATGTAGATTCTCTGTTTGTGAACTTAGAAAAACAGATCTTTCTTCGCTTAAAATGCAAACTTTCTCTAGCTTTCTCTATGTTGTTCATCCAATTTTTTCTCTTTTATTTTCCTTTTATCGGAATGTGGCTTTTTTGGGATTGGAGGTCCATTTTTTATGTTCTTACGCTTATACTCATGAGTTACTTATATTTTCGCCAGAACCAGCCGATAACAAAGTATACAGTGCTTGAACTGATGGCACTGCCTTTAACATTGTCACTCTGTATGTATATCTTGGTTCGTTCCGTATACACCACATACAAAAAAGGCGGGCTTCATGTAAATGGAAGCTTCTACTCCCTAAAAGAACTGAAAAAAATGCTTAAATAAGCTTACCAACAATTAGCCGTTGAGGGAAAGAGATTCCTCTTGGTATAGTTGTACTATACAAAAACGTAGGAGGATATTAGATGAAAGTGCAAATGTTTCAACAAATGATGGAGCTACAAGTCATGAGAGCTCTTCAGTCTACAAAAACACCTTCTAACCCTACAGATTTTGCCCAAATATTTTCAACAATCTTAGATCAAAATAATGATGCCCAGAGCCTAGTCAACCTAGCCCCTGTCGCGTCAGAGCCTAGTCCGCTTTCTCTTTCTGCACCCGCACGCTGGTCAGGTCCTGTGGAGCCCATCAGTCCATTTAGCAAAGGAAATCAAGAATTTGCTCCACTGATTGATGCCGCTGCTAGAAAATATGGACTAGACCCTCGACTCATTCAAGCGGTTATTAAACAAGAGTCGAATTTTAAACCCAATGCGAAAAGCCATGCTGGTGCTATGGGCTTGATGCAGCTCATGCCTGCTACAGCACGAGGCTTAGGAGTCAAGGATGCCTATGACCCAGCACAGAACATTGATGGTGGCGCTAGATATTTGAAGCAAATGTTAGATCGATATGATGGCAATGTTTCCTTAGCCTTAGCTGCCTATAACGCGGGTCCAGGAAACGTCAAGAAATACAATGGGATTCCTCCATTTAAAGAAACACAGCAATATGTTGTAAAGGTAACCAATCATTATCAGTCATTAGTTTCAGCCGGTCGCACAAGCGTTTAGAAGCCTTTGTTTAAGAGTCCCTCTTAAAACAAAGGCAGAATAAAAGCCCCATAGACTAAAGCTCCGCAAATCACATAGGCTGGGTGAAGCTTCCATTTCTCAAGTAAGAGAAAGCTAAACCCAGCTATGATGATGGTTTGTACTACTCCAGATGCTTCCCATGAGCTGGTGAAAAATTGGAGTGCTAATATCCCTAATAAAATCGCGATGGTTGGACGAATCAACCCAGTCATTCGCTTCACCTTGGGAGAATGTTTAAATCTAGAAAGCAATTGAAGCAAAAAGATCAGAATTAATAAAGAAGGAGCCACTGTGGCAAACAAAGCAACAACCGCACCCAGCACACCTCCTTGAGCATACCCTACATATCCAGCCATCTTAGTGGCAATAGGACCGGGCAGGGCATTACCTAAAGCAAGCAACTCAGCAAATTCTTCAACCGTTAGCCAGCCATATCTCTCCACCACTTCAATCTGTATAAGTGGAATTGACGCTGGTCCTCCTCCATAGCCCACAATCCCAGGTACTAAAAAAGCTAAGAATAACTCCCAATAAATCATGCTTCCTTCTCTCCCTTCTTTTGTGGTAGCAAGGCGTAGAGGATTAAGGCTCCAATTAACAGGGCAGGATGCAATTTCAGCCAGAGAAATGCCATTACGCTTACCAGCCCCAAGATCAAGGTCTTGTTCCAGCCAATCCCTTTCCCAGAATGCTTGATAAAGCTATACGCGATCGTGAATAACATCACCCCTACCACAGGAGTCACAGCTCTGGTCATTCCTTCTACTCTGGGAGAGTCACGAAATGAAGTTAACATACTAATCAGCACAATCATCAGAATCACTGTAGGAACAACACTGGCAAACAAAGCAATGAGTAAGCCAACGACACCGGCGATCCGATAGCCTATATACCCAGCCAATTTCGTCACAATGGGACCTGGAAGGGTGTTACTTAAGGCAATAAGATCATTAAATTCCTCATCGCTCATCCAGTGATAAATCTCTACAACCTCTTTATGGATCAACGGGATAGAGGAAGGACCTCCTCCATAGCCTAGAATTCCTGAACGAAAAAAAGCAATGAACAGATTTTTATATAAGGTTGGGTCCATTTTGATCCCCTTTTTTTCCAGTTTTGTTCTAAACAAATGTTCCCTCCGTCTGAAGGAGGAGAAAAAAACATACAACAGTCGGTTTTAAATCCACTCTAAAATACGCTATTCTTATTATAGTAAATTTGTTTGTAAAAGAGGGGATAAAAATGAAAAACTCACTGGTTGGTTTACTATTATTACTTCTAGGCGCTCTTTTTCTCCTAAATAATACAGGGTTTATTGAAATCGAGATCCGAAGTATGATCTCTACCTATTGGCCAGCTCTGTTGATCCTCTGGGGGATCTACCTTAGTATAACAGGCTTCTTTAAGCTCTTAATTAGTATCAAACGGGGATTCGCTTATCCAAGCCCTTTCATTACGGGGCTCATTGTGACAGGAATCGGAATTATTTTTCAAGGAAATCGATTAGGCTATTTTGAAATCAGCTTCGCCAATCTCTGGAGCTGGATATGGCCCTTACTCATCATTTACATTGGTTTTCAAATCTTGTTCAATCGCAGAAATTGGTATACACGAATCGAACGCGACTTTTCTTCAACTGTCCATTCTACAGTCGATGATATAGACCCAGAATTCGATGATATGAACTCTTATATCTTTGGCAATGTCCGCCGTAGAAAGCAATGGCTGGGTGAAATGAAAATCGGAGCGACCCCTTGGGAACTGGATGATATGCAGGTTTGGCAAGGAGTAGGTGATTTGAAGCTAGATTTGACCAAAGCGATTTTAGTCAAGGGTGAATCCTATATCGATCTTTCTGGGTGGATCGGAGAAATTACAGTAAAAATCCCCCGTGATATGCCAATTAAGGTACAAGCCTCCACTCAATTAGGTGAGGTTTCCTTAATCAATAATGACCAATCTGGGGCAACGGTCTATAACAGTTTTGCTACGGATGATTACGAATTTGCGGAGCAAAAGGTAAAGCTCAATATCTCTTTGATCGTCGGTCAAATTACTGTAAAGAGAGTCGATTAACATGTTTTTTGATAACAAGGGCTCCAAATGGAAGCTACGCAATGTCCAATGGTATGTTTTCCTCTACTTTTTTAGAGCCACCATTGGGACCGTACTTGGAAGCAGCGGACTCATCCTCCTGCTCAGTGGAGCCATTACTGAAATATCACCTTGGCAGGAGAAAATAGAGCGTTTTCTGGGTTTTTCCTTTTATTCCACTGCCTATTTTTCTTTAATGGCTCTGGTCGTCTTATCTGGGGCTCTGCTCTCTCTCTTCTATACGATCTATTATGGCTTCCCTTTGGCAGATATTTCAAGAAATCATTACAAGAAATTGCTTATGCAGCCGACCATATCACACGGGGAAATTTGGAATATCGGTTGAAGGTAGAAGGAAAAGACGAGCTATCCCAGGTCGGGAAGCAATTCAATGCCATGGCTGATCGCATCGAAGACCAAGTAACCTCCCTTCAAGCGCTCGTGAATGAAAATCATGTACTCGTTCAACAAGCTGAGTATGCTGCTTCACTTGAAGAACGACGCAAGCTGGCAAGAGATCTACACGACGCAGTAAGTCAGCAACTATTTGCTGTTTCCATGACGATGGCGGCTCTTCCAAGATTGATTGATCAACAGCCTGATCGAGCCAAACAGCATCTTCAACAGGTAGAAGAAATGATTATTCAAGCTCAGCAAGAGCTTCGAGGGCTGATTATGCACCTGCGTCCTGTTACTCTAGAAGGTCATTCTTTAGCCGTTGGTCTGGAACAACTTCTCGAAGAATTAAGGGTCAAGAATCCCGATCTTCAAATCCAGTGGGAAATTGACCCTATCGATACTCTTGAAGATGGCATCGAAGATCAGCTATTCCGAGTGGCACAAGAGGCGATCTCCAATGTCCTCCGACACTCCAAGGCACTAGAATTTAAGCTCATTCTAAGAGCAAAACCGGAGCGTGTTTATTTTAAACTCGAAGATAACGGAATTGGATTCTCCCTGCAAGAATCAAGAAAAGCCTCCTACGGGTTACAGACCATGCGTGAACGTATAGAAAAAATCGGAGGCTCCTTAGATATACTAACGTATCCAGGAAAAGGTACGAAAATCGACATTCGTGTCCCTATACAGTTAGGGAAAGGAGCAAATCATGAGTAAGAAAATCAAGGTATTATTAGTAGACGATCATGAAATGGTGCGGATGGGGCTAGCCACCTTTCTTTCTACAGAACCAGACATCGAAGTGGTAGGGGAAGCTAATAACGGGAAGGAAGGGGTGGAGCTTGCCATTCAGCTAGAGCCAGATGTCATCTTAATGGATCTAGTGATGGAAGGGATGGATGGAATCGAAGCAACACGACTTATCAAAGAGCATTTCCAACAAACTCAGCACGATAGTAAAATCATTGTACTCACGAGCTTTCTCGATGATGACAAGGTCTTACCTGTCATTGAAGCGGGAGCCTTTAGCTATCTGCTCAAAACCACTCGAGCTCAAGATATCTCCAGCGCAATCCGTAAGGCGTACCAAGGAGAACCGATTATCGAGGGACAAGTAGCAGGAATGATGATGAATCAAATGCGTCGATCAAAGCCTAAGCATGATGCCTTAACCTCTCGTGAATTAGAAGTCCTGATTCTTATTGGTCAAGGGAAAAGCAACAAAGAAATTGCTGAGGACCTATTTATTGGGATCAAAACGGTCAAAACACATGTCAGTAACATCCTAGCGAAGCTGGAAATTGAAGACCGTACCCAAGCAGCGATCTATGTGTATCAACAAAAGCTCTTATCTTAATTTATCTATGCTTTCTTTCATTATGAATCGATTCAGCTTATTATCTGTCTGAATCACTTTGATTGATCCTAACTAACAATGGTAGGCTGGAAAAAGCAGAACTCCATTTAGAAAACAATGGAGCTCTGCTTTTTGGTTTTCAGTCACGCTTATTGCTATGTTATTCAAACCTCTTTTTAGGCGGACCGCTTATCTTCTTCCTGCATAGCTAAGCGTACTCGCTCAGATAATTCATCTGAACCATGGATCCGAGCCCAAATATGATTAACATAGGTAGGCATTCCATTCTTATCTGAGATACTAATCAAGTAAATCGCCAAGAAGCTTAACGGAATGGTGAAGATGGATGGAAATGCCAGACTGCCTAAGGTAGCCCCGAAGGTTCCAGCAGCGAAGACACCTGTTTCCTTTAAGATATTCATGAAGATAAAGAAGATCGTTGAGCCTCCTCCTACCAGCATTCCTGCAATCGCTCCATTTCGTGTTGTCCTCTTCCACCAGATTGAGCAGAGAAGCATAGGGACAAACGCCCCTCCAGATACCGCAAAAGCCCAGGTAACCATCATAGCAATCAAAGAGGGATACGCCTTATCTAATCCCACCGCTGGTATCCCAATTCCGACAAGCAGAGAGAAGATTCCCATAAGCACGACCGCCACTTTCCCTACTACTACTTTTTTCCACTCTGGAGCATTTGGATTGATATAGTTTTCATAAATATCATGTCCCCAAGAGGCGGCAGAGGCAATGAGCAGTCCCCCAACTGTTGAAAACATCGCGGCAAAGGCTCCAGCCGCCACGTACCCTAAACCAAATTCACCGAATAACAGCTTGCCCAGAACCGGCATAATCTGATCGGACTTAAGCAGTAAACCATCCACTGTTAACTGAGCAATACTCGGGTCGCTGGCTGCCAGTTCAGATACATAGGTCCGCCCTCCCCAGCCAACGACTGAGCTCATGATATAAAAGATACCAATAAAAGCCAGAACCCATAATGTCGTCAATCGCGCCACTTTACCCGAAGGATTTGTATAATAACGATTCATAATATGAGGTAAGCCCATGGTTCCCAATACCAGTGCTAAGACCATGGAGAACTGATTTAGCCAATCATAACGGTGACCTGGTTCTTGGAAGGTCATTTCTCTCTCTGGATGCAGTTTGTTCACCTGTGGCATTACAACATGGACAGAAGCAGTAGGATCTCCTGAGGCTACCGTTTCTTCTACCTCAGCAAAAGCCTCTGGACTCATGACTTGCTGTGCCTTATCATAGGCTCTGCTTCCTTCTTCTCCAGCCATTAATTTTTCCACTGTCATGGTTGCAGGATTGATTAACGGTTGATTTTCAGAAGCATACGTTCCTAAGCCCTTCACTAACACAGCGATAAAAACAAGAGTCATGGCGGTAAATAGGACCCAGAATTGAATCATCTGATTGAGGGTCGTTCCCTTCATCCCTCCAACTGCTACATAAAACATCATGATTCCAACCACGACGACGACGCCTGTTTGATACGGACTTAAGCCTAGAAATCCTAAACCGACAAGAACATTCCACGTATTCCCTGCTCCCACCATCTGTGGAGCAAGATAGAAAATACAGATCAACTGTACCATGACAACTCCAATGACTCGTGCCTTATGACTCTTTCCAAAGCGAGCAAAAAGAAAATCAGGTATCGTATACTCTCCGAATTTACGTAATGGACTGGCAATAAACAAGACAACGGGAACGAACGCCGCTCCAAATCCGATGGCAAACCACATTCCATCTACTCCTGAAGCATATACCGCTGCTGCCACCCCAAGAAATGAAGCCGCTGAAAAATAATCCCCACATATCGCAGTCGAATTTGTCATAAACCCTACTTTACGTCCCGCTAAATAGAAATTAGCCGTATTAGAGTTAAACGTTCGCGCATAAATGGATATGGATATGGTTGTTAAAACCAGCAAAAGTACCATTCCAATGGCCCAAGCATTGATCATTTACATCCCTCATCTCTGATTAAATTAAATTTAGTACTTCCCTTTTTTAATGAAATCATCTAATTTATTCGCTTTTTGCACAAAGACATAAGCAAGCAGCCAATAGAAAATATGAAAGAGAAGGAGCGTCGTCCAAAAATTCAGGGTCAAGCCCCCAATCAATGGTTTCCCATACCACCACTCTGCTGTTCCACCTAAAAACGGAATTAACAACGTAACGAAAAAGAAGACAGCACCATAGCTAAAACTGAGCTTCTTTTGAGCTTGAAATGATTGCTCGACAAGTGCCATCTCTTCTTCCGTAACCAGCTGTACCCTGCTTTCTTCTTTGGAAATCTCCTTTTTTAGAGCCATGTTTCATTCCCCCTTTGCCTTTTTCGATGATCAGATTTATAAGACCTATTCTAGCTCCCCTCAGTTGTAAGCGCTTTACTTAGAATTATAATGTCATTATTCAAAAAATTGTCACATTTAACCTGAGATGCTGAATTCTTGACGTGAAATGACAAAAAACCAGTCCGAAATTGAACTGGTTTCATCCGCTTTTTTCATCACGTTCTACCCATCAGGTGGAGGAAAATCCATCTGATGGAGGTCCACTTTATCACTTAGGCTGGTCGGTTAATAAATACTTAAATGTCAGTCGATCTTGGACAGGAATCCAAGCTCCTACTCCTTTTTGCGTCACATTCTTGACAACTAATTTCTTCTGGCTTCCCTTCATTTGAAGGTACACTTCGCCATAAGTCACAATCCCTCGTTCATTGACGGCAGGCATATACGCCTTTAAATATCCTACTTTTCTAGGGGGAATTTTCATCATGGTTTCATGCTTTGTTCCCTTTCCTACTGTACTTTTAAACGAAATATTTAAACCTGTCTTTTGTTTCGCAGAGGAAATCATGAGCTTTTTGACATCACTTTCTGCTAGCACGTCCGTGGTAAGTCCCCCAGCAGCCGTAAATTCTTCATTTTGTTCAAACGAAATTTCTCCTGTTTGATTCCCTCCACGATTATCCAGTTTGTTTGAATTGGCTAGCTTATACTCCCAATTGACTGAGGTTTCCTTCGATTCATAGCTTAACGGCCAATTTCCTAAATAAATATTTGCCCGAAAGCCAAAAGCAAACTTTGAGCCTTGCATGCTCGTTTCATTTAACAAACGAATTAAATTTGGATTATCGATTTTATAATCAGTCGTTTGGAATAGCTCCGCTGTAGATGGACTAGGTTGGACATACTCAGGGTCTTCATCAGGATTAGGGTAGGTATTTTGTCTTGAGATATCCCTAAGCGAATCAGGTGCTTTTATTCCTTGTTCTTCAGCGACCACAGCAGTAGAATGCATTGTGATCAACCCAAAAAGAAGAAAAAATATAAATACCATCAAGAGATGTGATCTGCGCATGCTCATTCTCCTTCTTTTTAATTTTTGTTTTTAGTATTAACCTAAAGTGGTATAATTTATTTATCGCAAAGTTTAAACTACTGAAGGAGTGTTTGAAAAGAAAATGGTATATCATATCGTTCGTTTTTGTGTAAAAATGTGGCTTTACCTTCGTTTTAAAGTTTCGATCAAAGGACTTGAACATATTCCAGACAAAGGGTGTATTTTAGCCATGAATCATACAAGCAATTATGATTCCTTACTGGTAGGTACACATACCCCAAGAAAAATGTACATTATGGCAAAAGAAGAGCTATTCAAAAAGCGTTTCTTTGCTTGGTTGATTTCTGAGATGGGTGCTTTTCCTGTAAAAAGAGAACAAGCTGATTTAAAATCATTAAAACATACACTTAAATTAGTTAAAGATGGGAACATTTTTTCTATTTTCATTGAAGGCACTCGATCAAAAACAGGCGAAATGGGCGCGCCCAAAAAAGGAATTGGCTTTATCGTTAGCAAGAGCAATGCCCCTGTCATTCCTACCTATGTCTATGGAGCCAAGGGAAAATGGTTTAAAAAAGCCGGAGTGATTTTTGGTCAGCCCCTTCATTTAGATGAAGGCTTAGACTATGAAGAAATTGCCCAAAGAATCACTCAAGCGATTCAAAAATTAAAAGTAGAACTACATTCATAGCTTACATAGGGTTGCCTACATTTCTTTTGTAGACAACCCTTTTTCTTTGCTTGCCACTCGTTAAGATGAAACAAAAAACCTTCTCCGTTCTTCAAAACTTCATTTTCTTTATGGTCCATTATTTGGATGATTAAAAGTTCAAAAAAATGTTACTTTTCCCTCCGATAATCTATATATAGTGCTACAACTTTTGATCATTTCAGGGAGGCTGTGAACATGTTAAAGAAGGTCTTACATCAAGTATCCAGCAGCATCATGTTAAAGATGGTTTTATCATTATTTATCATCTCTTTGCTCTTCTTTTCTGTTTTTGGCTATCTATTATACTCCTATTCAAACAGCATCTGGGCAACAGAAATTGAAAACAGCCTGAACCTGCAAAGCAAGAACATCGCAGAGCAACTCCATTCTCTTCTGAATGAAAAAGTAACCATCGTCAATCAAATGACAACCAATCAAGATTTAGTCCATTTTTTACTAGCAGATGTGAAAAGAGATTCAGCAAAGGAATATGAGGACTATGCTACCGTCATGGGCACACTTAATGCCATTGCCGCAACAGATTCTGATCTAGGACTGGTATGGCTTGTTCATGAATCAGGCAATTTTGTCATGGGAGATCATGACACCTTCACCAATCCTGATTGGAATCTCAAGGCTCGTCCTTGGTATCCAGCCGCTGCAGCTTCTGAAGATGTTGTATTTACCGAACCGTATATCGACGCTATAACGGGAGATCTCGTCATTAGTGCAACACAAAAAGTGATGGAAAACGGAGTAGACAAGGGCTTTGTCGCCGTCGATATTTTTCTAGACAAGCTTCCAGACATTATGCAATCTTATCAAATGGGGGAAACAGGCTACACATTCCTTCTGTCTAAATCGGGTACGATTCTCTACCATCCAGAGAATGATCTCGTTATGAATGACAACCTTGGAGAGAGTCATCCATACTTACATGAGGTTCTGCAAGCAATGATTCAAGGTCAAGAAGGAGTGAAGCTCGTTAAAGGCAATGGAAAAGAGGAATACATTTCTTATTTACCAGTAAAGAATACAGACTGGGCAGTAGGAGTGGCAATCTCCGAAAAAGAAGCAACGCAGATGCTTCGAAATTTTGACCAAGTCCTCATCATCGGACTATTTATTGGCGCTATCTTACTTGCCTTCATCGTATATCTGGCTATGAGAAGTATGCTAAGTCGTATTTTACAAATATCCAACACGTTACATGTTTTAGCGACTGGTGATCTCACACCAAGATTGAAGGTTCACTATCAAGATGAGCTTGGACAAGCAGCAAATAACTTAAATGAAATGATTGAATCCTTCTCTAGTACCTTACAAGAAACGAATGAAGTGGTTGAACTGCTTGCTAACTCTTCAACACACTTAAATACTGTTTCTGAAGAAACCACTCAAGCTTCAGAAGGAATCAAGAACGTTATGCAACAAGTCGTTCATGGTGCCGAAAACCAATATGAAGGGGCAAGTCAAATTCTTCAAGCCATGGAGGACATGTCAGCTGGGGTTCATCGAGTGGCTTCCTCTACTACGTCCGTTGCCAATTTAACTAGCAGCTCTCTGGAGGATGTCGATAGAGGGAACCGACTTTTAGAAGATACGATCTCACAAATGCTTCGTATTCAAAAATCGGTAGGAGAAGCTTCTCAGGATATGGATAAGCTAAAAAAGCTTTCTCAGCAGATCGATACCATTGTCGGAGTCATCTCGGACATCTCCGCTCAAACACAGCTTCTCTCTCTAAATGCTTCGATTGAAGCAGCCAGAGCAGGAGAGCACGGAAGAGGCTTCGCCGTCGTGGCAAGCGAAGTGAAAAAACTTGCCGAACAAACAGATCAATCCGTCGGAACGATCACTGAGATGATCAAGGAAGTACAAGCTATGACCACCTCAACTGCGTTGACCATGTCAGCCAGTGTTGCCGATGTTGAACAAGGCTCTCTTTCTATTGGGCGAGCAGGAGAAATGTTCCACAACACGTATGAAAGCTTCCGTGAAATTACCGATCAAACTCAAGAGGTATCCGCTGCCTCCGAAGAAATGTCGGCAGGAACAGAAGAGGTCACCGCTTCAATGGATGAGATCAAGAGTGTTACACACTCCACATTGAAAGGCAGCCAAGAAGTGTTTGACTCCGTCACAGAGCAGCTTCAATCTATTCAAGAAATTGCAGAATCCGCTACAAAGCTAAGCCAAGTGTCAGCTCAATTACGTCAGAAACTATCTACTTTTAAAATCAATTCTAATTAACGAAAGAAAAGAGCCCATTATTAAGACGAAATCCTCTGCTCTAGCCACCGTCGCTGGAGCAGGGGATTTTTTTCTTCATGATATTCGTTGTCTGATAGTATTTAGATTTTGACGATTGTAAACTAAATACACATAGGATCATTGAAGTTAAGAACATAAATAAAGTCCCTATTATAACTGCAATTTGTATTGAAATAGTTTGTGCAACAAATCCAAAAATCACAGTTGTTATAATAATTAAAACAGCTTGGAGCAAACCATATAAGCTCACTATCCTTCCCATAACATCAACAGGGATATTATTTTGGTAGAATGTATGAAAGCCTGTGTTGGCAAAAGCAAGGAAAAAGGCAAGGACAAAAAATCCTAAAGCTGCCATTACAAAAGAGCTTGAAAAGGCATAAATAAGATAACCAGCAGAAACGAAAATGGAGCCTAATCCAATTAATATTGAAATGGCTATCTTTTTTACGAACACAGTATTAATAAAGGCTCCTATAACAATGCCTGCCCCAGCAATACTTACCAAAAATCCATAATCGCTATCTGATAATTGAAGGATTTCTTTCGCAAAAGCAGCTTCAAGTGAATCGACAGCTGCTGTCATAACAATAACAGTACTAAATAAGAAGTAAATCAACATAATATAAACATGCTTTTGACTAAAATTTAATACCATATTCAAATCCTGTTTTAATAGGGCAAACGATAATTTTTCATCCTTAAAATCAGTTATTTTATTCTTTTCGAGATTAGGCATTAAAAAAGTAATTAATCCTGATAAAAATAATGCAATCGCATTAATATAAATAGCAATGATAGGAGTCCCTACTATAAATAGTAGCCCAGCAACAGCTGGACCAAGAAGGAAGGCTCCTGAGTCAATTAAACTTCGAAGAGAATTAAACCGTTTTCTTTGTTCAGACGGAATCAATTTAGTAATATACGTTATCGATGTTGGACTGAACATTGAACTTGCCATATTTATTAGAAAAACAAG
The DNA here is from genome assembly GCF_000615945.1 of Caldalkalibacillus mannanilyticus JCM 10596. Taxonomy (GTDB): domain Bacteria; phylum Bacillota; class Bacilli; order Caldalkalibacillales; family JCM-10596; genus Bacillus_AT; species Bacillus_AT mannanilyticus. Next base: position 158,178 of record NZ_BAMO01000003.1, read on the forward strand.
GAAATACATCAACCATAGCGAATGATAGATTAACCAAGGTAATAGGAAAATACATATGGCTCGAAATAAATCAAGGAAGATCATCAAATTTCTTTTATTTAAACGGTCAATAATGCTTCCTGACCAAAAATTTGTAACTACGGTGGCTAAAGGTATAAGAATATAAAGCACTGCTACTGCAAGTGGAGAACCAGTCATTTCGAATACAATTAAATTCAGTGCAATTAAAAAGACCCATGCACCAATATTAGAAACTCCAATTCCTAATAATAAAATAGCTGGATACTTCCACGATTGTGTTAATCCTTTTAGATTCATTGATGCCCTCCTAAAAATCCACATGGGGGCGAAATCTCCTATTTCCAATAATTCGAATTTCTCCATGTTTTCTGTTTTGAAACGTTAACGCTTGTTAAGCGAATGTTCACTTAAAATAGAGATACGCCACAGATCTATATTCCCATTAGAGAAGCCACTTCCATTGACAGAGCGTTTCGGGAATATTTCCTGGTTCATATCATCATAGGGAATCCAACCAAAAAGCAGGTAGGATTCGAGTAGAAAAGGAGTAAAAATAGAAGAACGTTGTTTGGCTGATTGAACTTTTGTAAATGGGGTAATAAAGGAAACCCACTCATCTGACAGGGGCAATACCCCATAGGATGATGATAGAGTCACTTTTTTTTCCATTTGTACACTAGGTTCATAGGTATGCACTCCACCTGAAACAGAATACCTTCTATCTCTAACCATGTAGAAGCTCATCGCACTCACTTGGTCATCTGGGTCAATATTCCATACAATATGGTGGGTTGCAGGATTTTTCTTATCTAACCTCCACAATTCAGGATAGCCCTTTGTCTTCATATAGACCATTTTCCATTGATGATGCTGCCATACCCAAAAGCTTTTGCCATAATCATTAGCTTCAGAAATATATGGTACAAATACATGTCTTTCATCGAGAAAAAGCTTCTCTTGTATGACACTAACATTGGCTTTAGGATTGACACGATGAATCTCTTTTATCAGCTCTTCATCTGTCGGAAAGGGAGTAGGGGAGAGAAATACCACCAATAAATCATGACTGAAAGAGCCAAAGTACCGATACCAACAGCTATCCAACGCTTTTTCTTGATCATGATTCATTCCTCCCTTGAAAGGCTCTTCAGAGCGAAAATAATATTGGTTTTGTGGTGTAGAAATTAAAATCCCCTTTCCATCCGCCTCAACATAAATCATGGTGCTCAAACCATAGCCCCAGCTTGCCTCGGTTCCTAGTAATAGATAGGGAAATCGTTCCTTTCGTTGATTGGCTGGCGTTCCCATATACGTTTCTTCATACCATTGTTCATTAAAGAAGGAGGCTTCTTTCATCTTGTCGAGTTGTTCTAATACTTGATCTACAGTGAGCGACTCATTGTCAGCAGAAGGGTGAATCGGCTGAATCAGCGCTTTATCCACATTTGAGATATATGTAGTGAGTTCGTCTTTAGGATACACGACTCCATGTAGAAGGAGCGCAAGCAGCGTAGCCAGTAAGAAAATGAAGTTTGCTCCAAAGCCTAACCAAGCATAGGGACGATACAGCTTCCACTGCTCTCTCTTTCGCTTTAGAAACGCAAACAAAATCCACACCCCTAGAGGTAAAAGCGGAATTTTGATGATTTCATTGTCTAGCTGCCAATCTATTGAAAAAGAAAAGATCCCTACTAGAAAAATGGTAACGACTTTCCAAACCTTCGGTACCTTCGATTTCGTTCGATAGATACGATATACCACTATTCCTATGAACAGCCATGCACTAAATCCTGTTAGAAGTGCAATCACATTCAGATTTCCCAAAAAATCATATCCTTTCTTGTACGGATAGAATACACCTAAAGCCAATCCCTTTTAAAAATTATAATTATTTTCATGTCAGAATCCCAGCAGAAAAAGATAAAGAGCTGTCGAAAATTTTGACAGCCCAAAGAGTTCACTATATTTCATTGATGTTGCTATGGTGACCTAATCTAAGTTCATATTGAATTCTTGAGCTTGATGAAATACCCTTAATATATCGACAGTATCTTCAGCATTAATCCTGTAAATAATTCGAGTAACCACGACCGATGCATATCGTTCAGAATCAAAAGAAATATAATCTGATATTCTCTCCAGATCATTTATTGCATCTGGTGACCAAATTAAGTGAGCCACTTTTTAAATTTTTCCTTTACCTGATTATGAGGAATTCCTTTGCCTTCATCAATCTGTTTGATAGCAGATTCAATCTTAGCTCTAATATAAAGTTTTTCCATCACATCATCAACTGTAGTATTATCAGGCATATTCTTTATCATGTCAATGATTTCCTGTTTTGTGCTCATGATTCTTCCCTCCCGATTTCACTACTTTTGTCAATTATACCCGATTTCTTCATAGAAAAATACTCCCTTACTCTCTACTCCTCTTTTGTAGACGATCCTGCAAATATTTCTACAGCTTGAACAAGAAACGCTGGATCAGTAATAAGCTTCTTGATAAATGGTTGCCCAGTAGATTGTGAGAAATGTCATATCATTGAAAAAAAGCTACCCAATCATACAGGTAGCTTGTAATAATATTATTTATTTATGGCTCCATTGCCATCCAACTACTAACATGATGTACAGCTATTCCATTAAAACTAACCACTTCTGAATAGTATTTCTCCACTACCGAGAGTGTCTCGTTCATATATGATTCACCTTCTTCATAAAACGTAACCAGCCCGCCTTCATATGAAAACCCAGTTTCCACACCAATAACTATTGATTTGTTATACTTACTAGCAAGCTCAATTTCAGTTTTGACTATCTCGATAATCTTCTCAGCAGAATCACGATACGCCATAATTGTTACGCTATCTGTTTCGGCAATCACCCATTCTGCCAGCATACCTTTTCCATACTTATTTTTATAGAAAATTTCATCAAACCAAAATGGAATGTCTGCTTCAAGAGGAATATCCAAGGTTTCTGCACTCTGTTTAGCTTTTAATATGAGCGCTTGGTATGATTCGATCGTATTGTTCTGACTGGTTTTCCATCCGCTATACAAATAGGGTTCAACGTCCAGATGAATACCAGAAAATTTTTGAGTAGCCTTTGAGCCCTCTTGGTATTTGCCTAGCCAGCTCATCAGCTTTTCAAGGTGAATATAGCCCTTCCACTCCACCCATTCAGCAGATCCATCCAATGCATAAATACTAATTCCTTTATTTGAGGCTTTCTCAATAAATTCTCGATATATATCCATCGAAATGTCTGGGTCGATCTGTAAATAAACTTTGTTCACATTTTTACTTTCGAGAAAAGAAAGGGTACTCTCTTTATCACTAACAATCATCCACGGATTCCAAAGCCATGTTGCTTTGACTTCCAATTCAGAAGCTTTTCCATATGCTTCACCATTATAGCCATTTAAAATTAATAACATTGCTAACAGCAGCACCAGCAGTTTGCGCATGACAAATTATCCTCCATTCTCTAAGCCGAGGCTCTACGAATGAGGACCCGGCAACCTGACTACCCTACGCTTAATAGCGGTTAGCTCATGGCTTTGCGTCCTTCCCTTTCGGTGAAGTTTGCCTTTTTCAGATATTTTTATCTTTTCAGTATAAATAATACCTTCTTTTCTGTCAATTGTGGCTATAGTTGAGGTCTAGTGTGCCTCTTTTGTAGACGATCCCGCAAATATTTCTACAGCTTGAACAAGAAACGCTGGATCAGTAATAAGTTTCTTTAGAAATGGTTGCCAAGTATATTGAAGCCACAGATAATCTAATCGGCTTGGATCGTTGATAAACCAAGCTAACTCGATGTTATTTCCATCCTTTGTTCGCGCATAGAGAGCCACAGTGAGAACAAATATTGTACTTCCACCCTTCCATCCAAGATATTCATAATTTGGGTTGGGGGAAAATTCTAAGATCGTTCTCATTATTTTTCGCTCTTTTTCGGTCAGCATATTGGAATGAATAATGTTTCCCATTAGCTTCGCATATTCCTTCGTTGTGCTTGCTGGAAGCCTATTAGAACGAATTAATTGAAGCTTTTCACTAAAGGATTTTTTATCATAATATTTCTCTTTCACGCTATGATCATGATCCTCACTTAATAATCGATGAATGTTCATAGCTCTCTCAATAAATTCTTCGTGAGGCATCGCTTCAAGCTTCTTTTTAACCTCTCTATATGACAAACTTTGTTCTTCCTTAAGCATGGTGGGTAAAATATTGGCGGAGGTCATAGGAAAGATATAGGAATGATTGACGATCCCTAGACGTCTTAAAGTCAAATTGATTTGCTCTATCCCCAAAATCTGAAACAAATATTCTGTATTGGCATTTGAGCTATGACTGATCATCCCTTTTGCCACATCCTCTAGCGTCACCTGCTGGTCGAGGATACGCCCTTCTGCTTCCATCTGTTTCAGCCATTTTGGATGAGCTTGACCATCCGTATTTTTAATATAATATTTTTCTAATTCGGCAAGAGCTATTTTTTCTGTTGGATCTAAGTTCCCTCTTGCCACCTGCACAGCATACTCAATAGCCAAGATAATTTTGACCGTACTGGCTAACGGCATCATTTGATCAGATTGATAATCAATCATCGTTTCGCCGTTTTTAACCAGATACAGCGAAGATTTCTCAGGACTCTTTTTCATAAATTTCAAGATATCTTCAGGTGTTTTCGATCTTGCTTGTTTTATGCTTATAATTCCGCTTATCATTACGCCTATAATGATTATCAAGATTATGACAATCACCAAGCCCAGTATGAGTATAATGATTTTCCCCATTGTACCTCCTTTTGAAATGCACTTACATTTTACTGCTGCGAACCTTGATTTCAAAAGAGCCTACTGAACCATCACTGTTGAGATATTTTACACTATACCTCCCATTGTCTATATAATCATCTTTTTCCGTTTCGAATATCAAGCTGTTTCCAGGTTCAATAGTTTCACTCATTAAAATCTCATAATTCGGTTTAAATAGTGTTACTTTGAAAGATTTTGGACCTGTATTTTTAATGAATAAATGAAAACCATCTTCTTCAGGGTTCTTTTGAAAATAAAAAGAAGTTTCTCCTTCACCATTAAAACTCCCAGTCTGATCTGACAAAACACTAAAGAAATTCTCAGAATCATCTGATACACTTGTTCGTTCACTATTTTTTACCTTCAATTCATTATCTTCTACCTTCCATTCACTATTTTCTGCCTTCTTGCTATCATGATCCTGCACTACATTCACTAGTAGAAGCAGGATTAAAGTAACTACGATTCCGAATAATACTATTTTTTTGCCTATGTTCACTGGTAACACCTCGTTATGTATAGTAAGTTGAAACTACTAAAGAAAGGTAAAACATCTAAAGGAGTATTAAATGGCTTAACCTCTCTTGGCTTTATATTTCATGACCTTTGAAGTTATTCAGTTTTTGTTTTGTCATGTATCTCTAACGTTTCATTATTAAAATTACTGATGATTTCATCCGAGTCGGGATTATCAACCGATTTTCTGACACTTCCATCACTATAATAAGTCACTACAATATACGATGCATCTAAATAATAACTGATTGTGACGTAACTTCCTTTTCCAGTATAATGTTCTACTGCAAATATTCTGCTTTCTTCGGGGACAAAGGCTTCAAATAGAGAATTGTCGTATATTTCAAAATCTCCATCAGGGTAGGAAACAATCTCTTTCGGATTATTTTTATTTACCACAGTAAATATATTACTTCTTTCTTTTTTTTCCATTGTTAAATCTTTAGCATTTTTGGCAGTTTCATTCTTTATTTGAACAGCACTCGTTTCCACAAGGTCCTTTGTACCAATACGTGGTAACTCTTTAACACTAAATACTATGAAAATAATAATACCTACTAGAATTACGACACCACGCTTTCTAAAAAGCACCTTACTCCACCTTTCGTTCTTATTGGACATTCTAGTTAACCAAGCTTTCGAGTTTGAAAATTCGATAATTTATGGGTTAAAATGGTTTTTCAGACTAGAGTGTAACATTAATTCTTAATATGTGTAAACCTATTTTAGTAAATAAATTCCTATAAAAATTGTAGAACGATTGAACCAGAATGATCCCATCATCAAAATGAACAATGCAAAAAAGAGCCCCCTAGCTGGGAAGCCCTTCTTTATTCTTTCATCACTGATTACCAACAACTTAATCTAATACCGCTCCTTTGGATGCGGAAGAAACCAATTTGGCATATTTGGCTAGAACGCCTCTTGTTGCTTTTAACGGTGGAGCTACCCATTCTGCTTGACGCTTGGCAAACTCCTCATCTGAAAGATGAACGTTCAAGGATTGAGAAATACTGTCGATCGTAATCGTATCTCCTTCTTGTAGCAAACCAATCGGACCACCCACCTGTGCTTCTGGTGACACGTGACCTACAACCAATCCATGGGTTCCTCCAGAGAAACGTCCGTCTGTTAACAAGCCGATTTTTTCTCCTAGACCTTTCCCCACGATAATAGCTGAGATGGAAAGCATTTCAGCCATTCCAGGTCCTCCTTTTGGACCTGCATAACGGATGACAACAACATCTCCTTCGTTAATACGATCCTCTAGGACTGCCTTGGTTGCTTCTTCTTCTGAATCGAAGACGCGAGCTGGGCCTGTAATTTCTTTGACCTTCAGACCAGACATTTTAGCCACTGCTCCTTCTGGCGCAAGGTTCCCTTTCAACACAACCAATGGACCCGTTTCACGTAATGGTTGGTCAAAGCTGCGAATGACGTCTTGCCCCTCAGCTAAATCAGGTGCCTCAGCTAAGTTCTCAGCTACTGTTTTTCCTGTTACTGTTAAGCAATCGCCATGTAACAAGCCTTTTTCTAGAAGAACCTTCATTACAGCCTGAACGCCCCCGACATTATGCAGGTCTTGCATGACATAACGACCACTTGGCTTAAGGTCAGCAATATGTGGAACCCCTAAACGAATACGTTCAAAGTCTTCTAAGCTCAAGTCTACATCTACTGTATGAGCAATCGCTAATAAATGCAGGATCGCATTCGTTGAACCACCTAGAGCCATCACAACTGTAATCGCGTTTTCAAAGGCTTTCTTTGTCATGATATCTCGAGGATAGATGTCTTGTTCCAACAAACGAATGACAGCTCGTCCTGCTTTTTCACAATCATCTAGCTTGTTTGAGGTTTCCGCAGGATTTGAAGAGCTTCCCGGCAAGCTCATTCCCATCGCTTCAATGGCTGAAGCCATAGTATTTGCTGTATACATTCCTCCGCATGAACCTGCTCCTGGACAGGCATGACACTCGATGGTATGTAGCTCCTCTTTCTCAATCGCTCCACTGTTGTACTTCCCTACAGCTTCAAAGGCAGAAACAATATCTATATCTTTTCCTTCATGTTTTCCTGGTGCAATCGTTCCACCATATACAAAAACAGAAGGGACATTTAATCTTCCCATAGCGATCATACATGCTGGCATGTTTTTATCGCATCCACCAATCGCCACTAATCCGTCTAAATTCTCTGCTCCCACAACCGTTTCAATGGAATCTGCAATGACTTCACGGCTTGGTAAGGAATAGCGCATTCCTGGGGTTCCCATTGAAATCCCATCGGACACAGTAATCGTGTTGAAGATAAGAGGAGCTCCTCCACCTTCTTTAGCTCCTTCCTTGGCACGAATGGCTAATTGATCAATATGCATGTTACAAGGAGTTACTTCACTCCATGTACTAGCAATCCCTATCATCGGTTTCTTAAAATCTTCATCGGTAAATCCAACAGCTCTAAGCATCGCACGGTTCGGTGCACGGTGTTCACCTTCACTGATCACAATACTTCGGTTTCTTAAATCTTTTTTTTGGTCTCCCATGATCCCGTTCCTTTCCATCCAAAAATTTCATTTCTAAATATAGGTTAAAAAGTATTATATCAAATGGGCATCTGTTTGAACAGTTTATCAAGATTAAAATTTCTTGCAATTCAAAAAACATACACAAATTGTTAAAAAAGAGATGTTAGCACACAGTTAGAACAAGATAAAAATTTTCTATGCACCTTATTTTTTCATAGAAAAGAATTATGCTATGATATAGGGTGTATTATTTTCGAATAATGCCAAAAAATAAACACAAATATCACTGCAAGATAGGTGGAGTTTACATGAGTGAGAGTCAAAAACCGTATCGTATTTTACTTTATTACAAATACGTACACATCGAAAATCCTGAGCAATTTACCGCAGATCACCTTGCCTTTTGTAAAGAGCTTGGGCTCAAAGGCCGCATCTTAGTGGCTGAGGAAGGCATTAATGGGACTGTTTCAGGTACAGTTGAACAAACCAATGCTTACATGGAAAAAATGCATGCTGATCCACGCTTCTCGGATCTATGGTTTAAGATTGACGAAGCAGAAGAGCATGCCTTTAAGAAAATGTTTGTTCGACATAAGCAAGAACTTGTTACGTTCCGCTTAGAGGAGGATGTTGATCCTAATCAATTAACGGGAAAATATTTAAGTCCTAAAGAATTTTACGAAGAGCTTCAAAACGAAGATATCATTGTTCTGGATGGTCGAAATGATTATGAATATGATATCGGGCATTTTAGAGGAGCGATTCGTCCTGATGTGAAGGCTTTTCGGGACTTTCCAGAATGGATACGTGAAAATCTAAGTCAATTTAAAGATAAAAAAGTCCTAACTTATTGCACCGGCGGAATTCGCTGTGAAAAGCTATCAGGACTGTTACTGAAAGAAGGCTTTAAGGATGTCAATCAATTACATGGCGGAATTGTAACCTATGGCAAGGACCCCGAAGTACAAGGTCGCTTATGGGATGGAAAGTGTTATGTATTTGATGAGCGGATTTCAGTTCCTATTAACCAAACAGAAGAAGATGTTGTTGTAGGAAAATGCTATCACTGTGGCAAGGCAGAGGATCGTTATGTTAATTGCGCCAATCCAGACTGTAACCTACAGCATGTGTGCTGCGAAGAATGCGAGCCTATCCATAAACGCTCCTGTAGCAAAGAATGCCAAGAACACCCCAAAAATCGTTATCTTGCTGGTTCAGAATCGGATCGAGAAGAAGAATTTCTTTCTGAAACATTAGGTTAATGAAGTTAATTCGACAAATGACAAGGTTGATAAGCCTTGTCATTTGTCATTTTCTACTCAAAACTTAAATAAAACATGACATTTTTTAACACGATCGGTATAATAAGAGTAGATTTTTTTGTCGAATAATAGGAGGCTAGCATGAAAAATGGCGCTATGGTTTCACCCTATTCGATATGGAAAGTATTGATAGCTGGACAAGCTTCCTGTTTTTTTGGACTGGTGATCTTGATCTTGGCTAATTTTTTGATTATGCCTACTCCATACTTTAAGAACATTGTCTTTCTTCTATTAATAGGATTTTGTCCCTCCATTCTTTTCTATTATCTGACTCCAAGATTTGTTTCATATATTACCATTATGAATACCCTTTTGATCACTACGATGGCTGTAAATATGATTGGCGTTACCTTTTTGGGTAGCTGTTTCTCTTACTCCCTGTCCTTGCCTTATTTTTCAGAAGCAAAACTCATTATTTATTGGCGAGTATAGGGGCTATATTAAGCTATCTGTGGGTTGCCCAGCCAATCTATGAACCTCAGCAAATGGTTTATCTTCTGGCACAGCTCGCCATCCTGACGATTCTTTTCTTCTTTATTTATGTGATCGTGAAGGAGCTGGTCGCTCATTCTGTTGTGGAGACCAAGCATGTGCAAACCGTGTCTAGTTTATCTCGCAGTGTGGAAGCGAAGGATTACTATACACGTGGACACTCGGGAAGGGTCGCGGGAATTGCGGTCATTCTAGCCGCTCATTATGGAGGATTAGATCGTAAAACCGTGTATTCCAGTGGATTGATCCATGATGTAGGTAAATTGACGACTCCCGATTATATTCTGATCAAAAATGGTCCGTTAACTCCTAAAGAACAGCTAGAGATGAGAAAGCATCCACTTGAAGGAGCCAAAATATGCCGTAGTTTAGGAATATCTGAAGAGCTGATTGATGGGGTTCTCTATCATCATGAACGCTGGGATGGAAAGGGCTATCCCGAAGGACTGATAGGAGAGAATATCCCCCTTCTCGGTCGCCTCCTATGCGTAGCAGATTGTATTGATGCCATGGCATCTAATCGTTCTTATCGTCAAGCGCTCAGCTTCGAGCATATTTGTTCAGAGCTAGAGCTAGGAAAAGGGACTCAGTTTGACCCCCATATTGCCACACTTGCCCTTACGCATTGGGAGGAGATTACCCAATTTATTCTTGAAGAAAGAGTGAAAGTAGTTACGTCTGGGGAAGTAAGTGAGGTGTACGCAAACTGATTCGAGGGTTCAATTGTGGATTTTCTTTACATAACTTAGTAGCAAAAGGTGGACTTAACCTACATAATTGTTGATAATAGTGGATCATTTTATGATTGCTTAGAAGGTTGTTCAGTTGAAAGCAAAGCCCTAGCTTTTTAGGAACTGCACGATATTGAAGTGTAAGAAAGGAGGCAGGAAGCAGAGGAATGATGTCATAGTCATTGACAACCTGAATACACTCCTTGGTTTTTTCCATCACGGTCGAGGTAAATCTTGAATCGCCCACTCTCGGGCAGCCGAAAGTGCATAGGAAAGGGCGGGTAAATCGGGTGTTCACTGCTACGTCTACAGCGGCTAAAGTGGCAAGCGCTCCTCCAAGACTATGTCCTGTTAAAAACAGCTTTTTAGCCGGGGATAAACCTCGTAACGTTTCGATTAACTGTTTTCTAACGACCGAACGATAGATTTGAGTAAAGCCCTTATGAGTCTTTCCCGCTTCAGATACATAAGGGTAATTCATTTGCCAAAAATGAATGTCTTTGAGTATATCGAAAATATCTTCCGTCCCTCGAAAAGCTACAATAATGTTCTTCTTTGATTGGGCTACATACCCAAGGTGAGCGAAAAACAGGTTGCCAAATGTACATATAAGCTTATACCCTTGGGGAGATTCAATGAGCCTTTGTTTTTAAATTGTTCTACAGCCTGATAAGCTAGGGCAGCTAGAAAGATCGATTGCCGAATCAATCTTCCACTCGCTTTCATCTCCTCCACCTCACTCTGCTTTTTCTATCATTTTATTCAGAATGAGCTTTCGATGTTTTCGCTTCTGACAGATCCTAATCATTTTCTTCTAGACCCCACTGACTGCGCTAAATTTCGTTGGTCTTGGAAGGGTCTAGAGAAAGCTCCAATCTACTTCCTCAACTCCATGAGCCTTCAAGAATGCATTCGCCCGACTAAAAGGCTTGCTGCCAAAGAATCCTCGATAAGCTGAAAGCGGACTTGGGTGTGGAGCAGTCAACACCAGATGCTTAGGATTGGTTAGCATTGGTTTTTTATTCTGCGCTGGTCTTCCCCATAGGAAAATGACGATGGGACGATCCTGTTCATTTATAACGCGTATAACAGCATCGGTAAATGACTCCCACCCCATACCCTGATGTGAATTGGCTTCATGGGCTCTCACGGTCAAAACAGTGTTGAGCAGGAGAACGCCTTGGTCTGCCCATTTTTTTAAATATCCGTGGTCAGGAATCGGACAACCTATATCATCGTGCAGCTCTTTATAGATATTTTGAAGTGATGGTGGTATCTTCTGACCTCTATGCACCGAGAAGGAGAGCCCATGAGCCTGATTTTCACCGTGGTATGGGTCTTGACCGAGCAATAAAACCTTCACATTGGCAAGTGGCGTATAGTGTAGAGCATTGAAGATATCATTCATATGCGGGAACACCTGCATTGTTCGGTATTCCTGTTTCAAAAATTGGCGCAATTGTTTATAGTAAGGCTTTTCAAATTCTCTCGACAGTACTTCGTTCCAATCATTCTTGAGTATTTGTGCCATATATTGAATCGTCCTTTCCATTTCATCGCGGCATATACACACCTTCTTTCCATCATAATAGATGATCTCAATCTTGACCACTCTCTACTTAAGCAGATAGCTTCTCCTCGCTTTTCGTGACATATAAGGCACACGCAGCATCCCCAGTAATGTTAACCGCTGTTCTACACATATCTAGCAAACGATCGACTCCTAGAACAAGCGCAATAGCTTCCACTGGTAATCCCACATTGAGTAGGACCATGGAAAGCATAATAAGTCCTACCCCAGGTACTCCAGCCGTACCAATGCTGGCTAGAGTGGCTGTTAAAACCACCGTTAACAGCGCCGCAAATCCTAGCTCCATTCCATAGACCTGGGCAATAAACACTGTTGCTACTCCTTGCATAATGGCTGTTCCATCCATATTAATCGTTGCACCTAAGGGCTGAACAAAGCCACTGATGCTTTTGGGAACCTTCAGCTCTTTTTGAGCTGTTTCCATCGAAACAGGTAGGGTCGCTGAACTGCTAGAAGTACTAAAGGCAACCACCATCGCCGGAGAAAACCTTTGGACAAACTGAAGGGGATTCATCTTTCCTAGAAAGCGAATAATAGCGCCATAGCTAATGAGGACATGCAGAAGCAGTGCCAAGAGCACAACGATCATATACTTCCCCATAGCCAAAATAGCTTCTGTTCCTTGTCCTCCAATCGCCACAGCGATTAAGGCAAAGGCTCCATACGGTGCCAGCTTCATTACAACCTGAACCAGATACATAAGCACTTCATTTCCTTGTTCCACGAGCTTGGAGATTCGATCCGCCTTTCCTCCCAACCTTGACAAGGCAAACCCAATGAAAATGGAAAAGAAGATCACTTGCAGCATATTTCCTTCCGTTAAAGAGGCAAACGGATTTTTGGGTACAATATTGAGCAATGTTTCCACAACAGGAGGAGCCTCCCTTGCTTCAAACGTTGCCCCTTCTAGCTGAAAGCTACCGTTCCCTGGTTGGATTATATACGCAAGACTAAGGGAAAGAACGAGAGCAAGTGTTGTTGTAAGTAGAAAAAAAACAACGGTTCTTACTCCGATTCTACCTAATTTCTTAGGATCACTAATTCCCGCCGTCCCTAGAATGAGTGACACAATCACAATAGGTACAACAAGCATTTGAATAAGATGAATGAATAATGTCCCTACAGGCTGTAAAACATAATCTCTGACAACTTCATACGTTCCTGACATCCACAGATTTAAAATCAGTCCAAAAACAATTCCCAAGCCCATGCCCAGCAAAATTTTTCTTGTTAATGACATTCTAGTTCCTCCTTTTCTTTTAGTAGAAGATTCTATCTAAAATAGAGTCTCCTTATCCTACTCTATAAGAAAAAAGGGAGATTTATTCGTGCTACCCCCGAAAAATAATCTGATTTTTCTTATTTTTTAACCCTTTCGCCTCCCGATTTATTTTTTTTGCTTTTTGTTTTATTTTTTTTGCAGGGGAGGAGCATATTTTTTTTGCTGGCAGAAGGAGGAACTGGCTTATTTCTGCTACTAATAACATCAAAATACTTGGCATATTTTTTGCATGTGATATCATTACGATATAGCTGGCTAAAGGGGGTCAGATGAAAACGTTTACAAGCAGTGAGGCTTTCTTAGACATCTAGTGACGTTAAACGTTCTAAAAAATTTATACCTGAGGTGAAGAATCTGCATGAAAAATCAAGTTACTACTCATTCAAACAAACCACCTACGTCATCCGATTATTTAAAGTTCATTATTCCTTCTTTTATCGGAATACTGCTCTTCATGATCCCTTTCTCTTATGGTGACTCGGTCACGATCCCAGTGGCTATGCTCGCCAAATGGGTGCAGGGACAATTTGAGAGTGTTCTGCCTATTGTGATGACAGTTATTATTATTCTTACAGTAATTGGTTCCTTAATCGCGCGTCTTTTCTCTCCATCCATCATTATGGACAAGCCATTTTTGAAAAACCTTTTCTATGTAAGTCCTATTTGGCTCATTGCTCGTTTTCTAGGAATGGTTTTTGCCATTATGACCCTTTATCAAATTGGACCTGAGTGGATTTGGTCAGAGGACACAGGCGGACTTCTATTATTTGATCTCATTCCTGTTTTATTTTCTGTCTTTTTATTCGCTGGATTGTTTTTGCCTTTATTACTTAATTTCGGGTTGCTTGAATTGTTCGGTACTTTATTAACCAGATTGATGCGCCCCATATTCACTCTTCCGGGCAGATCGTCCATTGATTGCTTGGCTTCATGGCTAGGGGATGGAACGATCGGGGTGTTATTAACCAATAAGCAATACGAGGAAGGCTATTACACAAAGAGAGAAGCAGCCGTTATCGGTACGACCTTCTCTGTCGTTTCCATTACCTTTAGTATTGTCGTGATACAGCAGATGAAGCTGGAGCATTTATTTTTACCCTATTATCTAACGATCGTCCTTGCTGGATTTGTGTGTGCGCTTGTTCTGCCACGCATCCCTCCTTTATCTAGAAAACCAGATACATTTTACGAGAAAGCAACTTCACAGGCCGATGAGTCTATTCCAGCCCATACTTCTGCTTTTGCTTGGGGTATCCAGCAGGCTGTTGCCAAAGCGAAAACAAACACTCGCTTTTCTCAAGTTGCTAAGGGTGGCGTACAAAATGTCTTAGACATGTGGATGGGTGTTGTCCCGATCGTCATGGCTTTAGGAACGGTGGCTTTAGTGCTTGCAGAATATACGCAGCTATTTGTCATTTTGGGAGCGCCGTTTGTCCCACTTTTACAGCTCATGCAGGTCCCTGAAGCGGCTCTAGCAGCTCAGACGATGGTTATTGGATTTGCTGATATGTTTTTACCAGCCATTATCGGAAGCGGCATCGAAAGCGATTTTACTCGTTTTGTTATTGCTTGTGTTTCCGTTACTCAATTAATTTATATGTCTGAAGTAGGGGGATTATTGTTAGCGTCTAAGCTTCCTGTCCGCTTCTTAGATCTAGTGATTATCTTTTTATTGCGTACCCTTATTTCTTTACCGATTATTGTCCTAATGGCGCACCTTATTTTTTAGTGTGACTTTATAATAAGACTTATGGTTTTCTAGGCGAGATTTACTCTAACAGGGGTAGATCTCGCTTTTTTAAATTATGTATCTTTTTACCAAAATGGATATACTAACGATAGAGCAGCTTACATATACAAGCCAACGTTTTTAGTGTAATATAAGAGGAAAGTATTATATTATTGCATTTTTCCGTGACTAAAGACATACCGAGGGAGTGGGACTATGGACATATTTTCGTTAAAAATACTCTTGTGTGATGATTCATTACTTGTCAGAAAAAAACTAAAAAAGCTCATTAGAGGAAAAAGGCTTTACACAGATTTTTGAAGCTTCCGATGGTGAAGAAGCCGTTGCATTTTGCCAAAACGAAAAACCAGATGTTGTGCTCTTAGACATTGTCATGCCTAAAAAAGATGGAATTGAAGCTCTAAAAGAAATTAAAGTCATCAAGGAAGATACATACATTGTGATGGCTTCCTCTGTCGGTACTCAAAGCAATCTGATCAAAGCGTTGAAAGCAGGAGCCAACACCTTTCTGCAAAAGCCTGTTTCACCTGAAGCGGTTATAGAAACCATCGAACAATTGATCAAGGAACGGGGGGAAGGCTAATGTTTGCCCAATTTTTTGGACACTATTTGTTGAATCAAGGCATCATCACAAGCTCACAATTACAGGAAGCAATGGCGTCTCAAAAAGATACAAGAGTCAAACTAGGTGTTCTCGCTATTAATCAAGAATATATGACCGCAAGCCAAGTAGAACAAGTACACCAAACCCAAATGACAATGGACAAACGCTTTGGAGAAATAGCGGTAGAATTAGGCTTTCTTACTGAGGAACAGGTGGAGCATCTCCTCTCCTCTCAGAAAAGCGCTCACCTATTATTAGGACAAGCCCTTATTGACCAGAACGTCTTAACCTATGATTCATTTTCAGAGGCTCTATCCCGCTTTAAGAAAGAGAATAGTCTTTCGGACGAGCAATTCGCCTCCATTATGAACGGCGATATCGATACTCTCATTTCTTCCGTTCTGTTAAAAGAAGAGAAGGACAGGTGGCGGACAGATTACATTAGCCTGTTCGCCAAAAACTTGATTCGTTTTGTAGATACAGAAATTCGTATAGAAATAGGAAATGCGGCGGAAGTCCACAGCTATGATTGGTTCGTTTCTCAAGAAATAGCGACTGAACATGATGCCGTTAGTAGAAAAGTAGCGATTGGCGGGGATCAACCTTCCTTCCTTCGTCTGGCTTCTCGTTATGCGGATGAATCGATAAAGGAAGCAGATGACATGATGCAGGCTTCGGTTGGAGAATTTTTGAACCTGCATAATGGAATTTTCCTTGTTAATATGTCAAACAATCTTCATGTAGAGTTAGAGCTTAAACCACAGATGGTATCAAATCAGAGAAGTGAATCCGACACTGGCTACCACACGCTGCTTCATGTGATTGGCTCTGATTTCTCCATTGATTTACTTATTTCTGATTTGTCTGTTCTTGTGCCAGAACATCTATAGACGTTGCTACAACCAGCTGTATATCTTGTATATTGCAGAATCTTCTGTGTATACTGGATATACAGTTTTTTTACAAAAGGGGGTAACACGTTGTCTTATTCAAACCCAAAGCAGAGCTCATTCTCTGCACTATGGTACGGTAACATTCCTTTTTTCAAAAATAATCTCCTTCACCTAATGCTTCTTCTTTTTTCTTTGTATTGGATCATTCTATCCATCGAACCCTATAGTGCCTATAACTGGTGGTTAGAGAATGCCCTTACCCTTCTGTTGTTACTGGTTCTAGCGCTTACTTATCGGAGGTTTAAGTTCAATAACCTTTCCTACTTACTTATCTTTCTTTTTCTCGCCTTACATACTTATGGAGCCCATTATTCTTATACCACTACTCTTATTGATGAGTGGATGATTCACCTGTTTGAATTTGAACGAAATCATTATGATCGTATTGTTCATTTTTCTTTCGGTCTGCTGCTGACCTATCCAGTCTATGAATTTGTTCATAAAACCATGAATGTCACTTCATTCTGGCAGTATACATTACCCATCATTTTTATTTTTTCGGCAGGCTCTTTTTATGAATTAATTGAGATGTGGGTCGCGCACATTGTCGCTCCCGAAATTGGATTAAATTTTGTTGGGTTTCAAGGGGATGTGTGGGATGCCCAAAAAGATATGGCACTAGCCTTGTACGGCTCCTTGGCTACCATAGGAGTCATTTTAGCGGGGAAAAGAAAAACCTCCTGATCATAGGGGGATCATGGCGTGGCTTTTCAAACCTTCTTCCTTCCTTAAGGCACTCTTGTTGCAGGAGTGCCTTAGATTTTAACTAGTAGGAGAACGGTACACCGTGGTGCAATTTTTTCCTCCTTTTTTCGACTGATACATGGCATAGTCAACTACACGTTTTAATTCATCACCCGTGCTTGCATCAAGAGGGTATTGGGCAATTCCAGCGCTCAGGGTGATGGAAACGCTTTCTCCACATTCTGTGATTAGCACATGCTCTTCCAAATAGTTACGAATTCGTTCCAGTTTCTCCACTGCCTGTTCTACGCTTAGTTCTGGAGCAAGAATCATAAATTCATCCCCTGCATAACGGTATGCTTCCTCCCTCTCCTGAACATCTCTGATGGCATCCGCTATCTTCTGAATCAATTGATCTCCCATATCATGACCGTATTTGTCATTCACTCTTTTCAAATCGTCTGAATCCATCATGATTAATGTAAGGGATTGATCTGGTGTCAAAGTAGAGAGCCATCCTTTAAGATCCTCATGAAAGGCACGATAATTCTTGAGCTTCGTCATCTCATCCGTAATGGTTGTCCGATAGATTTTGTCGTACAATTCTGCTGTTTCAATGGCACTAGCTACTTGAAAGCCGATCATACGAAGCAATTCCTCATGTTCTGGGCGATAGGCAAACTCCCGATAGCTCTGTGCCGAAATGACCCCTTTTACTTGATCTCCTAGAAGCATGGGGACAAAAATAGCCGTACTTGTGGGACATTGACGGTTGCCCCACCTTCGTGGAGTCGACTGAGTAAGCTCCTTCTCCGTTTGGATATGAACAGCAGCCTTGGTCATAATCGCCTTCGAAATATTTCCTTCCCCATATTTAAGCAAACCCGGATGATAACGCACTCCATTATCTAGTGCAAATGGAATGTGTACCTCATCACTTCCCTCTTTATACAAGGCAACAAGAAACGCATCTGTAGGCATGACACGAGAAACCAACTGATTTGCTTTTAGAAAAATGGTTTCCACATCCACCGCTTTGGTAAATATATGTCCTAATTCATGTACGATTGTCAAATGCTCTGACACCCAAGTCAATTGTTTCACTTTCTGTCTAAGTTTTTCAATCTCATGGAGGACACTAAGATGCCATGCTTTTTCCTCTTCATTAAGCTGAACATCATGCTTTCCGCCTGTATTCTGTCATCATTCAAGTCTTCCATGCGACCCATTTTAGAAAGAAGAGTATGATATTGTTGCAGTAGTCTTTGTAAATCTGTTGGTGATTTCTGTTGACCCCCCACCTCATAGCCTCCTCCTTCTTTTAGAAATTCTGAAATATCTGTGAATATTATAAATCTACTATATCAAATCCCCTCCCCTTTGGACATGCCTGAAATAATACTAGACATATATTGACAATATAGTAGAGAAATTGATATATTGGTGTTTGAAAATACTAGATTAGCGAAATATTCTAGTATTTCTAAATAATACTACAACTTATACTGGAGGGGTTTGCTTGATCAATAACAAAAAGTTAAGAGTGTTTAGTAGCATTGCCACAACCACCCTATTAACCTGTTCCCTTGCTTTTCAATCATTTACAGGTAGTGTAACGACTGCTTCAATGCATCATGCTCCAGACATTGAGATTTCCGCCCCCATTGATTCTCATATCATTAACGAGGATCGTCTTGCAAACGCTTTAATGAAACGTGGCATGCTTCCTGCTAACGCTTCTTCCACACAGGTCAGACAAGCCGTTCGCGCTTATATTGAGCAAAAAAGTGGGCATGAAGACGTTCACAAAAACTCTGTTGAACACCAGCATCATGCTGAATTTGACAAGAAAACAAAAGCCTTCTTAGAAAAACAAAAGGATAAATTAGCCAAAAAAATAAATAAAGGGCACACTAACTTTAAAAAAGGCAAACCAAATGGAGCCGTTAAAGTTCCTAATGCAAAACAAGCCCCGTACAATGGAGAAGTCCGTACCGACAAGGTTCTGGTCCTTCTTGTGGAGTTCGAAGACTTTAAACATAACAATATTATTTACGAGGAAGGCTATATGTATGCCAATGACTTTAATCGCGAGCATTATCAAAAATTAATGTTCGGAGATAAAAAGTTTACTTTATACGATGGTACAAAGGTGCAAACATTTAAACAATATTTTGAAGAACAATCTGGCGGTAGCTATACCGTTGACGGTTATGTTTCAGAATGGTTAACCATTCCAGGGAATGCAGCGGATTATGGAGCCGATGATCCTCGCGGAGGTCATGATAATTTAGGACCATTAGGACCACGCGATTTAGTCAAGAGAGCGCTCGACGCCGCTGTTGAATCCGGTATTAATCTAGCTGATTTTGACCAATTTGATCTCTATGATATGGATGGAGATGGAAACTTCAATGAGCCTGATGGCTTGGTTGACCATCTAATGATTATTCATGCAGGAACAGGTCAAGAAGCAGGTGGAGGACTCCTTGGAGACGATGCCATTTGGTCTCATCGTTGGGTTCTTGATGGAGTATATAGAGTCCCTAATACAGTAGCCAGTGTCCCTTATTGGGGAGGACAGATGGGTGCCTATGATTACACGATCCAGCCTGAAGACGGAGCTGTAGGAGTGTTTGCTCATGAATATGGACATGATTTAGGATTGCCAGATGAGTATGATACATCCTACACAGGTCATGGTGAGCCTGTTGCTTCTTGGTCTATTATGAGTGGTGGTAGCTGGAATGGTAGAATCGCTGGTACAGAGCCGACAAGCTTTTCACCGCAAAATAAAGAATTCTTCCAAAAAACCATGGGAGGAAACTGGGCGAATATCGTAGAAATTGATTTGGATGATATAGATAGCAGAGGATTAGCAACCTTCATCGATCAAAGTGTGACTAAATCGCATAATCCAGGAATCGTGAAAGTAAATTTACCGAAGAAAGAAGTACATGGATTACAACCGTCCTTTGGTAACTATTATTATTACAGCAACAAAGGAGATAACTTACATACTCGCATGTCATCTCCTGAATTCGATCTAACAGGAGCAAGTACAGCAGAATTTAGTTACAAGGCTTGGTTTGACATTGAATATGACTATGACTTTCTCTATGTGAAAGCCATAACCGATTCAGGTGAGGAATTAATCCTTGATGTGATTGGGGATGACGATACAGACAATGACAAGCGAGCAGAATCCTCAAAGGGACAATGGGTTGATAAAGTTTATGACCTCTCTTCCTTTGCTGGACAAAAAGTAACTCTTCACTTTGAATATGTGACAGATGGCGGGCTTGCTCTAGACGGCTTTGCTCTAGACAATGCCACTCTGACGGTTGATGGTCAAATCGTATTTGAAGATGGAGCGGAAGGAGAGCCATTATTTACCCTTGAAGGATTTAGTGTCACAAATGGAATCTTCCACAAAGATCACTATTATTACTTAGAGTGGAGAAATTACGCTGGTTCTGATATCGCACTACAGTATTCTCGCGGAGTAAAGTATAATACAGGTATGGTGGTCTGGTATGGAGATGACAGCTATACAGATAACTGGGTTGGCATCCATCCAGGAGAAGGATTCCTAGGAGTCGTAGATGCTCATCCTGAAGCCATTATTGGGAAAAAGGATGGGGTGGATACGATCTTTGGCAGCACTCGTTATCAAGTAGCAGATGCCGCATTTAGTTATGACCGGGCTCCAAGCTGGAAAGTGGATACTCCGCTTCGAGGCAGCTATACCTACTCTGGCTTACCTGGAGTCACCACCTTCGATGATTCAAAATCGTATATCAATCAAATCATTCCAGACGCTGGTCGAATTGTTCCTAGATACGGACTCAAGTTCCAGGTTATCGGCGAAGCCAAAGACAACTCTGCTGGCGCTGTGTGGATTTACAAACAATAATCTACCAATCTTCTAGCACAAGACCAAAAAATCCCTAATTTCGATTAGGGATTTTTTCATTCTTTAGAACCATTGTAGACACATTCACCACGAACGTAGGTTGCTTGAACCTCATATTGGTGACTCAGAATGACTAGATCGGCATCCTTTCCTCTTTCTATGGAGCCTTTTTGTTCCTCATAGCCTATTTGTCTTGCGGGATTAAGAGTCATAGCTGGAAGAATCTCTTCGACAGCTTTTCCCGTAAACTCTCGGACATGGCGTAAAGCTTGATCCATCGTCAAACAGCTCCCAGCTAGATCATCCGAGCTTTTTAAACGAACTTGACCAGCCTTCATATAGCAAGCAAGCCCCCCTAACTCATAATGATCACCATCTGGCAGTCCTGCTGCCGACATCGCATCTGTAATCATCACCACTTTATCTGCTGCTTTGATCTGAAAAATAAAATCGATCAGCTCGGGGTGCACATGAAATCCATCACAGATTAATTCAACCGCTAATTCGGGCAGCATCATAGCAGCACCTGCTACACCAGGCTCCCTGTGATGCAAGGCTCTCATCCCATTAAAAAGGTGAGTGACATGACTCGCCCCTGCCTCCACCGCTTGCTGTACCTGATCATACGTTGCATCCGAATGTCCAATCGACACGGTCACTCCCCTCTCCACAGCACGCCTGATCATTTCCAGCGCCCCAGAACCTTCTGGAGCCATCGTCAGTAAACGAACCTGATTTTTAGCTACATCCAAAAAATGATCCAGCTCTTTCATTGAAGGTGGACGGATATAAGCAGGATTTTGAGCCCCACATCTTTTTTCATTGATAAAAGGACCTTCGAGATGAATGCCTAACACATCCGCTCCCCCAGTTCCTTTTTCCTTCGCCTCAACAATGGAACGAATCGCTCTCTCGGTGGATTCCAGATCCGCAGTCAGAGTCGTTGGTAATAGTGAAGTGGTTCCCTTCTGAGCATGATAACGACTCAAGCCTTCAATATCTTGTACTCGACCGCTCATAACGTCATATCCCCCGCCACCATGAACATGAACATCTACAAATCCGGGAACAAGGAGCTGTTCCTGTACATCGACAACCTCAACTCCATCTTCTGCATTCTTAAGCGAATGGTCAACAATACGCTCAATCTTCCCTTCTCGGACGAAGACCTGCCCCTTTTCAATCACTCGATCAGGAGTATAGATCCTAGCATTCACAAATAGCTTGCTTTTCGTGTTCATCCTAACAAAACTCCTTTATGTTTCCTACTAGCTGAGAGCCAGCTTCTCGATCTACCAAAACAATAACATTCGGATGAAGCCTTAAGAAGGAAGCAGGAATATCGGTTGTCACACCTGTATCGAAGAGTTTGCGGATGATTTCTGCTTTTTCAATTCCTAAGGCGAGTAAGAGAATTTTTTTTGCCGACAAAATCGTTCCCATCCCCATTGTGATCGCATATTGCGGAACTTCTTCCTTCCTCTCAAAAAAACGTGCATTGGCTTCAATCGTAGCTTCCGATAAACGAACCAAATGAGTATCAGCACTCAACTGGTCGCTTGGTTCGTTAAAGCCAATATGACCATTGCTTCCAATTCCAAGCAACTGCAAATCAATTCCTCCACAATCGGTGATAAATTGCTCATAAGACCGGCAATATTCCTGAACATGAATGGGAGTGCCAGAAGGAATATGAATCCTCTCTCTTGGTACATTGATATGTTGAAACAATTGCTGATGCATAAAAGTATGATAGCTTTGTGGATGATCTGCTGCTAAACCATAATACTCATCAAGGTTAAACGTCCTGACTTGGGAAAAGTCGATTTTCCCTTGCTCATACCTGCCAATAATCTCCTTATACGTATCAATAGGAGTACTTCCTGTTGCCAATCCTAAAATACTATCTGGTTTTTCTGAGATGGCTTGCTGGATATGATCCGCCGCTTTACTTGCCACCTCTGCACATGATTCAAGTACACATAACTGCATGATCTTTCCCTCCTATGTCATGTTAACGCTAGTGTGAGTCCACCCAAAAGGGTATTGAGGAGAAATGGACACCGGCAGCTTCCCTTGAGCCGTTCGTTGTCCTACTAATACCTTGGCTAATGACTTCATCGCAGTAGGACGATTTTCGTAGCAAGTAAGATAGGATTTAACCTCTGGAAATTCGAGTAAATCATATGGATTTCTTGCCGCAGCCACAACGAGAAGGCACTCTTCTCTCTGTGCCAGCTCCTTCACAATGGCAATTTGACCTGAGGAGAAAGTGGCATTATAGCTGACAAACACGACTTGAGAATAGTTTCTGCTTCGTTCGAGCACTCTACTCCTCTCTGCCTCTATTGGATGAACCCCTATCCGCTCCTCCTCGACAAAAGAAAGATGGGAAGATAAGCAAGCCCCAAGGGTTTCTTCTTGTTCGATGACTTCATCTACCTCCGTACTGCTTCTAACCTCAGTCCAAATGACATAGGTCTTCTGATCCTTTAATGGCAGCTGGTTCTCATCCTTTACTAACGTGATACTTTTCTCACTCAATTCCTGAACACGCCTCTTATCCTGTTCATTTCCTAGGTGATTCAGCACTTCGCCATATGGGATCTGATGAATGGTTTCCCCTATCCTTTTCTCTTTAAGTCGAAGGATTCGTTCCACTGACTCATTAATTCGCTGCTCTGTAAGGCGTCCACTCTCAACCGCTTGAAGTACTTGTTCCATCGCTTTTTTCTGTTTTTCGAAGGTATGACTGACCAGAATCAGATCAGCTCCTGCTTCAATCGCTAGAACCGCTCCCTCCTCCACTCCTACTCCTTCTGAGATGGCTTTCATCTCTAGACAATCCGTCACAATGAGGCCAGAATACCCTAATTGTTCACGGAGTAGGTTGGTTAAGACCTTCTGCGATAAAGTAGCAGGAAGAGGACTGCTCTCAATGGCAGGGAAAAGAACATGAGCCGTCATGATCGCATCGACTCCCTCCTCAATGGCTCCTATAAAGGGGACCAATTCTACCTGAAAGAGCCGCTCCAAAGGATGTTGAACACGTGGCAGTTCATAATGAGAATCTGTTTCTGTATCTCCATGTCCTGGGAAGTGCTTCACAGTAGCCGATACGCCTGCTTCTTGAAATCCTCTGATCGCTGCCCTCCCCATTTCCTTCACTAAATCAGGGCTTTCACTATAAGAGCGAACACCTATCACTGGATTTAAGGGATTGTTGTTCACATCAATGCTAGGGGCAAAATTCATATTGATCCCCAATACCTGTAGTTCCTTCCCCGAAATCCGAGCCGCCTCATACACCCCTTCCATATCTCTCGTAGCTCCCAGTGCCATATTCCCAGGGGTCAGTGTCACTTCACGATCGATTCGAGCGACCATTCCACCCTCTTGATCAATGGAAATATACAGAGGAATGGAAGATGACTTAGAAGCGAGCTGTTGAAGCTCCGCAGACAACTGTGCCACCTGCTGTACATCTTTGATATTTCTTCTAAAATAAATGACACCACCCAGATGGTAGTTTTCAATCAGTTCCTCTATTTCCTTGTTCACTCTAGGTCCATGAAAGCCACACATAAACATTTGTCCTACTTTTTCCGCGATACTTAGGCCCTCCAGTTTCATCTCCTTCAATCCCTCCCTTTCCCTTCACCTCTATCAGTATTTTAATAATGGAATTCTCTCTTTATAGCGGTTAATAAGAGCTTGGTTATGTTCATCTGAATGATCAATATTCCCACTAAGAAAAATAGGTGGAGTTCCCCCATTCTCTGCTACCAGAGCGATAGCCTGAGCACAAACAGAGTTCAATATAGCGATATTAACAATAGATGAGATGGAGGCAAAAGGAACAGAGAGATCAGCATGCTTCATGACCGCATCCCCTTGTTCCACATGGTTATTAATGGCAAGATCGACACACTGAAATAAGTGCTTATGATCTTTGTGACGGGATTCTAGCGTAGAATAATGGAACGAGGTCAAGGCGATCACAAAACACCCCTTCGCTCGGGCAGAGAGTGCGGCATCAATGGGAACAGAATTTCTGCCAGATGTAGAAACCACGATAAAAAGATCCTTTTCTTCAATATGCTGCTCTTCTACAATCTTCGTTCCATAGCCCTCCTTCTTCTCTAATACGGAAGACCTGACAGCCCCTTCGTGCAGCATTAAAGGCTCTACTAGGATCGGGTTGACCGAAGCAAGACCTCCAGCACGATAAAACACTTCCTCCGCCATCATATGGGAGTGCCCGCATCCAAAAACATGAATAATACCATTTCCTTCGATAGTTTGTGCCATTCTCTGTGAAGCTTCTTTGATTTTTTCTGTTTCCCATTCAATCATTCGATCCAAACCTGCTTTTATTTCGCGGAAGTATGCTTCAATCATTCCTACTACCTCTCCTTACCCATACTCTACTTTGATCGTTTTATTAGGCTTTTAAGTAGATTTCAAACTTATGCTTATCAATTCTATAGATGGCTTTCGTATACTCAATAATCTCTTCATCAATAGAATACGTGGTTCTTCTAAACAACAATGCCAGTGCATCCAGCTCTAAGCCCAGTAGGTTTCCTTCATAATCACTCAATTTAATTGGCTCTACCGTTTGCCTTGCATAATGAGGAATTAAGGAATAACGTTCGCGCAAGACCTTATATAAGGAATGCCCCTCTATACATTCTCTGGTCAAATTAAAGCAAATAGCATGATTTAGCCAGACCGTTTCAATAGCATAGGGAACCTGATCAACGATCCTCAAACGCTGGAGTTCAATAACCTTTTCCTGTCCTGCCTTCAATTTGAGCTCCTTGGCGATGTTTTTTGGCGCATCAATAATGTCAAAGGAGATGATCTGGGTATCTACCTTATGACCCATCTGCTCCATATGCTCCGTCAAACCCTTTAATTCAGATAACTGATGCTTGGGTTTGGGCTGCGCCACATAGGTTCCTCTGCCTTGTTCACGATAGAGCACCCCTTCATTCACTAGAGACATAATCGCTTCCCGTGCTGTCATTCTGCTAATCCCGTGAATCTCACAAAGCTCTCGTTCTGTGGGAATGGGATCATTAGGCTTAAGCTCCTCGTTATCAATCATTTCTTGTAAAATTTCTTTTAATTGATGATAAATTGGAACGGGATTGCTCTTACTGATTTTTCTCACTGTTCATCATCACTCTTTCTTCTTAGATAATTAACGAACCTGTTCGCTCTTGGTCACATCAGCCTTTGACCGCCCCTGCTGTTACCCCTTTTTCGATATACTTCTGAATGAAGAGGTAGACAATTAGAACAGGTATGACTGTTACAGTAACGGCAGTAGCCATCAATCCGTAGTTGGTTCCATACTGTGAACTGATAAAGGACAGTAAGACAACAATCGGCTTGATTCCTTCATAGTTAACAAAGACTAAGGAGGAGAACAAGTCATTATAAGACCATAAAAACACAAATATACCCGCAGTGCAAATGAAGGCTTCGCAATCGGGACAAGAATTTTGGTCAATATCCCAATCCTGCTACATCCATCAATCAAGGCTGCCTCTTCCAATTCTTTGGGAATGGTTGCCATATAACCAGATATGACAAGCACTGTGAATGGTAGAAATCCCGCAGTATGAGGATAATAAGAGCCCAGTAGGTATTTACTAAACCTAATTTTATTAAAATTTCATATACTGGCACAACGGTTCCAAAGGACGGGATTAACAAGCTTAACACCAGCATATTCTGGATGAAGCCACGTAAGCGAAAATGGAATCTGGATAACGCATACGCTGCCATTCCTCCAAATAATAAGGTAAAAAAGACCGTGCCTCCAGACATAATGAAGCTATTCATATAGCTTTGACCAATATTAATCAAACTAAATGCCTCTTGATAATTTTCCAAGGTAGGATTCGTTGCCAGGGAAAACGAATCACTAATGACCTCTTTCGATGTCTTGAAGGAGTTATTCACCACCCAAACCAAGGGAGCGATCGTTGTCAGTGACCAACCCAGTAAGCAAAGATAAACAAAGGCTCGCCCCACCTTAGAGCGAATAAGCGAAACCTGCAACCTTTCCCATGCTGTCTTTTGTTCAAACGAAACCTGTGGCATGATTTAGCACCTCTTCATTTCTTATTAATATGTGACATTTTCACGCTTTAATAAGCGATTGGTCAGCATAGCCAAGGCTACACCAAAAATCACAATATAAACCCCGATGGCGGCTCCATATCCTATATTCTCACTGACGAAGGTTGCCCGATACATATACGTTCCCAGCACCTCTGACGAGTTGAGGGGTCCGCCTTTGGTAATGATATAAACCAGTTCAAATACTTTGAATGAACCGGAAATCGCTAGGATAAGACAGACCTTAATGTCACTCCAGATCAGGGGCATGGTAATATACAAGGTTTTCTTAATCCCAGTAATCCCTTCTAATTCAGCTGCCTCATAAAAATCATTAGGAATTTTCATAATAGCGGTTAATAAAATAACAAAATAAAATCCTACATACTGCCATACTGTAGGGATGGCTACAGCAATAAGGGAAAGCTCTTTCGTCAACCATAGGACCGGTTCAAAGCCTAACCCTTGAAGAATACTATTTAACATGCCATTCCGATAATCATAGATTAATTGAAACAATAGACCGATCGCCGCCCCTGAGATTACCACTGGAAAGAAAAAAGTGGTTTTAAAAAAAGCTTTACCAAATCGAATAGAATCTACCATCACTGCTAATATCAACGCAATTCCAACCTGAAAGACAAGGACGTAGAGCATAAGCTCCAAGGTATTGAATGTCGCTGTGCGTAATACTTCATCCTGAAAAAGACGAACGTAATTATCAAAACCAACAAATTCAGAGGTAAACCAATTTTTCTGATGCTGAAAGCTCTTTATAATCCCTTTCACAAAGGGATAATACAGGAAGACACCTGTAATCAGAATCATTGGCATTAAAAACAAAACAATATACTTTTTATCGCCTTTCATATGATCACCTTTAGGTGTAGATTTTTTGTCACACATTTACTTGAAATAGCTTCGCCGCTCTCGATGTAGAGCGGCGACAAAGCAAGGATCATAAACTAATTTAACGGTTTCGCTTCAGACAGCACCTGCTCGGCTGTCTTCTCTCCTGCGGCAATTTGTGGTACATTCATGCGAATATGCGTAAAGGAGTCTTTGGTAATCACAGAATCGACAGGCATCGAATAACTGCTGGCATTCGCCATCATTTCATGCCCAGATGCTTTGCCAGGGCTTAAGCCTCTACCGTTACCTTCGCAGCAGGAGGTCCACCATTGGCTGTAGCATATTTTTGAATATTTTCTTTCGACGTTAAGAACTTCAATAATTGAATGGCAGCCTCTTTCTTCGGTGATTCATATGCTTTCGTCGTGATGTAGAAACCAGCACTAAATCCACCAATTACATCCTGCCCTGTTCCTGTACTCCCTTCCATCGCTGGAATCGGAAGAACTACTACTTTCTCTTGCATCTCTTCTGATAGTCCCCCAACAGCCCATGAACCATTGATCATCATGGCAGCTTGTTCTGTATCAAACAAATGTTGTGCCGTAGCATCATCAATCGTATTCGCATCTATAGGAAATGCTCCCATCTCTGCATGCTTCTGAATCACTTCTAATCCTTTTTTCCAAGAATCATCAAATGGGTTCTGATGTCCTGCTGGTCCACCTGCCGCCATCAAATAATGCTCAATCAAATACCAAGATTCAGGTAAGGATTGACCAATTGGAATGATCCCTTTTTCTTTAAACGCTGAAATCGCCTTCTCATATGTAGCCCAATCTGTCGGAAGCGCAATTCCATATTCGTCAAACATGGCTTTATTCACAATAAGACCCTCATAGAAACCGTTTACAGGAATAGCGTACAGCTTACCATCCTTTTCTTTCATCTGTTCTAAAGCAGCTTCATGGAAGCCTTCCTTCCATTCTTGATCTGCATCTAGCAGTTCTTCCATCGGGATAACCTTCCCTGCTTCTACAAAACTAGTGGCATTCGCCCCATTAAAATAAAAGACGATCTCAGGCTCGTTCCCCGAAGAAAAATCCGTACTTACCTTCGTATTAAATGCGTCACCTGCCGTCATTGAATCATTGATAATCTTAATCCCAGGATTCTGATTTTCAAACTCTTGTAAAACATCCCGCAATACACTTGTTACAGGGTCTGTCCCACCAAACATCGTGACAATGCGAAGCTCTACACTTCCATCAGCAGTCTCAGGTGACGAAGTCGAATCTGTTTGTTCACCGTTAGTAGCCGGTTGCCCTCCTGAACACGCTGTCAAAAATAGAGAAAGAAGCACTACTACAGACAAAACAAGATTTAGCCTTTTTTTCACTTTCTTTTCCCCCTTCTGTCTTTTTTGTATGGATGTCATGTTGTCTATACCAATATTATTATGAATATTCCTACCAGTCAATACTTTTTTCCTATAAACTAGACTCCTTTCTCCACTTTTCTACAATCCATTCTCTCAAAAGATAAGAAAAGCGTTTATACCAATCCTCTTTTCTGTGAATATCCTTATTCTATAGACACGTTATATCCATACGAGAACTAGATCCTTCATGTAGATAAGGAAGTGAAACACTTGAGCAAAACCGTTGGAATCATTGGAGGGATGGGTCCCTCAGCTACTGTTGATCTCTTTCAAAAAATCGTCCAGCACACCCCTGCAGCAGCCGATCAGGAGCATGTAAAAATACTAATCTATAACAATCCCCAAATCCCTCCACGAAGCTTAGATGCGATTAGCCCCTTACCCGAGCTTATTAGATCAGCAACCCTCTTAGAGCAAGCAGGTGCAGATTTTCTTATTATGCCCTGCCACACCGCCCATCTTTGGTATGAAGAAATAAAGAAATCAATCACAATTCCCTTTTACAGCATGATCGAAAACACAGCACAGGCTCTTCTTGAAAAATACCCTCAGCAAGTAGAGATCCTTCTACTCGCTACAAGCACAACCCTTCATAGCGGACTCTATCAAAAAGCGTTAAACAGGACATCCGTAAAGCTATTCACCCCTACTCTAGAACAGCAGAAAGTAGTCGATCAAGCGATCAAACATGTCAAGGCTGGCAGATTACCCAATAAACCTCTCCAAGACTTACAGCAATTATTAGTAGATTATCAAAAGGAGGGGGGATCGGCTGTTTTGGGCTGCTGTACAGAAATCCCACTCATGTTTCCTTATTTTCAAGTAGATATGGACCTACTTGACCCCACTCTCATGCTTGCTTTATTGGCTATTCATAAGGCTATGTAAAAAAAGGAGGAACTCATTGTGAAGAAAACTCGCTCCTTGACAATTCCCACCATTGCTATAACGGGCAGTTCAGGGAAAACAACAACAAGAGAGTTTATTTCATCTATTCTTGAAACGAAATGGAAAATCTTAAAAACAATAGGGAATAAAAATCTGCCCTACCATACCAGAGATACCATGAAGAAGCTTCGTCCGTTCCATCAAGCCATACTGTTTGAGCTAGGAATGGGGCAGCCAGGAGCAGGGAAGAAACATTGCCAGCATTTCCTACCCAATATTTCGGTCATTACCAATATCGGCTCTGCTCATTACGGAAATCTGGGGAATCATATTACCTCGACTGCCAAAAACAAGTCAGCACTTATTAAATATATGGACCCAAAAGGAACCCTCCTGCTTAATAAAGATGACCGGAACTCTAAATATCTAGACACCAAAGACTTTAAAGGAAAGCTGATTACAATAGGTTCAAAAAATGAAGCTGACTATTGCGCCAAGGATATTGAATATACCGAGCAGGGAATGAAATTTAGAGTCAAGCTTGCTCAGAAGGAAGAACGTTTTTTTATTCCTGCCTTCGGGATCCACAATGTGTACAATGCCTTATATGCCATTGCCATTGCCGATCATCTACAATTTTCTGTTGCCGACATCAGAGATGGGTTGCGCAAATACAAGGTCCCTTACAAGCGCTTAAACTTTGTCCCTCTACGAAATCAGGCGACTCTTATTGATGATTCTGTTAATGCTAATCCCCAATCCGTTATGGCAGCTATTGATGTGATGAGCGACATGGAAAAAGAGAAGAAGAAAATTGTGGTTTTAGGTGACATGCTTGAGTTAGGCGAACATACAAGAGAAGGACATAAAGAAGTAGGTAGATATTTGGCAAAAAAGAAAATGGACACGATTTATACCTATGGTCAAAAAGCCAAGTGGATTGGAATAGGAGCTGTGAGCGCTGGTTTTCCTGCCACACATATTAAGCACTTTAACGACCGTCCCGCCCTTCACCATGCTTTGGAAAAAGAAGTAGACAATAATCACTTGATTTTGGTCAAAGGCTCCAGCCTGATGAATATGAACGAAACCGCCTCTCATCTCTGTAATCATTATCTGTATTCCGTCAGCATTGATCCAGACTTATCTCCTGGTCTCATTAAGCTTAATCAGCAGACTTTCACCCGTCTACAGCTGGAGGATAATCACATTACGTTGCGCTTTGGTGCTGTTTCTAAGAAACTAATGGTTCAAATTGATCCACGTCTAAAGCTAGGGAAGATGGTCATTTCCAATCAGCTTACCCCACAATTTACAATTCCTAACCTCCCCTATGATTGCTATATCAAAAACAATGAACTTGTTGTTGGCCCTGTCATTGGACTTCTCGTGCTCCCCAAATACATGAGGGACCCCCAGCAGCAATTGGCTCGTTTTGCTCATTACCATCAGATCAAAGGGCTTATATACCTATTTAAACTAAGTACTGTTCACAAACAAAAGGAAATGGTGTCAGGCTTCTACTATCATCCAACTAAGAAGACATTTGTTCAAGGAACCTTTCCCTATCCTTCAGTCATTTTCAATCGAGTACCCATGAAGAAGAAGACCTATCAGCATTTCAAAAAATCGAAGGTGACTCACATCTTTAACTATCCTTATGGCAACACAAACAAATGGACATTCTGGAAGCAGATATCGGAGCAGCCAACGATCAAAAAACATCTCCCTCATACAAAAGAGTACAAAAACATCCAATCAGTGCTTAACATGTTAAAGAAACATTCTTCTATCTACTTAAAACCCGCTACGATGGCTGGAGGGAACGGGATTTTTAGAATCCGCTATCGCCGGAAAGGGTATCAATTATCCGATCATCTGGGTCAGCACCATAGAGTAACCTCAGAAGAGGCATTAGCTTCGTTAATCAAAAAACAGTTGGTTTCGGGTAAAAAATATATTCTCCAACAAGAAATCACTCTGCCTTCCCTTCCTCATAAAATAGACTTTAGGCTTTATTTACAAAAGGATCGCAGCAGAAGGTGGAGATTCTCAGGCATGGAAACCAAAGTAGCCGAAAAAGGAAGCGTCATTACAAATTCCCAGAACAGAAAGAAAATCATCCCTGGTCACACCGCATTAATGGAAATCTATCAGTTAACGGATAAACAAGCCACTCGAAAAATAAAAGAAATAACCAAGGTTTGTATTGAAATTCTGACGACCATGGAACGCAACGGACGAAAGATTGGAGATGCAGCCATTGACCTTGTTATGAATAAAGACCATTCCTTTTGGATCTTAGAAACCCAATTTAATTACGCAGCAGAAATTAAGCAAGACCGAACAGAAGATGAGAAGCAAGTTCTCCCCGCTATCCTGCCTATTCCTTTTGAATATGCTAGAGCATTGGCAGGGTTTCTCTAGGAAACTGTCTACGTCTAGACTTCAGATCGAAAGGTTTGACCTAAATGCTTCCCTTGAGCAAAATAATGCCGAAAGTTATAGATTAGCGGACTCCATTTAACAGGGTCAATATAATGATCTTCCTTAATCATTTCTTGGTGTGCATGCACATGTATAGCTTACGTTTCAACAATGGCAAAGTCAGGAGAATCATCAGGAATTCGAATGTGCCTTACCTTTGCCTCAATTTGAATAGGACATTCCATAATTCGAGTAGGTTTGACCGCTATAGATTCAACAGGTGTCAGCCTACTCGCTTTATATTTGATCTTTTTTCATATTTTTTCCTCCCAAGTTGTCTGTTTATTCTATTGTAGAATTTGAACTACTCACCACTTAACACCCTTTCGAGTTGTTTGAAGTGGGAGATTCTTGGGAATAGAGCGTACTTGTTAGCCTATTTCTTCGCCAACAGAGGTTTCTCTTATTGACCAAGCTATCCCCGTAGATTCCTACGGTTCTATATTTTTGTTTAAGCCAAAACTAAGGTTTTTAAGCCTTCGGCTAGGATATTTTTGCTGGCATTTATATCTCTATCGTGATGTTCGTAGCAAACAGGACAAGTCCAATCCCTTATTTCAAGAGATTTCTTGCCATCTTGATGTCCGCAATGGGAACATATCTGACTAGACGGAAACCATCTGCTTATTTTCAAAATTGTTTTACCGTACCATTTCGCTTTGTATTCTAATTTAGTTACAAAGGCAGACCATGATACATCTGAGATTGATTTTGCTAACTT
>NZ_BAMO01000002.1 GCF_000615945.1 Caldalkalibacillus mannanilyticus JCM 10596
TCTTAGTTTTGGCTTAAACAAAAATATGGAACCGTAGGAATCTACGGGGATAGCTTGGTCAATAAGAGAAACCTCTGTTGGTAAAGAAATATGCTAACAAGTACGCTCTATTCCCAAGAATCTCCCACTTCAAACAACCCGAAAGGGTGTTAAGTGGTGAGTAGTTCAAGATTAATGGTAAAATAGACAGGACTATACTATACTTCTGATTAGTAAGGAGCCATACGATGAAACAGATAAAAGTAAAAGAGATCGTTGAACGCTTTAACTTGGAAGTCGCCTCAGGAGAGGAAGGGTTGAACCGTTTAATTAAGACGAGTGATATTTCAAGACCGGGATTAGAGATGGCAGGATACTTTACATACTACCCCTCTGAACGTGTTCAATTATTAGGAAAAACAGAGCTCAGCTTCTTTCATGAGCTAAGTACAGAGGAGAAAGCAGACCGCATGGAACGACTCTGTCATGATCAGACACCATGTATATGTATTTCGAGGGGGATGGAGGTACCAGAGGAATTACTGCGTGCCTCGAATTTGCATCAGATCCCCGTTCTGAAAAGTACCTTTACCACCACACAATTGTTGGGTAAAGTGACCAGCTTCTTAGAGAATCAGTTAGCGCCAACCACCTCAATGCATGGCGTATTAGTTGATATCTATGGAGTGGGTGTACTGATTGCAGGGGGAAGTGGAATTGGGAAAAGCGAAACAGCGTTAGAATTAGTAAAAAGAGGTCATCGTTTAATTGCTGATGACTTAGTCGAAATTAAGCAGCCTGCTGAAAATGTATTAATCGGGAACCCTCCTGAATTGCTTCGCCATCTTCTGGAAATTCGCGGGGTAGGGATCATTAATGTAATGACATTATTTGGAGCAGGGGCCGTTCGGAATTTTAAGAAGGTTGCCATGGTCTGTACATTGGAAAACTGGGATAGCACCAAGCAGTATGACCGTCTGGGGCTAGATGAAGAGAGAATTAAAATTATTGATACCTATTTACCAAAAATGACTATTCCCGTCCGTCCAGGACGTAACTTAGCTGTGATTATTGAAGTAGCTGCGATGAATTTTAGGTTAAAACGAATGGGCTTTAATGCTGCTGAAACATTTTCACAGCGTTTAGCAGCTACCATATTAGAAGAAAATGAAGAATTTTAAATGAAGAGTGTTATTAGAAAAAAAGGATTGAGGAGTGTGAGAAATGGATTTCGTTAGCGCTACAGCACAAATTACACGATTAGACCCGGTAGCTCTTCAGCTTGGACCTATTGCCATCCATTGGTACGGACTCATCTTAGGGACGGCTGCTTTGCTTGCCTTAATGTTATCGACGCGAGAAGGAAAAAAACATGGGATTGTACCTGATACCTTTATGGATATGGCTTTTTTCGCGATTCCTATGGGGATTCTGGGCGGACGCTTGTATTATGTGCTCTTTCAATGGGACTATTATCGTGAACATCCAGGGGATATCCTTGCTGTTTGGAAGGGTGGATTGGCGATTCATGGGGTGATTATCGCTGGAGTCATCACGATCTTGGTCTTTTGCAAAGTGAAAAAGCTCTCCTTCTGGAAAGTGGTTGATATTCTGGCGCCACATGTCTTATTGGCTCAGGGGATTGGTCGTTGGGGGAACTTTATGAACCAAGAAGCTCACGGGGGCGTGGTTTCTAGAGAGTTTTTAGAAGGGTTATTTCTGCCCGAGTTTATTATAAATCAAATGTATATCTATAACCCATCACCAGGAGAGGGGTTACTAGCCGGTTTCTACTATCATCATCCGACCTTTTTATATGAATCGATCTGGAATATCATTGGATTTGTAATTCTGATTAGTTTAAGAAAGATCAGACTGCGTCAAGGGGAGATGTTCTTCTCTTACCTCATTTGGTACTCAGTGGGACGATTCTTTATTGAGGGGATGCGGACAGATAGCTTGATGTTATCTGAAACACTGCGTATGGCGCAGATGATTAGTATTGCTCTGGTTATATTTGCTGTTCTGGCGATCATGATTCGCCGAAAAACGGGCGCAAGTGAGAAGCTGTACAATGATCAGTAAGGAGAGCAAGGGATAAACTAAACAAAAAGAAGGGATGCATCATGAGCTTAGAAACATTACGAGTCGGCTTCAGAAATGGATGGCAGACGACATGGATTTTAGGAAAGGTTATTTTTCCGGTCACGCTCATAGTGACCCTTCTTTCTTTTACCCCTCTCCTGGATTGGGTGGTCAGGGTCTGTCAGCCTTTCATGGGCTGGCTGGGTCTTCCGGGAGAAGCGGCAATTCCTTTAGTCATTGCCAATGTGCTTAATCTGTATGCAGGGATTGGAGCTATCCTCTCATTGGAATTGACGGTGAAAGAAGTGTTTATTTTAGCCATGATGATGTCCTTCTCCCATAACTTATTTATTGAAACGGTTGTATCTTCCAAGGTTGGAGTCAGGGCTTCTGTTGTTGTTCTTGTTAGAGTGGGCTTGGCAGTCCTTTCAGCGGTCATCATTAACGTAAGCTGGGGCGGAGGAGCTGAGCCGGCTCAATATGGGTTTCTCCCTGACAAAGGGGCTGTGGAACTGACAGGTTGGCTAGAGATTACGGTTCATGCTCTGCAAACAGCACTCATGGGTATATTTCAATTGGCTATGATTGTCTTTCCGTTAATGATTTTTATTCAATGGATGAAGGACTTGAAGTTCTTAGATGTATTTACCCGCTGGATGCAGCCTGTAACGAAAACGTTAGGTTTGTCACCAAATACAGCTACCGCATTAAGTGCTGGGTTATTGTTTGGTTTAGCTTATGGAGCCGGATTGATTATTCAGGCAGTGAAAGAAGATCATTTGCAAAAAAGAGATATCTACCTTCTCTTTATTTTCTTAGTTGCTTGTCATGCGGTGATTGAAGATACATTGATTTTTATCCCCTTGGGAATCCCTGTTTGGCCGTTGTTAGTCATTCGACTCGTCATTGCTGCCATTCTTACCATCATGATTGCTTTATTATGGAAGCGAATAGATACAAAACGAGATCAACCAAGCGAAGGAGTTAGACATGAAATATAAAACGATTCTGTTTGATTTAGATGGAACCATATTAGATACGAATGAATTGATTATTACTTCTTTTCTGCATACCTTTCAAACCTTTTTTCCAGAGCGAACCTTTTTGCGTGAAGAGATTATTGCGGAAATGGGAGGGACTCTATTTGATATCCTCTCGCGCTATGATGAGGACAGGGTGGAAGAGATGATTCAGGTCTATCGTGAATTTAATATACGAACTCACGATGAAATGGTCACGGCTTTTCCTCATGTGCTAGAGGTTATTACCCAACTGAAAGAATGGGGCATTATGCTCGGTGTTGTGACGACAAAACAGAGAAATACGACAGAAATGGGACTCGATTTAACGCAGTTAAGGCCTTTAATGGATTCGATTGTCACCTTACAAGAGGTTGAGAATCCTAAGCCGCATCCAGAGCCTGTCCTAAGAGCGATGTCAGAGCTTGGAGCTCTTCCAGAAAGCACCCTGATGGTTGGAGATAGCTCCTTTGATATTGAAGCAGCTCATCGCGCAGGAATTCATTCTGCTGGTGTCGCGTGGAGTCTAAAGGGAGAGGAATACCTAAGAGGCTATTCTCCTACCTATATCTTAAAGGATATGAAGGATTTATTAAGGATCGTGAAGGAGTAGAGTCATGAGAAGAACCACTCGATATCCTGTGCAAGGAACAAATTCATTGTGGCAGCTCTATCGTACAGTCCCATTTTTCAAGGTCTGTAAAAACTTCATCTGCATTCAAATTTCCAGATATTGTCCCTTTATCCCGTTGAAAAATTGGATCTACCGTCGATGTCTGAAGATGGAGGTGGGGGAGAATACAGCCGTGGCTCTCATGGTCATGATGGATGTGATGTTTCCAGAGAAAATATCGATTGGGCAAAATACGATTGTTGGCTATAACACCACAATCTTAACCCATGAATATCTAATTGAAGAGTATCGCTTGGGTGAGGTGGAGATTGGCTCTAACGTAATGATTGGAGCTAATTCAACCATTCTACCAGGAGTTCGGATTGGTGATGGTGTCATTGTATCCGCAGGCTCCTTAGTGATTAAAGATGTACCTGAGGGGGCTTTTGTGGGAGGGAATCCGGCACAGCTGATCTATACGAAAGAAGAAGTGGAACGTAAAAAAAGAGAATCGAGCTGGTAAGGATCAAGCTGTACATAGAAGGATGAGAATGAAAGGACAAACATCTCATGCTTCTACGTACAGCTTTTTTCTGTGAGCAAAAACTAGACTTATCAGGGGCATAATAGAAATAAACATTTTTTTATTGACCAATAGAAGCTCCCGTGTTAGTATCACTAAATAAATACTTTAACTTGGTAGCAAACTAAAGGATTCGGAGTTGAACAAAGATGTCAAAACCTTTTGTTTTTGAAAAGCCCCTAGGAATGAGGGATATCATCCCTGAGGTTGTGGAGCGAAAAGGAAAACTACTTGTAGAGATACAGAAGGTTCTTAAAGCGTGGGGCTATCGTCAGATAGAAACTCCTACGTTGGAATACTATGATACGGTGGGTGGAGTTAGCTCTACCATGGAAAAACGCTTGTTTAAGCTATTAGATCGAACAGGTCGCTCTCTTGTCCTTCGACCTGATATGACAGCGCCAATTGCCCGAGTGATTGGTTCTATTTATAAAGAAGAGCCATTCCCTATTCGCCTTTCTTATCAGGGGAATGTCTTTCGTGCTCAAGAGAAAGAAGCTGGGCGCAATGCTGAGTTTCCTGAGGTGGGCATAGAGTTAGTGGGAGAGGAAGCGCCCGATGCGGATGCGGAAGTGATCACCTTAGCGATCGCTTCGTTACAGGCGGTTGAGGTTCCGCATTATAAGCTAGCTCTTGGTCACATTGGTTATATGAACGGGCTGTTCCATGAAATTTTAGCTGATCAAGAGAAGGAAAAGGAAGCGAAGAGCTACCTGCAACAAAATAACTACGTGGGCTATCGCCAATTTATCCAGCAGGAAACCCTTTCCATTGATGAAAAGGAGCGCCTCTTGGCTCTATTAGAATTGCGTGGAGGAGCAGAACAGCTAGAGAAAGCAAAGGAAATGGCTATGGGAGCTGAAGCTGAGAAAGCTGTTGAACAGTTAAGCGAGTTATGGGAGGTCTTAAAGCACCACCAAGTGACAGATCATCTCTTCTTCGATTTAACTCTAATACGAGACTTAGACTATTACACAGGAATCTTGTTCGAGGGCTATGCTGAACAACTGGGCTTTCCCATTTGCAATGGAGGCAGATATGACCATCTTCTAGGCGAATTTGGCAGACCTGCACCAGCAACAGGCTTTGCTATCAAAGTAGATCGAATTCTAGAAGTAAGCAAAATGAATCTGGAAGAGTGTCAGAAACAAGTCTTAGTCACGTACACCGCAAAAGAGAGAAGTGAGGCCTTTCAACTAGCTCAGGAATTAAGAGCGGATCATGCCTTGGTAACTTTACACAAGGTACAATCCAAAAAGGAAAAGGTTTCGATTACAGATAAGAAGTTTGATCAATGGATTCGTCTTGAAGGTGGGAGAGAATAGATGCAGAAAATGAGTAACAAACCATTAATGGTCGCCATGCCAAAAGGCAGAATATTTGAAGAAGCCGTTGCTTTGCTGCGTAAAGCAGGATATCCTCTGCCTCCAGAATTTGAAGCTTCGAGAAAGCTGATTATTCCAGTACCAGAAGCAAATATGGCCTTTATCCTTGCCAAACCAACGGACGTACCCACCTATGTGGAATATGGCGTAGCGGATGTAGGAGTAGTGGGAAAAGACGTATTGCTTGAAGAAGAGCGAGAGGTGTATGAATTACTTGATTTAGAGATTAGCTTTTGTCACCTCTCCATTGCTGGTCTTCCAGACTGGAGACCAACGCTTTCTCCACGAGTGGCTACCAAATATCCTAAGGTGGCGTCCGCTTATTTCCGTAAGCAAGGTCAACAGGTAGAAGTCATTAAGTTGAATGGGTCGATTGAATTAGCGCCGATAGTAGGCTTAGCAGATCGAATCGTGGATATTGTATCCACCGGGAGAACCCTACAGGAAAACGGCTTAGTGGAGCTAGAGAAAATGATGGATATTTCAAGTCGCTTGATTGCCAATCAAGTAAGCTATCGCATGAGGCATACTGAGATTGAAGAGATGAGAGTGCGTCTACAAGAAGTTATTTTGGAGGGCAAACATGTTAAAAATAGTGAAAAATAGTGCAGACCTTTCCTTGAAACGAAGTGTAGAGGGAGGAACGGAGGAACAGAGGGCGGCTGTATTATCCATTCTCGAAGATGTAAAACAAGAAGGCGATCGCGCTCTTCTCCGTTATACAGCCGCATTTGATCGAGTAGAGCTAGAAACATTACGAGTGACTCAGCAGGAAATAGAGGAAGCGTATCAAGAAGTAGAGATTGAGCTTGTCGATGTCCTTAAGAATGCGATGAACAATATTCAACGCTTTCACGAAAAGCAAAAAAGAAGCTCATGGCTACAGCCGGAGGAAAGCGGTACGATTTTAGGGCAAGTGATCACTCCCTTGGCTAGAGTCGGGGTGTATGTTCCAGGTGGAACGGCACCGCTTGTTTCTACGGTACTGATGAACGTAATCCCTGCGAAGATTGCGGGGGTTGAAGAGATTGTGATGTTCACTCCCCCTCAGTCAAGTGGACGTGTGATGGCAGGAATTCTCGTGGCAGCCGATTTGTTAGGGGTAACCGAAATATATAAGGTGGGCGGAGCACAAGCGATTGCGGCAGCGGCATACGGTACGGAGACAATTGCTCCGGTGGACAAAATCGTTGGACCAGGGAATATCTATGTCGCTTTAGCGAAGCGAGAGGTTTTCGGTCTCGTTGATATCGATATGATTGCGGGTCCAAGTGATCTTGTTGTTCTGGCAGATGAGCAGCAAAACCCTGTCTATATAGCGGCGGATTTATTATCTCAGGCAGAGCATGATACAAGATCTGCGGTGGTCTGCGTCACTCCTTCAGAAAAACTAGCTAAACAAATTCAACAAGAAGTAGAAAGGCAATTAGCTACTTTACCGCGGCAGGAAATTGCGAGAGCGGCGCTTGAGGAATTCGGGGCGATTTATGTCACGAAAACGCTGGAAGAAGCGGTCGATATCGTTAACCAGCTAGCGCCTGAGCATCTAGAAATTTTGGTAGAATCTCCATTTGAGTGGGTAGGGAAAATCAAAAACGCAGGAGCGATTTTCTTAGGAGAGTACAGTTCAGAGCCAGTAGGAGATTATTTTGCGGGTCCTAACCATGTCCTGCCGACCAATGGGACAGCTCGCTTCTCATCCCCCCTCAATGTCGATGATTTTATAAAGAAGAGCAGCCTGATCTATTATTCTAAAAAAGACTTGTTGCAAAATGCTGATCAAATCATGAAATTTGCGCGTTATGAAGGGCTTGAGGCACATGCTAGAGCCATTCAAGTAAGAGTAGAGAAAGAGAGAGAATAGAGATGACAGAAAATAACAATCGACAACACCAAATCACCAGAAAAACGAATGAAACGGATATTCAGCT
The DNA here is from genome assembly GCF_000615945.1 of Caldalkalibacillus mannanilyticus JCM 10596. Lineage (GTDB taxonomy): Bacteria > Bacillota > Bacilli > Caldalkalibacillales > JCM-10596 > Bacillus_AT > Bacillus_AT mannanilyticus. The sequence goes on from NZ_BAMO01000002.1 coordinate 7,596, forward strand.
AGCCTTTCAGATTGATGGAGCAGGAAAAAATGAGCTGGACACAGGGGTTCCCTTCATGAATCACATGCTCGATCTATTTGCTAAGCATGGCCATTTTGATTTAACGGTTAAGGCAGTTGGGGATATTGATATTGATGATCATCATACGACTGAGGATATTGGCATCTGTTTAGGTCTTGCTTTAAAAGAAGCTTTAGGAGATAAAAAAGGAATTCGTCGTTACGGCAATAGCTTTGTTCCAATGGACGAAACATTAGCTCAGGTGGTCGTTGATCTCAGCAATCGTCCTCACCTAGAGTTTAGAGCGGAGTTTCCTCAAGGGAAGGTGGGAACCTTCGATACAGAGCTTGTTCATGAATTTCTTTGGAAGCTAGCCTTAGAAGCAAGAATGAACCTGCATGTGATTCTGCATTATGGTTCCAACACCCATCATATGATCGAGGCGATCTTTAAAGCTTTGGGCAGAGCTTTAGATGAAGCGACAAGCATTGACCCTCGCGTTAAGGGAGTTCCATCAACGAAAGGAATGCTGTAACATGATTGCAATTATAGATTATGGAATGGGAAATCTGCATAGTGTCAGCCAAGCTCTAGAGCGTCTTGGATACGACTATGTGATTACAGATTCGAAAGAACAGATCGAACTGGCGGCTGGTGTCATTCTGCCAGGTGTAGGCGCCTTTGGTGATGCGATGAAACAGTTAAAAGAAACGGGGCTAGATCAAGTGATCCAAGAGATTACTACGAGCGGAAAGCCCCTTCTAGGAATCTGCTTAGGCATGCAGCTTCTTTTTGAAAGCAGTGAAGAAGGTGGAGAGTGGGAAGGGCTAAGCCTACTTAAGGGCAAGGCGAAGCGGCTACCGGGCGTGAATACGCAGGGAGAGAAATATAAGGTTCCTCATATGGGCTGGAATAAGCTGCATTACAAGCAAGCTGCTCACCCTCTGTTGGAAGGGATTGAAGAAGGCTATACCTATTTTGTTCATTCCTTCTATATGACCGGATTGGATGAAGAGGAATTAATTGCTTATGCTGACTACCATGAACGCGTTCCGGGCGTTGTGGGACGCAACAATGTTCTGGGGATGCAATTTCATCCTGAAAAAAGCGGTCAGACAGGCATTCAGTTACTCGCCAACTTTGGCAAGCTGTGTGAAGGAGTGAAGGTAGGATGAGTCAAAAACCATTTATTTTGTATCCAGCCATTGATATACGTGGGGGGCAATGCGTTCGTTTATTTAAGGGAGATTATGCTCAGGAAACGGTATATGGAGATCCACTTGAGATGGCGCAAAAATGGATTCAGCAAGGAGCGGAGTGGATTCACTTAGTAGACTTAGATGGGGCGAAGGTGGGACAACCGGTCAATGATCAGATCGTGACAAGCATTGCAGCTGATGTCCCTGTTCCTGTACAAATAGGCGGAGGAATTCGTCATATGAAGCAGGTAGAGTACTACCTAGAAAAAGGGGTGCAGCGTGTCATTTTAGGCACATCTGCCATTAAATCTCCTGATTTCGTCAAAGAGGCGTTAAAAGAATTTGGCGGAACTCATGTAGCAATCGGGCTGGATGCTCGTGACGGATATGTGGCAACAGAAGGCTGGCTGGAGTCTTCTGAGGTTAAGACAGAGGAGCTGGCTCTCAGGCTAGCTGATCATGGAGCAACAACCTTCATTTTTACAGACATTAGTAAGGATGGGACTCTAACGGGACCGAATATTGAAGCAACTCTACGTTTGGCACAGACTGTGGGGCAAGAAGTGATCGCCTCTGGAGGAGTTTCTCGTTTAGAGGACCTAACGGATTTAGAAGCGTATCGAGCAGAAGGAATCGCAGGAGCGATTGTAGGGAAGGCATTATACCAACCAGTGTTCACGCTAGAGGAAGCTCTGAAGCTGACGAAGGAGGGCTCCTCATGCTGACAAAACGAATTATTCCGTGTCTTGATGTGAAGGATGGCAGGGTGGTCAAGGGAGTTCAATTCCAAGGCTTGAGAGATGCTGGTGACCCCGTGGAGCTTGCTTCTTATTACGACCAAGAGGGTGCAGATGAATTAGTCTTTCTAGACATCTCTGCCTCGCATGAAGGAAGAGAAACGATGGTTGATGTGGTTGAAAGAACAGCAGGAAGAATTTCCATTCCTTTTACTGTAGGTGGAGGAATCAACTCGGTAGAGGACATGAAACGGATTCTTCGTGCCGGGGCAGACAAGGTTTCCCTTAATACGGCAGCTCTGCGCTCTCCTCAGCTCGTGAAGGAGGGAGCAGCCTTCTTTGGTTCCCAATGCATTGTCGTTGCGATTGATGCGAAATGGGATGAACAAGCGCAGGATTGGTATGTCTACACTCATGGTGGCAGAAATCGAGTGGAGAAGACGGTGCTGGCTTGGGCACAGGAAGCAGAAGAGCTAGGTGCAGGAGAAATTCTGTTAACCAGTATGGATGCCGATGGAGAAAAAACAGGCTTCAACTTGAAGTTAAATCGCTGGATCTCGGAAAATGTCAAAATCCCCGTTATTGCCTCAGGAGGAGCTGGAAGGAAAGAGGACTTCTATCCTGTATTCACAGAAGGAAAAGCAGATGCGGCATTAGCTGCTTCCATCGTTCATTTTAAAGAAACGACGGTCGGTGAAGTGAAGGATGAATTACGACGGCAAGGAGTGGAAGTGCGTTGAGTACACAATTTGAAGCAATTAGATTTGATGAGCAGGGCTTAGTTCCTGCGATTGTCCAGGACCGTCAGAGTAAAGCCGTATTGATGATGGCGTATATGAATGAAGAATCCTTGCAGAAAACACTTGAAACGGGTGAAACCTGGTTCTGGAGTCGATCTAGACAAGGATTGTGGAACAAAGGAGCCACCTCTGGTCATACTCAAAAAGTGAAAGAGCTTCGGTATGACTGTGATGGAGATACTCTTCTTATTTTCGTAGACCCTCAGGGACCTGCTTGTCATAATGGGACCTATACCTGTTTTGAGGGGCGCATTGATCTTCTAGCAGAAGAAGGTTCGGAAGGCGACAAAGGGAGCGAATCTTCCTATGAATATCATGTTCTTTCACAGCTAATCGAAACCATTGCTACAAGGGATATGGAACGACCAGAGGGAGCGTATACCACTTATCTTTTTGAAAAGGGAGTCGATAAGATTCTGAAGAAGGTAGGAGAAGAAGCAGGAGAGGTTATTATTGCTGCAAAAAATAGAGATCCAGAAGAGCTTCGTAATGAGTCAGCCGATCTTCTCTATCACCTACTGGTTTTATGGAGAGAACAAGGACTAGGTCTTGATCAGGTTATTGATATCTTGAAGCAAAGGCATACGAAATAGAATTTTTCATATAGAATCACAGATCAACACCGAAGAAAGTAGCGTCCTTAGATGAAAGGGCGTTGCTTTTTGTGTTCTGCGATTCCTTTTACTAGGAAAAGTTCTAGAGGTTATGGTATACTTTTGACAAACTATCAGAGATTGATCATGGAGGAAAATATGCAAAACTCTAAACGTACACTTCAGGCAAAGAGTAATGTTGTGTCGGTCCCTTTTGATGCGGAGTTTTTCTTTGAACGTGGAGTACGGTTTATAAGACGAAAAGATGTGGCAAAAGCTTGCAAATATTTTATAAAAAGTGTTGATTTGGAGCCACATAATCCCAAATATCTCATTAACTTATCAGCGGTTTATACGGAAATGGCTGAATATGAAGAGAGTAACCGCCTTTTGTCCACAATTGTTCATAAAGTGGATGAAACCTTTACCGAATGTTATTACTATATGGCTAACAATTATGCTCACTTAGGTGATTTTGATCAAGCGGAACGGTATGCTTTGATGTATCTGCAAGAAAATGAAGAAGGGCTCTATGTGGAGGAGGCTGAGGAGCTTCTTGATTTTATTTGCTTTGAGCTAGAGAGAGCGCCCAAAGAATTAGACGTAGAGCATAAGTTGATTGGCAAGCATGAGAAAGCGAGAATGTGCTTGGAGGATGGGAAGTTTCTAGAAGCGACCAAGATTTTAGAGGAAATGGTCGAGGAGTACCCTCATTTCTTAGCCTCTAGGAATAATTTAGCCCTGTCTTATTACTACTTAGGACAATTTGACCGAGCAATGGGAGTGATTGAAGAGATCTTAGAGAAAGATCCTACCAATCTTCATGCCCTTTGTAACCTCACTGTGTTTTATTGTCACAAGGAAGAGAGAGAGCAGGTACAGGAACTAATCGAAGGATTGAAAAAAGTGTTGCCTGTCCAGTCAGATCAGCATTATAAGCTAGCCACAACCCTTGGAATCATTGGAGAGGATGAGCGCGCTTATGAATTGTTTACGATTCTAATGAAAAGAGGCAATCAAGGTGATGTCAGTCTCTATCATTATGTAGCGGTGGCTGCCTTTAATACGAAGCGTTGGGCTAAAGCAGAGGAGAATTGGCTCAAGCTGAGACAATTGCATCCTGAGTGTGATGTAGCTGAGTATTACTTAGACCTCGTCAATCAAGAAAAATTTCGTCAACAGAGAATCCCTTATCACTATCAATTGCCCTATGACGTACAATTAAAGAACAAGGATTGGTTTAAAGGGAATCATATCCCCAAGGATGTCATGTGTGACCCCTTGATCCGTTCCTCACTTTTTTGGTCCTTACGACATGGAGATCAGAATACAAAGCTACAAGTGATTCAGTCCTTCGAATATATCGCCGATCAGGAAGTGGAAGAGGCTTTAAGACAGTTGATCTTAGATCCAATGGAAGAGGATTATCTCAAAAAAGTGGCTGTTTTTGTCCTGAGACAAATCGGGGCAGCAACGCCCTACTATGCTTATTTAGGTGGGGAAAAGCAGACCATTGATGGCGATTTTACCGAGGAGCCATTTCCAGAATGGATGTCGCAATGGAAAAAAGTCGTGACTTGTTTGCGTATGGGAATGGAAGGGAATTACGATCTGCTTGAGCATCAGGAAGCGCAAGGGATATGGACAACATACTTGCGCAGTAGCTACCCCAACATTCCCAAGATTCGTAAAGCAGAAGGTTGGGCTGCGGCGATTGAATTCATGCTAGCAGATAAAAAGGGTCATCCTATGACAAAGAAAGAAATAGCGACACGTTATAATGTGTCCGTGAATACACTCACCAAAAACTTGCAAGAGCTAGAAAAAAGCATTTTTCTAGACAATAATCCTCTATCTACTTGATAATAGAGAAAAGGCAACAGCATGGAGGGAAAGAAATGAGCGAACAAAAAATATACGATGTAGCGATTATTGGAGCTGGACCAGCAGGAATGAGTGCTGCCGTCTATACCTCAAGAGCAAATCTCAGTACAGTCATGATCGAAAGAGGAGTTCCAGGCGGACAAATGGCGAACACGGAGGACGTGGAGAATTATCCAGGCTTCGATCATATCTTAGGTCCAGACCTATCAACTAAGATGTTTGAGCATGCCAAGAAGTTCGGAGCAGAATATGCTTACGGAGATGTAAAGAGTATTGAAGACGGACATCCGTATAAAAAAATAAACCTAGGCAACAAAGAGGTTCATGCTAAATCCGTGATTATTGCGACAGGCACAAAGTACCGTAAACTAGGGATACCAGGTGAAGACCGTCTGTCTGGTCGTGGGGTTTCATGGTGTGCGATCTGTGACGGAGCCTTCTTTAAAGGGAAAGAGCTTGTTGTCATCGGAGGAGGAGACTCGGCTGTAGAAGAGGCTCAATTCTTGACCAAGTTCGCAACGAAAGTGACGATCATTCATCGTCGAGATCAGCTGCGAGCTCAAAAGATCTTGCAGGATCGTGCATTCGATAATGAAAAAATCGAATTTATCTGGAACCATACAGTAGAGGAGATCGTTGGTGAGGATAAGGTTTCTGCTGTGAAAATCAAGAATACAGAAACCGGAGAAGAAAGAGAATTTTCTTGTCAGGGTGTCTTTATCTATATCGGAATGGACCCATTGTCGGCCACAGCCGAGTCTTTAGGAGTCTTAAATGAAGACGGTTATATTGTAACGGATGAGAAAATGGCTACAAAGGTGGAGGGGATTTTTGCCGCTGGAGATGTCAGAGATAAGACCTTAAGACAGATTGTTACAGCAACAGGAGATGGTTCACAAGCAGCGATTTCGGCACAACATTATGTAGAAAACCTAGATGAGAAGCTAAAGGAAGAAGTCAAAAACAGATAAGTGTAACATAGTTTTAATGCTTCTGTAACATTCTTGAAATATTTCTGGGGTACAATGTAATTAAGTAATTGACCCCCTTTTTTAAAATATATGACTTTGACGCAAGAGAAAGTTTCTCTTGCGTCCTTTTTTTGCTTGAATGCAACTTTGGTGGTATTCTTATTGTAGAGGTGACATGTCAGTGCAAAGAATAACAAACTGTATCTTAATCGATCAAGAAAAGAAGAAAGTTCTATTATTAAAAAAACCGAGAAGGGGCTGGTGGGTTGCTCCGGGTGGTAAGATGGAGCCCTTAGAAACAGTCACCGAATCAGTGATACGAGAATATAAAGAAGAGACTGGACTCACAATAAAAAATCCCGAGCTTAGAGGAGTTTTTACCATCATCGTCGAAGATAAAGGAGAGGTTGTAGATGAGTGGATGATGTTCACATTTGTAGCCTACCATTCTGAAGGTCAAATGTTAACGGATTCACCAGAAGGGGATCTCTCTTGGGTAGAATTGGATCAAATCGCCTCCTTACCCAAAGCGAAGGGAGATCAGGTTTACTTTGACCATATCTTAAAGCATCATGATCTTTTCATTAAAAAATTCCGTTATACTCCCGAATATGAACTAATCGATCATGAATAGGAGGTTGTTGCAATGGAAAAGAAATCAATACAGTTAGTCATTATCACAGGAATGTCTGGAGCTGGAAAGACAGTAGCTGTTCAGAGTCTAGAAGATTTAGGATATTTTTGTGTAGATAATCTCCCTCCTATATTGATCCCGAAATTCATAGAACTCATGGAACAAACAGGTTCCTCCATGAGCAAAGTGGCGCTTGTCTTAGATTTAAGAGCAAGAGAGTTTTTTGATTCGCTATTTAATGCCATTGATGATCTGGAAAAGAAAGAATTCTTTCATTACCAAATTTTATTCCTTGATGCCAGTGACGAAGCTCTGGTAAAAAGATATAAGGAAACAAGAAGAAGGCATCCCTTGGCTAAAACTGGACTTCCGCTAGAAGGGATTCAGCAGGAGAGGAAACTTCTCGAAGAACTAAAGGGAAGAGCACAGCAAACGCTGGATACCTCTAATTTAAAACCAGCTCAATTACGAGAGAAGATCATTCATCGTTTTACGGATCAAGAGCAAAATAAATTAACGGTAAATGCGATGTCGTTTGGTTTTAAATACGGAATTCCCATTGATGCTGATCTAGTTTTTGATGTTCGGTTCTTACCTAATCCGCACTATATTGCTGAGATGAGACCGAAAACAGGCTTGGAAGAAGAAGTTTCTACATATGTATTAAAATGGACAGAAACACAAACTTTTATCAAAAAACTAGAAGAGATGCTTACCTTTCTATTGCCTCATTATCAAAGAGAAGGAAAAAGTCAGGTTGTCATTGCCATTGGTTGTACGGGTGGAAAACATCGATCTGTCACACTCGCTGAATATATTCATAAAAGATTTGCAGATGAATACACCACTCGCGTCAGTCATCGAGATATTACCAAAGATAAGTGAGGTGGAGTATGCAACAGGGGAAGCGTAAAAAGATTGTGGTTATTGGAGGAGGGACCGGCTTAGCTACCATCCTAAGAGGACTAAAGACTGTCAATATAGAAATCACAGCGATTGTCACTGTAGCCGACGATGGAGGTAGTTCAGGTATTCTTCGAGAAGAGATGAATATGCCGCCTCCTGGTGATGTTCGTAATGTTCTGGTGGCGCTTGCAGACAAAGAACCTCTGCTACAAAGTCTATTCCAACACCGTTTCCGCAATGGGAATGGATTAGCCGGGCATAGTTTGGGTAATCTTTTAATAGCAGGAATGCAGGAAATCACAGGAGATTTTGTGACGGCTGTAAAGGCATTAAGCCGAGTATTAGCGGTCAGAGGAAATGTATTACCTGCGGCGAACTCAAGTATTCGCTTAGTAGCTGAAATGGCAGATGGAAGCATTGTTGTCGGAGAATCCAATATCCCCAAGGTAAATAAAAAAATTCATAAAGTCATGTTAGAACCCGCAGACATTGAAGCGCTTCCAGAGGCGGTTCAAGCCATTGAGGAGGCTGACATGATTTTAGTAGGACCGGGGAGCTTGTATACAAGTATCATCCCTAATTTGTTAGTACAAGAGATTCAACAGGCTCTCAGGGATAGCCAAGCTCAGAAGATTTATGTTTCCAATGTGATGACTCAACCTGGAGAAACAGACGGATATACTGTAAGAGATCATATACAGGCAATCTATGAGCATATTCAATTTCCGCTTTTTCAGAAGGCGATCGTAAATAATGGTGAGATCCCTCTAAATATTTTAAAAAAGTATGAACGCAAAAGTGCTGTTCCAGTTCGATATCATGCTGGAAGCTTAGAGGATTTAGAGATTGAAGTTATAGAAGATCAATTATTCTTGGCGGATGACTATCTTAGGCATGACGCCGGGAAAGTTACACAAATTGTGTTACAATGCATAAATGGAATGGATTGAAAGCGAGGTGACCTTCCATGTCCTTTGCTGCGCAAACCAAGAAAGAATTAACAGGGCTTTTGTTAAAGGACTGCTGCAAGAAGGCAGAGCTTGCCGCTTTGTTGCGAATGAATGGAGCTCTGTCTTTCTCGCAAAAAAGAATGATAGTGGATATTACGACAGAAAATGCAGCGATTGCTCGTAAAATATATAGCTCGGTCAAAGATGTCTACGGCATTACGGCAGAATTATTAGTTCGAAAGAAGATGCGTCTAAAGAAGAACAATGTCTATGTGGTCCGTATCACAAACCAAGTAAAAGAAATACTAGAAGATCTAGATATAGTATCAGAAAATTTTGAGATTAACAGAGCGATCTCCCATGATATCGTCAAGAGATCCTGTTGTAAAAGATCCTACTTACGTGGCTCGTTCTTAGCAGGTGGATCGGTTAACCACCCCGACTCTTCTTCGTATCATTTAGAGATTTTCACGAATTATGAAGAGCATGGCAGAGCCTTGATTGAACTTATCAAACACTTTCATATTCAGGCAAAATTAATCGAGCGAAAGAAGGGCTATGTTCTCTACATCAAAGAAGGAGAGAAAATTACTCAATTTCTGAACATTATCGGAGCTCATCAAGCCCTTTTTCAATTTGAAGATGCTAGAATTATGAAGGATATGAGGAACTCCGTCAATCGGCTGGTTAACTGTGAAACAGCGAATCTAAATAAAACAGTGGTTGCTTCAATGCGACAGCTTGAAAATATAATGTTAATTGAAGAGCGCATGGGACTTGATCAGCTCCCGGAAAAGCTTAGGGAGATTGCTTTGATACGTAAACAGCATCCAGATGTAAATCTAAAAGAACTGGGTGAACTGCTTCCAAGTGGAAAAGTAAGCAAATCAGGAATCAATCACAGATTTCGAAAAATAGACGAAATTGCCGAGAAATTAAGGTAAAATCTATTTTTTGATCTGGTAATCAATGCTATAATAAATAAAAATTCATAATCAATTGGTAGTAATTAGAAGGAGGATGAACGGTATGGTGAGTGAAAAAGTAGTTGTGAAGTTAAAAACAGGCCTACAGGCAAGACCTGCTGCTCTATTTGTTCAAGAAGCAAATCGCTTTTCTGCTGATATATTTGTAGAAAAAGAGGATAAAAAAGTGAATGCAAAAAGCATCATGGGAATTATGAGCTTAGCTATTAGCTCAGGCAAGGAAATTGTCATTATTGCTGACGGAAACGATGCTGAGCAAGCGGTATCAAGCTTGACTGCTTTTGTTTCGAAAGAAGAATAGCACATAAAAAAGAGTGATCATTCACATAATAATCACTCTTTTTTATTTACATTTTTATTTCACTCTTATGGAATATACTGTATTATTTAGTAGTAGGAGTCGTCGTAATAACCTCATCGACCAAACCGTATTCTTTTGCTTCTTGAGCGGTCATGAAATTATCACGATCTGTATCTTTTTCGATTCGCTCTAGTGGTTGCCCTGTACGTTCAGCTAAGATTTTATTCAAGCTATCTCTCATTTGAATAATTCGTTTGGCGTGGATTTGAATATCCGTTGCTTGCCCTTGAGTTCCCCCTAGTGGCTGATGAATCATAACTTCGGCATTAGGCAGAGCAAAGCGTTTTCCTTTCTCACCAGCGGATAAAAGAAAAGCACCCATAGAAGCAGCAAGACCAATACAAATTGTAGATACCTTTGGCTTAATGTGTTGCATGGTATCATAAATAGCCATACCAGCAGTAATGGAGCTCCAGGACTATTAATGTATAGAGAAATATCTTTTTCAGGATCGTCAGCTGCTAAGAATAAAAGCTGTGCAACAACCGCATTCGCTACTTGATCATCAATGGCTGTACCTAAAAAGATGATGCGATCTTTTAATAATCGTGAGTAAATATCATAAGCACGCTCCCCACGGTTGGTTTGCTCAATAACTGTAGGCACTAAATACATCTTCATAACCTCCTTGAAATAAACAACTATTATCATCTTCTTTATCTTACAACAAAAGGTCAAAAAAGGTCAAATATTTTGAAGGGAATGTAAACAAATGAATCATTATATGGAACGCTTTAATCAGTGGATGCAACATCCAGAACTAGATCCAGAAATCAAAGCCGAGCTTGTTCGTATTCAAGAGAATGAGAAAGAAATCGAAGAACGCTTCTATACTCAGCTTTCTTTTGGAACAGGTGGTCTCCGTGGCGAGATCGGAGCAGGAACAAATCGTATGAACCGTTACATCATCCGTAAAGCGACACTAGGACTTTCACAGTATGTACATAAAAAGGAAGATAAAAACCCATCTGATCAAAAAAGTGTGGTAATTGCTTATGATTGTCGCCATAAATCACCTGAATTTGCGGAGGAAGCAGCGTTAACGCTAGCTCACCAAGGAATCAGAGCCTATGTCTATCCAGCTTTGCGTTCTACTCCACAGCTTTCCTTCACTGTCCGAAAATTAAAAGCGGATGCAGGAATCATGATTACAGCCAGTCACAATCCTCCAGAATATAATGGATATAAAGCCTATGGCAATGATGGAGCTCAATTAAACCTAGAGGATGCAGATGAGGTCATTCGTTACGTTAATCAAGTTGAGAATGAATTAGAAGTAAAAATAATGGATAAACAGGCAGCAATAGAACAACAGCTTCTTGTCTATCTTGATAATACATTAGATCAGCAATATATAGATTATGTGTCTTCTCTAGCGATAGAAACAGAGATGATCCGAGAGATGGCGGAGCAATATAAAATCGTCTTTACCCCGTTTCATGGCACAGGATTATTTCCGGTTGAAAAGGTGCTGGATAAGGTTGGATTTAAAAAGGTAAAAATCATGGAAGAGCAGGCTGTTCCAGACCCTAATTTCTCCACTGTGAAATCTCCGAATCCTGAAGAACATGCAGCGTTTGAACTAGCCATTCGTTATGCGAAAGAGCATGGAGCCGATATGATCATGGGAACCGATCCCGATGCCGACCGAATGGGAGTCGTGGTGCAAAATAAAGCAGGTGAATATGTTGTCCTCACAGGAAACCAAACGGGGGCTTTGCTTCTACATTATTTACTTTCAAGGAAGAAAGAAAGAGGGACTCTGCACCCCCAAGATACGATATGCAAAACCATCGTAACTTCAGAAATGGGACGTGTGATTGGAGAAGCATTTGGTGTGCAGACAATCGATACCTTAACAGGCTTTAAATTTATCGGAGAAAAAATTCGCCAGTTCTATGAGAATGGAACGGGAAGATATTTGTTTGGATATGAGGAAAGCTATGGTTATTTAGTGGGGGATGAAGTAAGAGATAAGGATGCGATTCAAGCTGTCTTGCTTTCTGCTGAAATGGGAGCTTATTATAAATCGAAGGGCATGACTCTGCTCGATGCTTTAGAAGAGTTATATCAAGAGCATGGCTACTTTAAAGAAGATACGATCTCCATTACGCTTAAAGGGAAGGAAGGGGTACAGAAAATCGTAGAAGCGATTGATCACCTCCGCTCAAACCCTGTTACGCAGTGCGCTTCTCAATCTGTTGAGATGATTGAGGATTACAAAAAGCAAGAAAGAACAATTTATACAGCAGATGGCACAGTAGAAGGTGTAGAGCAGATCCTCTTACCGCAATCGAATGTCGTCAAGTATTTCTTGAAGAACGGTGCTTGGTTCTGCGTGCGTCCTTCAGGAACGGAACCCAAATTGAAGATTTACATTGGTGTCCGAGGAAGATCTGAACAAGAATCTCTCTTTCAAATGGCAGAGATCAAAGAGGAAATTGCACGAGTCATTCCTCTATAAAAATTGTTAGCACAATAAGACTAGTTGAGGCGTTACATGTCATATTGACATTGTAACGCCTCGCTTCATCATGACGATAAGATTTATTGTTGTAATGGTTCAACGGTAGCAAGGACAGTGGTTTTGGATGGAGCGGCTTGCATGGTGCTTCTGCCATTGAAGATGGCACCTTGCTCAATCTCAATGGAGGCTGCATGAATATCTCCTGTTAAGTGAGAGGTGCTTGCGAGCTGCACTCGCTCTTGAATGAACATATTGCCCTCTACTGTGCCTTCAATGGTTATGCTTTTGGAATGGATATCTCCTTGGATTTCGCCTGTTTTTCCAATAATAATATGTCCTTCCGATTTTACTTCGCCAATAATTTTGCCATCAATACGCAGAGTGCTTTTTGAGCTAAGCACTCCTTCCAATGTAGTTTCAGTTCCGATGATCGTATGTATTTTATCACTTTGTATTTTCTTTCCGAACAAGAAAATTCTCTCCTTTTATATATTGAGTTGGATTCATTACTTTGCCGTCCAAATGAACTTCATAATGAAGATGGACACCTGTACTTCTTCCCGTGCTGCCCATTCTCCCAATAATCTCTCCTTTTGTTACAATATCTCCTTCAGCTACTTCATAGGAGCTAAGATGAGAATAGCTTGTCTTATAGCCATTCCCATGGTTAATAATGATCTGCTTCCCGTAGCCACTATTCACTTTGGCTGAAATCACGGTACCATTTGCTGTAGCATAAACGGGTGCGGCATATTGATCAACAAAATCAATTCCGTTATGCATTCTTTTTTGACCGTGAAAGGGATCTTTTCTCCAGCCGAAGGAAGAGCTGATCCTGCCATTTGAAGGTGGAATGGAAGGAATGAATTGAGATAAGAGCTCTTCTTTTTCGATATGTTCTTTTAAAGCCACTAAATTTTTATGCTGTATTTCTGCTGTGTTTTTCATCCGTTGAAGTTTTTTTTTACCTCTTCAAGCTGTGAAAAGCTATCGATATGCCCTCCTTTTTTTGCTGTATCCTGATTGGAGATCCGAACAGAGGACGTTTTAATAGCCAACTCATCGATTGTTGAGGAATGAAGGCTAGTAGCCTCTCCATTTCGCAGTTCTTTTTCTAAGCCTTGCATTTCCTTCAACCACTCTTGAAGTTCATCTATATCCTGATGCAGGTCGATCATCTGGTCAGTGATCTCATGAAGCTGTGCCTTTAATCGAGAGTTTTCAGACTCGATAAGAGTCAATTCATCAACGTTATGTTGCAGGGAATGATTCATGGACCACAAATAGTAGCAGCTAATCAACACAGAGCTTAGAATAAAGAGGGCAAAAGATATTCCTATGATCGCTGAAAGAAATTGAATCCTATACGATAAGACTTCTCCATTTCGATGAGGAACGAGCTGGAGAGTCCACCATTGACCTTTTTTCTTCAATTGATCCCACTCCTCGAACAAGGGTAATATCTTACATGAATTAATGATCGTTCATAGTTACAGTTTGTATTTTTTAGTTAAATTATTCATAGAGAAATAAATCAATAGGATTTTTGTTTAGAAAAAGGAGAGGGGTGGTGTAATGAGAGGGAAGAGAAAGGTTTCTCATGGTATACTATTACAAAAGATATTGTGTGAAAAAAGGAGAGCTGAAAATTGGAAGAAACGCTTGTTTATTTAATCATGTCTACCATCATAGTCTTCTTAGTGCACACGAATTTGATCCTAGTAAGCTTTGTTTTGAAGTATCGTAACTCGAAGAATTATGAGCGGTTTGGTGGTTTTTTTAAGCCTCATGTTGAACTTTATAGGGGGAGTTTATCTAGGGCGATGCTGCTTCCTGTTCTTGTGTCAGTGGCTTGGTTTTCATTTTTGTTCTTGTTAAATAGGTAAGTGTGAACAGTGTGGGAGCATGAGTAGAACAAGGGGAGGATGTAGCTGCTAGCATACATAATATACATATACACATATACACATAGATACAGATACATCCTGTGCTTAGGTTCTTATTTATCCTTATTTTTGGTTTTGCTAGACTCTGGAGTAGTGTGTTGGGACATAGAGCTTTTTCCGTTAAAAATAGCTCCCTGCTCAATTTCAATAGAGGTTGAACGAATGTCTCCAGTGAGGTTGGAACTACTTACAAGATGAACTCCGTCTGTAACGGTGATATTTCCTTCTACTGTACCTTCAAGGGTCACGCTTGCCGAGTGAATATCTCCCGTGACTTTTCCTGATTTTCCTATCACGATATGTCCTTCGGTTTTCAATTCTCCTTCTACTTCTCCATCAATTCGTATTGAATCCTTCGTGCTTATTTTTCCTTCTATTTTGGTTCCAGGACCTATAATTGTATGTATCTGTACCTTATCGATTGGCTGTTTCTTTCCCAACAAGAGTCTTCTCTCCTTTGACATAGCTAATTGGATTTATGACGTTCCCGTCTTTATGAATTTCGTAATGCAGATGAACACCTGTACTTCTCCCTGTGTTTCCCATCTGACCAATGACATCCCCCTTTGTCACTTGATCTCCTTTTTCTACAGAAAAAGAGGTGAGATGAGAGTAAGTGGTGATATAGCCATTTCCATGATCAATAATAATTTGATTTCCATACCCACTATTTTTTTCAGCCGCGACAACCGTTCCGCTAGCTGTTGCATAGATAGGTGCTTTATGATAATCGACAAAATCGATGCCTTGATGCAGGCGTTTTTTGCCGTGTAAGGGGTCTTTTCTCCAACCAAAAGAAGAACTGATTCTTCCATTAGAAGGGGGGATTGAGGGAATATACAGGGCTAACATCATTTCTTCTTCAAGTTGTTCCTTTAAATCTGCTAGGTTCCTATGTTGCATCTCGCCTGATGATTTCACTTTGTTTATTTTTTCTTTGAGCTGCTCTATGTAATCGAAGGTTTCGTCTATGTTAAATTCTTTTTCAGGGGGATAATGGGCAATGCGTACCAAGGAAGCTTTTTCACCATCATCAATGGTTGGTAGTGGAATGGAGCTTGTATCATCTGGATTTCTCAGTTCTTGCTCCAATAGCTCCACTTCCTTCAGCCAATCCTGGAGTTCACCGACCTCAGTATGCAAATCTGTTAATTGATTGGTCAGTTGATGGATTTTGGATTTTAATTCAACATTCTCTGTTTCAATGTGTTGAAGGGTATCCATATCGTCGAGTAAGGAATCATTTGCTGACCATAGATACACGCACAGACTAAGTATCACTAGTAGCAGGGTAAGGGCAAAAGAAATTCCCATCACAATAGGAAGAAATTGAATCCTATAGGATTGAACTTCTCCTTTACCATGAGGAACCAATTGGACGGTCCACCACTTTCTTTTTTTCTTCATGAAATCCATCTCCTACAAGGTGTATCATTTTCTTTAAAAAATGATGATTGTTTTGGTAGATGTAAATATTGGGACTATGTAAGTTCTAAGAAAAGTTAATTCGCTACATATACTCCAAAATCCTTTTTTTTCGACAGAATTCTTTGGTAATGACATTTCTTAAACTTTTTCCCATTTGAAATTACTGATAAATTGTCGTATAATTAACAATGCACTAAATGAAATAAGATTATTTTTTTTGCACCCGTAGCTCAGCTGGATAGAGCGGTGGTTTCCGGTACCACGTCTGCCGGGGGTTCGAATCCCTTCGGGTGCGCCATATAAATTCAACTTTATATTCAAAGTGTAAACCTTCCTCAAATGAGCCATGTTGAGGAGTTTTTTTATTTACGTTCAACCCTTTTGCCTACAGCAAGGCGAAGGGTTTTTCTTTTGTAAAAAATATTGAAAGTGAAAGGGAACTTTGCGGAATTTGTACAAAAAGTGAACAGGACTCGTCTAACTGAATAAGCTATAAGAAAGGACAAAGGGAGTGCGGAAAAAGCGATGAGAATCAATGATATTCAAATTTCAGCGAACTTTAGGCTATATGAGTTTGAATGTAAGGGAGGGACAAATCTAGTGAAGGTAGATCCCGAATTGGTGGATCGGCTCCAACGATTGCGAACTAAAATAGGAAGACCTATTTATATCACCTCGGGATTTCGAACTGTAGAGCATAATCGAAATATTGGGGGCTCACCTAATTCTCAACATTTACTGGGAAAAGCAGCAGATATTCAGGTTAATGGATTGTCCATCACGGCTTTATTAGCTGAAGTCAGGAGTATTGGGTTTAGAGGAATTGGACTCTATGATTCTCATATTCATGTAGATGTTAGACAAACTCCAGCATTTTGGGATTATCGAACAAAATAAGTGCGTAGGAAGTATTCATAAAATGTAATCGCTTTCGTATATATGTAGGGATCTCTTTTTTTCATAAAAAACAAGAATTAGAATTTTTTACAAATGTGAAAGAATTTCGACAAATAAATGTAGAAATCGTGTACAATGGAGATAGTTGAGAAAAAGTAGGAGGAATCTGAAATGGAAATGGGTTTTGGTTTAATACAACAGCAACAACTAAAACTTGTGATGACACCAGAATTAAGACAGTCTATCACCATTTTACAGTATTCCGCCATCGAATTATCGAACTATTTAAGGGAGCAGGCAAATGAGAACCCTTTGATAGAGATAACAGAACCCGTACAGTTTCAAGTGAAGGAAGAGAGGCATACTCAGAACAAAGCATCAGCATGGGAGGATAAAGAGGGGATCCGATACGGAGATTACTCGACTTCTAAACAAGATTATGTGAATCCCATCGATTATTATGCTGAACGCCGTGTTTCCTTACAACAATATCTACAAGACCAACTTAGATATATGACCTTACGTCCAACTGAACGAAAGCTTCTTTTGTTCTTAATTGGCAATCTAAATGAAATTGGGTATTTAGATGCGGATTTTCAGAGCCTTCCTGCAGACTATCAAGTAAGCTTGGAAGAATTTGAAAATGCTATATACCTTCTTCAACAGCTTGAACCATTTGGAATAGGTGCTCGTAATTTGATAGAATGTTTGCTGATTCAATTAAGGCATAGTGATTGTAAGGATGATCTCTGTGAGTATGTGATCCTACACCATCTTTCAGATTTAGCTGCCAACCGCTTTCAAAAAGTGGCTAGTAAGCTAAAAATCAGTGTGGCGGAAGTTCAAGAGATTGCTGATATGATTAAAGGGTTTGATCCTAAACCGGGAGCTAGATTTTACTCCCAATATGATACTAGGTTTATTGTTCCAGATGTTTTCGTACAGAAGGGGAAGAAGGGGCAGTTTTATATCCAAATGAATGACGGGATTCTTCCTCTCATTCAGATGAATTCGGAGTATCAAGAGCTAATCGAAATGAATCAAGAAGCGAAGGAATTTCTAGATCACCAACTTAACCAGCTTCATTGGCTTAAGAAAAGTATAGATCAAAGAAAACAAACCATTTTAAAAGTGACGGAAATGATTGTCAAGGAACAGAGGCGATTTTTTGAGGGGGATGAAAATATTTTAAAGCCCCTGACTTTAAAAGAGATAGCAAGAAAGCTAGATATTCATGAGTCTACGGTGTCTAGAGCGACGAATCATAAATATGTTCAGACCCCCAAAGGAATATATGAGCTAAAGCACTTCTTTACCAATGGAATTGCCAGTGATAATGGCGAAGCTACCTCGTCACAGTATATTAAGGAACTGATCAAGAGATTGATCGATGAAGAAAATAAGAAGAAGCCTTTGTCGGATCAAAAAATTGTTCAAATTCTAGACGAAAAACAAGGGATTCAAATTGCTCGTAGAACAGTCGCAAAATACAGGGAGGAACTAGGGATTTTGTCCTCTTCCATGCGAAAAAGGTTTTAAAAAAGTTACTTGATTTTTCCTCATTTCATTGATAGAATGATTTATGAAATGAGGTATTTTTTTGGCGTTAGTGGGACATAATAGGTCTATCTGGGACGAAAAGAGTCCATCTAATGAGTTTAGAGGAGTGATCAATCTGAGAAGGCTAATAGAGATACAAAAAAAGGTTCTTCCAGACTTAATGGAGCTCCTCGGGAAAAGATATCGAATTTTACAGATCATTCGCTCGATGGAACCGATTGGTCGGAGGACACTAGCTCAACTTCTGGATATGACAGAACGTGTGGTTCGGTCAGATACCGAATTCTTGAAAGATCAAGGGCTTTTATTCTATTCCACAGCTGGTATGACGCTTACAGAAGAAGGCGTGCAGCTATTGGATAAGATGGATGAGGTTATGCGAGAGGTTTTTGGTTTACAAGAATTGGAGCAGCAGCTAGCAAAGATCCTTCACATTCGCAAGGTGATTATTGTTCCTGGCGACAGCTTCTTTTCTCCATGGATCAAGCAAGATTTGGGACGAGCTACTGTGGAACAAATTAAGAGCTTAGCTGAGGAAAATTGGGTTATCTCCGTAACAGGAGGAACCACCATTGCCAAAGTAGCTGAAGCTATGAACCAAGCTCTAAGCTGAGAACATTACAATATGTCCCAGCAAGAGGCGGATTGGGTGAGGAAGTAGAAAACCAAGCCAATACCATTTGTTCACAGATGGCACAACGCTCTGGAGGAAATTATCGTTTGCTTCATGTTCCAGATGAACTGAGTAAGGAAGCATATGATTCATTGTCCTTGGATCCACAGGTAGTTGACATTTTAAGCCTCATTCGTTCATCAAGTATGATCATTCATGGCATCGGGGAAGCTAAAACCATGGCTGAAAGAAGAAAAGCCAGTCCCCAAGTGATTAAATTACTTCAAGAAAAGAAAGCTGTTTCTGAAGCCTTTGGATACTATTTTAACCAAGATGGTGAAATTATTCATAAGGTGAGGACTATTGGGCTCCGCTTAGAGGATGCTCACAAGGCGAAGCACATTCTGGCAGTTGCTGGAGGAAGTGATAAGGCAATGGCGATCCTATCCTTCATTAAACACGGAGTTCATGATGTGTTGATCACGGATGAAGGTGCTGCACGAGCGATGCTACAAGAGGTAAAAGAATCGTGAAGTGAAGGAAAGAAAAGTGGAGCGAAAACTAAAGAAATAAGTATCGGTTTTTAATAAGCGGGTCTAACTGGCTAGCTTATCAAAATAAATAAAATGGTTAGATGAGAGGGAGGAAATCATCATGGCAACAAAAATTGGTATTAATGGTTTTGGGAGAATTGGACGTAACGTATTTAGAGCAGCTTTAAACAATCCTAATGTAGAGGTAGTGGCTGTTAATGACTTAACAGATGCAAAGATGCTAGCTCACTTATTAAAATATGACAGTGTTCATGGACGTTTGGATGCTCAAGTTGAAGCAACTGAAAATGCGATTATTGTGAATGGAAAAGAGATCAAAGTTCTTGCACAGCGCGATCCAGCTCAGCTTCCATGGGGCGAATTAGGAGTAGAAGTAGTAGTAGAAAGTACAGGATTTTTTACAGATAAATCAAATGCTGAGAAGCACATTCAAGCAGGAGCAAAAAAGGTCATCATCTCTGCTCCAGCATCTAATGAAGATATTACGATCGTTATGGGTGTTAACGAAGGCAATTACGATCCAGCGAACCATCATGTCCTTTCTAATGCTTCATGTACGACAAACTGCTTAGCACCATATGCTAAAGTTCTTCATGAACAATTTGGAATTCGTCGTGGTTTAATGACAACTGTTCACTCTTATACAAATGACCAACAAATCCTTGATTTACCTCATAAGGATTACCGTAGAGCACGTGCAGCAGCAGAGAACATTATTCCTACAACAACAGGAGCTGCGAAAGCTGTATCTCTAGTTCTTCCAGAATTAAAAGGAAAATTAAATGGATTTGCGATGCGTGTTCCTACAGCTAACGTTTCTGTCGTTGACTTGGTAGTAGAGCTTGAAAAGGATGCAACTGTTGAAGAAATCAACCAAGCACTTAAAACCGCTGCAGAAGGCCCATTAAAAGGTATTCTAGCTTATATCGATGAGCCATTAGTATCTTCAGACTACAATGGAGATCCTCATTCTTCTTCCATTGATGCTCTTTCTACAATGGCAATCGAAGGAAACATGGTTAAAGTCGTATCTTGGTATGACAATGAGTGGGGTTATTCTAATCGAGTTGTAGATTTAGTTGAATATATTGCCAGCAAAGGTTTATAATCTGTTTAGCAAAAAAAGATAAGGGGAGAATGGCTATATTCTCCTCTTTCCAATTGAATCATACCTATTTAGGGGGCGAAATGATGCAAAAGAAGACTGTGAAAGATATTGATCTTAAAGGAAAAAGAGTGTTTTGTCGCGTTGATTTTAATGTTCCTATGGATGGAACAACGATAACGGATGATACGAGAATTCGTGCTGCCTTACCTACGATTACATATCTAGTGGAACAAGGAGCAAAAGTCATCTTAGCGAGTCATTTAGGACGTCCAAAAGGGGAAGTCAAAGAAGCTCTACGTCTTGATCCTGTTGCACAAGCCCTTTCTGAAAAACTAGGTAAGAACGTTGCGAAGCTAAATGAAGCATATGGAGCTGCGGTAGAAGAGCATATTGCTTCTATGCAGGAAGGGGATATTGTCCTTCTAGAGAACGTTCGCTTCTATCCTGGTGAAGAAAAAAATGATCCTGAATTAGCGAAAGCATTCGCACAGCTTGCAGATGTATACGTCAATGACGCATTTGGTGCAGCTCACCGTGCTCATGCTTCCACGGAAGGAATTGCTCATCATCTTCCTGCTGTAGCTGGTTTCTTAATGGGGAAAGAGTTAGAGATTCTAGGGAAGGCTTTAGAAACTCCGGAGCGTCCTTTCACAGCTATTATTGGAGGAGCGAAGGTAAAGGATAAAATTGGTGTAATTGAGAATCTACTAAATAAAGTAGATAACTTAATTATTGTAGGAGGTCTTTCCTATACCTTTATCAAGGCGCAGGGACATTCTGTCGGTAATTCTCTTTTAGAAGAGGATAAGATTGAATTAGCGAAAAGCTTTATAGCTCAAGCCAAGGAAAAAGGTGTGAACTTAATGCTTCCAGTGGATGCTGTAGTGGCAGATGAGTTCTCAAAAACAGCTACAACTCAAGTTGTTTCAGTTGAAGATATTCCTGAGGGGTGGGAAGGCTTAGACTGCGGTCCGCAATCCATTGATCTATTCCGTCAAACTATCGTTGACTCCAAATTGGTGATCTGGAATGGACCTGCGGGAGTTTTTGAATTCGATCTATTTGCTCAAGGGACAAACTCTATTGCTAAAGCTTTAGCAGATTGTGATGGAACAACTATTATTGGTGGTGGTGATTCAGCTGCGGCTGTTGAAAAAGCAGGGCTAGCTGAAAATATGTCCCATATCTCTACAGGTGGAGGAGCTTCCCTTGAATTTATGGAAGGAAAAGAGCTTCCAGGTGTAACAGCATTAAACGATAAATAAAAAAGTGAAATCATGGATGGGGGAGTAACGATGCGTAAACCAATTATTGCAGGAAACTGGAAAATGCACATGACCATTGAGGAAGCAAAAACATTTGTAGCCTCTATTGAAAATACCTTACCAAGTGCAGACCAAGTCGATGCTGTCTTATGCGTTCCTTTTACTCATTTACAAGCACTAGTAGAACAAACAAAAGGAAAAGCAGTTGCTATAGGCGCTCAAAATGTTCATTTCGAGGAACAGGGAGCTTATACTGGTGAAGTAAGTCCAGGGATGCTTTCTTCTATTGGTGTGGAATATGTGATTATTGGTCACTCTGAGCGTAGACAGTATTTCAACGAAACGGATGAAACGGTCAATCTAAAAGCACATGCTGCCTTCAAGCATCAGTTAACACCAATTATTTGTGTAGGTGAATACCTAGAAGAGCGTGAAGCAGGACAGACCAAAGCGGTTGTCAAAACGCAGGTTGAGAAGGCCTATGTCAACCTTACAGATGAGCAAGCGGTACAATCTGTCATCGCTTATGAGCCAATCTGGGCGATCGGGACAGGAAAATCATCTTCAGCGGCGGATGCTAATGAAGTGAATGCGTATATTCGTTCTGTGATCAAAGACCTCTATAACGAGGAAGTAGCAAATCAAATTAGAATTCAATATGGCGGTAGTGTCAAGCCAGAAAATATTAAGAAATACATGGCTCAACCAGATATCGATGGAGCCTTGTGGGAGGAGCTAGCTTAAAGCCTGATTCATTCCTTCAATTATTGGAAGGGCGTGCGTAAAATGAACCGTGCAAAACCAGTAGCTCTGATCATCCTAGACGGATTTGCTTTACGCGAGGAAACACACGGTAACGCTGTAGCTCAAGCAAAAAAGCCTAACTTTGACCGCCTGTGGTCAGAGTTTCCTCATACTTCTCTTGTTGCTTGTGGAGAAGCAGTGGGACTTCCAGAAGGACAGATGGGAAATTCTGAGGTAGGACACTTAAACATCGGAGCAGGTCGTGTGGTTTATCAGGATCTGACTCGGGTGAATAAAGAGATTCGAGAAGGGGACTTCTTCGAAAATCAAGTGATGATTGAAGCGATGCGTCATGCGAAAGCGAAGAAGAAAGCTCTGCATCTCTATGGGCTTCTTTCAGATGGAGGGGTTCATAGCCATATTAATCATTTGTTTGCTCTATTAGCGTTAGCAAAAAGAGAGCAGGTAGAAGATGTCTATATCCATGCCTTCCTAGATGGACGTGATGTGGCTCCAGACAGTGCCAAAGGATATATCGAGCAATTAATGAAAAAAATGTCTGAATTAGGCATTGGGAAGCTGGCGACCATTCAAGGAAGATACTACTCGATGGACCGGGATAAGCGCTGGGACCGAGTGGAAAAAGCATATAAAGCCATGGTGTATGGGGAAGGTCCTAAATACCAAGACCCGATTCAAGCGATTGTTGATTCCTATAATCAAAGTATCTATGATGAGTTTGTCTTACCGACAGTGATGGTTGATGAACAAAACCAGCCTGTGGGCCTTATTTCATCAGAAGATGCTGTTATCTTTTATAATTTTAGACCGGATCGAGCGATTCAAATTTCTCAAGTCTTTACCAATGAAGATTTTAGAGGCTTTGATCGTGGTCATTCTGTACCGTCTGATTTATACTATGTATGTCTGACTCATTTTAGTGAAACGGTGCAGGGATATGTGGCGTACAAGCCTACCAATTTGGACAATACGTTAGGGGAAGTCTTAACACAACATCAATTAACTCAGCTGCGCATTGCTGAAACAGAAAAATACCCTCATGTGACCTTCTTTTTCAGTGGAGGGAGAGAAGCAACATTCGAAGGAGAAACTAGGCTCTTAATTGATTCTCCTAAGGTTCCAACGTATGATCTGAAGCCGGAAATGAGTGCGTATGAGGTAACCGATGCGTTATTGCAGGAAATCGAAGCAGAGAAACATGATGTGATTATCCTTAACTTTGCCAACCCTGATATGGTAGGTCATTCAGGGATGCTTGAACCCACAATTAAAGCAGTGGAAACCGTTGACGAATGCTTAGGCAAGATCGTTGATGCTATTTTAGCGAAGGGCGGGGTTGCTCTTATTACGGCGGATCATGGAAATGCTGATCTTGTCCTAGATGAGAATGAGAAACCATTTACAGCTCATACCACCAACCCAGTTCCATTTATTCTGACAA
Organism: Caldalkalibacillus mannanilyticus JCM 10596; assembly: GCF_000615945.1. Lineage (GTDB taxonomy): Bacteria > Bacillota > Bacilli > Caldalkalibacillales > JCM-10596 > Bacillus_AT > Bacillus_AT mannanilyticus. Next base: position 31,661 of record NZ_BAMO01000002.1, read on the forward strand.
AAGCAGGATTAGAATTGCGTGAGGATGGAATCTTAGCTGATATTGCCCCCACTATGCTTGATCTATTAAAGGTTCAAAAACCAGAAGAAATGACAGGTAATTCATTATTTAAAAAATAAGGAGATGAAACAAAATGACAATTATTTCAGACGTATATGCTCGCCAAGTATTAGATTCCCGTGGTAATCCAACAGTAGAAGTAGAAATTTATCTTGAATCAGGAGTAATGGGACGCGCGATCGTTCCTTCTGGAGCATCTACAGGTGCTCATGAAGCAGTAGAGCTTCGTGATGGAGATAAAGAAGTTTACTTAGGAAAAGGCGTTCTTAAAGCTGTTGAAAATGTAAATGAAGTGATCGCTCCAGAATTAATCGGCTTTGATGCTCGCGACCAAGTGGGGATTGACCAATTATTAATCGAGTTAGATGGAACACCAAACAAGTCCAAATTAGGTGCAAATGCGATTCTAGGTGTTTCAATGGCAGTAGCTAGAGCGGCTAGTGAAGAGCTAGGTGTAGAGCTTTATGAATACCTTGGCGGATTTAATGCGAAAACATTACCAGTTCCAATGATGAACATCTTAAATGGTGGAGAGCATGCTGATAACAACGTCGATATTCAAGAGTTCATGGTTATGCCAGTAGGAGCAGAAAGCTTCACGGAAGCGGTTCGTATGGGAGCAGAAATCTTCCACAGCCTGAAGTCTGTACTAAAAGAAAAAGGCCTAAACACAGCGTAGGTGACGAAGGTGGATTCGCACCAAACCTTTCCTCCAATGAAGAGGCAATTACAACGATCATCTCAGCTATTGAAAAAGCCGGCTACAAGCCAGGGGAGCAAGTATTCATTGCTTTAGATGTAGCGGCAACTGAGCTATATCAAGATGGTAAATATGAGTTTAAAGGAGAAGGCGTTACTCGTACAACTGACGAAATGATTGCTTTCTACCAAGAGCTAGCAAGCAAATATCCGATCATCTCCATTGAAGACGGACTATCTGAAGACGATTGGGAAGGCTGGAACAAGCTAACGAAAGCGATCGGTGACAAAGTTCAGCTAGTAGGTGACGATTTATTTGTAACAAATACAGAGCGTTTAGGACGCGGTATCGCAGAAGGTACAGGAAACTCCATCTTAATTAAAGTGAACCAAATTGGTACTTTAACAGAAACCTTTGATGCGATTGAAATGGCAAAACGTGCTGGCTATACAGCGGTTATTTCACACAGATCTGGTGAGTCTGAAGATACAACCATTGCAGATATTGCTGTAGCAACGAATGCAGGTCAAATCAAAACAGGTGCTCCTTCAAGAACAGATCGTGTGGCAAAATACAATCAATTACTAAGAATTGAAGACAAATTATCCTTTGTTGGACTATATGGTGGCAGAGAATCTTTCTACAACTTGAAGAAATAATTTGAAAACCTGTCCATAATGTGATATTTTTAAAATATTGCATACTCACTTGTAGGAGGTGGGAAGGTATTATGGCTCTAGTTGTAAAAGTATTGTTAATTCTAGTTTCTCTAGCTCTCATTGCAGTCGTCTTGCTACAATCAGGACGCAGTGCAGGACTATCCGGGGCAATTAGTGGTGGCGCAGAACAAATCGTGGGAAAACAAAAAGCCCGCGGAGTTGATGCTTTACTTGGAAAGCTCACCGTTATTTTTGCCGTTGTGTTTATTCTACTTGCAATAGCTGTGGCTTATTTTGTAGGTTAGATCGAACATGCTAGTTAAATATGCATAGAATATAAACAGTAGGAGTTGCAGATATCTTTGCAACCCTGCTGTTTTTTTCGTCCTATATAATAAATGATGGAAATCGGGTATCATAGGAGATAGAAGGAATTGGAGGGTGATAACATGATTGGTTGCCTATTGATTCATGGGTTTACTGGAAGTCCAGAGGAACTTAGACCCTTAGCAGAATATCTTCATGAACATACAGACTGGCAGATCCATACCCCAACATTACCAGGGCATGGTGAGGGTGAAAGCATGAGCACGAGCACGTGGGAGCTATGGTTAGAGTTTATAGAGAAGGAATATCTTCTTTTACAGGATAGATGTACTGAAATTTATGTCATTGGCTTTTCTATGGGAGGCATGATTGCTGCTTATTTAGCTTCTAAATATTCGGTTAGTAAGCTTGTCTTACTAAGTGCAGCCGTCTTTTGTCTCCACCCGAAAATGATGATTCAGGAAGTGAAGGAAGCCTTCATGGAACCACTGAAAGGGCAGAACAGCTCTTCAACAATGGAAAGATATAAATATAAGATCAAACAGACACCACTAAGAGCGGTATATCATTTTAGACGCTTAGTCTGGCATGTGAAGCCAAGGCTTCGCCATATTACCAGCCCTGTTCTTATTGTACAGGGAGAGAAGGATATGCTGGTTCAACCAAGAAGTGCTACCTATATTTATCAACATGTGCATTCGAGGATCAAGGAGCTTTTTTATCTTGGAGAATCTAAGCATATTGTTTGTCATGATTGTGAGCAGGAACAGCTTTTTGAGAAGGTGGAAGACTTTTTGTTTGATGATGTATCAGGTCCTGTTCATTCATTATCTGTTATGGGAGATGAGAAAGATGAAAATCAGCATAAGGTCCCCTGAACCTTTTTTATTTGAAGCAGCCGATAAACAAATAGGTATCTTATTGATTCATGGTTTTACTGGAACAACTGCAGAGCTAAGACCCTTAGGTGAATATCTGCATAGTGAGGGGTATACGGTCCACGCTCCGCTGTTGAAAGGGCACGGTGTGACGCCTGAAGAGATGAGATGTACCTCATGGGTCGATTGGTATACAAGTGCCGAGGAAGGCTATAGGAGGCTGAGAGAAGTAGGCTGTCAGGAAATTATTGCGATCGGTCTTTCCATGGGAGGGCTTCTCACCTTAAAGCTGGCTCAATTTCATGAGCTGTTGGGAATGGCGACCCTATGTGCTCCGATAAAGGTCAGAGATAAGCGGATGGGAATGGTGCGCTATGCTCAGTACTTCAAACAGTATTTAAAAAGACGAGGACAGAAGGCAGAGCATATCGAAAAAGAGCTATACATTTATGATAGAACTCCTCTCGCTTGTGTAGCCAGCTTAGACCAATTGATGAAGAATGTCAGCCATGTTCTCCCTCACTTAAACCAACCCATCTTGATTGTGCAATCAGAAAAGGATGAAACCGTTGATCCGTGCAGTGGAAATTTATTATGTGAACAAATAGGAAGTAAAGACAAAGAACTGATTATATTTAAAGAATCAAGCCACATTATTACGTTAGATAAGGAAAGAGAAACACTATTTTCAAACATTGCTTATTTTATTCGAAAATTGGTTAAGAATAAGATACACATAGAAACATGAAAGGAGAGTGATAAAGATGATAACAAGAGATACCATATTGGATTTTATGAAAGAAAAAGCATATAAACCGCTCACTGTAAATGAACTGGAGCAGGAGTTTGAGATCGAAGCCTCCGATGATTTTAGGACCTTTGTGAAATTGCTTAATGACTTAGAAGAAAGCGGAGAAATTGTTCGAACCAGAGCGAACCGCTACGGTCTGCCAGAAAAGATGAACTTGTTTAAAGGAAGAATCCAAGGGCATGCCAAAGGCTTCGGTTTCTTGATTCCTGAAACGCCAGGTGAGCCAGATGTATTCATCTCGGAGAAAGACTTGAATGGAGCGATGAACGGCGATACTTGCTTGGTTCGACTGAACAGCACAACGAATGGAAAGAGGTTAGAAGGAGAAGTTATTCGCATTCTGAAGAGAGCTGTCACTCAAGTTGTAGGAACGTTTCAGGATGTGACTACCTATGGTTTTGTTGTCGTAGACGACAAACGCATGGCACAGGATATTTTTATTCCTAAGGAAGCGTTTAATGGGGCTGCCGAAGGTCATAAAGTCGTGGTCCAAATTACAAAATACCCCGAGGGTAGAAGATCGGCTGAAGGGGAAGTGGTCGAAATTCTGGGTCACAAAAATGATCCTGGAGTGGACATTCTTTCGATCATTCGTAAGTTTCAGCTTCCGGAAAGCTTTCCAGAAGGCGTCCTTAAGGAGGCGGAAGCCGTTCCTGACCAGATTCATGCAGATGAATTGAAGAATCGGCGTGATCTGCGCAATGAAACCATTGTGACCATTGACGGGGAGGACGCTAAAGACTTAGATGATGCTATTTCCTTGAAGAAAAATGAAAAAGGAAACTTCCTGCTTGGCGTTCATATTGCTGATGTGAGCTACTATGTGGAGGAAGGATCGCTTCTCGATCAGGAGGCACTGAAAAGAGGGACAAGTGTGTACCTTGTCGATCGAGTGATTCCGATGATTCCGCATCGCCTATCTAATGGAATCTGTAGTTTAAATCCTCAGGTAGATCGCCTCACTTTATCCTGCGAGATGGAAATCACAGTACATGGGGACATCGTATCTCATGAAATTTTTGAAAGTGTCATTCGAACAACAGAAAGAATGACTTACTCAAATGTACGCAAAATCGTAGAAAGAGAAGATGAGGAGGTTCTTCAACAGTATGAGCCGCTGGTTCCTTTCTTTGACATGATGAAAGAGCTTGCTTTGATTCTTAGAAAGCATCGAATGGAAAGAGGCGCGGTTGACTTTGACTTTAAGGAAGCCAAGGTGCTTGTTAATGATGAGGGACATCCACACGATGTGGTGATTCGAGAACGCTCGATTGCTGAAAAAATCATTGAGGAATTTATGCTAGCAGCGAATGAAACAGTGGCAGAGCACTTTCATTGGTTAAATGTACCTTTTATCTATCGTGTGCATGAAGACCCGAAGCCAGAAAAGCTACAAAGCTTTTTGGAGTTTGTCACGAACTTTGGTTATGTCGTGAGAGGGAGTTCTAATTCGATTCATCCTAGGGCATTGCAGCAGCTTCTAGAGCAGATCAAGGATACTCCAGAAGAAACCATTATTAGTACTGTTATGCTGCGTTCTATGAAGCAGGCAAAATATATGTCGGAAAGCCTAGGACATTTTGGACTTGCTACTGAATTCTATACTCATTTTACCTCCCCTATCCGAAGGTACCCAGATCTGATCGTCCACCGCTTAATTCGTACGTATTTGATCGAAGGAGATGTCAGAGAAGGTACTCAGGATCATTGGGCAGGGAAGCTGGGAGAAATAGCGCAGCATACGTCTGAACGTGAAAGACAAGCTGTAGAAGCAGAACGTGAAACAGATGATTTAAAGAAAGCTGAATTTATGAAGGATAAGGTAGGAGAAGAATTTGAAGGTGTGATTAGTGGTGTCACTTCTTTTGGAATCTTCGTTGAGCTGCCCAATACGATTGAAGGCTTGGTTCATGTCAGCTTCTTAACAGATGATTATTATCATTACCATGAAAAGCAATATGCAATGATTGGTGAACGAACAGGAAAAATCTATCGCATTGGCGACTCTGTCAAAGTAAAATGTGTCAATGTGAATATCGAAGAAAGATCCATTGATTTTGAAATGGTAGCTCCAAGCCAAGAAGAGAAAGAACGAAAAAGCCTGCTGTACTAGAAAATCAACAGAAAAAGAAAAAAGAAAAACGTAAAGAAGTTCCCAAATATAAAGCAAAGCAAGTGCGCCGAATGAAAAAAAAGTAAACTCAAAATAAGAAAAGACCCCGTTCGAGAGGGTATTAGGGCTCTCATTCGGGGTTCGTTTGATTGAAGGCTTAAAATAAATGAACAGAATCATACAACATAACAAAAAAAGTAAACTGGAAAGCTTTTAAAATACTGTGTGTGTATGGTATAATGAAAAATACATTGATTTCTGTGCAAGGGGAGGGTTGTTGATATGTCTGAGGGAATAAAAGTCGTTGCCCAGAATAAAAAAGCAAGGCATGATTACCATATTGAAGATACCTTCGAAACAGGAATGGTATTAACAGGCACGGAGATAAAATCCATTCGTGCAGGAAAAGCTAATCTCAAGGATAGCTTTGCCCGAATTCAAAATGGTGAGGTCTTTTTGCATAATATGCATATCAGCCTTATGAGCAGGGAAATCGGTACAATCATGAACCACTTCGTACAAGAAAGCTTCTCCTCCAGCGAAAGCAAATTAGTAAGCTGATTGGCTTAACAAAAGAACAAGGGTATTCTCTTGTTCCATTACGAATGTATCTCAAGCATGGTTTTGCCAAATTAGAATTAGCCCTTGCCAAAGGGAAAAAGCTGTACGACAAGAGAGAAACACTGAAGAAGAAGGATGCTCAGCGAGAAGTAGAAAGAGCCTTTCGTGAAAGACAAAAAGTGTAAATGAATTCTTCATCCTGTTATGCTATACTAAGTAAGCACATCTTTTGAAGATGGTATTATTACATGGGGGCGTTTTGGATTCGACGGGGATAGTTCGGGCTTTAGTGGCGAGTCGAGGGGTCGGCCTCGTAAAAACGCAACGCCAATAATAACTGGCAAATCTAACAACAACTTCGCTTTAGCAGCTTAGTCTGCTAGCGGCTCTTTCTAGCAATCGCCCATGTTGCTTGAGTAGAGCTCACTCTTAGTGGGATGCGGCATTGATCCTCCACCTGTGGATCTATGTCTAAGGAAATCAGGTTAGTCTAAAGGGTGGCCTGTCGCTGGGCGTTCCATTAGGCGAATCTTAAATTCAGTGACTACACTCGTAGAAGCTATCGTTACGTTGTCTTCGGACGTGGGTTCGACTCCCACCGTCTCCACCATACATAAGACATGAGATCAGTACCTGAAAAGGGTGCTTTTTTGTTTTGAAGGAAATCCACCAATTTTTGTAGTATACTGAGTAAAAAAGAAAAAAATTACATTATAAAATATGCATTGTCAGTCATCGTCGTATAATTCCAAAATAGAAGAGGTATAGCTATGACGATAAGGATAGAAAAAGTAAGTGAATATAACAAAATGTTCACGCTCGGTCGCCTGGCGTATTAAAGTCCAATTGATTGGAGCAATTTCATAGCAAAGAAGTAGACTCAGCGACACATCTTCTTCTCTAACCGAGTCGGATCGCCTTCACCAAGAAAGCATTTCTAGGTTCAGGATTCACCTGTAAGACTCATGGGCGTCGTAGATATGAAACGTTAGCTGAAATTGATTAATTGAAATGGGGGTATTCTAATTTGTAGTTATAATGTAATAAAATATAAGAAAAAATATAGGAGGAAATATCTATTGATTACTCTTAAATCTTATGAATCTAATATACTTAAGGTAGAAAATCTAAGAGATTTATTAACTGACACCATTAAGAAAATGGGTTATAATTTTCCAATGGAAGAAGCAAAGTCTGAATACCAAAAAACTCTAGGTATTAATTGTATTGATTTCAAACCTGAGTTTGGAAGAAGATTTTTTTACGAGATGAACTATCTTTATGGTTCCAGCAAGGGAATAATGTGGAGTACGTTTTTTAAGCTATCAAATGAAAAGGATTATTGTCTGATTACTTTGATTGAAGATGATGAGACCGAAAATAAACGTTCAAAAACAAAAAGACATAAGATTTCTCTAGGTTTTATGTCAGTTGATTATAATATTGATGAGATACAAAAGATACTTGACTTTTTAGTAGAAAATATTCGAGAACTCGATACATGGAGTGTGGTTCAAAAAAAGAATGAAAAATTTATTGAGTTAAGTCAAAATTACTCGTCTCCAGTATTTTCTGAAGAGGAGTACGTTTTTGCCAAATATTTTAACGATAGTTTATTATCAAGTATTATATTAACAATAAAGTCTTCAGGTAGCCTGTTGAAAAGGGACCTAATAAATAAGTTTGAAAAAATCGAAGATATTAATAAATACTTGGACTCATTGAAAGAACAAAATTTAATTCGCCCAGAATACGTAGTACTGTGTAAAAAAACTAATGAGCAGATAACAAAATCCTCTAAGAAGGAAAGCATTGACTTAATGGGTGAGCATGATATCAGATGTAGTCGGTGCGATAGACTGATTACAGAAGAAACTATTGAAGAGTTATTAATTACAACAAAAATTTCAAATAACATGATAGACGGAAGTCGCTGGATGACAATCAATTTAGTTGATGCCCTGGTTGCATTAGGAGTCCCATTAGAAGATATATTAGTTAATATTGCTGAAGGTCCAGAAGAAATCGATGCAATTGTTTCAATTGGCGAGAATTTATTGCTATTCGAGCTAAAAGATTCTCAATTTTCTCTTGGACATGCATATCCTTTTCAAAGTAGATTAGTAGTATATAATGCGGGCATAGGAGTAATTTGGGCTTCAAGAGGCGTAGCTCCAGAGGTTAAAGAACATTTTAATCGTGTAAAACCTGAGGCAGATATATGTTACATAGAAAGTTTAGATGAGATACTACCTTCATTAGGTAAATTAATAGAAGGTTTGAGGTGGAAGTTAGCAACAAATGAGTTGAAATCACTTATTAGCTCAGGGATGGTAATGTTTGATCTTGCAGCTGGAATTGTCGAAGATCTAAAAGTTTCTAATAGTGCTTTAGATGGTAAAAAACAACTAGTTGCTGTATCACAAGACATAAAATAATCTTGATAAAAATAAAAAGGCATAGATTTACTATGCCTTTTATTTTTGAAATTAGATAAATAAAGAGACAATCAACTTCAGCTAACACTTTGGATTCGTTGCGCAGTTGCCTAGAAAAAATCTCATGGACTCAACCATGAGATCAGGATAAATACGTAAAAATAGAGAAGACAACGAAACCTGCAATTGCGCAAATCCATGTTGAACGAAGCCGCGGTTCAACGCATCCCCTTAAGCCTTGTTATTTGTTTCTAGACTTATTTTTTGTTTTTAGTAGAGCTAGTTTTAGTCGGTTTGAGAGATAACGTTCGTTTTCTTTAAAAAAGGCCAGATCTTCCCCTCCCCAAGAAGAGGCTTTTTTTGAAAAGTATTCATTTCAACTTAACTCAACTACTATTAGGTTGAAACGAGCTTACCATACACCAATGGCCCCCACAAGAAGAGCACAACGAAATATCAACACCTGTAGCTTTGAGGATAAGTTCTCGAGCAGATAACTTTACTTTAGCTCTAATCTTAGTCCGAGTTAATCTCAAGCAAGTAAGGAGCTTTCTTTTCCGATTGCTATTACTTAAGATGCCGTAGTACCGTATCCTTTGAAATCCAGAAGGAAGGACATGCTGTAAAAAACGACGCATAAATTCCATGGCCTTTAATTTTAAGAGCTTTACCTTCTGATCTCGGTAATCTCGGTACCGAAAGGTGACATGTTCATCATCCATAGAAATCAACCGATTATTATAGACGGCTGTCTTATGGGTGTACCTGCTTAGATATTGAACCACATAAAAAGGGCTCTTAAATGGCTTTTTACAATACATCACCCAATCCATAGAGTAGAGAGAATCGAGCAAGGATTGAAAGGAAGACTTCTCTTCTTCATGAAAAAGATCATACGTAAACAGAATCTTTTTCTCTTCGTCAGCTCTTTTTAATAGAAAGAGAAACTTGCCACGAAACACCTTTGAGAGCACCCTCACGGATATAAAAAACTTCTTCTTCGATCGAACAAACGAACAGCCAGAAGGAGAAAGTCCACCGCCTGGTACAATGCAGTGAACATGGGGATGGAAAGAGAGAGTCTGTCCCCAGCTATGCAAGACCATGGTGACTCCAATTTGAGCGCCTAAATACTTTTGATCCAGTGCCAGCTGGCTCAAAGTTTGAGAGGCTGCTTTGAAAAGGAGAGAGTACATCACGGAAGAGTTCGATAGAAACAGCCTATTGAGCTGGTGGGGCACCGTAAACACCATATGAAAATAGGGGACAGGCAGCAACTCATGGGTTCGGTCTAGAATCCATTGCTTCTTCTTCACGTTCCCGCATTTGGGGCAGTTCCGATTCCGACAGGAATTATAGGATATTTTCGAAGCCTGACAACCATCACATACATCTACATGTCCACCTAGCTCGGCTGTTCTGCAATGGCAAATGGCCTGAATGGCTTTAAGCCCTTCGTAATGAACCTTATTGGAAGCAAGATAAGATCTTGAGAAACGAGTAAAAACATCTTGTAGTTCAATCAAGGTCATCACCTCCGTGGTCAAGGGGACTCTTGACTCCGAACACTTGAGCATGTGTGAGATGGAAGTACATAGAAGTGGTTTGAATATTGTCGTGACCTAATAGCTCCTTAATTTGCAAAAGAATCGCTTCATTGTTTAATAGATGAGTAGCAAAACAATGACGTAGGGTGTGAACGGAAGCTTCTTTTTTTACACCAGTTAAGTTCAATGAATCTTTGAAGATTGATTGAATGGTCCGAGTGGCAATAGGTATAGTATCTGGATTCCCTGGAAAAAGCCATTCTTTAGGTCGATAGACCTTCCAATACTCACGAAGTAGCTGAAGATTTCTCTCAGATAAGATCGTGTATCGATCTTTATTGCCTTTAGATTGTCGGACAAAGATACGCATATTCTGACTATGAATATCTGAAATTTTAAGGTGAGCTACTTCACTCACTCGTAGGTCAGCTGAGTAAATCGTTGAAAGAATCGCTCGATGTTTAAGATTCTCAGTGGCCCTAAGGATACGAAATACTTCTTCACTTGTTAAAATGATAGGGAGTGTTCGTTTCTTTTTGACTCTTGGGATGTGAAGTATGTTCCATTCCCTACATAACACAGTTTGGAAATAGAACTTTATAGCCCCATAAGAAGAGTTTACGTAAGAGGAGCTTAATTTTTTTACCGTTATAGCGTGATGGAGGAACGAGCATACCTCATCGTAACCAGTCGATGCAGGATGCTTCTGACAAAACTCAGCATAACGTTGAATGTGAGCAAGATACGTTTTTTGAGTACTTTGAGCCAATCCCTTCAACTCCATAGATGTTTTCATAGATTGCATGAAATCTAGCATAATTAAATGCACCTTCCTTTAGATAGTTTCTCTTTGAGGATAAAGGAAGGTAGAATAATAAAGAAGATGTAATAAAATAGAAATAGATTAATGGATGGTATTTTAAAGCTACCGCGTTAGCGGTTTAGTTCAACAACGCATTCACGCTGCGGGTCGCTGTTGGTCCGCCAGAGGATTTTCGAAGAAGCAGAACCAGGCGGACAACCCTGCACCGACTAACCGCATCGCGGCCGTTCCCTTCGGTCACTTAAGTCGGTGAGGGTTCGTGAATGCCTGAACGTTAGATGACATTCATTTTTACACGGAAGTAAAATGTAGTGGTCTCAATGTGGTATAATATATTAAAAGAAACTTGGGTGGTGATTCTAATGAAATGGGCAGAAGTTCGAAACCTATATCCAAACCAATTTGTTAAATTTGAGATACTTCATTCAATGGTAGAGAAAGACAAAGAAATTGTTGATGAGGTAGCGGTCATAGGACCTGTTGCTGATGAAAACGCTACTAAAGAATTGCTTAACTCAAAAAATAATGTATTAATTTATCATACATCTAAAGAAAATGTTGTATTAGAAATAAGAACTAGAAGTGTGTTAAGGAGATCTCATTAATGAAAATTAAATTGGAACATGGGATGATACTTACCTCTTTAGAAATTACTTACAAAGGAAAAAGTAAAGTTATTGATAAGTGTAATGCTTGGAGAGTATAGAGCTGACAATATCACAATAGATTTTTCATCTTTTCCCTACCACGATATAAACGGATTACTAGGATTAGATATACTTTTAAAAGCTGGATTTGTAATTGACCTAAAGAACCTCGAGATGAACCTGCATATATAGTGCAGGATTTTTTTGTGAGGGAAGAAAATGAACGTCATATAACACTATATCTACGCTGCGGGCGAAGCGCTCTTGGTCTTGAAGAGATTTCTAGGGAGAGTTGCTCGACACACTCCATTCACCAACCGAGTCGGCTCGCCTGTAAGGCTCATGGGCGTCGTAGATACGGAACGTTATATGAAAGACCGACTCAAAGACAAGACTTGTACGTTATTCATTCGCAACGTCCTGTTGCTTGATGTAAAAGGAGTAAAATCATATGGAACAAAAGATACTAGAATTGCTCAACGAATTATATCCAGTGGATATTAGTAAAGTTGAATCTGTAACTAATGAAATGTATCGCTGCATTGCAAAACAAGGTGTTTTTTTCGCTAGAATAACGAACTATAAATCATATGATGAACAGTTAGAAGAAGTAAAATATACTGACTTCTTATATAATGAAGGGTTTGGTGTGTCGCCAATAATATCTTCTATACAAGGTAAAACTGTAGAAAGGATAACACTTGATCAGGATGTTATAACAGTACTGTACAAAGCAGCTTCAGGTATTCATCTTCCAAAAAGTCAATGGAATGCTAGTGTATTTAAAGAATTAGGGAGACAGATCGGCAGATTACATTGTATCTCGAAGAAGTTTGAAAAAAAAGAGAAAACAAAGTATATCAGCGATTGGCATGAGAATGAGGAGTATGCTTTTCATAAATATATCCCAAAAGAAGAAAGCACTATTAGAGAAATTGCTCATGATGTTCTATCAACAATAAAAAGTCTACCAAAAAATGATTCAACTTATGGATTGATACACGGTGATTTGTGGTTAGAAAACATATTAGTAGATAGTAATTTAAAATTAACAATGGTTGATTTTCAAGATTGTGAGAAACATTTTTATATATTTGATTTAGCGGTACCAATATATAGTGCGTTGGAGTATTCGTTTGTAGGAAATGGAAACATACTTGACTATGGACGTTCAATGACAAAAGCAATAATAGATGGTTATAAGGAAGAAAATGATATATCTCTGGAGATGTTAAATAAGCTTCCTCTATTTATTAAGTTGAAAGAAGTATTTGAATACAGCTTAATGCATATGTACTGGGACAAGGAAAAATTAACTGAAGAACAAATACGAATAATGAACCATTATAGAATACGAATTGAGCAAAATCATTCTATATTACCTTAAATAAAGATCATGTGGCTGACGTCCTGTCTCTATTCGAAGATGTATGGCCGGTCATCAGATAACAAAATGTTCACACTGCACCGCGCTGGCGCGGCTTGGTTTGCGGGCGGGTTTCTCTTGAAGAAAATCAAAGCAGTAATTTCTAGTAGAATTGCCGCAAACACATCCCTTCGCTAACCGTGTCGGCCTTCCTGAGCCTAAGCTAAGAGCTAGCTAAGGCTCAGGAAGGCCTGTAAGCTCATGGACGTCGTGAACACGAAACGTTAGATGAAATCGACATAAAACAGAAAAAGAAGGTAACCTCATATGAAGATATTTTATAAGCTTGAAGAGCTTGAAGGAACATGCTATATAGAAATATTACCTGGAAGATATAAGGGTAATTGCTGGAATAAGGAGTCAATATTCTTTGAAGAAGAAACATTTGGTTACTTAGAAAGAGGAATTGAAATGGAATTCAGTAAATATGACCATTTCGCATTTAATGAAATACCTAAAAAAGTTTGGGAAAAGATTCTTATAAGATTTGATTCGATAATTGAGTTGTTAGAATGTGAAACAAAACAAGAAGACCTTAAAGATCATATTAGTTTTATTTTTCAATCAACTGAATCTGATTTTATCCAACATTTTGAAGAGAACTGTAATAGTTTAAGTAAGTTAATACGAGAATTTAAAGAATGGATAAGGACACAATTACAGAACTACGAGGTAATTTCAGTATTAGGAATTTAGAAGATTCGAAGAAGGATGTCGACTACATCTAACAAAATATCTACGCGGCGGGCGACGAGCCCCCTTGGTCTCGAAGAAACTTCAAAGAAGTATAGCACGACACATCCCATTCGCCAACCGAGTCGGCTCGCCTGTAAGGCTCATTCGTCGTAGATACGGAACGTTATACGACAGTACGAAGAATAATAAATTAGGGAGGAATGTCTTCATGGGAGTTTTTGAAGAACATAAGGCAAGGAAAGCCTCGGGAGAAACACTGCTATTAGATGAACTTACACCAGACGAGCTAAAAGCAATGTTTATAGATGAGCAGAAATCAGATTATTTAATTTCTCAGTTATTTGAAGTAAAAGAATCAAAAATAACATATAGACGAAAGAAATTTGGTATTACAATTAGAAATTCAATTCTTGATGAATATTTATTGGTTAAATCCGAGAAGGCAAGAGAAATGAATAAAGAATATAAACAGCAATTATTACAAGAAGAGAATATAACTATGATTTCAAAAGCTATTACTCATTTTGCTTTTAGAAATGGTCCTGTTGAAGAAATGCACGCAGACCCTAACAGTCAATTATCTGATGCAGACATGAAAACACTTAATAAATTCATGGTAAATAGGATGGCATATATTTTCAAATTAATTGTTGAAGAACGTTGGATAGAATTTGATTATCTAATCAGAAGTACTGATATGATGTATGGTCATAATTGGGATGATGCAGAACCAGATGATGGAGGCTTAAGAAAATTGATTGAAATGATACTGAAGAAATGAATTATTCTGGGGTTATTCAAAGTACCGTCGTATAACCATATATCTACGCGGCGGGTGGCAAGCACCCTTGGTCTCGAAGAGTAGGCATAGAAGAAACGCTCGACACATCCCATTCGCCAACCGAGTCGGATTGCCTTCACCAAGAAAAGCATTTCTAGGTTCAGGCTTCACCTGTAAGGCTCATGGGCGTCGTAGATACGAAATGTTAGGTGAAATACTTGACAAAAACAATTTAGGAGGGATGACAAACTTGATCATCGATTTATCAACTTCAAGTAAAAAAATGAATATTGAAGTGTTCCCTACCGTCAAGTATGAAACACATTGTGAACTTTTTGACTTTCCTGAAGCTGACTATAATTCTGATATGTTGCCAATTTCTCATATCGTAAAACTGGTCACTTCATTAGAAATGTTAAATGATGAATATGGAATTACGGAAGAAATTGAGGACATTCTTAGAGAGAGATATTGGATTGATGAGGACGAGAATCAATTAATAATTGCAAAGATGGCAATGACAGAATTTCCAAACTCCTGGAGAGAACGAATGGAAGTTACTTGGTCATATTGGCTAGATGCTATTGATGGGGATCATTTAGTAGTAGGCTCGAGAGCAGATGAAATAATGGATAGAGATCTATATGGCAATCCATTTGATAATGGGAGTTTATACTATATTTATGATGTAGATGTTCATGGTTCTTTTAAGAATAAGGATATTGAGATAAATCTATTACGTTATACATTTAGTAATTTTATTCAAAACGATATAGGGATGGTATTTTTTATTGCTCAAACCATTGATAAGAATACAGAACAGCACTCTATTACGAAAGAAATAAAGGTTGTGAAAGATACAGAGATGCTAGATATATTTGATAAATGTGGGTTTTCGCGTATTTTTAACTCTGTTATTAAGGACCTGGTTCTAGAGATTGAAGTGCATAAACTTCAAGATTGATGGTGATTCAGGAAGGCAAGTACTTCACCTAACAAAGCATTCCTGCTGCGGGCTAGCAGAGAAGTAATCAAGGAAGCAAGCCCTTGGTTGCCAGATGAATTTCGATGAAGTAATTCAGGGCGACACATCGATTTCCCTAAGATAGGAGCTATCTAAGGGAAATCGACGTCAGGAATGCAGAAACGTTATCAGAAATAATCCTAAAGAATTAGTAAGGGGATATCTCAATGAGGATAAAAATGAATTTACTTGAAAACGCATATGACTTTTTGAATTCCTCACTTCTTTTTTATCGTTATTCTGAAGAAGATCCCCGGAAGTGGAAAGTCGCATTTATAAATATTGTTCAATCTATTGAGCTAATGGCTAAAGAGAAATTGAAGCGTTCTAATAAGTATCTGATTTATGAGAATATAGACAACCCTAAGAATACTATATCTTTACATGTAGCTTTAGACAGAATGCTTAATATCCTTGAATTACCTCTAGATAATAAAGACATTGATACCCTTAAGAAGGCTATATCTTTAAGGAATCAGATGATGCATTATGAAATTGATTTTTCCGTTCACGAGTTAATGGCTAAATATTCCGTTTTATTTGAGTTTGCAACATCTTTCCATTTCAGATTTCTTGATGGTGAATTACACAATTTTATTGAAGAGCATTTATGGGAAGAGGAAGCAAATTTAATGGAATTTTTCAAACAGGAATTTTTTGTATACAACTCTGAAGAAGTCCATAGAAGGTTTCCAAAAGATTTTATAGAGTCCAAATATATTGAAGATTATCTCATTCAAGGAGTAGCCTATCCAAGAATTGGGTATGGTGAGGAAAGGTATGAAGAGGAATTACGACATACTCGAGCAACTTGTGCAGATTGTATGGTTAAGCTAGGTGAATTTCATGTGCCAGGTTGTGACTGGGAACAATGCCCAAAATATTACGGACAATCAATTGGATGTGGTTGTGATGACGCAGAAGATTGTTAGTAAATTCATGGACGAGGATTACATCTGATAACACCGTATTTACGTATCGTCGCTTGGTGGCTCCTCGGTCCGGGTAAGTATTTCTAAGAAAGCGTGCCGGACACACCTGCACTGACTAAGTCTTACGGCCCGGCACAGCTTGAACCTAAGATAAGAGCTATCTAAGGTTCAAGCCGTACCTTAAGTCAGTGAGGCGTCGTAAATACCGAACGTTATCTGAAATGCTAAGCATTTATAAGCAAAGGGGTATTTCATGGTAGATAAAAAGAAAATAAGAGGGATAAGCAGGAAGTATAAAGCAATGAAAAGACGAATTGATAATTTAACGGAGAATTTTTCTATTGATAATGATAGGTACTGGCATATGCACCTTCCAGTTTCACAAGCTTTTATAGACTCTCCAAAGACTCCTCATGCAATCAAAAGAGATTGTATTCAATTGTTAATTGACCGTGTAGAACATTTAATCTCGATTAGACCCCCATCGAATAGAAATAATAAAGTTTTAGCAGCAATAGATTTACCAGATTTATTTGGCTCACAAATCATTATTTTTTATGATGAAGAGTATTATAAATCATTTTTCATAGACAAGACGATTATCAAAGATGGACAAAAATGTCTTCTGATAGAAATCTCGTGACAGAATGGAATCTTAATGTGCCCCCGAAATTAGGTATTAAGGGATATGTAGAGGAGATTAATGACGAGGATTATACATATAAAAGAGAAATTTGGTTCATTGGAGAAGTGTAAAGCAAGGAAGTAATTTCAGCGATACATCCCATTCGTCAACCGAGTCGGCTCGCCTTCACCTGTAGGACTCATGGGCGTCGTAGATACGAAACGTTAGGTGAAATACTAGGAAAAAATAGAAATACAAAATCCAAAAAACAAAGGAGCAAATACTATGGATGTATTAGGAGCAATGAAAGATTTATTTTTGACAGCACGTAAGGAAAAGAAGGATAAGAATTCAAACGAATTTAGATTTTATCAGGAAATAGTTAGTTTGTTAGGAGAATATTATAACAAGGTCGAAGATGCGAAATATAAAGATGAGTTTTTAATTGATCAAGGCTATGATCTTGTAATTGAAGGTTTAGAACTAATGCACGAAAATGGTAAAAACTTGACCAACTCTCCATATTTAGAATCTGTTAATCCAGAATATAGATCTAGAATTTTAAAAATAATTGCCCAATCAAGTACTGATTTAAGATATTATCAGAATGATTTTGATGAAGACAATGATGATCCTACCAGAGATATTATTGAATCAATAATATTAATTTATAGAGAAGCGAATGAAAAGATTATGAAAAACAATTGATTTGATTGTATGTCAAAGTTGACTGGTACTTCACCTAACAAAATATCTACACGGCGGGCGACGAGCGCCCTTGGTTTCGAAGTGGATAACAGAGAAGTAAATGCTCGACACACCCATTCGCCAACCGAGTCGGCTCGCCTTCACCAAGCAATGCATTTCTAGGCTCAGGACTTCGCCTGTAAGGCTCATGGGCGTTGTAGATACGGGAACGTTATATGAAATTCGGCGTAAATAGGTGCGCCCGTCCATGGGCGCATTCTGAAAACTAATCTAAGCTGTTTTTTTTTATGAATCTTGTTGTTCAACTAACAAAGCAGGTTTGTTGTACGAAATGTTTCTAGCTTAAATGGAGGAATCATTAGTAATTATGAGTACCCTATTTTGAGAATAAAGGAAAAGATATTTTGGGTATTTTAGGTCATGTGTGAAAGTGGCTTGACTTAGAGAGGAGATAAAAAAATGATTGAATTACGAAAAATAAACGGGGATAACATAGATGAAGTAATAGCGCTTGAAGTTGAAGCAAACCAGAAAGAATTTATATTAGAAACTACTAACCTTAGATGCTTCGCAAACGCTCATATGTTGAACACAGATGGTATACCAGCTTCTCCACTAGCTATTTATGCGAATGACACGATGGTTGGATTTTTGATGTATATTTATGATACGTTAGATCATGAATCATTTGAAAATGAACTTTTCTATGGCAAGAAAAGTTATTTTATTTGGCATAATATGATTGATAAAAGTTACCAAGGAAAAGGATATGGTAAACTTGCTTTTGAAAAAATGTTGACGGATATTGAAAATATGCCATATGGGGAAGCAGAATATGCAGGCCTCTTTTATCATACAAGTAATGTCATAGCTAAAACATTATACACTTCATTTGGTTTCGTAGATACAGGAATCATTCAGGATAATTCGATGTTGGCGATTAAAAAACTAGACATGAGGAACCAACTTCTTGAATCATAAGAGCTCAGAACTTCTTGTTCAACTAAAGGAGTGCTTTAGTTGAACAAGAAAGGGATTGCCGTCCATGGCAACCTCTGAACTGAGGGACTCCGAACTACATATAACAAAAAGTTCACGCTGCGCCGCTGAGATGTATATACAAAGAAGTCAGAATCATGCGACACATCTCTTTTGCTAACCGAGACTAAATGATAGAGCCTAACATAAGAGCTATGTAAGGCTCTATCATTCCTGTAAGCTCAAGAGCGTCGTGAACACGAAACGTTATAAGAAATTCGGCGTAAAGGGTGCGGCCGTCCATGGCCGCATTTTGAAAGTTTTATTTCTACAACAAATTGTATTTTTTCTATCACCGGATTGCAGGAGAATTTTAATTTAGTTAAATATTAATAGATTATAGGAGGATTGAAATGGTTACATGTTATTTAAAATATATTATTGACCCTTATAAAATAAATGAATTCGAGGAATATGCTAAGCTATGGATACCATTGGTTAATAAATTCGGTGGAAATCATCATGGGTACTTTCTCCCGCATGAGGGGGCCAATAACATTGCATATGCATTATTCACTTTTCCTAGCTTGAAGGATTATGAAGAGTATCGGCTAAAAATAGTAAATGATGGAGAGTGTATAAAAGCATTTAAGTTAGCAGAAGAGACTAAATGTATTCTCAGTTATGAAAGAAGCTTTATGCGCCCTATATTAGAATAAACGAAGGATTGAAGAAAAGTGAGTATGATTAAAGGTAATCTTACTTTTTATATCATTTATTTACTAGGCATAGATAAACAAAAAGGGGTTGCCATTCATGGCAACCTCTGAACTGAGGGACGCCGAACTCCATATAACAATGTATCTACGCTGCGCCGCGCGGGGGCGGCTTGGTCGCTGGATACCGAAAGGCTTAGAAGCAACTCAGCGACACATTCTCTTCGCTAACCGAGCCGGCATCCATGAGCCTAAGTTAAGAGCTAACTAAGGCTCATGAATGCCTGTAAGCTCATGGGCGTCGTAGATACGGAAACGTTATCTGTCATAGTCAATATTATAATTTTGAGGGTGAATTATATGGGGTGGAAAAATATAGTGATTGAAGGGCAATGTTTTTTTGAAGATGAGGGTAATGATAAAATTCCAAATTGTTGTTCATATGGACCTGGAGATGTGGGAGTTCACTGTATGACATATGAAGATGGTAAGTATTGTCCATATTTTGGTTTCAATAAAACAAGAGCTACTGTGGTATTAACTGGTGGAAATGGTCAAGAAGTTGAATATAATACTTTTTGGACCAGTATCTCATTATCAGTTGAGGAGTGGATTAAGAAAGAAAATGAATGGATAAAAAGATGGGCAAAGATTATTAATCAAGATAAAATTTATCCTAAACTCGATAAGTACTCAGTTTGGATTGAGTCTGAAGAAATAAATGATTTGGAAAAATATGATAACAATACTGATGTTATAGTCAGATTTGATGACGGATCAAGATGGATAGCGTCATTCTTTACATATGAGAATCTAAATACTATAACCAAGAAGAATCATAATTCTGGTGAACTTTTATTTGGGAAGTATTTCTGGTCTAGTGATATGATATTTATCGATGAAATTAGTAGACAAAGAATTGAAGAAGTAATTAAAGAATTACTGGACAACCATAATGTCTTTGTTAGGGTGTTTTCAAGATGTATTGACTACGACAGATAACAATGTTTTCACGTTACGGCTGTCGCTTTGGTTTGCACGAGGGATTCCCGGGAAGTAATTCAGGCAAACACATCCTGCGAGCCTAAGTCTGTCGACCCGCCCAGTAGAACACTGGGCTTAAGGCTCTCGGCGCCGTGAACACGAAACGTTATCCGAATTTCATGCTTGTTAGCAAATAGTTTATTCAAAAGAAGAGTAGAACATCAATACCCGAGATGGTTATTTATCTACTCGAACGTTTATTATTTTGCGTAAATTCCTTAGTTTACATACTTTCCGAAATCAGGCTTGGCAATGTCATCAAAGTTTTTAACCAATTTTGCTAAGTTTTCTGTTAATACTTCACCAGCCATGGGTAGTCCATGTCCAGTAACGGCGACAGTTGGTTTTAATGCCGCTAACCTACTGACAGATTCCTTGGCAGCCTTCCAATCTGTAGTCAAATATCTTGGAGGACCACTGATTTCTTGTTCTTGTGTTATAACCTTATAGAGATACTCTTGTTTAACTGTAACAAAAGCATCTCCCACGATTAGAGCTCTGTCCTTTTCCCTAAATAACGAAATATGACCTGGGGTATGTCCAGGTGTATGAATCCACTTAAACTCTGGGATATGAGGTACAGATCCATCGGAGGGTAATGGCTTAACGTTGTTTCTTAAATTGATGGGTTCATTAGGAAACAGCGGTGACAGTTTAGCAACCATGCCCCCTTCAACAGTTGGATCTGGTTCTGGATAGCTTTTTTTTCCTGTTAAGAAAGGCATTTCTAACTCGTGTGCATATACAGGTATATTCCAGTGTTCTACGAGTTCAATAATGGCCCCCACATGGTCAAAGTGACCGTGTGTTAAAATAATGGCCTTTGGGGGATTGTCTGTTCCAAATCTATTTTCAATAACTGACACAATTTCTTCTGCTGAATAAGGCATCCCCGCATCAACCAATACAAATTCTTTTGTTTTGGGATCACCAATCAAGTGAATATTTACGATCTGTATGGTGTAGCTGAAAAGGTCTGATAATACCTCTATACCCCTACCACTTTGAATAGATGTTGCTGGGATGTACTTATAGTCACTACCGTAATTCATTTCCTTGTCCACAAATCTCTCCTCCTATATCATTAAATTTGACTATATAGTTCCCTATAATTTTCGTTTTTAACGACTAACAACGTGTTAAAGTTACATAAAAGTCTTTGGAGGTACTAAAAAAATGAAATTACTAACACTCAATTGTCATTCTTGGCAAGAGGAGAACCAAATCGAGAAAATTCAGTACCTAGCCCAAACTATTAAAGAAAAATCATACGATGTTATTGCACTGCAAGAGGTAAGCCAACTGATCAAGGGAGAATATGTCGACAGACAGATAAAACGGGATAACTTTGGATACGTATTATTGGAGGAGCTTAAAAAGCTTGGTGTAAGCGACTATTCTTTTGTCTGGGACCTCTCTCACATAGGTTTTGAAATATATGAAGAAGGATTAGCTATTTTAACAAAGCACCCCATAATAGAGCCATACTCTTTTTTCATATCTAAAGCTACAGACAAAGAAAATTGGAAAACAAGAAAAATTGTCGGAGTGAAAATCAATTATCATAACAAACCTATATCCTTCTATTCATGTCATCTAGGGTGGTGGAAGGATGAAGAGGAACCTTTTAAGTACCAAGCAGATCAGCTTCTTCAACAGATGAATAGTGATGAACTGTTTTTTTTGTTAGGGGACTTTAACAACAATGCTTATATAAAAGGAGAAGGTTATGATTATTTGTTGAGCAAAGGGCTTTATGATTCCTACCATCTCGCGAAGCAAAAAGATGAAGGAATGACTGTACAAGGAAAAATTGCAGGTTGGAATAATAATACTGAGGACTTACGAATTGATTTGATCTTAATGAACCAGCCAGTTCAAGTTGAATATTCGCATGTCATCTTTAATAACAGCAATAAAGCAGTCATATCAGATCATTATGGAGTAGAAATTAAAGTTGTCATCTAGGAACGGATTTTAATATTCCTTGACAGGAATATTCCTGATAGTGTATATTCGGATTAAGCAAAGAAATACGTAGTACATTTAGATGTTGTCGAAGGTCGAGGAAATGGAATCTAGTAAGGAAGAAAAATGAAACGTTGGGAGATGATTCAACATGAACATACAAACCTTTAGTGCTCTAGCTGAGCCCAACCGTCTGAATATCGTTGAGCTACTGCTAGAAGGACCTCTTCCAGTGGGGGATATCGCCAAGAAACTGGAACTGAACCAACCTCAAACCTCCAAGCATCTTCGCGTCCTCTGCGAGTCTGGCCTCCTCGAGGTTCAGCCGGTAGCGAATCGCCGAATTTATAAGATAAGACCAGAACCACTTCAAGAACTAGATCAGTGGCTCGACTCCTACCGTCGATTGTGGGAATCAAGGATGGATAAGTTGGATGATTATCTAAATGTATTGCAGGGCAAAAAAACATTGAGTTAGCGTCTTGAAAAATTCAAAAAACGCTTTGGGGGGATTTGTCATGTCAAAAAACGAAATGATTTCAAGGGTAGAGAACGATCGGGTACTGGTTTTGGAGCGAGTTTTCGATGCGCCGCGCGAGCTTGTATTTAGTATGTTTAAAGAGGCTGAGCATCTCAAACATTGGTGGGGACCGAACGGATGGGAGCTTCCAGTCTGTAACGTCGACTTTAGACCAGGTGGTGAATGGCACTATTGCATGAAGTGTGTTGACCGGAATCAAGGTGAATTTTATGGAATGGAATCATGGGGCAAAGGAATTTACAAGGATATTAACGAGCCGGAAATGATCAATTACACCGATTATTTCTCGGATGCAGAAGGTAATATTAATACGAATATGCCTTCAACCGAAGTCACATTAGAATTCGTTGAACTAGATAGAAAAACAAATCTCATTAACCGAGGAGAATATGTTTCTGCGGAGGCTCTCAAGACTGTTATGGACATGGGAATGATACAAGGTATAACTGAAACTTGGAACCGACTAGAAGAACATCTCAACAAAATCAAATAAAGGCTGTAAGAAGCTTTGAAAAAAGGTTGATCAATAGGATCAATCTTTTTTTAATCCTTTAGATCAATTAATTCATCATTCTTATAGGATTCATGTGCGGCTTTAATTGCTTCAAGATAAAGGATATTCATCGTTTCGTCACAAAAATAGCCCTCTTGAGTCATACTGAAATTGCTATTCCTCTTCTAAAATAGATAGAGCTTACATTCAAAAATGATGGGGGGTAAATGAAATGAATAATACCATAAGGACGATCATCCTAGTAGCGGTGTTCATCGGGATTGCTGTCTTTGCCTATTTGAATTTCTTTAGCAGCGATGAAAGTGGAAAGGTGAAGGATATAACAACACTCGAACATATAGACGGCGGGGAGAGCATAGATTTAACAAATTACTTGGGGAAAAAGAAGCTTATTCTTCATTTTGTAGCTGTGCCTTGTGATTGCTGTAGTTATACGATTCCATACAACAAGGAGTTAGTAGCTGAACAAGATGAAATTGAGGTTGTGACCGTCGTATTTAATGGAAAGAAAAGCACCATTCGAAAAAAGTTTGAGGAATATAATCTAAATTACCCTTGGGGATTGGATCTAGATAAGAGCATTTCCAGTCATTATGGGGTTTCCACTTCACCGACCTACGTCTTCTTTGATGAAGAAGGAAATCATCTGGGGAATTATCCGTATGTGATTTCAGATAAGGAAAATCTCATTCAAGCCTACCAAAGTGCATTGGATGAATTTCAGCAAGGTAAATAATAGATGACAGTGACATTGGCTTTTATTTCGGGGTTGCTATCCTTTCTGTCCCCTTGTATTATCCCTTTAATCCCTAGTCATTTAGCTATTATTAGTGGAATTTCAGTATCTGAGTTGAAGAATAACCACTTTTCTCGGCAAACAATCTTTTTCCGTACCTTTGTTTTTGTTTGTGGTCTTATCGTCCCGCTGGTTTTAATGGGGATGTCAGCTTCATTAGTAGGCGAAGTGCTTTCTAAGCACCAGAGCATGATCTCGAAGATTTTGGGGTTTATTGTCATCTTTTTTGGATTGCATTTATTGGGGCTTCTTCGCCTAGATGTTTTACAAAAAGAATATCGTTTGGATTCATTTTTTGCAGGGAGATCAGGGAATATCAGTATTTTCATGATGGGATTAGCTTTTGGTTTTGGTTGGACCCCATGTGTAGGACCATTCTTAGGCTCGACTCTGATTATGGCTAGCCAGAGTGAAACCGTTTGGCAAGGGGGACTGTTGCTCTTCATCTATGGCATAGGGCTCGGAGTTCCTTTTATGATCATAGGATTGCTAAGTTCTTTTGCTCTTAAATACCTGAGTAAGTGGTCTAAATATACGAAGGGAATTTCCATACTCAGTGGGATTTTATTAATCATCATTGGTCTGCTTATTGTGACAGATCAGCTTGTGTATCTGAATCCGTTTGGATAAATAATAGGAGGAAAAAAGAAATGTTAAAAAAAGGACATATCGTACTATTATTAGTGATGGTACTTGTAGTTAGTTTAATAGGTTGTAATAACGTGAAAGAAGATGCTGTAGGTGAAACAGAGGAGGCTCCTCCAGTAGTAGACTTAGCTAGTATTAAAGTAACACTTGAAACTGCTGCTCAACCAATCGAAACGGGAGTTATGACGCCTTATGTTGTTTCGTTGGCAGATGAACAGGGGAATCCTGTAGAAGTAGATTCTGTCCATTTCTATATGAATATGGAGATGATGAATCATCCAACACAAGGAACCATGCAAAAGATGGAAAATGGAAAATATGAGGTTGAATTGCCTTTGGCGATGGAGGGTGAATGGTATACGATTATTACCTTAACCAAAGGGGAAGAATCAACTGAAATGAAAGAATTTAAGGTTCAAGCAACGGGAGAAAAGTTTATGGAATACATGAAAGGCTATGATGCTGATCAACCAGATGCGGAGCAGGGAAAAATGCATAACTAAATGAGAAGGTAAAAAGGTAAAAATGATGAAATAAGAAGCGCCCAAGTCTGTACCAACAAAAGCTGGTACAGACTTGGGCGTTTGTCTATTAATCGATAAACTGCAAATATTGAAGCATTCGTTTTAATACTACAGTGCTTTGAGCACGTGTAGTAAGCTCTTTGGGAGCAAAAGTCGTTTCGGTGATTCCCTTAATACACTGCGCTGTCAGCAACTGAAGAACTAACAATAGTAAGGAGAATATTGCTTTTTTACACATCTAGTTATCTTTTTATATTGCTAAACTTATAGTCAATTGCTACAATCTGTTACAGGTGTAAAAAAATGTTCATAAGGAGGTTTGTGATTTCGAAAAAAAGATAATTTTTTCATTTTTTCTCAGTATATTGTTGGTGTTTGAAGCTGTAACTATATTTATACTGAATAATAGTTTTGGCAACATAGTTCCTATTTCAAATTTAATTAAAGTGGCTATTGCTCCTATTTTTCTGTCAGTATTAATTCTCTTTGTAAAAGTCAAAAATGTAGGAGCATTTAAGTTTTTCATTTTCATTCAAGTTATACTGCTATTATTAATACCACTTATTTACTATTTCTCTTTAACAGGTAGAATTAAATTATTTTAAAACAAGGAGTGTTGCATTATGATTTTAAAAAATAGTGTCTATTGTTTTAGCAACTTTACTAATACTTACAACTATTAATGTTCACAATTTAGTTCAAGCTAATGATAATGTACAAGGAAGTATAGATGAAAGCAGTTTTAATCTTAAAGGTGAAAGCTTTAAAATAGAAGCGGTAGAAAAAAATAATAAGGAAGGAAAATATAAGTTAGAGTATGAAGGAGTAGTTGAAACTATAATAGTAGATTTTGAAATTTTGAAACTTTGGATTTTGAAATATCGGAAAAAGCTATTTGTAAATACAGCCCTAGGAGAGATATGTGAAGTAAGTAAGATGAAGTAAAATCACAAGATTTATTGGATAGAAGAAAACAGTATAAATTATACTTTTTTTAAAAATAATGAAATAAAAATGTATGATATCACGTTTATATATTAGGAAACGTAATGCTTTAAAATGGATAGGAATAGAAAAATATTTCACTACAATGAATTTAGTTTAAGCGCGCCCAAGAATGAGCTAAAAGATAATTCAAAGAGGAGAAGGTAGGATGAAAAGTCGGTATACCCTAGCAAGCATTATAGGTATTGGAGTCATCTTTTTATGTCTGATGATTGCTCTGCCATTGCTTAATGGTGAAAGTGGATTTCTAAGGACAGCTCAGTCTAATCAGCAAGTACATGCTGAAACGATGAGGGAAGAAGGGGAGGCAGGAGAAGAAGCAGATGCAGAAGCTAAGACTAAGGAGCTGGAAGCCCTTGCAAAAGTGTGGGCATATGCACTGCAAACACGTGACGGAAAACCTCGATTTGACATGATGTCCGATCAGGCAAAAGAAAAGTTTATCCAAGAGCAGATCATCAGAGCGGGGGAAGACTGGAACTATAATATTGGTTATTCTAGTCCTTGGGTCGAGGAATTTAAGATTGAAGTGAACGAATGGACAGCGACGATTACTTATTTAACTCGTACAAGTGAACCTGCCTATTACTACTCAATGGAAACGGTTACTTTTGCAGAGGAAAAGGATAGCTATGTTGTCGCCAACTATGATACGGTTATTGATGCCGAAAAGCTGACCGATGACATACACTGGGATTTAGATACTGGAACGGCAGTATTGGAGAATAAATGGCCGATCCTCCTGTCCGAATTAGACCAATCCAAAGGAAGGTTATCTGCTATCAAGTAAAGGGATCTATAGTAAAATGGTGGTGCAATTAAAAGACAAAGTTCGATTCTTTCCAAACTGGGAGCATTCGGTGAACAGAGATGCTGTATTCGTCTATCAAGATGTGACTCAGGATGGAAAACCAGAGCTCATCACAATCCTTACTGTAGCTACAGGTACGGGGCTAAATATAGAAGAAGTGCATGTGTTAGATTCTGAAACCTTAGAGGAAATGA
Organism: Caldalkalibacillus mannanilyticus JCM 10596; assembly: GCF_000615945.1. Lineage (GTDB taxonomy): Bacteria > Bacillota > Bacilli > Caldalkalibacillales > JCM-10596 > Bacillus_AT > Bacillus_AT mannanilyticus. The sequence goes on from NZ_BAMO01000002.1 coordinate 59,156, forward strand.
ATATAGAATCTAGTCTGGATTATATTCAGCAGCATGTTACTTCAAAGGTTACACCAGAAGAAATTGAAATCATCGTAAATAACAAAAATTACTCTTACTCCACTATGGAGGAAGTGGGAGATTCACCATGGTTATTTGATGAGATTGCTTTTGGAAGTATTATTAAGTATGAGATTGATCAGCAGGGATTGAAGGTTCATGTAACAGGTCAGGTATCGGCGGGTGGATTTATTGGTAACATAGTTCTAACATATGAATATAAGGATGATATGTTCAAGGTGAGTAAAATAGAGTTCGAAAAATAGAATATCACTCATAAATGATTTGTGGAGCAAAAATGCTGTGTTCAGTGTGGTTGCTCTTTTTGCTTTTGTCATACAACGAAGGAGTTAAAAAGATGGATAATAATAGAGAAGATTACTATAATTAAACATATGTTTGAAAAAAGTGGTCATATTACGTTCAAGTAGTCTAAGTAGTGATTTAAATAGAATGGATGAACAACTCTTAAGTTTTTGTTGACTCAAAGTAGGAGGAAGAAAATGATGTACACTCAAACTGAATCATCAATGCAAGTATCGCAGAGGATTCTTCTCTGCCCAGGACCGGTTATGGTTTCCCCTCGTGTGAAAGCAGCTCTTTTACATGATGATATTGGGCATAGAGAAGAAGAGTTTTCTGAATTATTATCACGTTGCAGATCAAAGCTGAACAAAATCTTTGGTGTAACAGGAAATTTGTATACAAATGTGATCATTTCTGGATCAGGGACTTCGGCGAATGAAGCCATTCTATCTTCATATGGTACAGACAAACGGTTGCTCCTCGTGTCCAATGGCGAGTTTGGTGAGCGATTAATGGATTTGGCTCATTGCCATCAATTGGAATATATCCCTCTACGTTTAGATTGGGACAAACCTATAGATTTACAAGCGGTAGAATGGGTGCTTAGCACAAATCAATATGATGCTATTATGGTTGTCCATCATGAAACATCGACAGGCATTTTAAATCCAATAAGAGAAATTGGGGAGCTTGCAGCTAGATGGGGGTCGATTTTTTGGTTGATGCAGTGTCCTCTTTAGGGGCAGAGGAGCTGTCTGTTGAAGAGTATAACATGACCTTCTGTTCATCTGCTGCGAACAAAGCGATAGGTTCTCTTCCGGGGCTTTCTTTTGTTTGTGGGAAAAGGAGTGCTTTTGAGCAATTAAAAGGATTGATTCCGCGAACAAAATACTTAGATTTATATCGCTATTATGAGTATGCGGAAGGGTATGTCCAAACACCGAATACTCCAGCGGTTTCGCTATTTTTTGCTCTGGATGAAGCCTTAAGTGAGCTTCTTTCGATGACGGTAGACAAGCAGATTCAACATTATGCGAAGCTGGCAAAAATTTTGCGTCAGGGACTGAAGGAACGAGGCTTTTCATTTGTGGTGGAGGAAGAATATATGTCTAGTGTATTAACCTGTATCTATTATCCAGAGGGGATTGATGTGGAGCTGTTTCATCATCTGCTAAAAGAACAACATTATGTGATTTATCAATGCAAAGGCCCCTTACAAAATAGAGCTTTTCAAATTGCCAATATTGGGGCGATCAAGCAGGAGCATATCTATGGGGTACTCAATGCCATTGATGGCGTACTCAAGGTTTGTCATAAAAATAGGAACGTGTTGGTGTGAAAAAGTATCTGAAAGGATGCTTTTTTTATTTGAGAAAATTGACCTTTATGTTATTTTCAGATATTTCAAATGAAATGATTGACTAAGAGTAGAGATGGAGATATACTAATCTTAAATAAAGCACATAATATCATACGTTGCACAAATGTGCAAATGAGTATAAGTGATCAAGAATAGTAACAACAAATCTAGAAGATGAGGTAAGGGGGGGGACGTCATGCCCAATTGGGAAGAAAAACGCTTACTGGTGAAGATCGCAAGAATGTACTATGAATTGGATATGACTCAGAATGAGATTTCGAAGGCGTTAGGAATCTATCGTACGACCATAAGTCGGTTGCTCAAAAAAGCAAAGAAAGAAGGAATTGTTCAGATTCATATTGATCGTTCCTTTAGTGAAGTTTTTGAACTTGAAGAGCAGCTTGAAAAAGCATTTCAATTGAAGGAAGTGATTGTGGTTCCCTCCAATCATGCACAGACTTCCGAACAGAGAAGAAGGGAACTCGGCTCAGCTACTCTTCAATATCTTAATCGCATCATGTCTGATCAGGATAAAGTGGGTTTTGCTTGGGGCAAAACATTAGCGAGTATGGTAGATGAATTATCTGAGTTTAAACCCAGAAAGGCTGATTTTTTTCCGCTAGTAGGAGGACCCGGAACCCTAGATAGCAAGTATCATGTGAACACGATTGTCTATAATCTGGCAAATGCTTTTGGGGGTACGGCTCATTTTATCGATGCGGCGGCTGTTGTTGAAAAAAAAGAAACAAGAGATGATCTCTTAGCCTCCAATTTCTTTAAAAAGATTCTTGATCTATGGAATGAATTAACCATTGCTGTTGTGGGAATCGGTGCGCCTCTAGCCTCTTCTAATATGATTTGGACAGGTTTTTATGGAGAAAAGGAGATAGAGGAGCTAGACAAATTGAAGGTCGTTGGTGATATCTGCTCTAGATTTATCGATGTCCACGGGAATATTATGCGATCCGAGATTACAGATCGCACCGTTGCAATTGAACTTGAAAGGCTTAGAGAATTAAGCTATTCAATCGGTGTGGCGGAATCATTAAATAAAGTTCCTTCAATCTTAGGAGCATTAAGAGGAAAATTCATCAATGTGCTGATTACCGATGAAGTGACGGCTGAGGAAATCATACGCCAAGCAGAAGAATGAACAAAATGAAAGCGTAAGCATTGCTGCTAGAATAACAAGCTATGAAGCATGTGGAAGCAGATGCTGAAGCATAGAAGGAAATAAGCAGGCGAGTAGAGCAGAAGGAGGAGAAAAGCAATGTTCATCTATATCATTCTTTTGATTGGAAGTGCCTGGTTACTACAGAGCTTTTTGGGCTTCTTTCAAATCAAAAATTTTAATAAACATTTTAGCCAACTAAGAAGAAAAGGAAGAGTCGCCATTGGGAGGAAAAAAGGCTTCTTTAGGGCAGGAACGGTTATTCTTATTGCTATAAATAAAAGCAACCAGATTCTCGAAGCCAAAAAAATGCAGGGAGTGACTGTATTTTCTCGAGTAAAGCCCCTAAGAGGATTAGATGGCAAGAATTTGCTGAAGCTTACCATGCAGGACTTGCACATCTATGATAAATTAACGGTTGCTGCCATTCAAGATGCGGCAACGAACCTTAAAATTATCTCTAAAGGAGGTGAGGTTCCAATTCAGAAAAGCTTGTTTGAAAGACTTGTACAAAAAACAGAAGTGAAGAGAGGGGTGAACTAGTGTGGAGTACATTACAACGCTAGCAGATGGGTTTATGAACTTATTTGAAAGAGGTGGAGAGGTCTTTGTTTCTCTTGTAACAGGAATCGTCCCCTTGTTAATTTGTCTTTTGGTGGCGATGAATGCGCTTGTCCGTTTTGTCGGAGAAAAGAGGGTCGAACGTCTTGCCTCGAAGTCGGGGAAAAATGTAGTGGCTAGGTACTTATTTTTACCAACTGTAGGGACGTTTTTCTTTGCCAACCAATGACGTTATCACTAGGGAGATTTTTACCGGAAAAACACAAGCCAGGCTATTATTCAGCCGCTTCGTTTTCTTGTCACACACATAATGGTCTGTTTCCACATGTTAATCCGGGAGAATTATTCGTCTTTTTAGGAATTGCTCAAGGGATTACAGCATTGGGTTTACCGATTGCTGAACTGGCGGTCATGTATTTTCTAGTGGGGGTTGTCACAAACTTTATGCGTGGTGTTGTGACGGACTGGACGGTTGCTTACGTGTCAAAACAACAAAATGTTCAACTTAAAGATACGGTTGAGCTATAGGGGGGAGAAACATGCAACACAACTATCAATCTGCAACAGTATACGCAGGAGAAGGTGGTTTTGGAGGACCGTTAACCATTACAGTAGATGAAAAGAAAAACAAGATTGTCTATATTACCGGTGGAACAAAACCAGATATCGCTCAAAAACTGGCTGAACTCACAGGGGCTGAGCTGATTGATGGATTTAAAACAAAGGTTCCAGACGATGAAACGGCCTGCGTCATTATTGATTGCGGGGGGACATTACGCTGCGGGATCTATCCACAAAAGAGAATTCCCACTATTAATATCATGCCTACTGGACAAAGTGGTCCCTTAGCCAAATTTATTACAGAGGACATTTACGTTTCAGGAGTAAGGGTTGAGAATATTACAGCCAATGAAGGGCAAAAAGCAGAAAAAAATAGCGCTTCTGTCGGCGAAACAGAAACGCAAAAAGAAACAAAAACTCAATATAAGTATAGCACGGATAAAAAGATAAGTGAACAGCAGAAGCCAAAAGGGCTAATGGTGAAGGTTGGAATGGGAATGGGGAGCATTGTCAGCACGCTCTTCCAAGCTGGTCGAGATACGATTGATACAGTATTGAAGACAATCCTTCCTTTTATGGCATTCGTCGCGATGCTGATCGGGGTTATCCTAGAAACTGGAATAGGGGATGTATTTGCCAATTTCTTATCTCCTTATGCTGGAACATTACCGGGCTTGCTGCTCATTTCAGTTGTATGTTCTTTCCCGTTGTTATCCCCTTTTTTAGGACCGGGAGCAGTAATTGCTCAGGTTGTCGGAGTGTTGATTGGAGTGGAGATCGGGCAAGGTAATATTCCTCCACACCTCGCACTTCCAGCCCTTTTTGCCATCAACTCACAAGCCGCAGCAGATTTCATTCCTGTTGGTTTAGGGCTAGCGGAGGCAGAAGCCGAAACGGTTGAGGTAGGGGTGCCGGCTGTCCTGTACTCTCGCTTCTTAACCGGTGCACCGACGGTTTTTATCGCATGGCTGGCAAGCTTTGCTATTTATAAGGATATATAGGAAGGTTGTCTAAAGGAAGTAGTAAAGAGATGACTAAGAATTTTATACAAAGCAGGTGGATGAGATGAGTAAAGTATATTTTTCAAATGTAATAGGGATCGGAGCCATGGCTCCTTCCTTTTATGCCGATAAAATGATCATTCTTTTTAAAAGTGATGCACCAGACGAACTTAAGGAATATTGTATCATCCATGAACAGAATGAGTTAAATGGTGAGATTCTTGTTGGAGATCTATTTAAAATTGGAGAGAGTGAATATAAGGTAACAGCGGTGGGCAGTGCGGTTAACCAGAACCTTGGTGCGCTAGGTCATATTACGATTCGTTTTAATGGGAATACAGAAGCCGATTTGCCGGGAACGTTGTGCTTAGAGGATAAGGAAATAAAAGAAATAACCGAGGGTGACATTCTACAGATTGTACGATAAAAAAATAATAGGAGTGGAGAACCTATGAGTGAAACAACTAAAGTAGCGATCGTAGCGGGTGGAGGGCAAAGTTTAGGAGAGGCGCTTTCATTACGCTTGGCGGAGGAAGGATACCAAGTATCTGTTGTCGATATTGATGAGGGAAATGCCCAACAGGTGGCGGATGAGATTCAAGAAACCTACAATAGTAAAGCAATCGCTGTAAGAGCGGATCTAACTAATGAAGCGGATGTAGCTGCTATGGTTCAAAAAACGGTTTCGGAATTTGGTAAAATTGATTTACTCGTCTATAATGCAGCTATGCCAAAAGTGCAAAAATAAATGAATTTGATTTATGTGCGTGGGAAACCTCCATGGCGGTAAATTTAACAGGTTACTTCCTATGTGCGCGAGAGGTTTCTAAGGTCATGATTAAACAGGGATACGGAAATATTATTCAAATAAACTCAAAATCAGGAAAAGTGGGGAGCAAGCATAATTCAGGCTATTCAGCTTCGAAGTTTGGCGGAGTGGGACTGACACAAAGCCTAGCCTTGGATTTAGCTGAGCATAATATTCGAGTCAATTCGATTATGCCTGGAAATCTGTTAAAGTCCCCCATGTTTCAAAGTCTGATTCCACAGTATGCCAAAAAGCTAGGAGTATCTGAGGATCAGGTAGAACAAGTTTATATTGATAAAGTCCCTTTAAAAAGAGGGTGCACCTATGATGATATTGCCAATGCTGTCATTTTCTACGCTTCAGATAAAGCAGCTTATTGTACAGGGCAATCTATCAATGTAACAGGTGGTCAGGTTATGTTTTAATATGTCGTGATGCTATTTCTTGAAGTCATTGTGTTGATCTTGCACAATGACTTCTTTTCTTTTAAGCTGGAACTTATAGAAATTGGAGCTTAGGGAAAACAGAAGAGATTGAGGATTTTCCTTTCCAGCGGAAGTACGTTAGAATAAGCAATAGATAGAAAACATGAAATACTAAATAGAAACATATACTAGCTTTAAATCATTTAAGGAGGAGCACCATGGAGTGGTTATTTACACAGGAATGGAGCTACTACACCTCAGCAGATTTTTGGTGGCCCATCGTATTATTAGTTCTAAATAAATCTGGTATTATCCTAACTATTTTTTTCTTTACTTGGCTGGCATTGAAAGTTCGAAATATCATGATCAGACGGATTTTTCATTTTGCTAGATTAGCAGAGAAACAAAAGAAAACGCTGGAATCTCTTTTGCTGTCGCTGACAAGATATATTATTTTTATCATTTCCTTTCTGATGATGTTAAGTAATTTAGGAGCGGAGGTAGGTCCTATTATTACTGGAGCTGGAGTGGTAGGATTGGCGATTGGCTTTGGCGCTCAGACGCTAGTAAAGGATTTAATTACGGGATTCTTTATTATCTTCGAGGATCAATTCTCAGTCGGAGATTTTGTTAGTATCAATAACGGTCAGATTACAGGAACGGTTGTTGATGTGGGCTTGAGAGCTACGAAGATTCGGACATGGGCACAGCACGTTGTCGTGATCCAGAATTCAGAGATTACCATTAGCCAGAATTTTAACCGTGAACGAATGAGGGCGATTGTCAATATCACGGTTCCCTATGAAACAGAGCCAGCACTGGTTGAAGAAGCCGTTAATACAGTTTCTTCGCATTTAGTTCAAACCCAAAAGCATTTATTTTTACAAAATGATCAGGGGCAAGTCATGGAGCCTCCGCAGTTATACGGAATTACGGATGTTGAAAATAATGCTCTAGGAGCGAAGTATACGGTGATTAGTCTTGTTCGAGATGAACACTATTTTACGGCATGTAAAGAGATACGAAAGGACTTAATCCAAGAACTAAAGAATAAAGGAATCAAGATCGCCTACCCAAGACGTGTGGAGTTACCAGAGAAGGATTATATGACTAATTAACACTAGGGACAAAATACAAATGAACAAAATACAAAAGAGTAAAAAACAATGTGATGGCTGTCGCATTGTTTTTTTTTTTCGACAAAGATATACTCATTACCGGGACTTCCGGAACATAATTGTCCTTTTCTTTATCGCTTGATCAGATAAGATAAAGATAAGAAAGGGCTTTCATAAAAGTAAGAAAGAGAAGGTAGATTCAAATCAAAATGGTGAGGAGGAACAAAAAATGAAGCTATTAGCGATTACCTCATGTCCAAATGGAATTGCCCATACGTATATGGCAGCCGAAAAGCTATCTAAAATGGCATTAAAAATGGGGCATGAAATGAAAGTAGAAACACAGGGCTCCATTGGTGTGGAAAATGAACTAACAGCAGAAGAAATTCAGCAAGCAGATGGCATCATCATTGCCGCTGACAAACAGGTAGACATGAGACGCTTCCGTGGAAAAAAGGTGTGGATCGCCTCTGTATCAGATGGAATAAGACATGCCGATCAACTGATCAAAAAGTTTGAAGACGGGGAGGTTCCCATCTATGGACAAGGTTTGGAGAAGGAGAAAGAGCTTCGTTCCATAGATGAGGTGAAAACTGAGCGGAAGCAGAGCCAAGCTCCTTTCTACCGGAACCTGATGAATGGCGTGTCCTACATGATTCCTTTTGTGGTGGTAGGTGGTCTGTTGATTGCCCTAGCCTTAGCTGTAGGAGGACAACCAACCGCTCAAGGATTAGTGATTCCAGAGGGTTCGATTTGGAATGCTGTGCTGGATGTGGGAGTGGCTAGCTTTACCTTCATAGTTCCAATCCTTGCTGGCTTTATTGCTATGAGTATCGCTGATCGTCCAGGACTGGCTCCGGGAATGATTGGAGGATACATTGCCGCTAACGGAAGCTTCTATGGAAGTGAAGTGGGCGCAGGCTTCATCGGTGGAATTATTGCAGGGTTTCTAGCGGGGTATATCGCCAAGGCAATTAAACAGATCAAAGTCCCTCCTATGATTCAACCCATCATGCCCATTCTGGTCATTCCCTTAACTGCATCGCTTTTGGTTGCTGCAATCTTTATTTTTATTATTGGTCAGCCGATCGCAGGATTAATGGAAGGGCTAACAGCATGGTTGAATAGCATGCAAGGAGCAAGTAAGGTCATGCTGGCTTTGATCTTAGGTGCCATGATCGCTTTTGATATGGGAGGACCCGTGAATAAGGTCGCCTTCTTATTTGGAGCGGCAATGATTGGAGAAGGACATCCTGAAATTATGGGGCCTATTGCTGTAGCCATTTGTATTCCACCGCTTGGTCTAGGCTTGGCGACATTGTTAAATAAGAAGAAATATATTGAGGAAGAGCAGGAGCTGGCAAAGCCGCCCTGGCTATGGGGATGGTTGGCATCACTGAGGGAGCGATTCCTTTTGCAGCTCGAGATCCATTTCGCGTCATTCCAAGCATTATGGTTGGTTCGATGGTCGGAGCTGTGATTGCCATGATAAGCAATGTCACAGACAATGTTCCACACGGAGGTCCCGTTGTTGCTGTTTTCAAAGCGGTAGGCAATGTTCCTATGTTCTTTGTAGCAATCCTAGTTGGGATGGCAGTGACAGCTCTATTAGTCAACGCATTAAAGAAAACAGTGAGTGAGGATCTTCATGATCAGTCGGATCTCCAAAAGGGAGCATAGAACGTTTGATCTTTACCGCAAATTGCGGTAAGGATCTTGGCATTTTCAAGGAGAATCCTACATTACAATGAAAGGGGATTGAGGCTCTTGGCTTCTTTCGACGGTGGCTCAGGATGAATGCAAGACAAAAGCAACTGCTCATCATGTTGTTGAAGGCAAAGGGCTATCTTTCAGGGACTCAGCTGGCTCAGGAACTAGGCTGTTCAGAGAAGACGATTCGCAATGACTTGAAGGAGTTGGACAATTGGATCGAGTGTCACGAGAGTGCTGTGCAGATCGTTCGTAAGCCTAGTTTAGGTGTTGTAGTAGAAGGAACAACCACAGAGAAGGAGCACTTACTGGCTCATCTGCCCTCTGTAGATGAGGATGATTTGTCCCAAGATCGCCGTAAGCTAGAAACACTTAAGCTATTGTTAACAACAGATAAGCTAGTCACGATGAACCAGATTGCTGAGAAACTATATATTAGTAAGTCAACAGTAAACCAAGATCTTACCCATATTGAACGATCGATTCAAGATTTTTCCTTACACATGATTCGCAAACCTAATTTAGGAATTAGGGTACAGGGTCCAGAGGAGGGCTGGCGCAATGCCCTTTCCAAGGTGGTAGAGCACATGGCGAACCACCCTGCTTATCCGATTACACCAGAGCAATTAAAGATGCTTGAGGATGTTCTTCATCCTTACGAGCTTGCCTTAATCGAAAGGGAAATTCGCCGGCTTGAGCAAGTGCTGGACTTTCCTTTCACTGATCAAGCCATTACCAGCTTGACCATTCATCTTGCCATTGCTATCAAACGATTTAAAAAAGGGCATAGCATCCAGATGCCAGAGCAGCAATTAGAGCAATTAAAAGGAAAAAAAGAATTTTCCTTCGCCAAACAATTAGCAGAAGCTCTGGAAAAATGGCTAGCCGTCAAGATTCCTGATGATGAAGTTGGCTACATGACCCTCCATTTTCTCGGAGCAAGATTACGTGTGGATCAAATTGTGTTGAAGGAAGGGCTCGAAAGCTCTCTGGAAAAAATCGATCAAGAATCCCTCACTTTCGTTAAGCTGCTGCTAAAACATGTTTCTCAAACCATCGATGCTCGTATTGAACAGGATCAGGAGCTGCTTATTGGCTTGGGGATTCACTTTCATGCCACATTAAATCGCTTGCGGCATGGATTAAGTATCTCTAATCCTATGATAAAAGAAATTAAGCAAATGTATCGCTATGTTTTTGAAGTCCTTCTTTCTTTCATGCCCGAGATTGAAAGAAAGGTAGGTATTGCTATACCAGAGGATGAAGTGGCGTATCTTGTCCTGCACTTTCAAGCCTCGCTTGAGCGTTTGCAATGTCTGAATCGAGTCAAAAGGCGTGCTCTCATTGTTTGTGCCTCAGGTGCAAGCACTTCCCTTTTGCTGGAGGCGAAGCTGTCCTCCCTGTTCCCCCAGCTAGAGATCGTCGGGGTAAGTGCTGCCTTTCAGATTCAACAAAAAGTAAAAGAACTTCAACCTGAAGTGGTGATCAGTACCCTTCCAGTAGAAGTGGGCAGGGTTCCCCTGATGATTGTGAGCCCACTGCTCCCTAAATACGAACAAAAAAGACTGGAAGAATTCCTGCAACATGTATCTACCCCGAGCCAAAATCAGGAGAGTCGCTATAAGGTGCTAAGGGAGTATATCATGCAGGATCAGGAGCTTGTTTTTATCGATCCTCCATGCTTAGAACGCTTGGCAATCATTGACTTCTTAGCAGAAAAACTATATCAAAAAGGCTGCGTAGAAGAAGCCTATGGACGGCTGGCAAAGGAACGAGAAAGGCTCTCTTCTACTTATATTGGCGGAGGCATTGCCATTCCTCATAGTAAAGTAGAGCTGATTAAAAAACCTGCAATTGCTGTGGCGAAATTGAAAAAACAAGCAGACTGGGGCGGTGACTCAGTAGGGGTGGTCTTTATGCTGGCACATAATCTGCAAGATCCTGAAAAAGTAAAAAAACTGTTTCAAGAGCTATCTACTCTTTCAGAGGACGAGGAGGTTCTAGAGCAGTTAAAACGAGTCACGAGCCTCAGGATTTCCTAGCATCTCTGCCCTAGTGGAGAGGGGCAGGGAGAACAGAAGCACATGAAAACATGGAGAGTAAGAGAGAAACCAATAATGTGAGGAGAATGTACCATGCTATTAACTCAACTATTAACTGAAGAACTCATTGAACTAGAGCTAAAAGGAACGACCAAAGAAGAGATCATGAATGAGATGATCGAGATGATTGACCAGGCGGGTGTATTATCCAGTAAGGAAAAATTTAGAGCAGCCCTGATGAAGAGAGAAGAGGAAGGCAGTACAGGAATTGGTTTTGGCATTGCCATTCCTCATGGCAAGACAGAGGCTGTACAGAGTGCCAGGGTTGCCTTTGGAGTGAAACGGACAGGAGTAGATTGGGAGAGCTTGGACGGAGAAGCTGCCACTCTCATTTTCATGATTGCAGTACCTGAAAAAAATGCTGGGGAGGAGCACTTAAAAATTCTTCAGCTTCTATCTCGCAAATTAATGGATGATGATTTTCGAGAAAAACTGTTGAAGGTGACACGCAAGGAAGAAGTGAGTCAGTTATTTGAAGAGATGTAGGGGAGAAACAAGATGAAACGAGAACCTATTTTTCTAGAACCAGTATTTAAGGAGCGGATTTGGGGAGGGACAGCTCTAGCGGATGGTTTTGGTTATTCAATTCCCTCCCAGCGTACAGGGGAGTGCTGGGCTATTTCTGGACATCGCAATGGAGCAAGCATTGTCAGAAGCGGGGAGTATCAGGGGATTTCACTGGATCAGCTCTGGAACACACACCCTCTTTTGTTTGGTCATTATCCTTCAGACTCCTTTCCTTTGCTTACAAAAATCCTCGATGCGAATGAAGATTTGTCTGTTCAAGTCCATCCCGACGATGAGTATGCTACACTAAATGAAGATGGGGAAAAAGGCAAGACAGAATGCTGGTATATTCTCGATTGTCGGGAAGGCGCTGAACTGGTTCTTGGGCACTATGCTCAGACGAAAGAAGAGCTATTGGAGCGTGTCGCACTAGGTCAGTGGGATCAGTTGTTACGCAGGATACCGATTCACCCGGGTGATTTTTTTTATGTGCCAAGCGGAACTGTTCATGCCCTTTGTGCAGGGACTTTGGTACTAGAAACGCAACAAAGCTCCGATACAACCTACCGCCTCTACGATTACGACCGCCTGGATCATGCAGGGAATTCAAGAGAATTGCATCTGCACAAAGCGCTGGAAGTTATCACGATCCCCCATCAGGATGCTGTTTCTTTTGGACATAAACAACCGATTGGAGCAGGAGAACAGACTCAACTTGTCGAAAGTCCCTATTTTAACGTGGTGAAATGGTCAATTCAAGGAACCGTTTCACTGGAACAGAAGCATTCCTTTATGCTGGTTAGTGTGTTAACAGGTGAAGGGATGATGTATCAGAATCAATCACTGTATGAGCTTAAGAAAGGCGATCATTTCATTCTTCCCCACGGCTTTGGACAATTTGAACTTACTGGAAGCTGTGAGATGATTGTATCTTACCTTTAAAGGAGAGATGGAGAGAAACCATGACGTATAAGATTGTTTTCTTTGACATTGATGGAACGTTGGTTGATGAAGAAAAGAGAATTCCAGAGGATACAAAAGAAGCGATTAGACGCTTACAGCAAACAGATACCATTGTAGCAATTGCAACAGGAAGAGCGACTTGGCAGTTAAAGGAGATCGTACAGCAGCTAGAAATTGACTCCTTTGTCTGCTTTAATGGCGCGTGTGCCATCTATCAAGGAGAAACCATATTTGAAAAATATATTGATGCCCCCCTCCTTACCCTACTAGAAAAGCGTGCTCAGGAGAAAAAGCATCCCTTAGTCTATATGAATCATGATGAATATTGGACTAATATGGACAGACATCCCTATGTAGAAGAGGCATTTGCCAATTTACGAACCGGGTCCCCTGCTTTTCTCCCCGAATACAGTAAAGAGGCGTTGGTCCATCAAGTGATGCTTCATTGCCCTGTGGAGGAGGAAGAAGAGTATCATCAATTACATGAAGAGTTATGCTTTGTACGTTGGCATCCCTATTCCATGGATATCCTGCTGCGAGGAGTCACCAAAGCAAAAGGAATTGAGATGATGCTACAGCATCTAGGCATTTCTCCTGAAGAGGCGATTGCCTTTGGTGATGCTCTTAATGACCGTGAAATGCTAACGTATGTGGGCATGGGGATTGCCATGGGAAATGCCTTGGACGAAGTGAAAAGCATGGCCAATATGGTCACTCGTCCCGTTGATGCTGGAGGAATAAAATACGCTTTAGAACAACTGCACTTGATATAACGGTAGGCAAAAGGAGTTGAGAGAGCAGGTGTTGATTAAGAAGATTCATCATGTCGCCATTATTTGCTCCAATTATGAGATTTCTAAGTCTTTCTACGTGGATCTTCTAGGAGGTTCGATCATTCAGGAAACCTATCGAGAGGATAGAGAATCCTATAAATTAGATATACGGCTTGGAGATAGTCAAATCGAACTATTCTCCTTTCCCAATCCTCCAGAACGAGCCAGTTACCCAGAAGCCAGAGGCTTACGGCATCTAGCCTTTGAAGTGGATAATGTAGAAGAAGGGGTTGACTATCTAAAGAGCAGAGGGATCGATGTCGAACCGATTCGTGTAGATGCCCTAACAGGAAAAAAGTTCACTTTTTTCTTCGATCCAGATCGCTTGCCGTTGGAATTATATGAAACAAAAGGTTCAGCTCTTTCGTTAGAGGTTATAAGGAAATAGAAGGAGTTGAAAGGATGAGCTTTCGAAAATATTTTTATGTAATGGTCATATGTCTTCTGATATTTTGTGTAGGATGTACGAACCAAATTCTTCTTCACGAGGCGCTGCCAGAAGAGGAGTTTCCACCTGATATCTCAGGCTTTGTTGAAGTAAATGGAGAGCAAACGGAAATGAGGCAAGGAGGATTTAAATGGGAGAGAGGCGATCAAGTGGTGATGACAGATGCCGCTTCTCCTCTCCAAATTGCTAAAACATTTGAAGCTATTGTACTGCCCCCGCAAAGTGAACTAACCATTCATTTAGAAGGAAATTCAGGCATAGAACTTTATGTATGGGAAGATGAGCATAGAGGGAATAAAATACCTGTACGAGAGGGAAAATTTACTGCTCCTGAAGCCCCAGGACATTATGTATTTGAAGCAGTTGCTACATGGTCAAAATGGGGGAAGGCGAATGCTCGTGGTGAGGTTTCTTATACTTTTGTGGTGGAAGTAGAGTAAGGGTGAATAAAAGTTAAAATAAGAAGAGAGTACAAAGTTCACTATTCATAATCTATGCGGTACTTAAAGTGCTCGTCGACTCTAAGTTGCTGTCTATTATAAAAAAATCCACACTCCCTGCAACAAAATAAGAAAAGCCACCGTTTAATAAAGTAGACTTCCATTAGAGAAAAAAGGAGTGTACAAGAAATGAAAACAAACAAAAAAACCATGATAGCCACTGCCATTCTAAGCGTGTCTATCTTATCCTCATCCATTTATGCGGTGGCTGCTGAGAGTAGAGGAGAGAGTGCAGAGCCTGTTACGAAAAAAGAAATCAGTGTCGAAAGCCTATACAACTATATTAAAGTTGAAGGTGTTGTCAAAGAGATTAGAGATCAAGAGGGAACGAAATCATTGGTTGTGGCACAAAAAAATTCAAACCTTGAAACGATTTTTACTCTGAACAAGGATGCAATCATTTTAGATCAGGGGACAGCGGAATTTATCACTAAGCCCCAATGGGTAGAAGGGATGACCATTGAGGCATTCTACAAGGATAATTTACCATTACTAACGATTTACCCAGCGATTATTCCTCCAGATTTAATTCTAGTGAAAAATGATAGTACGAACAGCTCCGCATTAGTATCTAGATTCGATAAAGAGTTGGTTAGTGCAGACAAAAGCCTAAAATTAAATATTAACGAAGATACTCAAATTATTGACCAATTTGGGAATAAAGTAGAGCAAAAGAAAGTAAGTGAGCATCCGGTCGTTGTTTTTTACACCATAGCGACCAAAAGTCTCCCTGCTCAAACAAGTCCAGAGAAAATCATTGTTCTAGTTAGTGAGGAAGAGAAAGAGAAAGAAGTAGATGTGGATGCAGGTGTAGAAATAGATGTAGAAGTAGATACAGATACCGTAGTAAAACAGCCTAATGATCATGTGATCAAGGATGCATCTAAATTGGAATACATCGTCAATAATGAGAAAATCGTAGCTCCTTCTGCTTATATAAATGAGCAAAATGTAGTCATGGTTCCTCTTCGTCCGATTGCGGAGGCGTTAGGGCTTAGAGTAACGTGGGACGGTAAACAAGGAAGTGTTATGATCGGTAAGGGGACGGCATCACTACAAATAGGCAAAGATAACTATACGTATATGAAAACAGCTCCTATCCAATTAGGGACAGCACCAACGATCAAAGAGGGAACAACCTACGTGCCTTTACCATTTTTTAGAGAAGTGCTAAAGATGAATAATGCCTATGTATTTGAAGGACAGATTGTGGTCAATAACGAAGAAAAAATGCAGTAATAAATAGCTAAGCAAGAAACTAGATCCCTTGTCAGGGTTGTCTAGTTTCTTGCTTTTTTCACTGTTTCCCCATCATCTGGCGAATCAATTCAGCCACTCGTACAAGACCCGCTTCTATTTCTGCCAAAGAGGCATAGGAGTAAGAAATACGTAAATATTGAGTAGAGTGCCGATCATATAAATGCCCAGGGTTTAAAAGAATTCCTTCGCTTAAAGCTTTTTCAAATAATGCTTGGCTAGAGATAGCAGGAAGAATACGCACCCACAGGTAAAATCCGCCCCTTGGTACGCTCCATGTCGCTATTCCTTTAAAGTGCTTTTCAAGCAGGGCAAGTGTGATCGCTCTGCGATGCTTGAGCTGAGTTCTAATATTCTCCATGTGTTTTTCATATAGTCCACTGGCAAGCCATTCAGCCACTGCCCACTGCGAAAGAGAGCTGGAGCCGTAATCTGTCTGCATTTTGATATCGGCTAGGCGATCGATAACAGGTCGAGGTCCAACAATCCAGCCAATCCGCAGTCCAGGGCTTAAGGTTTTGGACATGCTTCCCAGATACAAGACGAGCCCATTCTGATCATCTGCTTTTAGCGGCTTTGGTGGTGGTGAATCTAACCATAAATCCCGATAGACATCATCTTCTAGAATAGGGAGTCCCTCCTGCTTACAGATTTCTAACAATTGCTTGCGTCTGTCCCCTGACATTAAGATTCCTGTAGGATTATGAAAGCTAGGAATGGTATAAAGGAGGGCTCCGTTGTATTGCTTTTTATATTTGGAGATCAGTGAGGTTTGCACACCCTGCTGATCTAGTGGAAGTCCGAATAATCTCATCCCTGCCGATTGAAAGACATGGACAGAATACAAATAGGACGGCTTCTCTAGAAGAATGGATGAGCCCTTCTGTAATAAGCCGATGGAAATAAGCTGAAGAGCCTGAAGCGCACCTGACACCACTAAAATAGAAGAGGGAGAAGCTTTGATCCCTATTTTTTGCAGGTGTTCAGAGATTTGCTGGCGCAGAAAGAGATTTCCCTTGGATTCTTCGTAGCCAAGAGAGATCATCCGCTCAGGAAGGCGTTGAAAGATCGCCTGTAATTGTGTAGTGGGCAGCAATTCTGGGGCTAGCTCTCCTGTTCCCAGTCGTATCATATGGGGGGTGAATTCGGCTTCATTAATCTCTTGAATGGCGGGAAGATTGGGCCGATACATGCCAGCTTCAACATAGGAGCTCCAATCGGGAGGGGGAGGTGTGGCTAAGAGATTCCAAGTATGGTTGATGACCTTGGTTCCTGCCCCGCTTTTTCCTTCTAACAGCCCTTGAGCGGTTAACTCTTCAATCGCAGTGACAATGGTACTGCGATTCACTCCAAAAGCTTGTGCCAGTGTTCTTTGAGAGGGGATTTTCGTACCGACTGCCCATTCTCCGCTGCTGATTTTTTCTTTAATAGATTCTTCTATTTGCTTGTGTAAGGGTACCGATGAATGCAGGGTGAGCTGCCATTCGTTTTTTTGCATGAAGCACCTCCGTTCGGATGATCGTTATCTTCATTCTAGCAAATGGTTGGGTTAATAACCATCCATTTGGTTGGCGACAAGGACCTGATTCCTTTCTACAATAGGGTCATAGATTTAGAAAGGGGAGAAACCAACTTGATCGAAGCGATAATTCATGGAGTGATTCTTGCTTTTGGCTTAATTTTGCCATTAGGGGTGCAGAATGTATTTGTATTTAATCAAGGGGCGATTCAGCTACTTTTCTTAGAGCAGTCCCTGTCGTGATCACGGCGGCTGTCTGTGATACGCTCTTAATTCTGTTGGCAGTACTAGGAGTGTCTCTGTTCATCCTGACCTTTGCTTGGTTGAAAACCGTTTTATTTGGCATCGGCTTTTTCTTTCTTGTGTATATGGGCTGGGTTATTTGGCGCAGCGAACCGCTGAAGGTGAATGAAGCAGAGGCGACGAGTTTTTCACCGAAAAAACAGATTCTTTTTGCTGCCTCTGTTTCTTTATTTAATCCCCATGCTATTTTAGATACGATTGGGGTGATTGGAACCAATTCATTAGGCTATAGCGGGGAAGAAAAGTGGGTCTTTACCCTAGCGACCATTATCGTGTCATGGATATGGTTTATGGGCTTAGCTCTAGCAGGAAGATCCCTAGGGAAGCTGGATAGCGGAGGAGGTTGATGAAAAGAATCAATCGCTTTTCTGCCTTGGTGATCTGGGGAGTGGCTGTCTATATGCTGACGAAGATATAGAGAAGCTTATGAGAAGATATGAAAATGATAAGGAAATAAGAGGAAAAGGGGAGGTGGAATCGAAATAAAGGGGAGAAGGAGAGTGTTTCTAGATGAGTAAAATACAGGAGTTAAATCAGAGTATGAAGGAGTTTATTGTAGAAGAGTGATTCAGCAGGTACGAGAGCAATATGTTTTTCCAGAGGTAGCTGAAAAAATCGTAGCAAGCTTGGAGAAATCCCTTCATGAAGGAGCCTATCACTCTATTACTAACATAGAGGAGTTCTGTGAAGAGGTTTCTAATGAACTGCTTAGCATCAGTCAGGATAAGCATCTGAGGGTGATCTATCGACCTGAAATCCCTTCCGAGGAAACAACGTCTATTCAAGAAAGAATGGTAGAAGAGGAACGGCGGAGAGGGCAGGTTCAAAATTACGGAATCCATAAGGTGGAGCGGTTGCCAGGGAATATAGGTATATGGACATTCGCCAATTTTATAGTGTGGATATCGGTGCAGAAACGGTTATTGCTGCCATGAATATGATAGCCAATACGGATGTGCTTCTCATTGACTTACGCAAAAACGGTGGGGGAAGAGTGGAGATGGTCACATTTCTGAGCTCGTATTTATTTGAGGAGTCAACACACATTAATAGTGTCTATTCGCGTTCGGATAATTCCTTGATTCAGGCATGGACAGCGCGATGTGCCTGGGAAAAAATATATAGATAAGCCTCTCTATATTCTAACCAGCGGTTTTACTTTTTCAGGAGGAGAGGCATTCGCCTATAGCCTACAGCAGGCACAGAAGGCAAAGGTGATTGGTGAGATAACAGGAGGTGGAGCTCATCCTGTTACCTTCCAACAAATCTCGGAAAACATTCGCTTTCGAATCCCTAATCGAAGGTCAATAAACCCTATCACTCTGTCCAATTGGGAAGGAACAGGGGTTATCCCTGATGTTCAGTTAGAGCAGGAAAAAGCCTTCGATTACGCTTATACAGAGGCTCTTCACATTGTCAGGGAGAAGTACAAAGACAAGCCGCATTATGCATTTTTGGTGACGGAAATTGATTCTGTCTTAGAAACCAGATAAATCGCTAAGAGTACGAATGCCATGCCTACGAGGTGAGTCCATAAGATTTGCTCCTTCAAGAAGAGGCTAGAGAGTACGACCGAGCTAATAGGCAAGAAGCCTGTTAAGACACCAGCAGTACTTGCTGGAACCTGTTCTAAGCCTTGATACATCAGGACAAAGGCAACTACCGTCACGACAATACCAAAATATAGTATTAGTCCCCAGTCTAGGAAAGTCATCTGGTCAAAGTCAAAGCTTATCGCTTCATAAAGGGCTAGGGGGAGAAAGAGAATCACCCCGAAGAGGCTAACCAGAGTAGAGATAGCAAGAGGTGTGATTTTTTTGGAGATGGACTTGCCTAAGATAATAAATAGAGCTTCACTAATCACTGCTCCGAGAATCAGCATATTTCCAAGTAAGGGAGCTGCTCCACGCTGATCAATAGCAAAGATGCCAGATATATTCACGGCTGTGGTTCCTAAAACCGCTAGTAAAATTCCTATCATGGCGTATTTGCTTACTCTTTCTTTTAAGATGAAAAAAGCAATAACAGCAACCACAGCCGGTAGTGTACTCGTTAGAATTCCGCCTTCTGTTGCGGTCGTATATTTCAAGCCGTACAGCATACATAAGCTAAATAAAAATACACCTGTTGCTGATTGGAGAAAGAGAATGACAACCTCTTTTTTCGTTAAGGTTGGGAATCCTTCCCGATAGAGTAATAAAGGGAGAAGGATAAGGACAGCGAGCAAAAAACGCAATTCTGATGCTAAGAAGACAGGGAAGCTTTGTACAAGTAGCTTCCCCGCGACAACAGAACTGCCCACAATGGTCATTGCCAGTATGATTTTAAATGATGCCAGTATATTTTGATTCATAGGGATCCCTCCTAGAGTCTTTACCACGAAGGGTGGTTTAGTAGAGTGCACTTTCTGCTTCTGGTGGATTGATGATATCTGAAAGGAGTCTGTACAGATTGGGAGGGAATTCGGCGATACGATGACAGAGGTATAGGTACCATTCAGAGCCATAGGTCACATAGACTTGTGCTTGGGCTCCTTGCTCCTTTAATGAACGAATAAGGTCAGGACGAATTCCATAAAGCATCTCACATTCCACGTGCGGGAGGTGGATATAGCCACTTTCAACGATTTTTTGAATCAATTCCTCATCGTGAGTAGCAATGGACACAGGATGATTGGCTTCAATGAGTGTCGTGACAAGTTCAAAATATCGTTTGTTTAACTCTTTTGAGCGTGGAATGGCAACCTCTGCGGATTCCTGATAGGCTCCTTTGACTAAACGTATTTTTCCCGGGTAGTTTAGTAGATCAGCAAGATCCTCTGGTGTGCGATGCAGGTGTGCTTGCACGGTGATGCCCACATGAGGGGATTGAGCAGTGACTGTTTTATAGACCTCTAGAATCTCCTCTGTTTTCTGGGATTCCTCCATACTAACCATAACGGTATGACCGTATATCTGCGCTACTTTAGCGATTTCTTGTAGATGCTCTACAGCAAGGGCGGGATCAAGAGTCAAACCAATATGCGATAGATCCAAGGAGATCGTGACGTTTTTCTGCTGCTGACGAAGCTCATTGGTTAAGGCTATACATTCGTTTTTGGCTTCGATGCATTCCTCTAATGTTTTCGTGTTTTCCCCTATGTACTCCACGGAGATTTGGTAGCCCTTCTGTATCAATTCTTCTGCTTTCTGTATTCCTTCCTTTCTCGTTTCACCTGCTACAAAACGCTTGGCGCCCTTTAATAAGAGTGGATATAAATCCTCTGAGTGTTGGATGTATTCTTTGATTTGTTCGTTTCGAGCGATTACCTTTAGCGCATGGGCAGCCCTTCTTGCTTCATTTGAAATATTCATGTTTTTTCCTCTCCTTCACTATGTCATGGTAAGAATGTCTTCCTAGACTAAAGCTATCATGCTAAACTGGTTGCTAGTAGCACCACTTTACTTGAAGTTTCATAGAACCAATTTTGATCATGTTGCCATCATCAGGTGGAGTACCAATTCATCTGGTCGAAGTCTATTTTAAAAGAAGGAGGAGAAGGGATGCTCTGGATACCCATTGATCGAACAAAAGATGCGCCTTTGATACGCCAAGTATATAGGCAAATTCGTACGGCCATTTTGCAGGGAGAGCTTTTAGCGGGCGAGAAGCTTCCTTCTACGAGAGAGCTAGCTAACGAATTACATGTTTCTAGAAATGTCGTTATTGAAGCCTATGACCAGCTATTGGCAGAGGGGTACTTGGTTACTCGTCAAGGAGCAGGGACGTATGTGGCTGAAGGAACGTATTTAGAGCAAGTACCAAGTGAACAAACAACATCCTCTTTTGAGCAGAAGGTGGAACTGACTCCAAAAAAGGACATGATTGATTTTCGATCTGGGATTCCAGACCTGACTTTCTTTCCACGAAGGATATGGGCTAAGCTTTCCTATGAGGTCTGCCATGATATTTCTCATTCTCTATTAAGCTATGGCAATCCAGAAGGGGTTCCAGAATTTCGAGCGATATTAGCCAGGTATTTGGTCAAAACACGTGGCGTTCACTGCCAGCCTGAACAATTGGTTATTACCTCGGGAGCGACCCAAGCATTGACACTTGTCGCCAAGCTCCTCCTCTCTGAAGGGGAACAGGTCGTGATAGAGGACCCGATCACTCATGATATTCAGAGCATTTTCAAGTCAGCAGGGGCAAGTCTTTATCCCGTTCCTGTTGATGAACAGGGGATGAGAACAGAATTGCTGCCTTCTGAGCTTCACCCTTCCTTTGTTTTTGTGACTCCTTCGCACCAGTTTCCAGTGGGGGGAGCTCTGCCTATTCAACGGCGTATTCAGTTGATTCAGTTTGCTCGTGAGAAGAGCTGTTATCTTGTAGAGGATGACTATGACAGCGAATTTCGTTATGAGGGTGCTCCAGTCAGCTCATTGCAGGGCTTGGACTGATCGGGTGATTTACATTGGCTCATTTAGTAAGATTTTATCTCCTGCTTTACGCCTAGGCTATTTAATTCTGCCTCTGGAGCTGATCGAACGGTGCAGGCAGCTAAAATGGTTTTCAGATCTCCATACTCCTTCTCTGAACCAGATTATTTTAGGGCGTTTTATAGAAGCTGGACATTTGGAGCGTCATATCTTAAAAATGAAAAAACGATATAAGAAAAGGAGAGATTCCTTGCTTCGTCTGCTCCAGCATTATTTTACTGATCGGGTTAAAATATATGGCTATTCTACTGGATTACATTTGATCGCAGAGTTTCAGAATATAGATTTTACTGAGCAAGTCATAGAGCAGATTGAAAAAGCAGGGGTACGTGTTTATCCAGTTGAACAGCATACCATTGTGAAAGGGCTTCACTCCAATCGGCTGATTATAGGGTATGGGCATTTAAGGGAAGAGGAATTAGAGGAAGGAGTTCGCAGGCTAGGGAATTCAGAGGTGTTTAAGTAAATAAAATAGGAAATAATTTCTTGCCAGTGCTATAATCAAGATATGGAAAAATTGTTAACCATTCAGGATATATCATCACTCACCGGTCTGAGTTCCTACACCCTACGCTATTATGAAAGAATTGGTCTATTAAGTGGGATTGAAAGGGATGAAAATGGGTACCGCAAATACTCAAAGACCGATATTTTATGGATTGATTTTCTCATTAGGTTGCGTAACACAGAGATGCCTATTAGGGGTATGAAAAAATTTGCGGAACTAAGGCGCCAAGGTGATTCTACTGTGACTGCAAGACGGGAATTATTAGAAATTCATCAAGAGAAAGTTCTTAATCAAATTAAGCAACTAGAGAACAATTTAACTAAGATTAATGAAAAAATTGACTATTATAAGAAAATGGAGGAAAAAGCTAAGTAATACAACGTAATAAATTTTGTGGGACCTTACCTAAAGGTCTTTTTTTTTTATTTTTTAAATGATTAATAAAAATTCACACTTGCTTTATAGTGCACTCTAATCGATATACTGTTTTCATATTAAAGGAAGGTAGGAGGGAAAAAAATGAAATATCGATCTATTGGAGATTTACGTGTTTCATCTTTAGGATTAGGATGTATGGGAATGTCGGAATACTATGGAAATCAAAATGATGAGGAATCGATTGCTACCCTTAATTATGCGTTAGAACTTGGTGTGAATTTTTGATACGGCAGACCAATATGGAGTGGGAAAAAACGAAGAATTAGTGGGTCGAGCATTAAAAAGTGTCAGACAACAAATTAACATAGCTACCAAATTTGGCTTTGTAAGAGATGAAACAGGGAAAGTAATTGAAATTAACGGAAGTAAGGAATATGTAAAAAAGGCTTGTGAAGCAAGCCTAAGACGGTTAAACACTGACTATATTGATCTATATTATCTACATCGTATAGATCCCAGAGTTCCCATTGAAGAGACCATTGGTGCCATGAAGGAACTAGTAGAAGAAGGTAAAGTTCGACATATTGGGCTTTCAGAAGCTTCTTCTCAAACGATAAAACGAGCACAAAAAGTACATCCTATAGCAGCATTACAGACAGAGTACTCAATATGGAGTAGAGATATAGAAGAGGAAATCTTACCCCTTTGCCGCAAACAAAATATTGCTGTTGTTCCATATAGCCCTTTGGGACGGGGGTTTTTGTCTGGAAAGCTGAAGTCGATTGATAACCTCGTAGAAAACGATTTTAGAAGGAACGCACCACGTTTTCAAGGAGATAACTTTAATCAAAATCTTTCTTTGATTCAACCATTAGAAGATATAGCAGATCAACTGAATATTAATCCTGCACAACTCGCATTAACATGGTTACTATCTAATGGGGAAGATATCATCCCTATACCAGGGACAAAAAGGAGATCCTACTTAAAAGAAAATATAGCCGCAATAAATATTGAATTACCAAAGGACATCAAAGACTTTATAGATAACACTTTACCTGTAGGTTCAGCAGTTGGTGATCGATATCCTGTACATTCTATGAAATTATTAAATCGATGAAAGAAGGGTGTATAGTTGGAAATTTGGAAAAGGAATATGTATATTTTAAGCATCGCACAATTTTTAGTCATGTCTGCATTCAGCTTAATTATACCTTTTGTTCCAGTCTATCTTAAAAATGACTTAGGTGTTCACGCTCAAGCCGATATTCAGCTTTGGACAGGAATGATTTTTGGTGCTACTTTTTTATCTGCTTTTCTTTTTCAGCCGATATGGGGGAAAATTGCAGATCGAACTAGTAGAAAAACGATTCTTATCCGTTCTGCTATCGGAATGGCATTTGCCACATTCTTAATGACCTATAGCACAGCAGCTTGGCACTTATTGGTTCTACGATTTATCTTAGGGATTTTTGGCGGGTTTATTCCTGCATCTTCTCCATTTATTACAATGAATACTCCTAAAGAAAAAATAGGCTATGCCTAGGGGGAGCCCAATCTGGGGCATACGCCGGCAATATTTTTGGACCTTTAATAGGTGGAATTTTGGGGCAGTGGATAGGATTTTATAAAATCCTCTATGTGTCTAGCGCTATGTTACTGATTTCAGGGGTTCTTATCTTATTCTTTTTAATAGAACTTAATAAGCCTGAACCAAATAACTTGCCACTTTCGACATCTAAAAATAGCCGTTTTAACTTTCTCTCTGAACTACGAGAAATTGCAAAAAAACCTCTAATTGGAGCTTTATTTATGGTTGGATTTCTTATTCAGTTTTCAACAATGAGTACTTCTCCATTTTTGGCTACGTATGTAGAAAGTATGTGGAATAATGATATCTTTTTAACAACTATAATAGGCTTATCAGTTTCTATCTCGGGTTTCTCTATTATTATTTTTTCTCCCATTTTAGGAAGAAAAGCAGATCAAGTGGGCCCTGAAATTATCCTGTTCATTTCTTTATTGGGGAATTTTATTTGTTATGTTGCTCAAGCATTGGTTTCATCTATATGGCTATTTCTAATCGCTAGGTTTTTAATGGGGGTGTTTATAGGGGGTCTTCTTCCATCAGTAGTAAGTTTAATACGAAAACATGCACCTGAAAAAATGGAGAGTTTAACATTCGGTTATTATCATAGCGCCCTTTTTTTAGGAAACCTAATTGGACCTTTACTTGGAGGATATTTAAGTGGAATTATTCACATAAAAGGGGTTATTTTTTTGGCTGGTCTCCTCTTTTTGGCGAACAGTCTAATTTTAAAAACCCATTTGTTTAAGCAAGAGTCTTATGTATCTTTACTTATGAGGGTCAAAAAAGGGTAAGCTACCCCAAGTATAAAAGGAACAAAGGAGGCTATACTTTAGAGCAGAATTATCTCTTCCAAAATGAGGATAGAGATGATTTTACACACTCGCTTTAAGGAGGAGCCTATGACTGAATCTTTAATGGAAAAGCAAGAAAGCAAGGATCAACAACGCTCGAACTATATGAATCGTAACTTATGGTCTGGCATGTTGTTTGGTTTAGGCCTCATCGCTTTTGTGGATGAAGTTGTTTTTCATCAATTATTACATTGGCATCATTTCTATGATAAATCGACGACGAGTATGGGGCTTATTTCCGACGGGCTATTCCATGCCTTTAGTTGGTTTGCTACTGTCGGAGGATTATTTATGCTTGCAGACCTGCGTCGGCGAGAGGCGTGGTTGCCCAGAAGGTGGTGGGCAGGGGTTTTCCTTGGGGCTGGTGGCTTTCAGCTCTATGATGGGATTATTCAACATAAAATCATGAGGCTTCACCAGATTCGTTACCATGTAGATATCCTTCCTTATGATGTAGTCTGGAATATGGCTTCGGTGATCCTAATTGTGATTGGACTTTTCCTGTTGGTCAACCAAGGGAAAAAAGGAAAGGGAAGGTCTATCGGAAAGGGTATAGATGAATAGCTACAGCCAGCATGGATTAGAGAGCCACGCTCATCATCTGGATGGAATGCTGCTTCAAGTGTTGCTCCCGCTGCCTTTTGTTTTCATGGTGATCCTCTACCTTCTGGCAGTGGTTATGTCGAATCGCCGATACACAGTATGGCCTGTGTATCGTACGTGTTTCTGGATACTGGGATCTGGCTGTGCACTTCTAGCGGTAATCGGTCCTTTAGCCGATCGTTCACACACGGATTTTTCCGTCCATATGATCGGGCATTTGCTTCTTGGGATGCTTGCTCCGCTTCTTATGGTTCTTGCTGCTCCCATGACTCTATTCCTGCGAACCCTTCCTGTGAACTGGGCGCGTCGCCTTACCACTCTTCTAAAAAGCAGGCTGAGTGCTTTCTACACCCACCCCATCCTCACTTCGCTCCTTAATATGGGAGGGCTATGGGTATTGTATACGACAGATGTATATCTAGCGATGCAGCATTCCGCTCTACTTCATGTCTTGGTTCATCTCCATGTTTTTATGGCTGGATATCTTTTTACCATGTCCATGATCTATATTGATCCTCTTCCTCATCAGGTCAGCTTTAGATATCGAGCGTGGTGATGATTTTAGCTTTCGCGAGTCATGGAATTCTTTCTAAGTACTTGTATGCTTACCCGTCAAATGGAATTCCGGTAGCTCAAGCGGAAATGGGAGGCATGTTGATGTACTATGGTGGAGATGCGATAGATCTCGTTTTGATCTGTATTTTTTGTTATCAGTGGTATAGAAGTACCCGTCCTCCGCTACAGGCGGGGCAAGGGGCGTATGGATAACACTTTCTTTCTTTGTGAGTAAGGAAGAAAAGAAGGTAATGCACTATTCATCGCTTTAAATTGGAGAGGAGAAACCAACTATGCTCATGCTTCTTACTAGTAACGACTCTCTAGAGATGATAGACTTAGAGTAGGGTGCAATATTGTTCAAAAAAGTGCAAACGAAAAAGAAGAACCAAAGAATTAACCAATTGAATCACAATAAAAAGGAGTCACCAAAATGAAAATAAAAATGTCTGATTTACCAGGAGTGGGAAAGAAATTTTCCTTCATCACAGCAGAGGAGAATATGATGGTGTTGATCATTCACCATACGGGAAAAAGAGAGCTGCATCTTTTTGATGATGCGGATGACGATGAGCCAGCGTATACGATCAATCTTAACTCGGAAGAAACGAAGGAGATCGCAGCTCAAATGCTAGGGGCAACCTATCAGCCAGTCGATGTCGACACGATGAAAACATTTAAAAACAAGCTGCTGATGGAGTGGGTAGAATTAAAAGAGGATTCTCCAATCGTTGGGAAAACATTAATCGAATCTGATATTCGAGCCAAAACAGGTGCTACCGTCATTGCCATTGTACGTGGAGAGGAAGTGGTTGCGAGCCCTGATCCAACGGAGAAACTGAAAGCAGGAGATACCTTAATGGCGGCAGGAAATTCAGAGCAAATGAAGGCTTTTGAACAATTGTGTCAGGAAAAAGGTGAGGTTTAATGGATTTTCAACTTCCGGTCATCTTATCCTCAGGCTTATTGTTGTTGATTCTATTCCTCGTTGGTTATATTGGAATAAAAGTACGCATTCCTGGCGTTATTCTGTATATTTTATTAGGTATTGCTATTGGTGGATTGATTACGGATCATAAACTTTTGCATCTTACAGGTGAGATCGGAATTATTTTACTCTTTTTTATGCTAGGGATGGAATTTCCCGTATCGAAGCTAGGTCAAATAGCCAGGAAGGTTGCCCCAGCAGGGATTCTGGATGTTGTTCTCTGCTTAGGAGTAACGATGGGAATTTGCTTGCTTTTTGGTCTTGATTGGATTACTTCATTTTTAATCGGTGGAGTGGTTTACGCAACGAGCTCATCGATCACGGCAAAGCTGCTCGAAAGCTCGAATCGTATGGCGAACCCTGAATCTGAATTTATTTTGGGCTTACTTATCTTTGAGGATCTCGTTGCTCCTATTGCTGTTGCTGTATTAGTAGGGTTAACGGCTGGGACAGGAATTACTGGCGGAGTATTTGGCTTGATTATTCTTAAGATCGTCCTC
Source organism: Caldalkalibacillus mannanilyticus JCM 10596 (assembly GCF_000615945.1). Lineage (GTDB taxonomy): Bacteria > Bacillota > Bacilli > Caldalkalibacillales > JCM-10596 > Bacillus_AT > Bacillus_AT mannanilyticus. The sequence goes on from NZ_BAMO01000002.1 coordinate 87,100, forward strand.
TTAACCATTGGAGCGATCCTGATCGGTTTATTTGTCTTCTCTAAGCTGGGAGGTTTCTTCGAGAAGTACATGACACAGGATATTTTTATTTTATTTGTTGTGGGGATTGCCTTATCATATGGAGGCTTAGCCCTATACTTAGAGTTATCTGAGGTTCTCGGAGCGTTTTTAGCGGGGATTATTATTGCCGAGGTGAAGAAGTCTGAGCAGTTGGAGCATATGGTACTGCCTGTGAAGGATTTACTGCTTCCTCTCTTTTTCCTTTACTTTGGAACGACGATCGTCTTTGGAGAAGTCCCGATGCTTACCCTGCTCTTGATTTTACTTGCTTGGTCGATTGTAGCGAAAATCGTTGTCGGAATCGTGGGTGGACAATGGTATGGGTTGTCGAAGAAGGTTTCTATTAGAGCAGGATTCTCTTTAACACAGAGGGGAGAGTTTTCTGTGATTATTGCTAGCTTGGCGACAGGAGCAACTAAGCTATTCAGCAGTATCTTTATCTTAAGTTCTGCTGTCTTAGGTATTGCATTGTTTCTTTTTGCCCCGAAGATTGCCAATTGGCTTTACCCCAAGAAAGTTAAAGCAAAAACAGTCAGTGTAGAGGGGTAAAGACAGGATAGATGATCTAGTTGACGAATTCTAGAATTCCATGTATGATAGCAATATAAACAAACGAATAATTCTTCCTATAAAGGGGAGTAGCTGTACAGCAAAGTCGTCATTACGGGTAGCGATACCTCGGCTTTGTTGGCAACATAACAAGTTGTTAGCGAGACCTTTACCAATTGGTAAAGGTTTTTATATTGGCCTTTACCTTGGACAGGTAGAGGTTATTTTTGTTTAATTACATAATAGAGGAGAGATTGCGTTGGAGATGTCAATATGGTTAGAGTATAGTTGGGTGCTTTTGGTTCTGATTCTACTAGAAGGACTGTTAGCGGCTGACAATGCTTTGGTCTTAGCCATCATGGTAAAGCATTTACCAGAAGAGGAACGGAAAAAAGCGTTATTTTATGGGCTAGCTGGAGCTTTTGTCTTCCGCTTTGCTTCCTTGTTCGCTATTTCATTCCTAGTGGGTGTGTGGCAATTGCAAGCGATTGGTGCGTTGTATTTACTCTTTATTTCGATCAACCATATTTTTAGGAAACTCGTGATCAAAAAAGCAGAGGAAGCAACCTCTGAAGAAGGAAAAGAGGAAGTGGTAAAAAAGAAAGGAGGGCTATGGAGTACAGTCGTAAAGGTGGAGATCGCTGATATTGCGTTTGCGGTGGATTCCATTCTTGCTGCTGTTGCTCTCGCTGTTGTCCTGCCAAAAACGAATTTGCCTCAGGTCGGAGGATTGGATGGCGGTCACTTTCTAGTTATTTTTCTGGGTGGATTCATAGGGTTAGTGATTATGAGGTTTGCCGCTACGTATTTTGTCAAGCTTCTGCATCAAAGGCCTGGTCTAGAGATTGCTGCTTTCTTGATAGTAGGATGGGTGGGAGTCAAGCTGGCTATCTATACCCTGTCCCATCCTGCTCTTGCTGTGATTCCTGAAGGATTTGCGACGTCCACTGCTTGGAAGCTTTCCTTCTATATCGTCTTAGTCCTGATCGCAGTAGGAGGGTGGTTCCTCTCTAGCGTTCAAGAAGAGAGTGTTCAAGAAGATAGAATGGATGAAGAAGATAAGGACCATAAGAAAGATCATGAAAAACGATATGCAGCCGCTAGTAAGTAATGGAGCACTTGAGTCATCATCTTATGTTTGTTTGGAATTCTTGTCCAAAGAAATAAATGAATTTCCTTGTTCATCTGTTTCCCACTGACTTTCTTCAATCATTTTAACAAACAGTTCAGCAACGATTGGATCAAATTGGGTTCCAGAGTGATGCTTGATTTCAGCAATCGCCTCTTCGATGGATAAAGGTGTTTTACGATATGGACGAGAGGAGGTCATGGCGTGAAACGCATCGGCGACGGCGACGACCCTTGCTCCGAGGGGGATTTCATCCCCTTTTAAGCCCTTAGGATACCCTTTTCCATCGTATCTTTCCTGATGGTACTCGACATAATCAAGGATTTCATTCATGCCTGAAACATGCTCAAGAATATTTTTACCTAAGCTAGGGTGGAGTTTAACCACTTCAAATTCATTATCTGTTAATTTACCAGGCTTATTGAGAATATGATCTGGAACGCCAATTTTTCCGACATCATGCAATAACCCGGCAATAGAAACACGATTGATTTCTAAGTCATCCATGCCTAGCTTAGCTGCTAAGGCACCGCTATATTGACTCACTGTTTCTGAGTGCTTTTGAATATATTCGTCTTTGGCATCCATAGCGGCGGCAAAGGCGTAGATCATTTCTTTGAACCAGCTTGTATCATAGACATCTACAGCAGCAGCTGTTTCATTTGCGCTTCCTGTTTGTTCTGGTTGATGAGAAGGTAGGAGCTTCTCCGTGGTGTTTTCTATCTTTTCGGTTTGTGAGAATGTGATTTTATTAGATAAGAAATAAAGGGATAAAGTGAAAAGAATGATTCCTGCGAGAATAGTGAGTAGAATAGAAATAGAGGCACTCATCATCAGTTCGTTTTTACTCAAATGATTGAGGTTGAGAGAGGCTGTGTTTTCAACAACCCGTTGTGCATCAAAAGCTTTATTGAGGAGATCAGAAATGATGATGAGCACGATAGAATAGACAAGAGTCATAGTCAATGCTACGCTGAGGACGATGCTTAAGAAGAAGCGCCATCTACTATTTTGACTACTCTTCATGTTATGATGGAATGGTACATTTTGTTCTTCTAACATGTAGGTCACCTCCCATAGACAACAAGAAATAGACAACAAAAAAACCTGCGATTAAGATCACAAGTTTTAAAGTAACCTTAACCATTTCGATAACTGGCTGACTTATCTGAAAATAGATGAAGTCCCTATAGCTTTGCGTCCCACAGTTTCCTGTAGTTTGCCATTTTCGTTGGTTGGAAAATATTTCACGAAACTATCAATTACTATTATTATACTTCTTCACCTTAAAAAAGTACAGGGGTGGGAAAAAATAACAACTTTTTAAGGGGGAAGCTTAGCGTGGCGATTCGTATAATCCTCATTGGCTTGCTTATTCTAGCCTTGGCTTTTGCTCTGTTCACAACGCTCAGTGGAGATGATTCACCAGTGCAAATAGGTCAGTTAGCACATCCATTTGAATTGCAGGATGAAAAAGGAAATAGGGTAGAGTTAGCTCAATTTAGAGGAAAAGGAGTGGTTCTTAATTTTTGGGCGGCATGGTGTCTGCCATGTCGTAATGAGATGCCCCTTCTAGAAGAAGAGTACCAGAAAAGAAAAGATCAGGACTTGAGATCTTAGCCATTAATTTTGGTGAAACAGAGGCAGCCGTATCCTTGTTTCGATCCAATTATGATTTGACCTTTCCTTTGTTACTAGACCCTGATAAAATAATTTCAACGAAATATGGAGTGACTGCCTTACCTGTCACCTATTTTATCGATCCAGAAGGGAACGTCGTGTCCAAGGTCATTGGGGAATTGGAACATGACACATTGATTGAGAATTTGGATCGAATCATGCCCTGACAAGAACTGAGCTAGTAAGAGAATGGAGTTTGCAAGTATATTTCTAGCATGGTATCATTAAAATAGAAAATAAGGACGGTGAGGAGCACCGTCCTTAGCACAATAGCCGCTTTTAAGGGCGGTGGCTTAAAGGATCATACGAAATAGACCGCACACCTCGACAAAGGGCGGTCTATTTCCTGTTATGGAAAGAAAGTATCAATACAACCAAGGTTGCAAATGAAATCATCAGTGTGAGTGCTTGAAATACTTCCATTGGCATCACCTCCCTTCTGGGAGATTAGCCGACCGCCCTTTTAAGCCATTTTATTGTACAAGGTATATTATATCATGTATGCTTTATAAGCAGAAGGATAGTAACCAAAATATCCTATTGATTATTGTTGAGTTGTAAATATGATCTCGATAATAAAGGAGTGTGAAAGGTATGAGATTAGCGAATAAAAAGGTGATTGCACTAGTGGATCATGAATTTGAAGATTTGGAACTATGGTATCCGATTATGCGTCTGCAAGAAGAAGGGGCAACTGTTCACTTGGTAGGACCTCATAAGAATGAAAAATATGTTGGGAAGTACGGAGTTCCTGCGATGTCGGATTATGCTTTCTCTGAAGTAGAGGCAGCCGAATATGATGGAATCCTAGTGCCTGGGGGCTGGGCGCCAGATAAGCTTAGAAGGTATCCAGAGGTGATTGAGATGGTTCGCCATATGGATCAAGCTCAAAAGCCAATTGGTCAAATCTGTCATGCTGGCTGGGTGTTAATTTCAGCCAAAATTCTAGAGGGTAGAAAAGTGACCAGTACACCTGGAATCAAGGATGATATGGAGAATGCAGGGTCTGTTTGGATTGATGAGCCTGTGGTTGTGGATGGACATATTGTTTCCAGTCGCCGTCCTCCAGACCTTCCCCCATATGGGAAAGCTTTTGCCGATGCATTAGCAGAGAAATAAGCAAAGAAATCCTAGATGACATCTTCGAAAAGCTTTGATAGAAGCTTGAAGCTTTTCCTTACATAAACGCTTAGGGTCTATAATCTCTAAGCGTTTTTTGTCGTGTGGAAAAAACTGCATCTGATAGAAGTCTACTTTATTTATATAAAAGGTTAAAGAAAATTCAGAAATTACCGATTTATTAAATAAGAGAAATATAGTATAATTAAAAAAAGAATAGGGAGGTTTTATAGATGGAACACAAAGAATTTTACCAACAGTCCCTTGTCACTCAGTCTAATGAATTCTCTGAAGAAGCAATCCAATCTCTCTATGCTCAAATATTTTTGGAGTTTACCTTGTTTCATGGTGAAAAAGAAAGATTAGAAAAAGCAATAGACCAATCTCTTGAAGAGCGGGATCATGACCAGTTTCTACAGCTAACGGATCGCTATATGGATTTATTGACCGAATATGAGTCTGGTATCATTGTTAAGGAACAAGGTGTTCAATTTCATGTTTATTTTGGAAATTACAAAACAATATAAAATATAGAAAAGAAACCGTTTCTACGAGAGATCCGGTTTCTTTTTTAGTATGACCTGTTTAAAAGCTTATACTTTTAGGAACGACATTAAGGCGGAGGTATCCAGACGGTTTCCAACAAAGAAAGAACCGAATTCTCCGTAGCGAGCACTTACAGCATCAAATCTCATTTCATAGACAAGCTTTTTGTAGGTAACAGGATCATCAGCAAATAGGGTGACTCCCCATTCCCAATCGTCAAGTCCAACAGAACCAGAGATGACTTGAGTAACACGTCCAGCATAAGAACGACCAATCATGCCATGGCTTCTCATCATTTGACGGCGCTCTTCCATGGAAAGCATGTACCAGTTGTCATTTCCTTCACGACGTTTGTTCATTGGATAGAAGCAAACGTGATTTGTTTGTGGCAGAATTGGCTTTAAGCGACCTTGAATATAGGGATCGGTTTCAGGGTCCACATCACCTGAGGCTACATAGTTACTTAATTCTACGATCGAAACGTAAGAATAGGTTGGTACTGTAAATTCAGCAAATTTACTTTTGTTTAACTTTGTTTCTAATTCATTAATTTCTTGCAGAGTTGGTCGTAGGTGAATGAATAAAAGGTCGCCTTTATGACCAACGATGCTGTAGATGCCGAAGCTACCTTGTTTATTCTCTTCCACACTTGTCCATTCTTGAACTAACGTTTGCAGCTCATCTAATGCTGTGCGTCTTTCTTCTGGGGACACCATCTTCCACGAAGACCAATCCATTGATCTAAAATCATGTAGGACATACCAGCCCTCTAATGTTTGTAATGCTTCACTCATTATTTTCGTCACTCCTTTAATAGCGGGATAGATGTATTATGTAATCTCAATCGTAATTGAGTATATCATACTTGTCTTAAAAAATCGAAAGATCGAACTGTGAACGAAGGGAAAAGATGTAAGGAGATAGAGGTTAACAACAATTCATTTTGAAAAAATATAAAGAAAATTCTAAAAAATATTCACGAAATGGACAAAGTTGTCGATAGTAATGATAAGAATAAAAATGCCAATCGGCGCTATGGACTGAAAAAATAAAAAAACTCTCAGTGTACGGTCATCTATGTAATAGAAACAGCAGGACAAGCTTACACTATTTATTGCTGGGGAATTAATCGGATATGAGAGGGTGATCAAGATGGAGCAAACGGGTAGAAGAAAAAAAGTGGATATTACAAGCAAAGTAACTGGCACGATCGTAGGTAATCAGATGATCCTATATGTAGGTGAGCGTGCTATTGGTCAGATGAATCTGGCGTATTTTGAACCTGAGTTTACCTTTGAGCCTGATTTTGGGTATGAGAATAATAAGGTATATCAAATTCAGGAAGTTGGGGTTGAAGATGATCAATACGTTTCAGGCTGTGATATGGGTTGGTGCTAGACATTAAATTGATTTAACATATAGAATAAGAGGGGAAAGGTGAGCTTGTAGTTCATCCTTCCTCTCTTTTTCATGTGGAGTGAGAAATTCTTAAAAGGAAGTGCCTGTATTGTCTATTTTAGCAAATGTAGCAGATGATCTGAATCGAGATCACCTGCGTATTGACTGTGAACAATGTTTTGGATTATGCTGCGTAGCCTTGCCATTTGCCTCCTCAGCAGATTTTGCGCTGGACAAAAATGGGGGACAGCCCTGTCAGCATTTACAATCCGATTTCCGTTGTGGTATTCACAAAGACCTTCGAGCAACGGGTTTTCGAGGGTGTACCGTTTATGAATGCTTCGGAGCAGGACAAAAGGTGTCTCAGCTAACCTTTGAAGGAAAGGATTGGCGACGTGATCCCCTTGCGGCGAAGCAAATGTTTGAGGTGTTTCCTATCATGCAACAGCTTCATGAAATGCTCTGGTATCTGAGCGAAGCCATCACCTTAAAAGCAACGACCTCCATTCATCAGGATCTTCACGAAGCCCTTGAGAAAACGGAAGAATTGACGCTTCTTTCTCCTGACTCTCTAATGAAACTGGACATCCCTGCACATCGAGCAGAAATCAATGTATTGCTTCTACAAACGAGTGAACTGGTCCGTGCTGCTGTGCCTCCTAGACAAAAGAATTCCAAAAAGAAGGGAAAAATACCCGGACGTGGAGCTGATCTTATGGGGGCTAATCTAAGAAAAGCGGATCTTAGAGGAGCCAATTTAAGAGGCGCTTACTTGATTGCTGCCGATCTTCGCGAAGCCGATCTCAGAGAAGCAGATCTTATTGGAGCTGATTTTCGGGATGCGGATCTTAGAGGAGCGAATCTGACAGGGAGTATTTTTCTGACACAAGCTCAGATCAATGCAGCCAAGGGGAATACCCAAACGAAGCTTCCACCTGGATTAAGAGCCCCCGCACATTGGTTTGTGTAATGGGAGGCTCTTTCTTTTTCATTTCACGGCTTACATATTTTTAGGATCTTCTTTTCTTGAGAATTTCCGTAGGATATAGATCAAAAATGAAATAGGTAAAGCAAGCAAGACGAGGTAAGGAACCATAGTTACAAGTACGATAAAGCCTTTTTTTCCAAAGGCGATGATTTGCTTAAACGATTGTTTAAAACCAATCCATGCTTCTCTCAGGATCGAGGTATCCTCTTGATTGGCCTCTAGAAGCTCTTTTTCTACTTGAAAGAGATCCAGTGTAAGCTTCACCGTAGAAGTGACTTGGGAGAGAAATTTCTGACGTCCTTCCAGTCTTTCGATGGATTCTCTGATTCTGGACAGTTCATTTTCGATTTTTAGCATTTCTTCAATTGTATTGGCTTTTTCGTAGAGGCTTAAGATACGTTCTTCATGCTTTTTTAAGTTGCGTAATCTGGAGTCATTATCTACAAATTCAGCCGTTACATCCTGCCCGGATACTTGACGATTGATGATGTTGCCTTGACTTTCCACCTGCTGGAGGAAATCCTCAAATTCATTGACAGGAATGCGCAGAATAAGCTGAGCGTGGTGCTCGGTATAATCTTTCCCTTCCTTCTTCCATTCGTGTAGAGATTCGATATAAGCCCCAGAGAATCGACTTACCTTGGCTTCTACCTCTGTAATCACTTCTTTTAGGTTTTGAACCTGTTGTTCAATGAGTTGTTCACGGATGATTTTTCGACTCGTATCTTCTTGTGGAGAGGAGCTGGATGGAGCACGACCATTTTGGACTTCTGTCTGCTCCTGGACTTCATCAGCACCAGCAAGCCGACCTATTTTTTCTTCTTCTGGAGAAGAGGCATATTCAGCATAGTCCTGTGCTACCGTTCCATTCATCATCTCTCCACCATAATCTTGACTCTCATATCCTTTACTACTGCAACCGGCTAAGAGCAGTAGTATCAAGCTGAGTAGGATCCAACTTTTTTTATAATAGCGAAACATTAAAAAAACCCCCTTCGAGTTCAATCTATCTCTTTGCAGACATAGACGAACCAGAAGGGGGAAAGGTTGCGATCAGGAGTAGTTGACAGCTATCTCTTATCCTATATAGCTAGTGATTTCTTGTGCCGCTTCTTTTCCCTGCCTCACACAGTCAGGAATCCCAATCCCCCCATAACCAGCTCCTGTCAGCAGGATGCCAGGTAGCTTCTGAGCAACATCTTGGCGGATACGCTTTATTCTCTCCAGATGTCCTAGCGGGTATTGGGGCATAGAGTGAAAGAGGCGCGTCACTTCAACTTCTTTAGAAGGAACGGTAATTCCCATTAGCTCTCGCAGGTCTTTAGCCACTTTTTCCATGATCTCTTGGTCTGAGAGATGAACGATTTCTTCTTCTCCAGCCCTTCCAACATAACAGCGTAAGAGAATCTGCCTTGAGGGGCGGTATGCAGCCACTTGACTGAAGTCCAAGTACAGGCTGTGATGGAGCGTCCTTCTTTTCGAGGAACAACAAACCCAGAACCATCAAGAGGAAAGGAAATTTGGTCCTGATTGAAGGTCATCACAATATTCGCTACAGAAGCATAACGAACCGAGTTTAATTCCTCTGTACTAGGAACATGAGGGGCTAACAACTGAGCACTCACACTAGGTGGAGTAGCCATAATAATAGCATCGGCATGCACCACCTCTTGAGTAGAAAGCAGCAATTCATATTGTACGGTCTGATCTTCCATCGTACTAGGTGTAATGCTCTCCACCCCTGTAGAGTGAAGCAGTTTCGCGTCTTGAAGAGTTTCTACTAAACGTTCTGTTAGTGTACTTAGACCGTTTTTGTATGTCAAAAACATGCTTTTTCTTGCGATCTCTGGAATGTTTTGTACACTAGGAGTATGTTTCTTTCCAGCTAACATTCCCAGAATTAAACTACGGTATTTTTTTTCAATCTGATGAAATTGAGGGAAGGTAGCTTGTAAGCTTAACGTCTTTGAATCACCGGCATAGATTCCGGCTAATAAAGGCTCTGCAATATGAGCACGACTTCCTTGCCCAATCTGCGTTCGAGAAATTGCCCCAGTGCTTCATCAGATTGTTCCTTGCGTCGGGGCAGAATTAGGTCCAAACCAGCACGAAGCTTCCCGAGGGAGAGATTAAACCTGTTTGGACAAAAGGAAGAACCTCTGTAGGAATACCAAAGATAAGACCAGGCGGCATACGATGCAGCTTTCCTTTATGGAGGATATAGGTTTTCTTGGCTTTAGGATTGGTTCCTACAAGCTCCTGTTCTAGCCCTAGGTCCTTGGAAATGTCTAAGATAGGTGTTTTTCGTGCTAAAAAAGAATCAGGTCCTCGTTCGATGACAAATCCATCACGTCGTAATGTATTGATTTTTCCACCAAAGGAAGCCTCTTTTTCAATCACCGTTAAATCAAGAGGGATCTTGTTCTCTGTACATAGCTTCTGTGTGTAGAAGGCGGCGCTTAAACCACTGATTCCGCCCCCTATAATGACTACTTTTTTTCTTCCTTTTTCTGCCCCCATTTATGTTACTTCCTTTCTAATTCAGCTAGAACGACGTCAGCCAACACTTTCATGTATTGTGGATCTGTGTTTAGAGATTCCGTCCTTTTAAGCTGCATTCCTAGTTCCTTCGCTGTAGCTTGGCATTCGATGTCAATATCATAGAGAACTTCTAGATGATCGGATACGAAGCCAACAGGACAAATCAGAACCTGTTTTATTTGCTCTTCGATATGGATGGTGTGGAGAACATCTAGAATGTCAGGACCTAACCAAGGAGTCGCCGTTTGTCCTGCGCTTTGCCAAGCAAATTGCCAGTTGTCAATCCCAGCTTGTTCAGCAACAGCCTTCGATGTTTCTAATAACTGATCCTGATAAGGGTCTTTCATTTCAATTATTTTTTCAGGAAGACTATGTGCCGTGAAGATCACGCGCACTTGTTCTCTTGTTAGATCGCCAAAGCTAGCTAACGTCGTTTTTACTCTTTCTGCTAGGGTTTGAATTAAATCAGGATGCAGATGGTAGCTTTTGACAAAGGACATATCGATGCCGAGTTGTTCTGCTGTTTCCTTCGCTCTTTTAATATAGCCGCCTACACTCATGAGAGAGTAATGTGGAGCAAGAACGACACCTACGGCTTGAGTAATTCCGTCCGTCGCCATTTGGCTAACGCCTTCTTCGATGAGCGGATGGGCATGCTTGAGCCCTTGATAGCAGACAAACTGATGCTCTGTCGCTCTCTGATTTAATTCCTGTTCTAAAGCTTGTACCTGTTTGTTTGTATTTTCTCTCAGAGGAAACAATCCCCCAATGGCTTCGTAGCGCTCTGTGAGTTCCTCTAGCTGTTCGGGAGAGGGAGGATTGCCACGGCGTATATGTGTATAATACTCTTCGACCTGTTCTAAGTTAGCAGGCGTACCATAAGACATGACAAATACTCCAATTTTCTTGGACATTCAAAATCCCTTCTTTCTCTATCTTTGAGCCAAGGCTTTGGCTGAATATTCATGGATGAACGAGGTAAGCTGCTCTAGCTTCTCGATGGATGCTTCTGGGAAGAGTCCATGTCCTACATTGAAGATATATCCAGGCTGTTTAATCCCTTGATCTATGATTTCTTTGGCATAGCTTTCAATGACTGACATAGGAGCTGTTAGAATCATTGGGTCAAGATTTCCTTGGATGGCAAAGCGTTCTCCGATCCTCTTGCGTCCTTCAGTAATAGAAACTCTCCAATCGACTCCAATCACTTCAGCATCAAGATGTTGAAGGTGGGGAAGGAGCTCTCCTGAACTGACTCCCGGAAAATAGATTCGAGGGATATTCGCTTCTCCGATGGCAGAGAAAATCCGTTCAATTGTAGGCAGGACAAATTGAACAAAGTCCTTAGGGGCAAGAGCACCTACCCAGCTATCAAAGACCTGTATTGCCTTTGCACCTGCGGCGATCTGAGCTTTTAGATAGGTGATGAGCATATCCCCTAATTTATCCATTAACTTCTTCCATAGTTCCGGCTCACTATACATGAGCTGCTTTGTTCTGAGATAGTTTCTAGAAGGCTTTCCTTCTATGAGATAGCTGGCTATGGTAAAGGGAGCCCCAACAAAAGTGATGAGAGGGACTGATAATTCACGCTCTAAGATGTTGATGGTTTTGATAACATGAGAAAGATCCTTCTCCACATCGATCGGTCGAAGGCGTTCAATATCCTGAGAGGTTCGAATCGGATTGTGGATGACAGGACCTACATTTTGAACAATATCAAAATCAATCCCAATAGAAGCAACAGGATTCATGATATCAGAGTAGAGAATCGCTGCATCGACTCCTAATTTATGTATTGGCAGCATGGTGACTTCTGCTGCTAGCTCAGGCTGTAAGCAAATTTCTAATAGACTATATTTTTCTTTGATCTTACGATAAGCTGGATCATATCTTCCTGCTTGGCGCATATACCATACTGGGACATGTCCTACTTCTTCTTTTCTACAGGCTTTAATAAAAGTATCATTATAGCTCATTTTGTTCCCTCTTTCTGCGAACTTGTTATTATCATTATGCCTTTTTTACTGAATCGTAACAACCTTGAAGCTATTTTTGATTATGACAAATACTTGACAAAAAAGAATTGACATCATTTTTTTATATGATAATATACTTTAATAAAGCTTCAAATTTTCGAAAAACTGCATATGATGAAATACTTCTTATCCAGAGTGGTGGAGGGACTGGCCCAATGAAACCCGGCAACCTAAATCTTTATGATTTAAAGGTGCTAAATCCTGCAGAATGATGATCTGGGAGATGAGGAGAGTTTTTATATAGATACATGTAACAAACTCCTCTTCATCTTCGAAGAGGGGTTTGTTTTTTTTATATTGTAGAGCGAACAAGAGCGAAGAAAATCGACATTTTATGGAGGTGCTCATAAGAATGGGTGTAATAAGAGTAGGCTTATTAGGTTTAGGAACAGTAGGCTCAGGAGTGTTTAAGACCATTCAACAGCAACAACAGAATTTATTAAATCGAGTGGGTCATAAGGTTGAAGTTGTTAAGGTCTTAGTTCGAGATAAACAGAAAAAACGTTCTTTATCGATCGATGAAGAGCTTCTAACCACCTCGTTTGAAGAGGTACTTGAAGCAGATTTAGATGTTCTGATTGAAGTGATGGGAGGGGTTGAACCCACCTTTGATTATATTTATGAGGCATTCCAAAAGGGGTGTCATGTGGTTACTGCTAATAAGGAGCTTCTTGCCAAAAGAGGAAAAGAGCTCATTAAGATAGCGCATCATTTTCAGAGGCACTTCTATTACGAAGCAAGTGTCGCCGGTGGAATCCCTATCTTAGGGTGATTCGGCAATTATTACAAACCAATGATGTTGAAGAAATTAGTGGAATCCTCAATGGAACAACCAATTATATTCTGACACAGATGGAAGAGAACAATGCTAAATATGAAGATGTACTCAAGGAGGCTCAGGAGCTGGGCTATGCTGAAGCGGACCCCACCTCGGATGTGGATGGTTATGATGCAATGTATAAGCTCTATATCTTGTCACAGCTTGTCTATGGCAGAGCGCCTGAACTACCTTCTATACGAAGAGAAGGGATTTCGGGAATTGGACTTACCGAAATCCAAGTAGCCAAACAATTAGGGTATCGTTTTAAGCTGCTTGCTTCAGCCAAACAAGAAGGAGAGCATCTGGCACTGTCGGTTCAACCAACCCTTGTTTCTTTGGAACATCCTCTGGCTCAGGTAAATGACGTGAATAATGCTGTTTTTCTAAAGGGGAATATTGTTGGAGAGCTCTTGCTTTCAGGAAAAGGAGCAGGAGAGTTCCCTACAGCCAGTGCGGTCGTTGAAGACTTATCCTTCTTATTGACACAGATCTATACTCCGCAAAAAGAGTGGAAAGTGGATCAGGGAGTTTCGCCAGAAGGTGTTTTTCATAAGTCCACAGAAGAGCGGACCAGTTCTGAGCATTTCTTCATTTATATAGAAACAAAGGAGAAGGATCTTTCCAAATTATATGTCCTCTTAGAAGAACTGGATCAGCACCAGCTGACGTTGCATCAAGTACAAACGATGGAAACAGAAGAAAAGAAATTGGCGATTGGCTTGATTGTGCAGGGAGCACCTCAACCATTTACCCAGTATCTTATCGATGCATTTTCTGTCTACGTGACATGTCATCAAGTGATAGGTGATCAAGAACATCCATTACCTATTCAATCCGTCAGCAAGGAATTAAACATAGCAGAACATCAAGCGGTGAATCTATAGAGTGTGCATGAAGAAAATGATTTAATCCATACTAAGTACTGTTATTACCTTTCAGCAAGAAGCTGTGAAGAATAACAATACTGAGGTACAGGAGGTTTCCAAATGAAACCAAACGTAGGTCGAGTGGACGCTTTGATGCGAATTACCATTGGATTAACAGGAGTCGCCTGGGGAACGGCAAGGATGGTTCAACGCCCTCATGCGAGTCTGCCAATGATTGTTACCTTCGCTTCAGCGATGAAGGTCGCTGAAGGTGTGACGCGATTTTGTCCTTTGACAGCACTGTTCAGTGCTGATTATAACAGGCTGATTAATCAAGCGAAGGATAAACTGCCAATTCAAAGATTCACGAAGCCGTTGGAGCGCCAAGCGGAGGAAATTCAGGATCAGGTACAGAGTGCTGTACAGGATGCTGCCCGTAGTATGAATGGATTTGAAGATGATTTTGAACCGCATCATTAATCAAATAGTGGGAGCTACCTAAACCGCAGGTAGCTTTCCCATTGTTCAATAGTAAGGTCGTCATTTTCTGAGTAGTGTAATGATAAACAGCAGAGGAGGGGTAGCTTTGGAAGGACATTTATGGTGGCAGTGGGTGAGTCATAATGCTTACGTCCTTCTTACGCTCATCGGAGTCATTGCCGTTCTAGGCTATGTGATTTGGGAAAGACGTAAGAAAAGAAACAAATATTAGAAAAAAAGTCTTACTCGGAATTCCACTTGATTTGATATGCTTTCAGCTTTTGATATAAATTTGCCCGAGAAATCCCCAAGCGTTTAGCTGCAGCACTTTTATTTCCATAGGTAACTTGTAGTGCCTCCATAATTCTTTCCTTCTCGAGCTGTGATTTCTCTCCTTTTAAATTGGACGGTGAAGAAGAAGGAATGGTTAGATCAGGGATAGGAGGGCTGGTAATGGGGAGCTGTTCAAGATCTGCCTCTTCTAAGACCACATACCGTTCGACCATATTGCGCAGCTGTCTAATATTACCCGGCCAATCATAATGCAGGAAGCGCTGGTAAATCTGATGAGGAAGAGAGAGATGTGGTTTTTCATATTTATGAGAGAACTCTTGTAAGAACAGCTCAATCAGCTCTGGAAGATCCTCTGCTCGCTCGCGCAAGGGAGGGATCTTAAGGGATACGACATTTAATCGATAATATAAATCTTCTCGAAATCTCTTTTCTTTCACAAACTGCGCTAAATCTCGGTTGGTTGCCGTAATGATTCGCACATTGACCTTCTTTAACGAAGTTCCCCCTACTCGATAAAACTCTTGTTCTTGTAAAACTCGAAGTAGTTTGACTTGCATATCCATAGGGAGCTCCCCTACTTCATCAAGAAAGAGGGTTCCCCCATCTGCCATTTCTAGTTTCCCACGCTTGCCTTCCTTAGCTGCACCAGTAAAAGCTCCTGATTCGTAGCCAAATAGTTCACTTTCAAACAAGGCGGCTGGAATGGCGCCGCAATTAATAGGAATAAAAGGGTTGTCTTTGCGTGTACTGGAGGCATGAATAGCTCGAGCAAAGAGCTCTTTTCCGACACCGCTTTCCCCAGTGATCAAAATGCTTGCTTGTGTCGGAGCAACCTTAGCTGCGGTTTGAATGGCATCCTTAATTCCAGAACTCCGCCCCTTTATTTCTGCAAAAGGTCCTTTGGGATGCTGTTGATTTACTTGATGCTTTAATTCATCTAATAAGGAGGAGGTTTCTGTCAGTTCATCATTTAACTTGACGATTTGGGAGATGTTTTGTTCCACCGAGATGGCGCCAATAAGTTGGTGTTTCTTATCGTATAAAGGAGAAGCATTAATCAGCACATGGGTATCTGGGCGAGGGCGATGGTAGACAGCAGATACCGGATAAGGGTTCTTTAAGATTCGCAAGACCATTAAGTCTTCTTGTTGAAAGAACTCAGAGATGGTTTGTCCTAAAATGTCGTGCTGTGAAATGGAATAGATTTTCTCCGCTTGTTCGTTCCAATATAAAACCACTCCTTCTGTGTTCACAATGGCAATGGCATCGTTCGACAAAGCAAGAACCGACTCTAGGTAAATAGGCAGACTGATATCAGCAGAAGGGGACATAGTCTAGAGCTCCTTTCTAGAATAAAAGTGTATAATTAATAGACGGTATAGACAAGAGTGTATATTTTTTTTACAATTATACATGTAAGCGTTCTAAATTTCTACCCGATAACTTCGACATAAATGAACGATTTTTAGACAATTTTCTAAAAATATAAATTTGGCATTGTTCTTGCATAATAGTAGCTACATACAGTGACAATTCTCACTAATAGGTGAACTAGGAGGCAATACAGAATGGAACAATTGATGAAAGACTTCTTCTTATTTATGGCGAAGAATAAATTCTTTAATCGAATGGCTAAGAAATATGGGTTGAGATTCGGAGCCAAACGTTTTGTTGCTGGGGAAACGTTAGAAACAGCCCTTGATGTCATCAAGGACTTAAATGCACAGGGCATGCTTGTGACCATTGACCATTTAGGTGAATTTGTTTTTAATGAAGATGAAGCCAACATGATGACACAACATTGTATAGATGCGCTGGAAGGAATGGCACGAGAAGACGTCAACTCAAATTTATCATTGAAAATGACGTCCATGGGCTTAGACATCTCTAAGGAGCTATGCTTGCTTAATATGAAAAAAATCTTAGAAGTGGCGAAAAAGCACCAGAATTTTGTACGGATTGATATGGAAGATTACGCACATTTAGACATGACTCTGGAGATCTATTATAAATTGAGAGAAGAGTTTGACAACGTAGGTCTGGTGATTCAAGCTTATCTCTATCGCAGTGAAGAAGACATGAAGGAATTAGCCAAGCTACAGACGAACCTGCGTTTAGTAAAAGGAGCTTACAAGGAATCACCTAAAGTGGCTTATCCAGATAAGAAAGACGTAGATGAGAATTATAAAAAAATCATAGAGCTACAATTGAGCAATGGAAACTATGCCGGAATTGCGACCCATGACGAGGCGATCATTGAACATACCAAACGCTTTGTTGAAGAGCATGGTATTGCTAGAGATCAATTTGAGTTTCAGATGCTTTATGGGATTCGAACGGAGCTACAAAAGAAGCTCGTGGAGGAAGGCTACCGCATGAGAATTTATCTCCCGTATGGAAATGACTGGTATGGTTATTTCATGAGGAGATTAGCCGAAAGACCTGCAAATGTTGCCTTCGTCTTAAAAGGCATATTTGGAAAATAGAAAGAGAGAAAGAGTATAGGGGGATAGTAACCCCTCGACTTATCGAGGGGATATTATAAATATTACGTAACACACAGAGGGGATGATAATGTGGAAGCGGTTTCGTTAACAGCAGCGACATGGTTTTGGTTCATCGTGCCGATGCCCTTGCTTATTCTATGGGCGATTTGGACCTATATCAAGGAAGGGAGAGGTGAAAACTAGTGCAAGCTACTTACATTACTTTTATCATCTACTTAATAGGGATGCTGGCGATTGGAGTTATTACGTATCGAATGACAAACACCTTGTCCGATTATGTGTTAGGAGGAAGGAAGCTTAATAGCTGGGTAGCTGCTTTGTCTGCCCAAGCGAGTGATATGAGTGGTTGGCTCCTGCTTGGTTTGCCGGGTGCTGCCTATGCTTCGGGAATGGGAATGTGGAGTATCTGGATTGCTGTTGGATTGGCAGCAGGAACCATGATTAACTGGCAATATGTAGCCAAACGCTTACGGCGTTATACAGAGATAGCAGGGGACTCTATTACGTTATCCGAATATTTCGAGAATCGTTTTAGAGACAAGAGTCATTTGTTGCGAGTGATTTCTGCAGTCTTTATTCTTTTATTTTTCTTATTCTACACAGCTTCTGGATTAGTAGCTGGAGGAGTGTTGTTCCAAGCGACGTTTGGCGTTGATTATCATACGGCTCTTATTGTTGGAGCGATTGTGATTATTTCTTATACCTTCTTAGGCGGGTTTTTAGCCGTCAGCTGGACCGATTTTGTTCAAGGAATTTTGATGTTTTTAGCTCTGATTATAGCCCCTATAGTGGCGATTAATCAGTTAGGTGGAATCGATGCGGTGTTTTCCAACATTGCAGCGAAAAATCCAGACCTATTAGACATTGCAATGAATGTATCCTTTAAGGATGGTATATGGACATCTGAAGGAGCTTTAGCGGTGGTAGGGATCATCTCTGCAATGGCATGGGGATTAGGATATTTTGGACAGCCTCATATTCTTGCCCGCTTTATGGCGATTCGTTCGGCGAAGGAGATTCCCAAAGCTCGATTGATCTCTATGATATGGGTTGTGATCACATTATACGGAGCGATTATGGTTGGTTTTGTCGGAATTGCCCTATTTGATACGCCTCTTGAAAATACAGAAACCGTCTTTATTCAGCTAGTGCAAGTCGTCTTTAACCCATGGGTGGCTGGCTTCCTACTAGCAGCGGTATTAGCAGCTATTATGAGTACGATAGATTCACAGCTTCTCGTTGCTTCAAGTGCGTTAACAGAGGACTTCTATCGCACCTTCTTGCGTAAAGAAGCTTCTCAGACAGAGCTTGTTTGGATTGGACGTGGAGCGGTCTTACTCATTGCCTTCATCTCCTTAATGCTAGCTTGGAATGAAAAGAACACTGTGCTAGGATTAGTATCCTATGCTTGGGCTGGATTTGGAGCCGCATTCGGACCTGCCATTCTATTCTCTTTATTCTGGAAGAGAATGACTCGAAATGGTGCTTTAGCAGGGATGCTTGTTGGGGGATTAACCGTTATCTTCTGGGAGAAAACGGGCTATGCCATTTATGAGATTGTACCTGGGTTCATGTTTGCCTCCATTGCGATTATCCTTGTAAGTCGAATGGATTCCGAGCCTTCCAGAGAAATCCAAGAGGAATTTGACCAAGCCTCTAAACCTCTTGCCAACGAATAAACAGGTTGTTCTATCCTGCTGTCATAAAGTATAGGACAATCACATAAGATGAAGAAAGCGTTATAACGAAAGAGCAGGATGCATTCGTTGTAGCGCTTTCATTTTGTAAGGCTTTTTGTGATACTATAGATGTGTAAGTCATAATAGAGGAGGAAGCCGATGCATTTATATAGTCAGGATTTAGATAGTTATCGTTGTTATCAATTGTTAAACAGTATGGTGACCCCAAGACCGATTGCTTGGGTTTCAAGTGTAAGTGCGGAGGGGATCGTCAACTTGGCTCCCCATAGCTATTTTAATATTGTGAGTACATACCCACCGATGATCGGTTTTTGTTCCGTTGGTGAGAAAGATACAGCAAGAAATATCAAAGCAACCAAAGAATTTGTCGTCAATGTGGTAACGGAGGAAGTGACAGAAAGAATGAATCTGACCGCTGTTAACTTTCCTTCAGATCTAAGTGAACTAGATGAAATCGGCTTGACCAGAGCAGACTCTCATAAGGTTGCTGTACCTAGGGTGGCTGAATCTCCTCTGCATTTGGAATGTAAGCTTGTTGATATTCATCTCTACGGAGAAGCTCCTGCACATTTTATTGTTGGGGAAGTTGTGGCGTTCCACTTAGATGAAAAGGTTTTGAAGGAGGATAAGGTTGATCCTCATCTGTTAAAGGCTGTGGGGCGTATGGGAGGCTATTATTACAACAAAACGACAGATACCTTTGAAGTGCCCAGAGTAAGCTATGAACAATATCAAGAAATGAAAAAGTAGGAAATGCTTATCATAACATCTAAACATATGGATCAATCAGGTGGAGATTCACTCCGCCTGATTGACAAAATTCCCTTTTTTTAAAAATTTCCACGAAGAACATAGAATTTTCTATTGATTCATTGAATAGATTATCATATAGTATAACTAAAGGTGATATTTAAACGCTTACATTCTCATGAAAACAGATACGTCTCTCGGGAATGTTTTTTTACACCCACATTATGAATGAGCATTCATTCAAAAGATCAAAAGGAGGCAGAAAAATAATGACTCACTCCATTCGTAAAGCAGCAGTGATTGGCTCTGGAGTAATGGGAGCAGGGATTGCTGCTCACTTAGCCAATGTAGGCATTCCAGTACTTATGTTTGATGTTGTTCCAAAATCTTTACTTCCTGAAGAAGAACAAAAAGGGCTTACTCTAGAGAGTAAGGCGGTCCGTTACCGAATTGTTGAACAAAACAGACAAGCGCTTCTAAAACATAAACCAGCACCGCTATTTCACAAATCAAATATTGATCTTATTACATCATGCAACTTAGAGGATGATTTAGATAGACTGAAAGAAGTAGATTGGATCGTAGAAGTAGTTGTTGAGAATTTAGCGATTAAACAAAAGGTATTTGCTCAAATTGAAGAGGTTCGTAAGCCAGGGAGCATTGTTTCGACGAATACCTCAGGAATCTCAGTAGAAGCTATGGTCGAAGGAAGATCTGAGGAGTTCCGCAAGCACTTTGTCGGAACGCATTTCTTTAATCCTCCTAGATACTTAAAACTATTAGAAGTGATTCCTACTAAGGCTACAGATCCTACTATTACTGAATATATGACGGAATTTGGCGAAAAAGTATTAGGAAAAGGAGTCGTGCTAGCTAAGGATACTCCGAACTTTATTGGGAACCGTATTGGCTGCTATGGCTTGATGGTGACTGTAGCTGAAATGCTCAAGGGTGGCTACAGTGTAGGAGAAGTAGATGCTATCACAGGTCCAGCCTTAGGAAGACCTAAGAGTGCCACCTTTAGAACACTGGATGTGGTAGGTTTAGATACCTTTGTTCATGTTTCGCAAAATGTCTATGATAACGTAGATAACCCAGCAGAAAAAGAAGTTTTTAATGTTCCTGAGTTCATGAAGCAGATGGTGGAAAACAAGTGGATTGGCTCTAAGGCAGGACAAGGTTTCTTTAAGAAGGTCAAAGGCGAAGCAGGAAGCGAAATTCTAGAGCTAGATATTACCACATTAGAGTATGTTCCTCGTAAGAAAATCAAAGCAGCATCTTTAGAACAGAGCAAGGCGCAAAAAACGCTGGAGCAAAAGATTAAGACGCTTCTATATGGTAAGGATCGCGCGGGGGAATTTGCTTGGAATGTGATGAAAAAGGTTCTTCTATACTCTGCTGAGAAGGTTGGCGAGATTGCCGATGATATTGTCAGTATCGACAATGCCATGAAGTGGGGCTTCGGCTGGGAATTAGGTCCTTTTGAAACATGGGATGCGATTGGACTAGAAAAATCAGTGGCACGCATGGAAGCAGAGGGTGAAACGATTCCTGCCTGGATCAAGGAAATGCTGGATAATGGCAAAAACAGCTTCTACAGTAAACAAGAAGGGGTTTCCTTCTACATCTCCAATGGTGAGTTTCGCCAGATAGAGCAACGCCCAGAGGCGATTTCCTTAGCGGCACTGAAAGAGCAAGGGAAAGTGATTAAGAAGAACTCTGGAGCAAGCTTAATTGATCTAGGTGATGGAATTGCCTGCTTAGAATTCCATTCTCCAAAGCAAGCCATTGGTGGCGATATTCTTCAAATGATTAACTACAGTGTAGATGAAGTAGCTCAAAACTATGAGGGCTTAGTTATTGGAAACCAAGGAAAGAACTTCTGTGTCGGTGCGAATGTCATGCTAATCTTAATGGAAGCTCAGGATCACAATTGGCCAGAAATCGATATGATGGTTCGCCAATTCCAAGGGGCGATGAACAAGATTCGCTTCAGTCCTAAACCAGTCGTAGCCGCTCCTCATGGCATGTGCTTAGGTGGCGGAACAGAAGTAGTTTTACCTGCCGCTAGGGTTCAAGCGAATGCGGAGTTATACATGGGGCTTGTGGAAGTCGGAGTAGGAGTGATCCCTGGTGGAGGAGGAAATAAAGAAGTGCTGATGCGCTTATTAGATTCCTTACCTGAGGGAACGAAGCTTGATCCGCAAGAACTAGTTAACTTTGCTTTTGAACTGATTGCCATGGCGAAGGTTTCGACAAGTGTGGAAGAAGCGAAACGCTTTAAGTATGTTCGTCCAGAGGATGGAGTGAGCATTAATCAAAGCCACTTAATCTATGATGCCAAGCAAACAGCATTATCTTTAGCGAAAGCAGGCTATAGAGCACCTCAACCAAGAAAACTTCCTGTGGTAGGTAGAGAAGGAAAAGCGGTCTTGAAGCTGGGAGCGTATACCTTCAAGGCGGGTGGAATGATTTCAGAGCATGACTATAAGATTGCGACCAAACTTGCTCATGTGTTAGCAGGAGGAGATGTTCCGGCAGGAACGCTTGTAGATGAGCAATATCTATTAGACATAGAGCGCGAAGCTTTCCTTAGCTTATGTGGAGAGCCGAAGACGCAAGCAAGAATGCAACATATTTTAACCAAAGGAAAGCCTTTGAGAAATTAGTCTAGAGGAGGAGAAAGCGATGAGAGAAGCAGTCATTGTTGCAGGGGCTAGAACTCCTGTAGGCAAATCAGGCAAAGGTTCCCTAAGAGATGTTAATTCGGTGGATATGGGAGCTTTGGTTGTTGAAGAAGCTTTAAAAAGAGCGGGAAATTTAGATCCATCGTTAATCGAGGATTTGATCATAGGATGTTCCTTCCCAGAGGGAGAACAAGGCATGAATATGGCTCGTTTAATAGGATTAAGAGCGGGTCTGCCTAATACAACTCCGGGAATTACCGTCAATCGATATTGTTCCTCTGGACTCCAGACCATTGCCTATGCAGCAGAAAAAATCATGCTGGGGCATGCGGATGTCATCGTGGCAGGTGGAGTAGAAAGCATGAGTCGTGTACCCATGGGAGGACATAAGGTTGCACCTAACCCTTGGTTAATGGACCATCTGCCGGAAGCCTATATGGGAATGGGACACACAGCAGAAGAAGTGGCTCGCCGCTTTAACGTTTCTCGTGAGGATCAGGATGCATTTGCTGTACGCAGTCATCAAAAAGCAGCTCAAGCGATTGCAGAAGGGAAATTTAAAGACGAGATTGTGCCAGTGAAGGTGACCAACCGTTCTATCGGTCCGAAAAACAAGGTGGTAGAAGAAGAGTTTGTTTTCGATACAGATGAAGGAGTACGCCCGAATACAACGCTTGAGGTATTAGCGAAGCTACGACCTGCTTTCCATCCTAAAGGATCAGTCACAGCAGGAAACGCCTCACAGACGAGTGATGGCGCAGCTGCGGTTGTCGTGATGAGCAAGGAAAAGGCAGAAGAGCTAGGGCTACAGCCTATTCTAAAATTCAAATCCTTTGCAGTTGGAGGAGTAGATCCAGAAATCATGGGAATTGGTCCTGTTGTAGCGATTCCTAAAGCCCTTCAATTAGCAGGAATTTCACTCGAAGATGTTGGACTCATTGAACTTAACGAGGCGTTCGCTTCCCAGTCCATTCAGGTTATTCGTGAGCTTGGACTTGATGAAGAAAAAGTGAATGTCAACGGTGGAGCGATTGCTACAGGACATCCGC
This sequence comes from Caldalkalibacillus mannanilyticus JCM 10596, assembly GCF_000615945.1. Lineage (GTDB taxonomy): Bacteria > Bacillota > Bacilli > Caldalkalibacillales > JCM-10596 > Bacillus_AT > Bacillus_AT mannanilyticus. The sequence continues at coordinate 110,302 of NZ_BAMO01000002.1, forward strand.
TGGGCTGTACGGGAACCAAATTAACCATCAGCTTAATGCATGAAATGAAAAGAAGGCAAGCGCGCTACGGCATTGTCACCATGTGTATTGGTGGCGGTATGGGAGCAGCAGGAGTCTTTGAACTAGTATAAATGCACGTAGAACTCGATAAATCCTTAAAGATAGATCTCGAACCATAAATAAAACAAAATGGAGGTTTTGAAAATGGCAGAAACGAAAAATATCATTCGTGGAGGGAGCTTCTTAATTGAAGATACAACTCCAGAGCAAATCTATACTCCAGAGCAAATTACAGAAGAACAAAAAATGATGGCAAAGATGGCAGAAGACTTTGTCGTCAATGAAGTAGTGCCTGTGTTAGAGGAGATTGAAGAGCACAATTTCGATCATACCGTTCGTTTACTTAAACAAGCGGGTGACTTAGGACTATTAGGTGCTGATGTTCCAGAAAAATACGGCGGTTTAGGACTAGATAAAATCAGTTCTACCCTTATTTCAGAATACCTTGCAAGAGGTCGCTCCTTTGCTCTTAGCTTAGGTGCCCATGTCGGGATTGGTTCTTTACCTATTGTTTTCTTCGGTAACGAAGAGCAGAAGAAAAAATATCTTCCAGGATTAACATCAGGAGAAACAATTGCGGCATATGCCTTAACAGAGCCTACCTCAGGGTCTGATGCACTTGGGGCTAAAACGGTTGCAAAATTAAGTGAATGTGGAACCTATTATAAGCTGACAGGGGAAAAACAATGGATTACCAACTCTGCTTTTGCCGATGTGTTCATTGTTTATGCCAAAATTGATGGGGAGCATTTCACTGCATTTATCGTCGAAAAAGGATATGAAGGTGTTTCTACAGGCCCAGAAGAGAAGAAGATGGGAATCAAAGGATCTTCCACTCGTACGCTAATCTTAGACGAGGCAAAAGTTCCTGTGGAGAATGTTCTGGGCGAAGTCGGCAAAGGGCATGTCATTGCCTTCAACATCCTGAACGTAGGACGCTACAAGCTGGCTGTTGGCTGTGTAGGTTCATCCAAGCGTGCGATTGAGCTAGCTGTCAAATACGCCAAAGAAAGAAAGCAATTTAAAACACCTATTGCTAACTTTAACTTAATCAAAGCCAAATTAGCGGATATGTCCATCCGTGCCTATGTCAATGAGAGCAGTGTCTACCGTACCGGCGGATTGTTTGAAGAGAGCATGGGGCAATTAAGTGAAGAAGAGCAAGAAAATGGCTTTGCTGTGGCGAAGTCGATTGCTGAATATGCGATTGAATGCTCCATTAATAAGGTATATGGCTCTGAAACCTTAGATTATGTCGCCGATGAAGCCGTTCAAATTCATGGTGGATATGGTTTCATGTCCGAGTATGAGGTAGAAAACATCTATCGTGATTCCAGAATCAATCGTATCTTCGAAGGGACAAATGAAATCAACCGTTTATTGATCCCAGGAACGCTTGTCAGAAAAGCAATGAAGGGTGAATTGAATCTATTAGGGGCTGCAGCAGGCTTACAAGAAGAATTAATGATGCTGATGCCTACAGAGGTGGACGATGAGCCATTAGCACAAGAAAAGCAATATCTTGAGATGGCGAAGAAGCTTTTCTTAATGATTGCAGGTACAGGAGTTCAGAAGTATCAGCAAGCGCTTGATAAGGAGCAAGAACTATTATCCAATATTGCGGATATGATTATTGAAATTTACGTTCTAGAAAGTGCGATTCTTAGAACAGAAAAAGCCATTGCGGCGAATGGTGTAGAGAAGGAAGCACAGAAATATGATTATACAAGAGTGTACGCTCAAGAAGCATTACAACGCTTAGATGCCATTGCTAGAGAAAGCTTATCTGCTATGGAAGAAGGAGATACTCTTCGCACCATGCTATCCATTGTCCGTAAGCTAACTCGTCACAATCCAATCAATACAGTGGCGATCAAACGCGATATTGCTAACCGCTTGATTGAAGCAGAGAAATTTACAGTATAAAAGTATAAAGTAAATAAGCGTTCTCTTTTGTAAGCATGAAATACTCCCCTTATAGTACAGATAATCAAAATCTGTAACTAGAAAGGGGAGTGTTTTTTTGTTTACTTAGTAGCATCAGTTTTGATAATGAAAGAAAATTCCTGAACTTTATCTGTAAATTGACAAATAAGACGAAAACCTCGAATCGTTGCTTCAGGTTCGTAATCGTCACTGTTAGAGCTAAGGTGAGCCCATACATTTTCATCAAGTACAAAAGATCCTTTTCTATTTGTCAAAGTTAGTTGAATGTTTTCTATGGTTTCTGCCTTATACTTTAATGTGCCGTCATCACTCAGAAGCGTTTCTACTAGTTCATATGTAGTTGGAGTCGTTTCGTTAAATTCAATTTGTATTGTTTCCCCAAGTGAAACATATGGAATCGTGATGGAAGGGTCATTCATAATAGATTGAAAAAGTTCCACATCTTCAAGGTTGACTCCCGTCATAGTCATACGATCTGCTTCTTTTTTTAATGTTACCTCTTCTAGGCTTTTCGATTTGACCACTGAAGTGATCTCCGTATCTCCTGCTTTGACTGTTATTTCAGGAGAATCGTTTGTAGTATTTACTTTTTGTGAGCTACAAGCATTTAACATAAAGATTAAGATAAAACTTAGAATAATGGTACATAATTTTTTCATCATAGGTCCTCCTTAAAAATGTAAAAGATTACGAAAGTAAGCTACTACCCTTAGTAAATACAGATAACTGATTATTACTATAGACAAAATATATCATAAACAGGAATTTTCATCCAGAAAGAGAATAGGTATAATATATTACTTGTCAGTTACATTCTACTCAACGAAATCAATTCTGAAACCATGGTGGAAGGAAGGCGCTAAGAACATGAACCAAATGAGTCCAAGTTCACATGACATTTTTTTATTTCACCAAGGAACACTCTATGAAAGCTATCGGATGCTAGGTGCCCATCTCATAGAGCATGAGGGAACGAAAGGAGTTCGCTTCTGTGTCTGGGCACCAAGAGCTACTGAAGTGAGAGTTGTCGGAAATTTCAATCATTGGAATGGAGTGAAGCATCGCTTAATAAAATGGGAGAAGTCAGGAATTTGGTATTTATTTGTTCCTGAACTGGAGGCTGGAGAACTGTACAAATATGAAATTCACACTCTAGCTGGAGAGGTTCTGCTGAAGTCAGATCCGTATGCTTTTTTTTCAGAGGTAAAGCCCCAGACTGCTTCTGTTGTTTATTCTTTAACGGGTTATGAATGGAAAGATCAGGAATGGCAAAAGAATAAACAGCAAACAAACCATTATCAAAAACCTATGTTGATCTATGAGGTTCATCTAGGATCATGGAAACGGAATACGGAGAAAGGCTATTTGACTTATCGAGAATTAGCAGAGCAGCTTGTTGACTATGTCCTAGAACTAGGCTATACGCATATAGAAATCTTACCTGTTATGGAGCATCCCTTTGATGGCTCATGGGGATATCAGGGAGTAGGCTACTTTTCCGTAACCAGCCGTTATGGTTCTCCTCATGATTTCATGTACTTGGTAGATCAATGTCATCAGCGAGGGATTGGGGTCATTCTAGATTGGGTTCCGAGTCACTATTGCAAAGATGCACATGGCTTAAGATATTTTGACGGAACCCCTCAATATGAATATGAAGACCATAGACGAGGAGAAAACAAGCAGTGGGGAACGATGAATTTCGACCTTGGAAAACCTGAGGTTCAGAGCTTTCTTATTTCCAATGCGCTGTTTTGGATGGAGGTTTACCATATCGATGGTTTAAGGGTCGATGCCGTGAGTCATATGATCTATCTTAATCATGGGAAGGATGAATGTGAAAGAATCTCCAACCAATATGGAGGGGAAGAAAATCTTGAAGGAGTTGCCTTCATAAAAAAACTAAATGAAGTCATCTTTCGCTATGATCCTACTATGCTTATGATTGCTGAGGAAGCCACGGACTGGCCCTCGGTTACTGCCCCAATCTATCTTGACGGCTTAGGGTTTAATTATAAATGGAATATGGGCTGGATGAATGATTTATTGCGCTATATGGAATTAGATCCAATTCATCGTAAGTGGCATCATCAATATCTTACATTCTCTTTTTTCTACGCTTTTTCCGAAAATTTTATTCTCCCTTTATCGCATGATGAAGTAGTACATGGGAAAAAATCATTACTAGATAAAATGCCAGGGGACTATTGGCAGAAATTTGCGAACCTGCGAGTGCTTTATGGGTATATGATGACCCACCCAGGTAAAAAACTATTATTTATGGGCGGTGAATTTGGGCAGTTTATTGAATGGAAGGAATTGGATGAACTAGACTGGCACTTATTTGAATACGAAATGCATGCCAAGATGCATCACTATTTAAGTGAGTTACAGCATTTTTATCGACAGGAGTCATCTCTATGGGAGCTTGATCATACTCAGGCAGGATTTGAGTGGATCGACCCTGATAATCACGAACAAAGCATTCTGATCTTTCGCCGAAAAGGAAAAAGAAAAGGAGATGAAAGCATCGTCTTATGTAATTTCACTCCTGAGGTACGCGAGGATTTTCGGATGGGAGTCCCTACTTTAGGATTTTATGAGGAGGCTTTTAACAGTGATCTCCTAAGCTATGGAGGTTCTGGACAGGTTAATGATAAAGCACTGCGAGTGAGCAGAATTCCGTGGCATCAACAGCCTTATAGCCTTACTCTAAAGATCCCTCCTTTAGCGCTGGTGATCCTGAAAAAGAGAAAAAGAAAGGGGACATGAAGGAAATGAAGCAGAAAAAAGATTGTGTGGCTATGCTGCTTGCAGGGGGAGAAGGAAGACGTTTGGAATGCTTAACCAAAAATTTGGCTAAACCCGCAGTTCCTTTTGGAGGGAAATATCGCATTATTGATTTTCCGTTAAGCAATTGTACCAACTCTGGTATTGATACAGTAGGAGTTCTCACACAGTATCAACCTCTTGTTCTTCATTCCTATATTGGAATCGGGAGTGCGTGGGATTTAGATCGAATTCAAGGGGGAGTGACGATTTTACCTCCTTATATGGTCCAAGGCGGAGGAAATTGGTATAAAGGCACGGCGAATGCATCTATCAGAATATAGGTTTCATTGAACAGTATGCTCCTGAACATGTCCTCATCTTATCAGGAGACCACATCTATAAAATGGATTACTCCATGATGTTGAATTACCATATTGAAAAAGAAGCGGAAGTCACCATTGCTGTTCTAGAGGTTCCATGGGAGCAGACCCATCGCTTTGGAATCATGAATACAGCAGAGAATTATACGATTACTGAATTTGAAGAAAAGCCGAAGCAGGCAAAAAATAATCTAGCTTCTATGGGGGTCTATATCTTCAACTGGAAGGTCCTAAGGAGTTTCTTAGAAGAGGATGCACGTGATCCTCATTCATCGAACGATTTTGGGAAAGATATTATTCCCATGATGCTAAGTAATCAAAGAAAATTAGTAGCTTATCCATTTCAAGGCTATTGGAAGGATGTTGGTACTATAGAAAGCCTGTGGGAAGCGAATATGGACTTGTTATCTGAAGAACCTGAGCTAGACCTCTATGATCGCTCTTGGAAAATTTATTCTGTGAATCCCAATCAGCCCCCGCAGTATATCTCCGCTGATGCTACAGTCACTCGTTCCATGGTGAATGAAGGGTGCAGAATCTATGGTCAGGTAGATCATTCTGTGCTATTTCCCGGTGTGACAATAGGGCATGGGAGTGTGATTAAGGATTCTGTCATTATGCCTGATGTAACGATTGGAGATCATGTGCATATCGAAAAGGCGATTATTGGCTCTCGCTCTAGAATCGAGAGTGGAGCAAAGCTAAGAGGAGAATCAGGTGAAGGGATTCTTCTCATTGGAGAGGATTACTTGATTGATTCATTAGGGCAAATAAAAGTCTAGGGGTCACATATATACATGAAGGGGGTAGAGGAAGCATGAAAGAAGTGATGGGAATTATTCATCAAACAAAGAAAGAGAATCTATTACCTGAATTAACAGAATCACGTTCACTAGGTGCTATTCCTTTTGGCGGGCGCTATCGCTTAATCGATTTTGCTTTATCTAATATGGTCAACTCAGGGATTCAGAATGTAGCCATCTTTCCACAGGAAAAGTATCGCTCGATGATGGATCATTTAGGCTCAGGAAAGGAATGGGATTTAGATCGCAAGAAGGATGGTTTGTTCATTCTTCCTCCTCTATTGTACCTCAGGGGGAGGAAAGAAATGGGGATATGCATTCCTATTATCAGCATCTTGATTATTTTAAGCGAAGCTCGCAAAAATATGTCGTCTTGGCTAGCAGTCATATGGTGTGCAATATGAACTACAGGGCAGCCGTTCAGTTTCATAAAGAAAAGGGTGCAGAGGTGACCTTGCTTTATCAAACATGTACGGAGGAAGCACAGACCCGTACGGAGCAAGGCTATCTCTCCTTGAATGAGGCAGGGCGTGTTCGTCAGTTTATCAAGGAGACAAGCATGAAAAAGGGGAAGAAGCGTTTTTTAGATATGATTGTTATCGACAAGCTCCTCCTGCTAGATTTAATTAAAGCATGTGTCTATGATGTGGGCTGTGATTTAGTGGACGACATTCTGATGAATCAAATCGAACATATTCAGATGTATGGCTTTGAGCATGGGGGATATGTGGCGACGATGGATTGTATTTCTCAATATTTTCAACACCATCTGAGCTTGCTGAATCCTACTGTATATAAGGAGTTGTTTTTTCAGCCGGGAACGATTTTGACTAAGGTCAAGGACGAGCCTCCCACGAGATATAAAGAAACAGCACAGGTTCATCATTCGTTAGTAGCGAATGGCTGCCTGATTGAAGGAACAGTGGAAAACAGCATTCTCTTTAGAGGAGTTAGGGTCCGTCCAGGAGCGACTGTGAAGAACAGTGTCATTATGCAAAAATGTGAGATTGGGTCGAATGCCTATTTAGAAAATGTCATTTTAGATAAAGAAGTGAAAATTATGCCCAAAAAAGAAGTGATTGGGACGAAGATCGCCCCTACATGGATTGCCAAAAGAAGCGTGATCTAATTCTCTAAAAAACAGAACAAGCCTCTATATTCAAGATGAGGTGAGAAGGAGTCGTTGTTGGTATGAATGTTTTATTTGTCGCTACAGAAGCCGTTCCTTTTATCAAAACAGGGGGATTAGCGGATGTCATTGGTTCTCTTCCTAAGGAATTAGTGAAATTAGGAGTAAACGTTCGAGTTCTCTTGCCTAAGTACAGTACGATTCCTGAAGAGCTCAAAAAACGAATGACCTTTAGAGGGAGTAGAGAGGTTCAACTAGGGTGGAGAAAACAATACTGTGGCATATGGGAAATCAAAGAGAGTGGAGTCCACTTCTATTTTATAGATAATGAATATTATTTCAAACGCGATAGGCTTTACGGCTACTATGATGAAGCAGAACGCTTTGCTTACTACTGTCGTGCTGTAGTAGAGGTGCTTCCCGAATTAGGTTTTCATCCAGAGATCATTCATTGTCATGATTGGCAGACAGGACTGATTCCATTATTTATCAAAGCTCAATACTCACATCTCCCCTTTTATCAAGCGATTCGTACGGTCTTTACCATTCATAACTTGCAGTATCAAGGTATTTTTCCAAGCTCCATTCTATCAGATTTACTTCATCTTGATGCTAGCTATTTTACCCCTGATAAGCTTGAATTCTATGGAAATATAAGCTATATGAAGGCGGGCTTACTCTATTCCGATATCCTGACCACCGTCAGTCAAACCTACGCATTTGAAATAAAGACTCCTTATTATGGAGAGAGATTAGATGGTCTACTGCGTGCGAGGGATCATGTATTGCATGGCATTGTCAATGGGATTGATTATGAAAGTTTTAATCCTGAGACTGACCCTTTATTGTTCCACTATTCTTCTGCTATGGAGAAAGAAGAGATATTGAAGGCAAAGCAAGCGAATAAGGCAAAACTGCAAGAAAATCTAGGGCTTCCTATCTCTGAAGAAATTCCTCTTCTTGCTATGGTCACTAGGCTTGTTTCGCAGAAAGGCTTAGACCTTATTGAGAGAGTCATGGAGGAGATGCTTGCTTTAGATTTACAGCTTGTAATACTTGGGACAGGTGACCCTCATTATGAACAGCTCTTTCTTCATATGGCATCCAAATACCCAGATAAGGTATCTGCTCAGATTATGTTTGATGACACACTAGCACGAAGAATTTATGCTGGAGCAGATCAATTTCTTATGCCTTCTAAATTCGAGCCTTGTGGAATTGGTCAGCTTATTGCCTTACGCTATGGAACTATTCCCATTGTCAGAGAAACGGGAGGTCTAAATGATACCGTACAAGCCTATAATGAATATACTGAGGAAGGAAACGGATTTAGCTTCGCTCATTATAATGCACACGATATGCTATATACCATAAGTAGAGCACTTGAATTTTATCATGATCCAGAAGTGTGGGAGCGTCTCGTCATCCGTGGAATGAACCAAGATTTTAGCTGGAGAGAATCAGCTAGTCAATATTACAAGCTGTATCAATAAATGGCAGGAGTCTTGAGGAGGAAAGAATGTGTTTACAGATAAAGAACGATTTAAGGAAGAATTTCTAGAGAAGCTTGAACGCTTATATGGAAAAACCATTGCTCATGCGACTCCAATGGATTTATATAAAACCTTGGGCAGTATGATTCGTGAATATGTGAGTAAAAACTGGATGAATACTCAATTACAATATGCTGAACATGAAGTGAAGCAGGTCTATTATTTTTCTATTGAATTCTTGTTGGGGCGTCTAATGGCCAGTAATCTTCTCAATATGGGGGCATTACAGGCATGTCAGGAGGCATTAGAAGAGCTGGGCATTTCTTTCGAGGATGTTGAAAGTCAGGAAGCTGATGCAGGCTTAGGAAATGGTGGGCTAGGGCGTTTGGCTGCTTGCTTCCTAGATTCTATTGCATCTCTTCATTTGCCAGGTCATGGCTATGGGATTCGTTATAAATACGGTTTGTTTGAGCAAAAAATCGTTGATGGATTTCAGGTGGAGCTTCCTGAGCAGTGGCTTAGGGAAGGGAATGTCTGGGAGATTCGGAATTCTGGGCAATCCGTCATGGTGAAGTTCGGCGGCAAAGTAGAAATGAAGGTTGGTGAAGATCGGCTCGTTTGTGAACATAGCGAATATGAGCCTGTCTTAGCGGTTCCCTATGATACACCAGTCATAGGCTTTGAAAATAAAACAGTGAACACTCTTCGACTGTGGAGTGCAGAAACAGTGGCAAACTATTTGCATGCTGAATACATCAACGGTCACAGCTATCATAAGGCAGTAGAATACAAGCGTACAGTAGAATCTATTTCTGAGTTTCTCTATCCAGATGATACCCATCCAGAGGGGAGACTTTTGCGTTTGAAGCAGGAATATTTTCTAGTGTCGGCTGGGATTCAACATATCACCAAGACCCATCGTTCGACCTATGGGACACTGACCAATTTTCATGAAAAAGTGGCTATCCATATCAATGATACGCATCCTGTATTAGCGATTCCAGAGCTGATGAGGATTTTGCTAGACGAGGAAGGATTGGGCTGGGAGGAAGCTTGGAGCATCACGGTAAAAACCATTTCTTTTACCAATCATACAACGCTGAGCGAGGCTTTAGAAACATGGTCTGTAGAGCTATTCAGAAGCTTATTACCGCGTATCTATATGATTGTAGAAGAGATAAATGAACGCTACTGTGCAGAGCTGTGGGAACGATATTCTGGGCAGTGGGATCGAATTCATCAAATGGCAATTATTGCGGATGGATATGTCAAGATGGCTCATCTTGCTATTGTCGGAAGCCATAGTGTCAATGGGGTAGCACAGCTTCATACAGAGATTTTGAAGAAAAGAGAAATGAAGCTTTTTCACCAATTCTATCCGACAAAGTTTAATAATAAAACCAATGGGATCACACATCGCAGATGGTTACTTAAATCAAATCCAGAGCTATCCAAGCTGATTACGGATACGATTGGCGATTCATGGATTCATGATCCCGCGGGATTAGAGCAACTCACGGAACATATTCATGATACCAGCTGCATGAGCAACTAGCACGTATCAAACATCAGCACAAGGAGAAGCTTGCTTCTATTATTCAACATAAAACAGGAATTGCTATTGATCCGCACTCAATATATGATGTTCAGGTCAAAAGACTTCATGCCTACAAGCGTCAATTGTTGAATATCCTGCACATTATGCATCTTTATAATCAATTGAGAGAGAATCCTTCTCTCCCTATGGCTCCCCGTACTTTTATTTTTGGAGCGAAAGCGGCACCTGGATATCATCTGGCTAAACGAGTGATTAAATTGATCAATAACGTGGCGGCTCAGGTCAACTCAGATCCAATCTGTCAGGAGAAGCTAAAGATTGTTTTTCTCGAAAATTATCGTGTATCGCTGGCAGAAAAAATCTTTCCAGCCGCTGAAGTGAGCGAACAGATCTCGACAGCAAGTAAAGAAGCCTCGGGAACAGGAAATATGAAATTTATGATGAACGGAGCCCTCACGATCGGTACCTTAGATGGAGCCAATATTGAGATTCAAGAAGCTGTTGGTCTAGATAATATCTTCATCTTCGGCTTAACCTCAAGTGAAGTGCTTAATTATTACCAAGTAGGTGGGTATAATGCTTGGGAAATGTACCATCGGGATCATCGGATCAAAAGAGTGCTTGACCAGCTTGTTGATGGAAGCTACAATCACTCAAAAATGGAATTTGAAACCATCTTTCAAACTCTGTTACATCATAACGATGAATTCTTTGTCTTGCGAGATTTTTCCTCCTATGCCGATGCTCAACATAAGGTTGACGAGTGCTATCAAGATCGCAAAGGCTGGCTAACAAAGAGCGTTGTCAATATTGCCCATTCTGGACGCTTCTCCAGTGATCGGACAATTCAGGAATATGCCACAGATATTTGGGGTGCGCAGCCATTGATCATTGAGTAGACCCATAGATCATACATGATGGGTGATCTAAATAGGTTATTACGATTCATAAGAAAAAAGGGCAGAGAGTCAAAGGATGATTCTCTGTCCATTTTTTAGCATTGATGAAATCCTCACTTTCTTAATACAAGACATCATAACAGAAATATCTTCAACATACTTTATATACAAATGTGTAGTATAATCACTATTATACCAATACATGCCATTAAATGTATCGATGAGAGAAAGGGGAAGATTTATTGGAGATGGTGAGGGGAAAGAAAAATTTCACTTTTCTTTTAATAGGACTCATTCTTTTTTTATCACTTCTTATAGTTAGTCAATTATTGAGTCAGAGCGAAGCTATTGAAGAGCAAAGTATCTTAGTGAACTATCAGACGTATGAAAGTGTAGATGAACTAACTGAAGTTGCTCATTTAGTACTAGAGGCAACCGTTACAGGTGAATCGAAAAATATATTACTCTCATCTGATCATGGACATACCATAACTGAGGTTGTAGTTAATCAAGTCATGAAAGAAGATAGAAATAAGGTAATTGAAAAAGGACAGAGGATTGAAGTGGCAGAGCAACTTTTGTGGTAGAGGTTGAAGGGAGATTAGTAAGGTTATCATATGGTGACTATACCCCATTAGAGGAAGAGAAAAGATATATTCTATTTCTACACTTTGATGATACGGTTGGGGCTTACTATATCATTGGGCTGTATCAAGGGAAGTATAATGTGGATGGACGGGATAAGAAGGAGAAAAAGTTCTTGGATAGTTATGAGCATTATAAGAAGTTAAGAAAAGAAGTGGAAAGTAAATACATAGACCAAGCTTCGTAATACTAAATTAGTTCTGAAATAAACATAGGTGTAGTCCCATTTTCTGTTTTGAAGCCTAATTTTCCATAGAACTCAACTACATTTGGATAGGCAATCAACACTTTTGTTTGATATTCCTTATACCTATCTAGCAAAATATCCATCATTTCTTTACCAATTCCTTTTCCTTGATAGCTTGGATTTACTAACATGTAATGAAAATACGCTGTTAATGTACCATCAGATAATGCGTTAATCAATCCAATAAGTTTGTCCCCATCCCATGCAGTAATAACAGAATGGGAGCCTTGTATTGCTTTTAAGAGTTCACTTGGAAACTTTCCAGACTCCCATTCTACCGATAGAAACAATTCCTGAAGACCTTCTTCTGTAATATTTTCTATATCTGTTGTGTAGTTAATATTCATTTAAAAACCTTCTTTCATTTTTGAGGTCAATTATAAGCTAGATAGCTTCGCTTATTTAAACTAAACTGTTCTATCGTTAGAGGTATATATTATTTGTTAATATTTCACAAGGTTTTAAAATTGCGACCATGGACGGCCGTACTATCCATCGTTTTCTGATAACGTTCCGTTTTCACGACGCCTCGGAGCTTACAGGCGAAGACCTGAACCTAGAAATGCTTTTCTTGGTGAAGGGGATGTGTCCCGGCAAATACATCTTCGAATTTATTTCCGGAACCAAGGGCGTCAGCCCGAAGCGCTGAAAATATTGTTACACGATGGAACATTGAATCCCTTACAAAAATAGCACTTGAAATATAAAAAACCCACCTGTTTTTTTCTGTGGGTCAGTCATCTTCATGTTGATTATAGAGTTGTGCGCCATGAATGAATGATAGGATTATAACCTCTTCTTCTTTGATTTCATAAATTAAACGATAACGGTGAATAAAAATTTCTCTTACTCTATTATCATTATGTTCAGGAACTACTCTCCCTCTTTCAGATAATTCACTTAGAGTTCTTGATCTCTCTTTAACCGTATTATAAAAAGAAATTGCATAAGCTGGTGAATCTTCAAAAATGTAAGTGACTGCTCTCTCTAAATCTAAAGCAGCCGGCGTTGACCAAATTACTGTTTTAACCATTTTTCTATTCTCTTTTCCATTTCTTCTTGCGTTATAACGTCACCCTTCTCAACAGCTTCAAGTCCTTTTTGAATTTTACTTTGAACGTACAATGTATATTGAAGATCTTCAAGAGTGCTATTCTCAGGCATTCTATCAATGATTTTTTTTATTTTCTTCTTTTTGTCATAAAGTTCACCTCAAAATCAGTACTTTCATTTATTTTATCACATCTAGCTATTAAAATGCTCTTATTAACTGAAAATAAATAGCGTTGCTTATGCAATTTTTCATTTCCTCGTTCTTTCGTATAACTACTGTATTCACGTATATTTTAGTGACGAGAACTACATGATCTGGGTGGAAAAAAGGATGTTAAAGATGGATAATTTAGAGTTTATCAGAAAATTGTACTATAGAGAAGGTCGGTCAATACGTCAATTAGCGAAAAAAGAATTAATACCGTCAGAGTAGTGATGAGGAACGTAAAAAAGTGAGAGGAGGGAGGAGGGGCTGATCACTCCCTCTTTGTCTGGAAGAATATAAGAAGTATAATATGTACCTTGAGTGGGGCAATGTAATCAATTGAATAACTATGCTTCTCTTTAATGTTTAAAGGCGGGTAAACTTGCTACCTGAAAAAATAAACGCTCTAAATATTCCTATTCAAAATGCCACCTAGTATATTTAAACCCAATCTCTCTAAGAAACCCACGGCTTCCTCCGTGTGTAACATTTTTGATTCCCCCGTATTTTACGATTTGAGGTTGAGAAAACTGTAATTTTTTCATTCTAATTTCCTCCTTAAAATGATTGCCCCACTTAAGCTACATATTATTCTGAAGATGAGTTAACAGACAGTAGAGGTATTCATTTTATACTCTGTGTCTGCCATTTTGTTTAACCATGAACTAAGAATAATGAACCTTGGAAAAATAAGTCTAGTAGGTGTTTCTGCAGCACCTTGAAGTAATTTTTTATACTCTTCCAAAAATGTTTCGCGTGAAATAAAATCATATTGAAAGATAGGTGAATTGAGAAAGGCTGAATCAAGTAAGGAACGGGATTTTTTTAAGTCATAAGCCAAGATATCTTCACTGCCGATGGCAGAATATTGCTGAATGATTTCATCAGGGGTTCGTCCTCTCATGATATCTTTAAGTATTCCTTTACTTTCTTTTCCATGTTTTGTTTTATACCATGGAGCTATATTGAACATAAACTTAATGATTCGAGAATCTAGAAATGGATGAGTGCTATCTAATCCTTCTTTTCTAAACAGCCAATTAGTTCCATCAGATCGATTTAAGTCAGCTAATAAATAGTCTGAAGGATTGAGTTCTGCCTGCATAGTAGGTTTCATGTTCGCTTGATTGGGATTACTTGGTCGTATCCATGAGGGGAAATCGAATTGTTGTTGTAATTGATTGTAGTGATATTTGGATTGACCAAATACAGCAGCTACAAGTTGCTTGTTCCATATGTATCCTTTCGGCATTTCTTTATATTTTCTAATGTTTTTAAACCATTTCCACCATTCTGTAAACATTCCTTGTCTTAGTAAAATTTGTGGGATTTCATCACAAGGATCTAGGACAAAATCTCCTCCATGCCCCGTCAATACACAGGTGACTTGTTTTTCTTTGAATAGAGAGATATCTTGTTGTGTAAGAAGTAAATTAATAAGTACTTCTGGTTGAGGTGATTGTGGAAGATGATGTAGAAGATCCTCATAAAAATTGATGCTATCAGCTTCATAAAAAAATCCTTGTAACCCCATTTTCTGATTATAAAGTTGAATGAGAGCCGTTTCATCACTAGCAGGAAATTTTGGATAGGAGCGGGATATGGGAATCACTTGCTCAGGATTAACGATTTCTAATAGGATGCTCGTAATTGAAGTGGAATCCATCCCACTACTTAAATAAACTCCTATTTTCTGATGGTTTCTAACTCTATTTTCTACTGCTTTATATAGTAGAGTATTTAATGTATCCTTTGCTTCAGAATAGGATAGATCCATATAATCATCCGTGATCCAATCCCATCCTTTGTGGAAAGTGGTTTTTTTAGTGAATGTCATAATAGTACCGGAGGGCAATCTTTTGATTTCTTTGTAGATAGTGCTAGTTTCGTCATAGGGGTGTCTTCCCGTTATTTCAGCCACTAGAAAACTATAGACAAAATCTTCATCAATGGTTAAAGAAGGAAGCTTAGAGGACAATTCGGCTAAATCAAAAGACCAATAGATCGTTTCATCAATGATGGAGTAGTAGAAAGGATGACTTCCAGTTGGATCGGTAATAGCTGTGAAAGAAGCTTTATCATACAAGACGATGGAAAACTCCCCTTCTAGATGATTCAGGATATGTTTCTTATGTACTTTCCACATGTTATGAATTTTATCTTTGACGTGCGGTGTAGGGATACCGTAGATGGTTCCAGATATTTTAATACTAGGATTTGAGTCGGTAGGACTGTTTTCTTTCCAAAAACCCACTATACCCATACTACACCTCCAGTATTTTTGTTAGTTTCTTGATATTTTTGTGATCTTCATGGATGGGATTTTCCTTATGCTCTATCCAGGCGTGAGAGTAGAAGATGGGGTATTTTTGAACACCAATACAGAATGTCGCATTCAAATTTGACTTTTGCAGTAAGTGAAAGGCTGTTATAGATAAGACTAAACAAGAATTGGAGAGATTTCTCTGGTAAGCTCCTATTTGATGAACCATTTTCACAAGTTCATGTGTATAAGCCGCGTTATCGACCGTTGCTTCCTCTCTTCTCATTTTTTTTAGTTTTTTCTCCAGATCCCCCCAATTGATCTCAGAACTGACCAATCTTCTGTAGTAGGAAATAAGAAGATATATATACATGGTTAGAAAGAATTTTCTTATGTAGCTCATTTCACATCAAGCACCCCTAACTGAGTTAATTCCTCAAGAAATAGTAGAATGTGTTCTTTCAATTCTTCCTCTGTTGCATCGAATATTTCTTTCATCTTATCAAGATATTCATTAATGGTCGTTTCTTCAACGAGATGCTGACATAAGACGGTGGCTGTAGGGTCCAGACCAAAAAGATCACCATTGTTTTTATCAACGAGTATAGCTTCTCCATCTACTTCTTTTAGATTGATAGATTCTTTTAAAACAATAGAGTGGCTTGTCCTTATTGTCATTTGTGAAGACCCCTCCCGATTCAATTGGTATTTTCCTGTAACAAGATGAATGCATATCATTATATTAATGTAGAAAAAATGGATGATAAAACATTTATACCATATAAAGGAATAAGTGTAAATAATAAAAAGTGTTAATTTTTGAAAAAATACAAATTAATAGGTTCTTCTTTAACGAGGATATTAGAATGGTAAATGAACATTCACTCTCTATTCGATCATAGGTATACTGAACAACTGGAATATTATGTTATAATAATGCTATTAAGCGAAAACAGGAGGGTTAGAAGATGAACACTTTTCTAGCTACTTGTTTTATCGTGTTGGGGATCTATTATTTAAGTATGAGTGGGAAATACATCTGAAATGATCAGGTTCTTGTTTTCTTAGTCACATTCAAACTTTAGAATAAGCCTTGCAATGAATCTATAGATAAGATTTAATAGAGATAGCAGAAACATTATATTTTTTGCTATCTTATTCTAAATAGTAACTGTAATTGAATATACTTTTATATCATTTTAACCATCAGGTGGACTAAAAACTCCATCTGATGGAAGTCTACTTTATAAGTGTCCACTATGCTGGACAAAAAGGGAAATCGGTGCAAATCCGATGCAGCCCCCGCTACTGTAAACGCTGATGAAATTGTAAAAAACCACTGACCTGGTACTAAAGGTTGGGAAGGTACAAGAGTAAAATGAAGCGTAAGCCAGGAGACCTGCTTATAAATGTATTGTTCTGTTATTCTTCGGTGGGAAGGATAAAGTGAATTCGGTCTGCTTTTTAATAGGGGACCACTAGATCTATTGGGAGTATACGAAGTAGGGGAGATGCTGGGATATCAGTGTGTCTTTACTACTTGTTTTGTATCCTCGACTAGCATTAGATCTACTATGAATACACTTTTAACCTTAGCCACGTGGCTAAGGTTTTTTATTTTTCCTGCTCGAATGCGCTGGGAGCATGAGGTTAAGCACAGTGGAATAAAGTTGCGGGTAAACGAAAAGGGAGAAAGTGAGGGGAAGCAATTTGGGCAGAAGTAGGGAAAATCAACATGGGTTAACTCTTGTGTATACAGGAGATGGAAAAGGAAAAACGACTTCAGCTTTAGGTCTTGCCTTGCGTGGAATTGGAAGAGGCTTTCAGGTTAAAATCTATCAATTTATTAAATCGCCAGAACGATCTTATGGGGAACAGATTGCCTTGCAGGGGCTAGGAGTTGAAATGGAACAATTGGGAATTGGCTTTACTTGGACGAAGACACCTGAAGAACATCGAGAGGCTTTGAAGCAGGCATGGCCCAAAGCGAAAGAAGCGGTGTTAAGCGGAGAATATGATCTTGTTATTTTGGATGAGTTAAATAATGCTCTTGCCATAGATAAGTTCCCTATTAATGATGTACTTCCATTAGAAGAGGTGCTAGAGGTGATCCAAAATAGGCCTAAGCATGTCCATCTTGTGATTACGGGCAGAAATGCCAAACAAGAAATAAAGGACTTGGCGGATCTTGTTTCTGTGATTGAACCTGAAAAACATTACTATAACGAGGGTGTACCTGCTGTTTATGGGATTGAATTTTGACCAGAGAAAATGAGAGAAGAAGCTATAGTATGATTGTAGCTCTACGGATCATTCTTGGATTATAAGGGGGAAGCAAGATGAGTGGAAAATAATGGTGGTGGGATTTGGACCAGGGCATGCAGATCACATCACGGAAAGAGCAAAGCAAGCATTACAGGAAAGCGATATGATTATCGGCTACAAGACATACGTGGATTTAATTGTAGGCTTACTTAGTGATCAACAGGTCATTAGTACGGGGATGACGGAGGAGGTCGCACGAGCTCAAGAAGCGGTTCGACAAGCGGAGCAGGGAAAGGTTGTCGCCGTTATTTCAAGTGGGGATTCTGGAGTATATGGAATGGCTGGACTTGTCTACGAAGTGTTAGTAGAGCAAGGATGGACAGAAACGACGGGAGTTCCAGTTGAAATTGTACCAGGTATATCGGCTATTAATTCCTGTGCAGCTCTCTTAGGAGCCCCTATTATGCATGATGCTTGTACGATCAGTCTAAGCGATCACTTGACTCCTTGGGAGCTGATAGCCAAGCGAGTGGAGCTGCCGCTTCAGCCGATTTCGTGATTGCCTTATATAATCCACGCAGCGGTCGAAGAACGAGACAAATCATTGAAACGCAAAAGATTCTCTTAAAATATCGTTCAGCGGACACGCCAGTTGGCTTAGTGAAAAGTGCTTATCGGGATAGACAGCATGTGGTGATGACGACGTTAGCAGAAATGCTTGAGCATGATATTGGAATGTTAACAACCGTTATTATTGGAAATTCGACGACTTTCTTTTATGACAATAAAATGATTACGCCTCGAGGCTACCAGCGTAAATATACTCTTGGGGCGAAGGAGCAGCCGTTAAAGCCGCATCAACGCTTGCAAAAGGAAGCTGAGCCATGGGCTTTAGAACAAACTCTGGCTACAGAAGAGAATGAAAATACAGAGGTAAAGGGTGAAACTCCTTCCGCGCTAGAAATGGCTATGTTGGCAAGTCAAAAGGTCAGCCAAATGAAGGGAGAAGCTGTTTCCTATGTGGCGGCTACCATGGAGAAAACATTGCCTCAGGACCTAGGCACTTCTCCAGCGTCCATGCTGGAAGCCTATCGTCCACAGGAATCGATTTTAGAATTTGCTGTGAGTCCAGGTGTAGCTAATAAGAAATTAAGTGCTCAGCAGATGATTCGTTTGGCTGAAGTGGTTGGTGAGAAAGGGAGTATAGAATATTCGCCTCATCATCAAATGATTCTTCGTATTCCAACGTATGATCCACAGGAAATCACGACTTTATTAGAAGCTGAAGGCTTGATCCTTTCTCCTATTGGAGATGTATTACAGATGAAAGCCTGTGATTTCTGTGATGGGGAGAAGGCGGATTCTATTCCACACGCTGATGAGATTCAGGAGAAATTAGGAGGAATGGAACTGCCGAAGGAGCTTCGAATTGGTTTTAATGGCTGCGGCATGGCCTGCTATGGAGCAGTCAATGAGGATATTGGAATTGTCTACAGAAAAGGAAAGTTTGATCTCTTTTTAGGCGCAAAGACGGTGGGGCGCAATGCTCATCCTGCTCAGCCTGTAGCAGAGGGAATTGAACCTGATGAGATTGTGGGGCTTGTAGAGCGAATTGTGCAGCGCTTTAAGGCAGAAGGGCATCCGAACGAACGATTTCATAAGTTTTTCAAGCGTGTCAAGGTGATTGAAGGGTACACCTATCAGGATATGAGTATTCCAATATCAATTGAGCCTGCTTTATGCGGGGATTAGGAGGAGAAAGAATGAAGGCAGTTTTATTTGTAGGGCATGGGAGTAAGGATGCAGAAGGAAATCAAGAGGTACGCAACTTTGTGGAGTTTGCTACGGAGCAACTGAAGGATGAGTTCATTGTTGAAACCTGTTTTTTAGAGTTTGAAAGACCAACGATTCTTCAAGGGATTGACACCTGTGTCCAGCGAGGAGCAACTCATGTCGTTTTAATTCCGATGATTCTCCTTCCAGCAGGACATTCCAAGATCCATATCCCAGCAGCGATTGATGAAGGGAAGGAAAGACATCCCCATGTCCAGTTTACATATGGCAGACCGATTGGGAATCATCAATTAACCTTGCAAATTTTACTTTCCCGTCTGGAGGAGCTAGGGCTTCAAAAGGATGAAAACTATGAGGATACAGCCATCTTGGTTGTTGGGCGAGGAAGCAGTGACTCTGATGCCAACAGTGAGTTATTTAAGCTGTCTCGGATGCTTTGGGAAAAGCACCAAGTGAAGTGGGTGGAAACCGCCTTTATGGGAGTGACCGATCCTTTGATTCATGAGGGAGTAGAGCGCTGTGTGAAGCTTGGGGCACGAAGAGTGATTATTCTTCCGTTTTTCTTATTTACAGGGATTCTGATCAAGCGGATGGAGCTGATGGTCGAAGAATTTAGGGCTCAGTATGTAGATCAAGAGATCATTTTGGGGAACTATTTTGGTTACCATCAAAGCCTGCAAGACATTATTAAGGATCGAGTTAATGAAGCTTTATATGGTTTGGTATCGATGAACTGTGATACCTGTCAGTATCGTTTGGCGGCGATGGAGCATATTGATCATCATCACCACCATGACCATGATCACGACCATCATCATCATGGACATCACCACGGGCATCATCATGATCATGACCACCATCATGATCATGACCACCATCATGATCACGAACCGATCAAAAAATAAGGAGGAAACGTACATGATCCTATTCCTCGCAGGAACAAGCGATGCCAGAGAATTAGCGATAAAACTACATCAGCAGGGATATGAGCTATTGACCACGGTTGTGACTGAAAATGCAGCAAAAGCCCTTGAAGAAGCAGGACTAAGGGTTCATGTTGGCAGGTTAACGGCAGAGGATATGGCAGCCAAAATAAAGGAAGAATCCTTTCAAGTGGTTGTCGATGCCAGTCATCCTTTTGCTGAAGAGGCGTCCAAGAATGCGCTGGCAGGTGCCAAGAGTGCTGGAGTTCCTTATATCCGTTATGAAAGAGAAAGTCAGTCCTTCGAACATGAGCTGGTAACGGTCGTCGAGGATTATCATCAAGCAGCAGAGATTGCTGTAGAAAAAAGAGGCGTGGTGATGCTGACGACAGGGAGCAAGACCTTACCTATTTTTGCGGAAAAATTAATTGGTTTACCTGATACGACTTTAGTGGCTCGAATGCTCCCCAGATTAGATAATATGGAGAAATGTGAGCAGTTAGGTGTAGAGCAAAAAAACATTGTGGCGATGCAGGGTCCTTTTTCTAAGGAGTTAAATAAAGCGTTGTATGAGCATTATCAGGTAACGCTGATGATTACCAAAGAGAGCGGCAAGGTGGGAGCTGTGGATGAGAAGCTCGAAGCCGCCCTAGAAATGGGGATCGAAACGGTTATGATCTCCAGACCCAAAGTGAACTATGGCACCCTATTTTCGACCTATGAAGGAGTTCTTCAGCAGGTAGATGGTTTCTTAAAGCAATCTGTCATGCAAACAGGATAGGCGGATATTCAAGTAGGAAGTAGCTTTACCATAGAAGTAGCTTCACATCGAAATACTTCACATCGAAATACTTCACATAGAAATAAAGGAGGAAGAATAGAATGGATTTCAAAACAGAATTTAAACCCTTTACGGTTCAGCCTCATGAGATTGAAGAACTAAGCTTTAATATTATTACGGAGGAATTTGGAGAGCATGATTTTACTCCTGAACAATATAAAGTGGTTCAACGTGTCATTCACGCTTCCGCTGATTTTGAATTTGGACGTAATATGCTTTTTCATCCCAAAGCGATTGAGGCAGGAATTGCAGCTATCCAAAGCGGTAAGATTGTCGTAGCCGATGTTCAAATGGTACAGGTGGGAATCAGTAAGCCTCGAATTGAAAAGTTTGGTGGAGAGATTAAAGTGTATATTTCCGATCCCGATGTAATGGAGGAAGCGAAGAGGCTGAATACCACCAGAGCGATTATCTCGACAAGAAAAGCGGTTCGAGAGGCTGAGGGAGGGATATTTGCCATTGGGAATGCTCCAACTGCTCTTCTGGAACTCATTCGCTTAGTGAAAGAGGGAGAAGCCAAGCCAGGTCTGGTTATTGGAATGCCTGTAGGGTTCGTATCTGCTGCCGAATCAAAGGAAGAGTTGGCAAAGCTAGATATTCCTTTTATTACGAACATTGGACGTAAAGGCGGAAGTGCGGTTACCGTAGCGGCACTAAATGCGATCTCACTGCTGGCTAATCCGGGAACCTTCTCCTATAAATAAGAAGAACCAAAAGCTTCTTTATAAGTGTATGATCCATTCTAATCATAAGGTGGAGTAAAAACTACATCTGTTGGAAGTCTACTTTATGATAGAATATGGAGTAAAATACGGGTGTTAAAGGAGCGGTAGGTGTCACATGAAGGCAAAGCAAGAAAAAGATCCAAAAGAGATGCGCTCAGGCTATACCACAGGTGCTTGTGCTACGGCAGCAACAAAGGCGGCTCTTTTGGCTCTGATTACGCAGAAGAGCCAGCTGGAAGCAACGACAATGTTACCTATTGGAAAAATAGTTACGTTTAAAATGGAGAGCTGTGAATATACGGAGGCGATGGCAACAGCGGGGACGATTAAGGATGCAGGAGATGATCCCGATGCCACTCATGGAGCCCTTATTCTGTCTACAGTAAAGTGGATTGAGGGGCAAGAGATTGAATTGGATGGAGGGGTTGGTGTTGGGCGAGTGACCAAGCCCGGTCTTCCTGTTCCTGTAGGAGAAGCGGCAATCAATCCCGTTCCTCGCAGAACCATTTTAGAAGTGGCGCAGGAGGTATTGCAAGAGTATAAGGTGGAGCGTGGAGTACAGATTGTGATTTCCGTCCCTCAAGGGGAAGAAATCGCCAAAAAAACATTAAATGAACGGTTAGGCATCATTGGTGGCATCTCGATATTAGGGACGAGAGGAATCGTGGTCCCTTTTTCTACTTCTGCTTATAAGGCGAGTATTGTACAGGCTTTACATGTAGCTCAAGCGAGCCAGTGTGATCATGTAGCGATCACGACGGGAGGCCGCAGTGAAAAATATGCCATGGAGTTATATCCTGACTTACCTGAGGAAGCCTTTATTGAGATGGGAGACTTTGTCGGTTTTACCCTGCAGCAATGCAAACGTCTAAACCTAAGAAAAGTAACCATGGTTGGAATGATGGGGAAATTTTCTAAGGTTGCCCAAGGGATTATGATGGTTCACTCGAAGAGTGCACCGATAGATTTTGGTTTCTTGGCTCAGGTAGCAAGGGAAGCAGGGGCTCCTGAAGACATGCTGGAGGAAATCAGGAATGCCAATACGGCATCACAAGTGGGAGATATGATGCTAGAAGCAGGGTATTCTGCCTTTTTTGAAAAGCTATGCACATATTGCTGTGACTCTGGATTGAAGGAAGTAAAGGGCGGATTAGAGATTGAAACAGTGATGTATACCTTGAAAGGACAACAATTGGGGAGGGCAGAACGAAATGAGGCACTCGATTAAAGTGATAGGTATTGGGGACGAAGGGAAGCAAGGGATTTTTCCCCTTTACCAAGAATGGATTGAAGAGAGTCAGGTGTTAGTGGGAGGAGAAAGACAGCTTGCTTTCTTCCCAGAGTATAAGGGAGAGAAAATCTCCATTGGAGCGGGATTGTCTGCCCTAATAGAAAAATTAGAGAAAGAGGAGAAACCTACAGTTGTTTTAGCTTCGGGGGACCCTCTTTTTTATGGTATTGGTGGCTATCTCTCTAGTAAATTGCAGAAAACAAAACAAATAGAGATTTACCCTTATTTTAGCTCGATCCAATTAGCCTTTGCTAGAATGGGAGAAAGCTGGCAGGATGCGTATTTAACCAGTATTCATGGAAGAAGCATTCGAGGTCTGGCTCAACGGATTGATGGACGAAAGAAGGTAGCCCTACTGACGGATGAAGAAAATAGTCCCGATGCCATTGCCAGCTATCTTCTGCATTACGGAATGACCGAATATCGAGCCTTTGTGGCAGAAAATCTGGGAAGTGAGAAGGAACGTTGTGGCTGGTATGAGTTAGAGGAAATGCGGGAAGGGAGCTTTTCTGCTCTCAATGTAGTCATTCTCAAACAGACAGCCCCTTCCCCTCGTTGGTCTCTGGGGATCGAGGATCACGAATTTGCTCAGAGAAAGCCAGATAAGGGGCTCATTACGAAAAAAGAGGTGCGTATCCTTAGCTTAGCGGCTCTTCAGCTTACGGAAGAGAGTGTAGTCTGGGATATTGGTACGTGTACGGGCTCGATCGCTATTGAAGCGGCAAAAATCGCTCGTCATGGACAGGTCTTTGCCATTGAAAAAAATGCGGCTGATTTAGAAAATTGCTTGCAGAACCAACAAAAATTCAGAACCGATTTTGTGGCGATTCAAGGCAAAGCGCCAGCTGGATTAGAGAGCTTTGCAGATCCGGATGCGATCTTTTTAGGAGGGACAGGAGGAGAGATGCGTGAGCTTTTGGCTCAGTGCTGTCGTTGTTTGAAGGAAGGTGGACGCATCGTTTTAAATGCAGTGACGATAGAAAATCTGTATCAGGCTATGCAAGCCTTTCAGGAGGAAGGCTATGAAACTTCCATTACACTTGCCCAAATCTCCAGAAGTAAGCCTATTTTAGAAATGACTCGATTTGAAGGATTAAATCCGATCTATATCATTACAGCGAAGCGAAAGGGAGGGGAAGCAGAATGAGTGCTGTTGTTGGTACATTGTATGGGTTAGGAGTAGGGCCAGGAGATCCTGAGCTTATTACGGTCAAGGCATTTCGCACCTTAATGCAAAGCCCGGTGATTGCCTATCCGAAGAAAAGAAAAGGGAGCAAAAGCTATGCTCATCGGATTACAGAAGTGTACGTGAATCCTAATGAAAAAGAGATGCTGGGTCTTGTCTTTCCGATGACCAAGGATCAAGCCATTTTAGACAGGGAATGGCATAAAACGG
The DNA here is from genome assembly GCF_000615945.1 of Caldalkalibacillus mannanilyticus JCM 10596. Lineage (GTDB taxonomy): Bacteria > Bacillota > Bacilli > Caldalkalibacillales > JCM-10596 > Bacillus_AT > Bacillus_AT mannanilyticus. Next base: position 134,991 of record NZ_BAMO01000002.1, read on the forward strand.
TGGAGGAAGTATGGAATCATTTAAGCCAAGGAAAGGACGTTGCTTTTGTCACGGAAGGTGATCCTTTGCTTTATAGTACGTTTATTCATATGATGCGTTTAATGAAGAAGCTTCATCCTGAAGTAGAGATTAAGACGGTTCCCGGAATATCTTCGATTAATGGGGCAGCTTCCAGATTAGGCATTGCCTTAGCAGATGGAGATGAGCATGTCGCCATTGTACCTGCTAGAGATGATTACCAAGCCATGAGAAAAGTGATTGAAGAAAATGATTGTGTGATTTTTATTAAGGTTGCCAAGGTGATCGATTTAATGCTACAGGTACTGCGTGACTTAGAACTGATTGACAAGGCTTCGGTAGTGACCAAGGTGACCTCAGAGGAAGAAGTCATCTGGAATGTGAATGAACTAGATGGTCTAGAGCTTGAATATCTGACATTGATGGTGGTGAGAAAGTAATGAAGGTATATATCGTAGGGGCAGGTCCAGGAGATCCAGACTTAATTACGGTGAAAGGGCTGAAGCTATTGCAGCAAGCGGATGTCGTCATGTATACGGACTCTCTTGTGAACGAAGAGTTAATAGCGAAGGCAAAGCCTGAAGCCGAGGTGTTGAAGAGTGCAGGGATGAGCCTTGAGGAAATGGTAGAGATCATGGTGGATCGCTTACAGCAAGGAAAAATGGTGGTTCGGGTTCATACAGGAGACCCCGCTATGTTCGGAGCGATAATGGAACAGGTCGCCTTGCTTAAAAAAGCAGGAGTAGAGTATGAAGTGGTTCCTGGCGTCAGCTCTGTATTTGCCTCCGCGGCAGCGATAGGGGCTGAATTAACCATCCCAGAGTTAACACAAACCGTTATTTTAACCCGTGCAGAGGCAGGACACCTGTCCCTGAAAGAGAAAAACTACGAGATCTGGCTTCGCACCACTGTACGATTGCTCTTTTCCTAAGTGCCACCTTAACGAAAAAGGTCGTCAAGGAATTTATAGAGGCAGGCTGGAGTGAACAAACGCCTGTCGCGGTGGTTCAACGAGCGACTTGGCCTGATCAGGTTATCGTCAGGACCACGTTAGAAAATCTAGATGAAGAAATGCGCAAACATGGGATTCGCTCCCATGCTATGATCTTAGCTGGATGGGCTCTAGATCCTGACATTCATGAAAAGGATGAGTATCGTTCCAAGCTTTATGATGCCTCCTTTACCCATGGTTTCCGTAAGGGTGTGAAGAATCCATGATCATTCAACTACAGGAAAAGGAATTAGCTCCTATTCAACAGAATGGTGCTTATGCTATTGTCGCCATTACCAAGCATGGGGTGGAATTAGCAAGGAATCTACATACCAAGTTTTCTCATGCCGATCTTTATTATATGAGTAAATTTGAGCGAGGGGATGAAGAACAGAAACAGATCCAGCTTTTTGAAGGGAGTGTGCGCCTGCTGCTTCCTGCTCTGTTCAATGCGTATCAAGGGATTATTCTTATCATTTCGCTAGGTGCGGTTGTGCGTATGATTGCCCCTCTTCTAAAAGATAAAAAAACAGACCCAGGAATCGTGGTTATTGATGATAAGGGAGAGAATGTGATTAGTGTTCTTTCTGGACATATTGGAGGAGCCAATGAATTAACTCGTGAAGTAGCAGCAGCTATTGGAGCTCGTCCTATTATTACTACCGCCTCTGATGTGCAGAAAACGATTCCTGTTGATCTATTTGGCAGACGCTTTGGCTGGCAATGGGAGTCAGGAGAGAAGCTGACTCCTGTCAGTGCTTCCGTCGTCAATGAAGAGCAGGTAGCGGTGATCCAAGAGTCAGGTGAACGAGATTGGTGGATGCATGATACACCCATGCCTTCTACGATCCAGTTGTATTCGTCGATTGAAGCCGCTTTGGAAGCGAAGCCTCACGCCGCTTTAGTGGTCACGCATCGCCATTTGACGGAAGACGAATCAGCTATTTTACATAATGGTGTATTGTATCGTCCTAAGGTGATTGTTCTAGGTATTGGCTGTAATCGGGGAACAGCGGCAGAGGAAATTGAATCTGTTATCCTAGATACACTGGATGAATTGCAGTTTTCGATCAAGAGTGTCAAAACTGTCTGCACAATTGATTTAAAAAAGGATGAAGAGGGATTACTCGCTGTCGTTGAGAAATATAGCTGGGATTTTCAATATTATACTCCTGAAGAACTAAATGAAATGGAAATCTCTGCCCCCTCAGATACAGTTTTCAAGTTCACAGGAGCCTATGGAGTTAGTGAACCCGCAGTCAAAAGATACTTAGGACATAATCACCTTGAGCTGGTCAAAAAGAAATCAGGAAATGTGACGCTATCGATTGGTCTGTTGCAAGACTTCTAAGCTACTAGTATGAATCAATAGAATTGGATAGATAAAGGGGAACGAAAGAATGACGGAACGAAGATTGGTGATTGCAGGTACAGGGAGTGGAGTCGGCAAGACTACGTTGACCATTGGTTTAATGGCAGCACTGAAACAGAAGGGATACGTCGTTCAAGGCTTCAAATGTGGTCCAGACTATATTGATCCGACCTACCATACAGCGGTAACAGGGAGACGTTCTCGAAATATAGATAGCTGGATGCTAGAGCATGAGGTTGTTCAAGATATTGTGAGCAGGGCAAGTGAAGGAGCAGATATTTCGATTATTGAGGGAGTCATGGGCTTTTTTGATGGGAAAAGCCCTCTGCATAATCAAGGGAGTACGGCTGAAATCAGTATGATTACAGATAGCCCTGTCATCTTAGTGGTGAACTGTGCAGCCATGGCTCGCAGTGCGGCGGCCATTGTCAAAGGGTTCCAGAGCTTCGCTGAGGGTCCGCGCATTGTCGGTGTGATTGCCAATCGTGTAGGCAGTGAAGGACACTATAAGCTAGTCAAAGCGGCGATTGAACAGGAGTGCGGAGTCCCTGTGGTCGGCTATCTGAAGAAAGAAGGAGAAATCGAAATTCCTGAGAGGCATTTAGGGCTTGTTCCCTCTATTGAAAGAGGCGAACTTGAACCGTTTTTTCAGCAATTAGGAGAATTAATTGGAGCCACCGTGGATCTTGAACAGATTCTGACCTTGGCTGAAACCTCTTCAATTGCTCCGAATCCCCACTCCATTTTTCAAGTAAAAACAAATCATCCTCGAATCAGAATGGCGATTGCTAGAGATGCCGCTTTTAATTTTTATTATCAGGAGAATATTGAACTCTTAGAAGCTGCAGGAGTGGAATGTGTCTATTTTTCTCCTTTAAAGGGGGAAGCCCTTCCTAATGATGTAGCCGGTCTTTATCTTGGTGGAGGCTTTCCCGAAGAATTTGCTGCTGAATTAGCTGCACAGGAGGAAGTAAAAGAGTCCATCCGTCAAGCCATTAGAGCAGGAATGCCCACCCTTGCCGAATGCGGAGGATTTATGTATCTGACTGAATCTATCGAAACTCGCCAAGGGGAAGCTTATTCAATGGTAGGAGTGGTTCCGGGACAGGTGAAAATGCAGTCTAAGCTAGCTGCCTTAGGTTATCGTGAGATTACAGGGGAGCCAGGTAACTTTTTACTAACGGGCGAAGAACAGGCGAAGGGGCATGAATTTCACTATTCTACCTTCGAAGCTGCAACGGAAATAACGCCTGCCTATCAAACCAAGGGAATGAGAGGGATGAAAAAGGAAGGATTATGCAAGACAATCTCGTTGCAGGTTATACTCATTTTCATTTTGCCTCTTGTCCAGCTCTTGTTGAGCGCTGGATTCAAGCATGTGAGGAGTGGAAAGCTCATGCGTAAGGCACTCCCGCTCATGGTTCAAGGAACCCATTCGGATGCGGGGAAGAGTGCCATTGTCACAGCGCTATGTCGCATCTTTGCTCAGGATGGATATCATACTGCCCCTTTTAAATCTCAGAATATGGCTTTAAATTCCTATATTACGCTGGATGGCAAGGAAATAGGAAGAGCACAAGGGGTACAAGCAGAAGCCGCAGGAGTACTGGCGACAACCGATATGAATCCGATCCTAATTAAACCGACCCGTGATCATGAATCTCAGATCGTCGTGCATGGCAAGCCGTATCAGAATATGCAGGCGAAGGCGTATCGCTCCGATTTTTTTCAGCAGGGGCTCCGCTTAATTGAAGAAGCATATACAAGGCTAGCTACCGACTATGAACGGGTGGTCATTGAAGGGGCAGGAAGTCCGGCTGAGATTAACCTGAATGACCGAGAATTGGTCAATATGAGGGTGGCGAGAATGACAGGAGCGCCAGTCATCCTTGTTGGAGACATTGAAAAGGGTGGGGTCTTTGCCAGCTTAGTTGGTACTCTCCAGCTTTTAGATCCTGAGGATCGGGAGCGAGTGATCGGAGTGGTCATTAATAAATTTCGTGGAGACGTGTCTCTTTTAGAACCAGGCTTACGCTGGTTTGAGGAGTATACTGGTAAGCCTGTTCTAGGGGTAATCCCCTATATCCCCAATCTAAATATTGACGCAGAGGATTCTGTGGTTCTTCAGCAATATACAGCCCAAGTAGATACTCGTAAAGAATTAGATATTGCTGTCATTCGTTATCCCATGATTTCTAACTTTACAGATGTTGATCCTTTTTTTACCGAGCCAGACTGTCATGTTCGTTTCATTAAGCACCCAAAAGAAGTAGGAAATCCAGACTTAATCATTCTCCCTGGAAGTAAAAACACCCTAGAAGATATGCAATTCCTAGAGCAAAGCGGCTTAGCTAATGAGCTAAAACGCCTTTCGTCAAACACCATGATATTTGGTATCTGTGGAGGATATCAGATGCTTGGAGAACGAATCGAAGATCCTGATCAAGTGGAGTCACCTCTCAAAGAAATCACAGGTCTTGGCTTATTGCCCATTCGCACAGTGTTAACGCAGGAGAAGAAAACGGTTCGTTCTGAAGGATGGCTGCAATGGAAAAATCAGCAGCTAAAAGTAGAAGGTTACGAGATTCATATGGGAGTAAGCCATGTTGAGCAGCAAGTTACTCCTCTTATTGGGCTAGAAAATCATACAGATGGAGTTCAAAGTGAAGAAGGGAACCTGTTTGGGACGTATTTTCATGGGATCTTTCATAATGATCCATTCCGAATCCTTCTATTAAATGAATTGAGAGAAAAGAAAGGGCTAGCCCCCATCTTAGAACGACCTTCGTATACTCAGCTTAGAGAGGAATCCTTCGATCTGCTGGCTGGGCATGTTCGAGATCATCTCCAACTAGACTATATTAGAAGGAAAATGGAAGAGTTTAATCAACAAGCGTAGGAAAAGGGGAATCGAGATGCTATCACCAAAACTAACGGAAGTCATCAAAGAAATTAAACCTATTGATCAATTGAAAAAAGAAGAGGTATCCACCTATATTGATCAATTAACCAAGCCTCAGGGGAGTTTAGGCAGACTGGAAGAGCTGGCAATCACCCTCGCTCAAATCACGTCGTCCAGCTTCCCAGTTGTTTCTCCACCGGGAGTGATTGTGTTTGCCGCTGATCATGGAATTGCCGCTGAGGGAGTATCTGCCTTTCCTCAGGAGGTAACGGCTCAAATGATCTATAATTTCCTGCAAGGAGGGGCTGCCATTAATGTTTTTGCTCGGCAAATGGGGGCTTACTTTTCTATTGTAGATGTGGGTGTAGCACAGGATTTGGAGATGGAAGGAAGTATCAATAAGAAGGTCCGCTATGGAACGGGGAACTTTTTGCAAGAGGAGGCAATGACCAGGGAGGAAGCTTTTCAGGCATTGGAAGCAGGGATTGAATCAGCCGAACAGATGGTTGAACAGGGAGCAAAATGCTTAGTCTTCGGAGAGATGGGAATTGGCAATACGACGACAAGTAGTGCTATACTAGCAGTACTTAGCGAAAAAGAAATAGATTCGATTGTGGGTAAAGGATCGGGGATCATAGAAGAACAGCTAGCCAAAAAGCGTTCGATTATTGCCCAAGCTTTGAACAATAGGCAGCCAAATTCAGCGGATCCCATCGACATTCTAAGCAAAGTAGGAGGACTCGAAATCGCAGCAATGGCAGGTGCGATGATGGGGAGTGCTCACCGTCAAATTCCGATTCTGCTCGATGGATTTATCTGTACCGTGGCAGCACTTCTAGCCGTGAAGCTATGTCCCGAGGTCAAAGGCTATATGATTGCTGGTCACCAATCTGAGGAACCCGGTCATGCGGTCGCTTTAGATATGCTAGGCTTGACTCCTTTACTTCGTCTTAACCTGCGCTTAGGAGAGGGGAGTGGAGCGGCTCTAGCGTTTCCGCTGTTAGAATCAGCTTGTCGTATGGTCAGTGAGATGGCTACTTTTTCCTCTGCGGGGGTATCGAATAAAGAGTAGGAGAGATGAGTCATGTCGAGATATTATCCAATGATGCTTCAACTGAAAGGAAAGCCTTGTTTAGTTGTTGGGGGAGGCATGGTAGCTACACGAAAGATTCGCTCTCTAGTTCAAGCGGGTGCTCGAATCACGGTGATTAGCCCTAAGGTGACAGCTGAGCTAGCTAGGATGATCCAAGAGGGAGGACAAATCAAATGGCTCTCTCGTACCTTCGAAGCAGGGGATACGAGTGCGTACATGTTGGTCATTGCCGCAACCAATCATCCCGAAGTGAATCTTCAAGTGGTGGAATCCGCAGCCGAGCATCAATTGATAAATGTAATTGATCGACCTGATCTAAGTAATTTTATTGTGCCCTCTACCTTTCAGCGAGGGAAGCTTCTGATTGCTGTTTCTACTTCTGGAGCGAGCCCCGGCTTGGCACGCAAGATTAGCAGAGATCTAGCCGATCAATTTGACGAATCCTATGAGGAATATCTCCTTTTTCTTGAAGAAGCTAGAAAAAGAGTGCTGCTAGAAGTAAAGGATGTACGGCGCAAGAATCAGATCTTGAAGGAGCTGTTACACCCTCGGTTTCTAGAAATGACTCGCTTGGGGATGGTGGAGGAAAGGGAAGCTCGTTTTTTGGAGTTGTGTAGAAGCTAGGACTTTTGTTGAAGAAATTAAAAACAAAAAAACAAAAAAACGTTAGAGGAAATAAAAAAGGAATGATACACCTTCGATGTATGATCCCTTTTTTTATTTCACTGTAATAAGTGGGGGCGAAGTAGTTCTAGCATGGTAGACGATTACTGCAAGAAAGAAGGGATGACAAAATAACGATTCTTAGGGGTCATGACAATATGATCTTCATGTTTGCCATTCTCATCTTCCCAAAATATTGTTAATTGAAGGTGATCCTTTTTGCTGTTGGATATAGGTTCCCATGTATGGTAATAGGTTACTGAATGATCTTCCATTGTCAAGCTAACATTGCGGTTCTCAAGCGTATGAACAAGTTCTCCATTTTTGGTAAGCTCGGCTCCTACAAGCTGCACTTCATTTTGACCCTTCCAAGCTAGCTTGCCAATCCAATCTCCCTTGGGAGCATTTGCTTCTCTGTTATAATCTGCTCTCCATTGTCCATCTTGAGTGCTCCCCTTCCACATAGGAGGTTGATTAATAGAGTAAAGGACCCAAACGGCTAGCAGAATGAGGAGTACTACAAAAATGTAGGATATCTTTAATTTATGACTCATATAATCTCCTTATAAATGGGCTGTTTTATCGTAATTTTCTAATTTCTCTGCTGCATTTTTTCAAACGCTAGATTTTATTGCTTCCCAATCTATTATGATTATTCAAAATGCGTATCTTAGGTTTACAATAGGACAAACAAGGAGGAATTTTCACATGAAGCGGATAACAATTGCACTGTTTATTGTCTTAGGATGCTGGGTTATCTATTCGTTTTTTCAAGCTCCAGTTTGGAATGGTGAGTCTAAAAATAACAAATGGAAAGTTGCATATTACCAAGACCACTCATACAAAGATACTTGGGAGGGGATCTTATACTGGAATGGACATGGCGAGGTTATTTTAAAGTCTTTACTGTTTATGGTTGAAGGTGAGGTAATTATTGCACGTAGTAATAATGATGCCATTACAGATAAGCTCTCATTTATCGCCCTTGGTGAAAGGCTCAACGAAAAGAGCGAGGTTAAAGTCGTGATAACATGGCTAGATAATGAGAACGAAGAGGTTGTGGATGATATCATCATCAAACCTCATAAGAAATTAATATTCTGATGGAAGCCTCCTTTATCTATAGCGATCTTGATCGCGAAACATGGGAAAGCTTAAACATTCACCATATGAGTTAATAATTTGGTATACATTATTGCTGTTTTTTCGCCAAAGGCTAGTGGTGGAGATATAGTCCTGCCATCGGACTGTTCCTACGGTTCTAATCCCTAATTCTTTTAATTGATAAGAGAAGTAGTCGTTTATCTGAGGTTCTTTCCATGAAGTTAAACGTAAATGATTCTTGTCAAGAGGATCTGCAATAGCCGTTACATAACCTACTATACTATCAGGTATTGATTTAATAACCGTTTTTGCTAGTGATCCTATTTTTTTACCCACATAAAAGTCAAAAATATATTTCCCACTCGTGTATAGTGCGATATCTGTATTACGTAAAGGTTTGGTTTTTATTTCTGATCCCAATTGTGGTAAACAAAAAACATATCCATAATCTTCATCGTAAGTTGCCTCCTTTTGTTTTTTAAATGCACGGACCTGTACTTCATACTCCCCACCCTCCACGTCAACAAAAAAATGTCTAGTATATGTGGTGCTTGAGTTTACAGGGCCTAGATCGGCAAATTCCCTATAGCCGTAAGTTGGAAGCCTTCTGTAGAGTTTTACTGCTTCATACTCTTCTGGTGGTTTTATTTTTACTTCTACACGTTCACTATCACTTTGCCAAGATGCTTGGATCGTAAAATTTTTTCTTGTCATTTATATTTATTTTTCCTCCTAAAATAGTATTTTGAAGAACGAAGGGACGGAGTTTTTTAGGACCACATTTCCACTTTGGATATAGGTAGACACATTGTTACATTGTAATTGGGCAAAGATCTCTTTTAAGTGATCTATTTTTACTTTATTTTTACCACCTACATTAATTCCTCGTAATAAGGCTGCGTATGTATTCATATCCCTTTTCCTCCACATCAGGAAATTTGAACGATGGTAAAGCTGCCTAATAGTTTTTAAAACCTCGTAATATAAATTCTGCTCTTACGAGCATTTTTAATAAAATGCATTATAAAATTGATTCATTCATATATGAAAATAAAAAATACTGACCCGATAAGTAACGGATCCAAGTGCATGCGCTTCATGGCCGTTACAATTAGTATAGCCGAAGAGGTAACGGAGTTCAAAAAGTTGCTTTTTAATTGGGGGATTTCAGCTAACGGAAACACATTTAGGATTAGTACTGATATCATATACAGTCGCTTAGTTGTGGTATGATTGACTGTATTAATGGTCTCAGTCACCAAATTGTTAGCAGGCAAAAAGGGAGGCCCGTGAATGATGAATATTCCGAGAAGTTGGCTGCCAATTGAGAATACTTTGTTCAGGTTCAGGGATATCGGATTCTGCCGGATAGAATCGGGGAGGGGCCAAAGGCTTACAGGATGGCTTCTCGTCTTCTTCTTGTAGTGACAGGAGAAGGCGTTTTGGAGGTTGGAGAGCGCAGGCAATTGGTCCGATCAGGAAGCTGGTTCCTATTGTTGGCAGGAGTTCCTTATGTGATGCATGTCCAGGAGGGAGTCGGAATTGCATACTACGAGATGACTTTCAACGTCGTCTCAGATTTTGTGGGGAAGGGAGAGTCCAAGTCGGAAGAGGAAAGACTATTTTGGTGCGGTGACATCTCAAACCGTGAATTTTTCTCAATAGTAAACAAGGCCAAACAGCTCTATATGGGGCGGGATGAAGAGGATGACTTAGGGAGGTTTCGGTTGCAGCTTGTTTTTCAGGAATTGATGTATTTGCTTATGCAAACCGTCTCTGTCAGAAGAAAGGGAAACGCCGAAGAGGCGATATGGTCTGTCGTACGCTTTATGGAGGGGCACTTTCAGCAGGCTCTTACACGTGACCGGTTGGCAAGCTTGGCGGGAATGAATCAGGAATATTTCTCCAGATTATTTAAGAAGGTAATAGGTAAAACACCAAAGGCTTATCTGACGGATATACGCATAAATCACGCTAGGCGGGAACTTTTGCGCGGAAACGTCGCCATTGAGGATATTGCAGAGCATGTAGGCTTTGGGGAGGGCTACTACTTCAGCCGCAAATTCAAGCAGGCGATCGGCATGTCGCCTACCGAATATATGAAAAAACAGAAAAATAAGGTGGCATGTATCTTTTTTCCCTACATTGATCATATGCTGGCTCTTGGTATCACGCCGTATGCGGCGATGATTCCTAGGACGCATCCGTTGGCATCGCGTATCGCATCCTCGATTGACTTGGGAGAGGAAGAACTGGACTTTGATACGCGTTCAGCAGAAATATTGTCTGTTGCCGAACCGGAAATGATTCTTTGCAGCAACTATCTGAATCCGGATCAAGAAGCGCTCCTGAATCGGATTGCGCCGACGGTGTCCATTGTTTGGGATCAGAATTGGCGACTTGCATTTCGGGAAATTGCAGCGCTTATGGGACGCGAACAAGAAGCGGAGACAGTATTTGCGACATATGAAAGTCGATGCTTGGAAGCGAGAACGAGAGTTCTCGAAAGGATAGGAGAACAGACAGTAGCGTTAATCCGCATACACAGCAGCGAATTAAGACTGTACGGCGGTCCGATGCAAGGCTACACCGGACCCGTATTATATGGTGATCTGGGACTTAAAGCCCCCTCGTTAGTTCGAAGTCTTGCATGGAACTTGAGTATGGTGAGTATTTCACTGGATGATCTGTCAATGCTGGACACTGATTATATTTTGCTTGTCATTGATCCGGATGCGGAACATCATGCAAAGGAGATCATGGGAAGACCTGTCTGGCAGGAGCTTCGGGCGGTGCGCAGAGGCAATGTGTATCAAGCGGGATTTTATATTTGGATGAGTTGCGGGATCGTAATGAATAGTTTGAAGCTGGAAGAAGTGATTCGATTTTTGGGATCTGATTGAGGTCACAATCGTGCAAGCGAGTGATCCGCTTTTGTCCTTGTCTGTCATAACAGGACAAACTATAATTGATAATGATTATCAATATAAGAGGAGTGGATCGAGGATGAACAAATATCGAAAGTGCGGAGGGGTAGGCTTATTGGCATTGCTGTTGGTGCTGGTTGGATGCACAGGCGGCGGAGAGAAAGAGTCTATTGGCGCAAATGTTAGTGAACAGATACAAGAAGATGTGGATTCGGAGAGCGAAACAGAAAAACAAACACGCAGAGTAACAGACGAGATAGGGCATGAAATCGACATGCCGGTCGACCCGCAGCGGATTATCGGAATTTATTTGGAAGATGAGCTGACAGCACTGGGAGTGAAACCATTACGGCAAGCGCGGATCGGTGACTGGAGCGGTCAGGATTATCTCAATCTGGACTTGCAAGATATTGATATTCAGGGCGATGTGGAGGCCTTTTTTGCTGCCCAACCCGATTTTTTACTGACCAATGTCTATGACCCAAAAATCTATGACACCTTGGAAAAGATAGCTCCTTTCTATGCCTTCAAGGATGCAAGGGCTGACTGGAGAGCGACGATCAGAACATTAGGAGAACTGCTGAACAAGTCCGATAAGGCGGAAGAAGTGATTGCGGCTTACGATCTTAAGGCAACGGAAGCCGGCGAGAGGATTCTAGAGGTTATAGGCGACGAGACGGTAGCCATCGTTCGGGTACATGCCAAGTCACTCCGCTTGTACGGTGGACCCGGGTATGCGGGACCGGTTCTATATGAAGAATTAGGCCTACAGCCTGCGCAAGCAGTGAAAGATCTGGTACTGGACCAAAATTTAGGAGTAGCAAACATTTCGCTGGAGGTTATCCCCCAGTTGACGGCAGACCATATCTTTTTGACGATGGATACAGGTGCTGACCAGCAATACAAGGATTTGACAGAAAACACACTATGGAAGAATCTCCCTGCAGTCAAAGGTGGACGTGTTTACGAAGTCAATTTTGAAACTTGGATGAAAAGTGGTCCTATTGCGGATGGAATGAAAATAGAGGATGTTGTACAGGCATTGGTCAAATAGTAATAGCTTGTTCTCATTAATAGTTCCTAATCAATTTTTTAAAAGGTTTCTACTATTATATTTAATAAAGGGCTATAAAAGATAGAAATGAAGTTGAATAAAAGAACAGGGATCACAGCCGATTGACTATGATCCCCTTTTTTTCTTGTTGAAATGACTCTTTGTTCTCTCTAGCTTTGACCACCAAGTAGTAACTTCAAAATGAGAAACGGTAAAGCACCTATCGCTATGAAAGCAAACCCTAACCCTTTTAACAACGAAACAAAAGAATTTTCTACTACCATTGTGTCGTTCCTCCTTTTGTATTAAAGGAACACTCTCGATGCTGAGTAGGGCATTTCCCTGCTATCAGCAGTCTAGCTACCTTGGTCACTAGTATATAGCAACTTTAGGCCTATGACTTTGCGTCCCATTCTTTAGAATGGTTTGCCATTGTTTCTGCAGAGAGTGCTTTCTTTATTTGATAATACGATAGTACCATAACCAAGTACCTAATCTCAATATATTTGTCACAAAAATTTAAAAATTCAGTTAAATAAACATATTGACAAGTAAACTTAATGGCGAACTAAGTGAGGGAAATATTATCCCAGCCATAGAGAGATTTTATACAGCATAAAATACTAACCGACTCATTTGTAACTGACCTTACGGTAGAGGGATATTGGGTTATATCCCCTGTAATTTTCCCAACCTCTAAAGACTAAATAACCTGCACAATGATGATTAAAATAGGAGTTTATGCAATTGAAAGGGATTATTTATAAAATAATGCTGTTGGCTGGGAAAAATACGAGAATTTCAGTGTTATCAGGGGTAAGCGTCATGTTATAATAACAACAAGCCTATTTTTTCTAGGGATGAACAGTAACATTAGATGTATTTAAATTGCAAGCTGTAGCTTTCCATGTCTATCATCTCCAAAGATGAACAGTAACATTAGATGTATTTAAATCAAGCCTCTGAGAGCCTCTATTTCGTTTTTTATCCGATGAACAGTAACATTAGATGTATTTAAATTTTGAATCTCCTACTCTATCAGCAATCCCTATAAAGATGAACAGTAACATTAGATGTATTTAAATTCGTTAATAGAACTAGCTGAGGCATAAGGGGTTGCAAGATGAACAGTAACATTAGATGTATTTAAATTTTGATTTACTCACGTTCTCACCTTCCTCTGCTTGATGAACAGTAACATTAGATGTATTTAAATGTGGTTAGATAATAACAAGAGTGCTCCAGGGTTCTCGATGAACAGTAACATTAGATGTATTTAAATCCCACCTCCGGGAATAAAATAAAAAAGCACCGGTTAGATGAACAGTAACATTAGATGTATTTTTAAATATACTCAAGAAGGCGGGGCTTAAATAGCCCCCTTGGATATATTTAACGTTTTATCTCCTTCTGATTCGATCAAGATCCTAGAATAGATGTGAACTTCTTAACCTCCTATAAAACAGAAAAATTCAAGAGATGTATTAAGGAATTGATTTACTTACTCAGTTGCAGAACCTTTTGTAAAATGATAAAAAAGGGTGAGAAGCAGTTTCGTTTCTCACCCTTTTATTATATTAGAAATGGACATGCTTTCTATACTGTGTAATAGGAATTACAGAGCACAGAGCTCAATCTCAAAGCCCATATCCTCAATCATTTTATGATCATCCGTCATTTCCTGTCCTGCTGTGGTTAAGTAATCCCCGACAAAGATGGAGTTGGCGGCATATAAGCCTAACGGCTGGAGTGAGCGTAAATTAACTTCGCGTCCTCCAGAAATACGAATTTCCTTCGAAGGATTGATGAAGCGGAATAGAGCAAGAACCTTTAGACAAAAGCGCGGCTCTAACTCTTTTAATCCTTCAAGAGGTGTTCCAGGAATCGCATGTAGGAAGTTAACAGGAATCGAATCGGCATCCAGCTGTCTTAGCTGAACAGCAATATCGTAAATATCTTCGTGTGTTTCACCCATGCCAATAATAGCTCCAGAACAGGGGGACATCCCTGCTGCTTTCACTTTCTCCACAGTAGACACACGATCATCATAGGTGTGTGTACTAGTAATACTACTATGGTGTTTTGCACTTGTATTGAGGTTGTGGTTATATCGCTCGACTCCCACTTCTGCTAATCGTTGCGCTTTATCTTCTGAAATAATCCCCAGACAACAGCAAATTTTTAGAGGCATCTCTTCTTTGATTTCCTTAATAGCTTCAACTACCTGATCAATTTCACGATCTGTCGCTCCACGACCGCTGGCAACAATACAGTAGGTTCCAGCCTTGCGGTTCATTGCTTCCCGAGCACCAGCTATGAGGGTATCTTTGTCTAGTAGCGTGTATTTCTGAATAGGAGCTGTTGAAACAATCGATTGTGAACAGTATCCACAATCCTCTGGACAGAGTCCACTTTTGGCATTAATAATCATGTTTAACTTCACTTTATTTCCGTAATAGTGCTTGCGAACTTTATAGGTCGCTTGTAATAGAGAGAGTAGCTCATCATCAGGAGAATTTAGAATTTCAAATGCTTCCTCCTGAGTTAGTAGTTCACCTTGTAACGCTTTGTGTGCGAGTAAATCCCATTGGGAAGTGATCCCTTTTTGAATCTCAATAGACAAGAGAATTCCTCCTTATGTATTATAAAATTTTTTGATATCAATATGTTTTTCAGCCACTCGTATCATTTCTTCAGGAGTTGGATGTTCAATCCAAGGAAGTACAGCCAATACAGGAACATCAGCAAATTGCTCGATCAGTGACGGGTTGGTCTGTTCAGCAACACCTACTGGAGCGCGCAGTCCATTTATAATGACCCCAAGAACGTCTAAGCCGATGCTTCTAGCATAATGCACAGTTAGCAGGGTATGATTGATCGTCCCTAGATTGGGTCTGGCTACGATGAGAAGGGGATAGCCAATCTCTTTGGCTAGATCCGCAACTAGAAAATGTTCTCCTAATGGAACCGCAAGTCCTCCAGCTCCTTCAATAAGGTAAAAATCGTGTTGGTCTTGAATGGTATACCAAGCATCTAGTACCTCTGTTAAAGATATGCTTTGTCCAGCTCGTTTAGAAGCAACATAGGGGGCAAGCGGCTCGTCAAATTGAAAAGGATTAATTTTTTCTAGTGGTAAAGGATCTTGCGAGAATTGTTTTAGAATGTAGGCATCGCTAAGGATATCCTCTCGTTTAGCTCCACTCATCATCGGCTTAAACACACCTACATCGATTCCTTTTTTCGCTAGCATTCCAGCCAAGCTTGCAGTGACAAAGGATTTGCCGATTTCAGTATCTGTTCCTGAAACAAAGATTCCTTTTCTCATCGCTCTCTCTTTTAGCTCCTTTAAAATAAGTGTTAACCTATCATTTTTTTTAGTTAACACAAAGTATAGATTTATCTAACCATGTTCTTTGCTAGATTGTCAAGAATGGGTGTAAGAACTGGACTTATGTTATACTAGGTTGGGAGTAACTACTATAAATGGAGGAGAGAACATGAGTCTAAAAACAAAAAAGTTATTGAAATTGATGATTTGTGCTATGGTTCTGGCTCTACTAGTACCAACAGCTAGCTTTGCTCAAGCAGATTTAGCCAAAAAACTAGAAGGAAGTATTGTCTTGAAGGTGGGCAGTTCCACAGCCTTCACGAACAATGTAAAAAGCATGATAGATGAGAAGGATACGAAAGTGACTCCACTCGTTATTGAAGGCAGAACATTGGTTCCAGTCCGTTTTATTTCTGAGAGCCTAGGAGCACAAGTCGAGTATGATAGCAAAACATCTAAAGTTACGATTAGCTTAGAAGAAACGAAGTTACACTTAACACTAGGGCAAAAGAAGCTACATAAGAATCAGACAGAGGTTGCTTTAGACGTACCGGCACAAGCGAAAAATGGCAGAACGTATCTTCCGTTAAGAGCAATTGTAGAGGCTTTAGATAAAAAGGTATTCTATGATAAAGGAATTATCATCATCAGTGAACAGTCAATGACACTAGAAGCAAGCCTACTAGAGCGTTTAAATGGTTGGTTTGATTCTTCTAAGTCCTATTTTGCAGAAGATACGGCTGGAAAGGCATATGAAGTGCCGGCAGAAGATCTAGCAGCGATAAAAAAATTAAGAGAAGTACAGAATGAAGCTCTGAAAGAAAAAGATATAGATAAGCTTTTAGCAACTCAAAATTTTGTAAGTGAAAAAGAAAAGAAGCAATATATGCTTAGTCTTAATCCTTATCTAAAATTAGATGTGGTATTGGCTACTGAAATTGAGGCTTTTGACATCATTGAAGCTTCAGAGAATAAAATTGTCGTTCGAGAAACTGCTGTAGTAAGAAAAGTAGAAGGAACTTCTGCTTTTCCAAATATGAGAACGATTAGTATTTATACCTTTGTGAAAATTGATGGGAAATGGTTATGTGATCCCGTTTATCCTGAACATGCAGAAATCATTAATTAAGGTTTCCATTTCTTATTAGCAAACCAATACCCACGTAGAAAGGATGAGTGTTTTGCAACGTCAGACAGTATGGACTAAAT
This sequence comes from Caldalkalibacillus mannanilyticus JCM 10596, assembly GCF_000615945.1. Classification (GTDB taxonomy): domain Bacteria; phylum Bacillota; class Bacilli; order Caldalkalibacillales; family JCM-10596; genus Bacillus_AT; species Bacillus_AT mannanilyticus. Next base: position 151,652 of record NZ_BAMO01000002.1, read on the forward strand.
ATATTAAAATCACTTTAGCGCTCCTGTTGCTATCCTCATTGTTAGCTCCAGTTGCCTATGCTGAAAAGAGCCAGAAAGAAGAGGAACTATATAAGGAAATTTATGATTATATCAAGTATTTTCATATTAGTGATCCTACTGATGAACAATTAAATAAAGATACAATTGAAGAATTGATCAAGGCTGTCAATGATCCTTTTACACAGTATTTAGCGCCTGAGCAACTGGAGTTGTTTGCTTATGCACTAGAGGGAGAGTTAGCGGAGAGTGGTTTGTTTCTTGAACAACAGGGAAATGAGTATGTGATTGCTGGCTTTTTCCCTGAGAGCCCGGCAGATAAAGCAGACCTTCAAGTAGGGGATATTCTAGTAAAAGTGAACGAGCAAGAAGTAACAGGATTAGACCCGGAGAATGTGTCTCTTCTATTAATTGGTCCTGTAGATTCTGAGATGAAGCTGACTGTTAAACGTGATGGAACAACCAAAGAGGTTGTTTTGAAAAGAGTAAACCTACAAGGACCACCCTTGTTTAGTACAATCCTTGATGGGAATATCGGCTACATTGCACTTACTTCATTTGGAAATGATTTGTCACACAAATTTACCAAAGAGCTAAATGAGCTGAAGAAACAGAATTTAAATGGGCTTATTTTCGATTTGCGTGGAAATTTGGGTGGAGATATTACAGCGGCTTATGGGGTTGTTGCTAATTTTATAGAGTCAGGAACCTATATTATTCACAAGGAATCCTCTGGTAGAACAAGTGAATTTAAAATTAGAGATGGAAAACATATGGGGAATGTTCCTGTTGTTCTCTTAGTAAATGAATGGTCAGCAAGTGCTTCAGAAATGGTTGCAGGTGCTTTGCAGGATCAAGGGGTGGCAACGCTGATTGGAGTCCAAACCTATGGAAAAGGCATTGCTCAGAAAGTGTTTAATCTCTCCAATGGCGGAGCACTTCTTGTTACGTTCATGGAGTATTTTACACCGCATCTAAATAAAGTAAATGAGGTAGGAATTACCCCTGATTTAGTTGTTGAGGCAGACCTTTCTTCTGGGAAGGATACACAGCTAGAAGCGGCAATGAATCTTCTAAGTAAAAAAGGTGTCTTTGCTATTTCAAGTGGTGAAATCATAGAACTAGATTCAGTAGTGATTAAAAAAGATGGAAAGACCTATGTTTCCATTAGAGATTTTTCCCGTAAAGTGGGGGGAAAACTATTCTACGAAGTAAAGGATAAGACATTTACTTATCAATTGGGTGAGCACAAGCTTACTGAAAAACTAGGGCAGAGCAAGCATGTGCTGGTAGAGAATAACAAAGCTTATATTGAAGTTGATTATCTAAAGGATCAACTGAAACAGCTTAGAATATTTAATAGATAAAGAGTAAGGTAAATAACAAGTAAGGTAAATAATAAGGCTGGTCCATCTCTCATTCTGATGGATCAGCCTTTTCCATTATTCTGAAATAAATTAGATTTTCGTGAATGGTCATTTATTCCAAATTATATATTCTAGATTACCCTTATTAGTTTTTAGGTAATTTAGAATCTATTGACAATTTTAATGTAATCTAATACAATCAAAAACAATCATATATAATCACATACGATCATAAATTTTCATTTTTCTTTTGTTGAAAACAAACATCCTTTTTTTACAAATCAAAAAGAAAGCGCTTACTAGGATTGATTAGGTAAGGAAGAATGTGCGTTTAAAATGGGCTAGGTTCGGTTTTTTTTGAGGGAGGTACGATGTTTTTCTCATTACGTAATCGTTTGTTTCTTATTTTTACAAGCTTACTAACAGTGCCATTCATTATTTTATCTTTTATTATACCGAGCTGGTTTACGTCCGTTATAAAGGAGCAGACACAGGAATTAGCGATAGAAATGATGGATCAGTATTCTCTTTATATCGATTCGATTACTACACAGGCACAGGATTTAGGAAAGCAGGTTCTTGTTAGCCAGATTACGCAAGACTGGTTAAAGATTGAAAAAAATCTTCTCCTACATCAGAGGGGAAGGCTGTTGCGGCAAAAAATCAGCTTAAACTATTGTTATCCTCTATGATGATTAATAATTCAAATGGAATGTCTATATCGTTGTTTCTTAGTAATGGTTCAGGAATTTGGGAAGATAACCCTTATTTGAATGAGGAAAAATGGTATCAAGATTTTACGATCATTAAACAACAGTTTACCAAGGCACACATTGATTCAGACTTGCCCTTACATAGCATGCGTGAAAGCCATGTTATTAGTTTTATTTTACCCATCATTGATATGAATACTTTTGTCCAAAGTGGAATCATAAAAGTCAATTTTCCCTCGATTCTACTTGAAAGAGCTCTAAATAAAATGACCATTGGACAAAATGGTCGCGCCTATTTGCTCACTAAACAGGGAGAGAATGTTTTACCATCAGATATCCCTATACCGTTATATGTCATAGAACAAAGTTTGCCTGAAATCATCAATGATAGTCAGCAAAAAGGGTTAATTGAACTGGATTATAACGGAGAATCCTACTTTATTTTTTTTCAAAAGCTGTCAGTTGGTGACTGGATTCTAATAAGTGAAGTGACCGAATCTGACTTGTTCATAAACGTTCATGATCTCCAACGAAATCTATTGATCACGAGTGCCGTTGTATTTATGTTAACAATTGTTTCTTCTTTCATGCTTTCTTCTAATATCGTAAGCCCATTAGGCAACTTAGCCAAAGCAATGGGATATATTGAGAGAGGAGATTTTACTGGAGCCAAACAATACATGTCGAAAATCACCCCCTCTAAAGACGAGGTTGGGTATGTATTGAAGGTATTTGATCATACAATTGCCAAGTTAAAAAATCTGATTGAAACAGAATATGAGGTTAATCTTCGAAGAAAAGATGCCGAATATAAAGCTCTTTTATTGCAAATAAATCCGCATTTTCTAAATAACACTCTTGAAATTATAGGGAGTTTAGCTCTTCAAGAAAAAAATAAAGAGGTTGTAAATGTCAGTGTATATCTGGGGAAAATGATGAGATATTCATTGAATACGAAAAGTAGTGTTGTCAAACTAGCTGAAGAAGTAAATTATATACGAAGCTATACAGATATCTTGAAGCTGAGATATGAGGATTCCCTATCTATAACAATTGAAGAAGACCCTGATGTCCGATCATTTCCAGTGATAAAATTTATTTTGCAGCCGCTTGTTGAAAATGCAGTTAAATATAGCTTTATTCAGAAGAACTATGCCTGGATACGGATTAGAACACAAAAAGTAGGAGAACAGGTCTGGATTGTAGTTGAAGATAAAGGCATAGGAATGTCTGAAAACATCATTACGAATGTGGTAAATCAAGGAGAACAAGATGAAACCATCAACGTGTTAGAAAGTAAAGGAAAAAGCATAGGACTTCGAAATGTGTTAGGAAGACTACAGCTATACTATGGACATCATTTTTCGTATCGAATTGATTCTCAAATGAATGAAGGAACAAAAATTACATTATGTATTCAATGTAAAAGAGGGGAGATACATGATGAAGGTCATACTAGCGGATGATGAGATCCAAATTCGGAAGGGTTTGAGAATGAAGATTGATTGGGAAGAAGAAGGATTTCAGATCATGGATGAGGCCTCTAATGGAGAAGAAGCGCTTGAAATATTACGAAAGACAGAGGCGGAAATAATCATTACCGATATGAGAATGCCAATGATGGATGGAATTGAGTTAGCTAAGCACTGTCAGAGGGAATTTCCTCATGTCAAAGTCATTGTCTTGTCCGGTTATTCTGATTTTGAATATGTACGAAATTCTATGAAGCACGGTGTGAGAGACTATTTATTAAAGCCAGTAGCTCCTAATGAATTAGTAGATTCACTGAGAAAAATCCGCCTTGAAATTGAAGAGGATCAAAAAAAACGAGGTGAAGTAAAAAGATTAAATCATTTTGTTCACTCCCATATGGAGGAGGTTCAGGAGCGATACTTATTGTATCTAGTCAAGGATGAATGGCTTCATATAAATATGGTAAAGGAAAGATTACGTCAATTACGTTTAGATGAACTGGTGAATAATCAGGTTAAATTTCAAATTCTAACAGTAGAAATCAGAGATAGCCATGATAGACCAAGTCGTTTAAAAGACCTATGGCTGACCTGTCAATTAATTTGCAAGGAAATAGCCAAGGATTTTAGTGGAACCTATACGTTTTACAATCCTAGTTATACGAATCTAATTCACTTTATACAGCGTGTCGATTTGGAAACTAGTTGTCGTAGTCATGAGTTAGCTAATACGATTCAAAAAAAGATGAAGTCATTCCTCTGCTTCGAAACTGTAATTGGAGTTGGAAATGTAGTAAACGGATTGACAGAATTAAAGACGGGTTACATTTCTAGCTTACTTTCGTGGAGTCAAGGTCAACTTGGTGCCCAATCGCAGGTGATTAATGGAGTGGATAGCAAAAATGTAGCATTTGAGTTTCCTGCTGATTTGGAAAAAAAACTGATCAATGCCATTGAAACAATGGATTATGAGGCATTTAATGAAAGTTGTTCAGAGTTGCTGAAGCAAACAGCAAATCACTCTATTATGACCTTCTCATTTATGACCAATCGTCTGTTATTTCTTTTAGGGGCACAGGCTAAAAAATATGATATCGAAACAAAAGAGTTACAACTATTATTATGGGAATGTCAGCGAAGCATTTGGGAATTAAACTCTCAGCATATAGTGAAGAATGTTCTTCTTCAATTGGCTCAGCATATCATTGCAAAAGTGCGTGAGGCACGTTTTTCTAATGGGAAATTAATGATAAATAGTATTCGTCGTTACGTAGATGAACATTATGCAAGTGAGATTTCCCTTACGTCTTTGTCCGAAATGTTTCATATGAATAGTACATATTTATCCGAGATATTCAAACTTCATATAGGGGAAAACTTCAGCAATTATCTTGTTCATTTACGTATGAAAAAAGCTCTAGAATTACTAAAGGATAATCAATTGAAAATTATTGATGTAGCGAATCTAGTAGGATTTTCAAGCTCAGGGTATTTTAGTACCGTATTCAAAAAACACTTTGGGCAATCCCCTGTAGAATATAGAACTTCTTTAACAGACAAAGTGAAGGCAATGTAAACCTCAGTTGAAAGAAGGGAATGTTGATGAGAAAACAGCAAACTGTAATTATACTATCTTGTTTTCTGATGATTATTACAGGAATTGTCTATTCTATTTCATTCTCTAATGATTTTTTGGATGATAGGACGAGCATGAGTGCAGATGAAAAAATTGAGCTAACCTTTTGGAGAAATTATGGGAATTCAGCGGAAAATAAAGCTTTTGAAATAATAGTATCCGCATTTGAAGAAAATTATCCTAACATTACGATTAATATGCAATCCATACAATATAAGGATTATGAAAAAAGACTACGTACAGAGCTAGCAGCTGGCAATCCTCCAGATATTATGATGATAGATAGTCCTCATTTGGCTTTATATGTCAATGCAGGAGCGTTACTATCGCTAGATTTAGACATGAGAACGGAAGGCAACATTGTCGATATCCCGAAATCAACAATTAAGGGCTTGAGCATAAATGATGAGATCTATCTAGCGCCTCTAGTTGAGTCCAGTGTTGCTTTATTGTATAACAAACATCTATTTCATCAGGCGGGTATTCCCCTCCCATCAAGCAATCCCCATCATCCGTTGACATGGAATGAGGTATTAGAAATTTCTAGAAAGATAAGAAATCCATCTACAGGGATATACGGTATTGATCCGGTGCAAGGATTTGAAGGTGGAGAAGTAGCTGCTTATTTTAATATCCCTCTGCTTTGGCAGTTTGGTGCCGAAATATTAAGTCCTGATGGAACAACAGCTAGTGGTTATTTGGATTCGAAAGAGGCGCTAGAAGCATTACAGTTTTACCAAGACTTATATTTTTCCCCTGCTTCGTCAGTTAAAGTCCCCTCTTTTGAATCTGGTCATCTGGCAATGAAGGTGATTGGCTCTTGGGCATTAGATGATTTTATGAAGAATCATCCACACTTTAAATTAGGAGAGGATTATGAAATCATTCCAATGCCAAGGTCTAAGAACCAAGTGGTTTCCAATGGAGGATGGGCACTAGGAATATCGGCGAAAACGAAGTATCCAAAGGAAGCATGGCAATTTATTCGTTATGTAACTAGTTATGAAGGGAGTAGAACGTATGTAAGCATAACTGGAGATATACCGGCAAGATATTCGGTAGCAAGAGCTTTTCCCGAATTTAATGGGTACCCTAAAAATATATTTCTACAGCAAGCCCAGCTGTATTCCAGAAGTCGTCCAGTTACTCCCGCTTATTCGGTTGTAAGTGATGAGATTAGAGTTTTATTCGAAGAAGTTGGTCAAGAAGGAATGGACCCAGGTACGTCCGTCTCCGCTGCGATAGAAAAAATAAATCAAGCTCTTCAAGAGATAAGCAAATATCATTTTGAACATCCTCTAGATATGAACTAGGGGATTATTTTTGTCAAAAAAATCGACATTAGGTGGTCAAAGCTATCACTCTAGAAAAATATGTATGCGGTTTCAAATCCTTAAAATCTTAAATATTTAAAGCCGAAAATATTGAAATCTTATTTGTTTTTCGCTTGATATAGTAAAAACAACACAATAAGAAGGTGATGCCCATTCATAAAAAAATATCCATTATGTATTTAACTAAATGAGGTGTATTCCAAAAAATCAAGGGGGAATGAGAAGTGAAAAAGAATATAAAACTAATGTTATTAATGGTCTTAGTAGTACTTATGACTTTCCTGACAGCATGTAGTGGCGGTGCAGGCGAATCAACAAGTAAGCCAGTACAAGAGGAATCTAATGGGGAGAAGCAATTAATCATTGCTTTATCAGTTGGTACACTTGCTAACCCATTTTTCGTTGCCATGAGCAAAGGGGTAGAAGAGGCTGGTGCTGAGCTTGGAGCACATGTCATCGTGGAAAGCGCGGAATATGATTTAGCTAAGCAAATGTCCCAAATTGAAAACTTCATTACTAGAAAAGTAGATTTAATTCTTTTGAATGCGGTTGATTCAAAAGGAATTGCAGCAGCAGTTCAGCAAGCAAAAGAAGCAGGCATTCCTGTTATTGCTGTTGATGTAGATGCTGAGGGTGGAGTGGATGCAACGGTTACCTCAGATAACTATCTAGCAGGTAAATTAGCAGGAGAATACATTATTGAAAAGCTTGGTGGAACAGGAAACATTGTCATCATGGACGGACCTCCAGTATCAGCTGTAACAGATCGTATACAGGGCTTTGAGGATGCGATTAAGAACTCTGGTTTAACAGTAGTTGCCAAGCAAAATGGTGAGGGGAGCCGTGAAAAAGGTCTTGAAGTCATGGAGAATATTCTTCAAGCGAACCCAGCAGGAACCATTGATGCCGTATTTGCTATTAATGACCCAGAAGCTATTGGAATTGAAATTGCTCAACAACAAGCTGGACGTGCAGGCGAATTCTTCATTGTTGGTGTTGATGGAGCTCCAGAAGTAATAGAAGCAATGGCTCAGGACGGAAGTTCAATTTATGCTACTTCAGCTCAATCGCCAAGTGAAATGGTAAAAAAAGCAGTTGAGATTGGAGTGAAAGTGTTAAATGGTGAGAAAGTGGAGTCGTTAATTAAAGTACCAGTAGAATTAGTGACACAAGAAACACTAGGATCTTACAAAGGTTGGTAACTTTTAAATCAATCTAAGATTGAAGCAATGTACTCAGACCTCTCATTTTTTTGAGGGTCCTACCATTTTTATAACTTATCTAGATAATAAGGGTGAGGATATATGCCTATTCAGAAAAGGGCAACACGATTAGTAAAACCAGTACTAAATATGAGTGGGATTAGTAAAACATTCTCAAGTGTAAGCGTTTTGAAAAATGTTCAAATAGAGCTTTATCCGGGGGAAGTACATGCCTTAATGGGGAAAATGGTGCGGAAAATCAACGTTTATGAAAATCCTAGCCGGTATTCATAGCCTGATGAGGGTGGCACGATCTACATGAATGGTGAGCCTATAAGCTGGAAAAGCCCCGTAGAGGCACGTGATAAAGGGATAGGTGTTGTTCATCAGGAGTTAAATCTTTCCCCTAATCTTACCATTAGTGAAAACATTTTAATGGGCACCAAATTCCCTAAAAATCGTTTTGGAATGGTGAAGTGGAATGTGGTTCATGAGCAAGGAAGAAAGGTTTTAGAGTCAATGGGGTCGGATCTAAATCCACGTCAACTGGTTTCAACCCTGAGTGTGGCTCAACAACAAATGGTTGAGATTGCACGGGCGTTAGCATTTAAAGCAGAAGTCTTAATCATGGATGAACCGACAGCATCGTTAACGGATAGAGAGATTAATAAACTTTTTGAGATTATTGAAGACTTAAAGCGTCAAGGTGTAGCCATTGTTTACATCTCTCACAGAATGGACGAGATTTTTAGAATTTCTAATCGGTATACCGTTTTACGAGATGGAGAATGGATTGCAAGTGGTCCCATTGAAGAAACCAATCCAGACCATCTGGTAAAACTAATGGTAGGGAGAGATTTAAAAGATTTATTTAACCGAACGAGATTATCAGCTCCTGTAAAAAAATCCGTTTCACCTGTATTAGAAGTGAAGAATGTTTCGGATAACACAATAGTAAAGGATGTTTCGTTTAAGATTTTCCCAGGTGAAATTGTTGGCTTGGCAGGTTTAGTTGGGGCAGGGAGAACAGAATTAGTTCGAGCTCTATTTGGGGTATCAGGAATGACAAAGGGTGAGGTCTATGTTGATGGACAGCCTGTAACCATTAAATCCCCCCGTGATGCGATTACTTACGGCATTGCCCATGTACCTGAAAGTAGGAAGGAACAAGGATTATTTCTATCCATGTCTGTAAAAGAAAATATAGTGATGGCAGAGCTACAGAAGCACTGTACATCTGGGGTGATTAGCTGGAAAAAAGTAAATGAGCGTGCGGACAAATTTATCCATGATTTACATATAAAAATAGCCTCGCCTGAACAACCGATATCCAATTTAAGTGGAGGAAATCAGCAGAAGGCAGTCATTGCCAGATGGCTATCTATTTCCCCTAAAGTATTGTTGTTAGATGAACCGACGCGGGGCGTTGACATTGGAGCGAAAACAGAGATTCACAAAATCATCTCCAAACTGGCAGAACAAGGGCTAGCTGTCATCATGATTTCTTCAGAATTGCCAGAGATTTTAGGGGTAAGTGATAGGATTCTAGTTATGAATGAGGGCAAATTAAATGGGGAACTGGATATTAAAGAAGCAACCCAGGAAAAAATTATGAGCTTAGCAACAGGAGGGAAATAGAGCAATGAAACCAACTCTAGAATCTAATTCACGGTCACGGGGAGTGAATCTAGGTCATCTTGCTTATGTTTTGTGGAATCGATTAGGAATGATATTTATTCTTGTTTTATTATGTGCCGTACTTTCTTTCACTGCACCAAACTTTTTAGATTCAGCCAATTTAATGAACGTCCTAAAGCAAGTTCGATTATTGCTATCCTAGCAGCTGGTATGACCATTGTTATTTTAACTGGTGGAATAGACTTATCTGTTGGCTCGACCGTTGCTTTATCTGGAGTGATCTCTGTTATGATCTCGGCAGCTGGGGTCAATCCTTTTCTTGCAATGGCAGCTGGAGTAGCTGTTGGGTATGCGGTTGGCTTTATTAATGGATTTTTCATAGCAAAGGCAAATCTACCAGCCTTTATCGTTACACTTGGGAGCTTTACCTACGTTCGGGGACTTGCCTATGTTATTAGTGCTGGTTACCCTATTGTTCTCTATTCTGAACACTTCAAATTTATTGGTGCTGGAAACATTTTAGGGGTTCCATTCCCTATTTATATCATGTTATTTGTGTATGCTGTGATGTTTTGGATGTTAAATTATACGATGTTTGGTCGTCATATTTACGCAATTGGTGGAAATGAGGAAGCTGCTCGCTTAACAGGAATTAAGGTGAAAAGTACATTAATTAATGTGTATTCCATTAGTGGACTATTAGCCGGATTAGGTGGAATTGTGTTAGCAGGAAGACTCTATTCAGGTCAACCGACAGCTGGTCAAATGTATGAATTAGATGCGATTGCGGCGGTTATTTTAGGTGGTACGAGCTTCACTGGTGGTGTTGGTAAAATACAAGGAACGATCATAGGAGTGTTAATTATGGGAGTGATTAGCAATGGATTAACTCTTATGGATGTAAACTATTATTGGCAGCTAGTTGTCAAAGGTGGAGTTATCGTTGCTGCGGTATTACTTGATAGATTAAGAGCAAAGGCTGCTTGATTAAAAAATCAACAAGAGTACAGAAATAGGCTAATCCATCTTTCATTCTGATGGATCAGCCTATTTCTGTGTTCTTATCTAAGCTTTCTCAGAGAGAGGAGAAACCACATCTGCTCTCTTGGAGAGAAGGTAAGCATAATAATAAGCACAGGATGAGAGAGTGGCTAGTACAAGATTTGCAAGGGTAAGGACATAATAGCTTTCAAAAAGATCAAAGGTAATTCCTCCAAGAGAAGCCCCCAAAATCGCTCCAAATTGATGAAAAATGAGTAAGAAACTGATGTTGCGAGCCGTGTTTCCAGTAGATGCCTCTCCGGCTACAAGCAATCCCCCAGGAATCGCACCAAGAAAGCTGACACCAAACAAAAAAGCAAATAGAATGGGGTTAATTCCTACGGTAAAGTAAAGGAAGATAAAGGCAATGACTCGGACAGCATAGAGCCAAGATAGAGCTAAGGTCCTAGACATTCGATCAAGTAAAAAACCAAATAAAATGGCTCCAGATACTTCTAGTATTCCCAACACTGTTAATGAGGCGCTTTGCACAGCCCCATGGATATGAGTATGCTGCTGCATGGCAATAAGGTGCATATCGACCGTTCCCATGTTAAAACCACAAGTAAATAGACCTATCATCACGACCACTAGGACGGGATTCCGAAAGCTCGCGAAGGCCATCAGCATTTTTTCTTTGAAGCTTATTGATTCCGCTCCTTCTAAAGGTGAGTGTTCTTTGATAGAGGAGGCAAGAGAAGTGGATTTCTGGTTGTCTTCTGTTTGATCCTTAATAAACAATACGATGACTGGAACCATGAGAAAGATAAAAATGAGAGATAGCCAAAACGCAAATTGCCATGTCATCCCGCTCCAGATAAAAATAGGACTCATGATGCTAAGCCTAATGGTTGAGCACTGCTAATGATGGTCATTGCTTTCGCACGATGCTGTGTAAACCAAGTTAAGACAAGAATATAATTGGTTGTGGAGGCAATCCCAATAAGGCCAAGGATCAAGCCAAATCCAACGAGAAAAGCAATAGAATTTTGAAATAATACAATGATGAGATCTCCGATGATGGTAAATAAAGCACTCACAATCATCAGTTTTTTTGGACCATAACGATCAGTTAGCCAGCCCCCAACAGAGGTGAAGATGAGAACAACAACCATATTTAAGGACCAAGTAAAAGCAATAAAGCTCCGGTTGACCCCTAGTTCATTTGTAATATCGATTTGATAATAGGCCAGAACAAAGCGGGTGGCTGCTCCTATAAAGCCATATAACCATAAAAAACTCATGATAAACCAAGCGTATTTCTTTTCTCCAAACCATGTTTTTGACGGATACTTCAACTTCATTGTCATTTTCCTTTTATATCCTTTCTGCAATCCTTTTTGAAATCATTTTTCTGTTATACTAATTTTATGGAAAATTACAACTATGAAAAGTGTCAATTTACAAGTGTTTTATGGGGTCAGTTAAAGGGAGGTAAATAAATGATTGAATTTACACCTGCTTTAGAGCATGATGCGGAAAAGCCATTATATTTTCAAATCTATGACTATATCAAAGAGCATATTATAACTGGTCAAGTGATGGTAGGGACTCGCTTGCCCTCCATTCGCAGTTTGTCTGATCATTTGAAAGTGAGCCGGAATACGATTGAATCAGCCTATCAGCAGTTGATTTCAGAAGGATATGTAGAGAGTAAACCGAGAAGTGGACTATATGTTGTCGAGGTTGATCAGGATGTACTAGATCCACACTCTCCATCCCCTGTCCTGTCGGTGCGAAAGAAGCAAGCACCTGCACAGAGTAAGATTGATTTTCGATATGGGAATGTAGATCAAAAACATTTTCCTATGAAAATATGGAGAAAATGTGTGCAGCAACGGATGAGTCTTGAGAGTCAGGAGCTTTTTGGTTATGGAGATCCTCAAGGAGAATACGAGCTGCGCCAACAGATTGCCAGTTATCTCTTGTATTCTAGAGGTGTGGTCTGTACTGCAGAGCAGGTCATCATTGGATCAGGGATTCAGCACCTGCTAAGCTTGTTTACTCATCTTGTGGAACATAAGAAGATCGCTGTTGAAAATCCAGGATATGATGTAGTTCCTAAGATATTCAAGGGACATGGCTATCATGTGATACCGATCCCTGTCGATGATCATGGAATTGAAGTAGCACAGATCGAACAAAGCGAAACAAGAATGGTGTATGTGACACCTTCTCATCAATTTCCTCAAGGGGTAGTCATGCCCATTTCGAGGAGGCTGGAGCTATTAAAATGGGCAGAAAAAAGCAAGGGGCTGATTATTGAAGATGATTACGATAGTGAATTTAGGTATGTCGGTAAGCCCATCCCTGCGTTACAAGGCTTAGATAAAAATAATAGAGTTGTCTATTTTGGAAGCTTCTCTAAATCATTTCTCCCTTCGCTTCGAATGGGCTACATGGTAGTACCGGAATCATTCGTACATCGCTATTTGAATCAGTATCTAATTTTTGATAATCCTGTACCTAGTGTTCTTCAGTTGGCTTTAGCACAATTCATGAAAGAAGGGCATTGGATGAGACATATTAGAAGAATGAGGCGCGTCTATCTTAGGAAGCATCACCTTCTCCTCTCTGCAATCACCCAATATTTTGGAGAAAAAGTACAAGTCATAGGGCAAAATGCAGGACTACATATCTTATTAGAGGTATATAATGGCATGGAGGAAACTTCTTTAATAGAAAGTGCTTCAAAAAAAGGAGTGAGGGTGTATCCTATTTCCCGTCATTTTTACGACTTAGTGCCAAGGAAGCATTCTTATGTTCAAATAGGTTTTGGAGGAGTAGAAGAGGACGAAATAGGCGAAGGAATTAGGCGATTATATGATGCTTGGTTTAAATAAGGAAGGACATATCATTAGGAGGACTTTATGGAAGAAAGGTTAACTATCGGATGGAAAGAGCTGTTATTGTTTATTATTTATTATTTATTGTTTCAAGTTGTGATTGGTTTGTTTTTGGGGATTCTTGACGCTTTCTTGGGGATTTCAGTGGAACAACAGTTTTTAGTAGGACATTATACTCTTCTCGTTGACTTTGGCTTCTTTCTTATTCTTTTTTTCTTTTATGGTAAGGTACGTCATTTTGTATTGCAGTCTTTTCAATTTGCACCTATGAAATCGCTTCGTACCTATGGTTATATCATTGGAGGGTTGGTTGTCTTTGCCCTGACGCAGTATCTCCTGCTCTTTTTGACAGGGCTAGAATCGGCAGCACAGCAAGGAGAGGACTTAGGTATAAAGAATTTAAAAACGACACTTGATTACTCGTTATTCTTTATTGGAGCGGCACTCTTGACTCCATTGAAGGAAGAATTCTTATTCCGAGGTCTTTTGCATCGCTTTCTAGATTTGAGATATCACTTTCTAGTAGGTTTAGCTGTATCCTCAGTTTTATTTGGTATTTTGCATTTAGGTTTCCCTATATCGGCTACAATTATGGGAGCTGTCTTTGTCATTTTATATAAAGTGACTCGATCTATTGTTCCTTCGATAGTTCTTCATATGATCTGGAATGCCATTGCGTTTATTAGTATCTTGTAGGTGGAATGAAAAAAAATAGAGCTTTACATGTAAGAAGCTGATTCCTGCTCAAGGCAGAAGTCAGCTTTTTAAAGTGTTTGGGTAATTATGAATTTGTGACCTGCTGAATGGCTTGCTTCATAATGGCAAGCATAGCTTCTAGCTCACTCTCAGTACTTGCCAGAGGGGGCATGAAGACCAGAGTATCTCCCATGGGGCGGGTGAGCATGCCTAATTCTCTCATTTTTAGAGAAGTGTGATACCCCATTCGTTTTGCCCATTCGAAGGGTTCTTTGCTTTCTTTGTTCTGAACCAATTCCAGCCCCACCATGAGTCCGATCTGACGGATGTTCCCAATATGCTCCAACTGCTGAAATTCTTCTAGGAGGGTGCTGACAAATGTACTTTTCTCCTGCACCTGAGGAATCAGTTTTTCTTTTTCATATAGCTCTAAATTGGCTAAGGCAACAGCACAGCCTAGTTGATTGCCTGTATAGGAATGGCCATGGAAAAATGTCTTTAATTCGGTATAGTCAGCATAAAATGCTTGATAGATTTCTTCTGTGGTCACGGTAGCGGCTACTGGCAGATATCCTCCTGTCAGCATTTTTCCCATGGTCATAATGTCAGGGATCACCCCTTCGTGATTGACGGCGAACATTTCACCTGTTCTACCAAATCCAGTAGCGACTTCATCGGTAATGAAGAGGACGTTGTATTGTCGACAGAGTCTTTCTACACCCTTCAAAAATCCTGACGGCATGACAATCATTCCTCCAGCTCCTTGAATCATCGGCTCGACAATCAGGGCAGCAATTTCCTCATGATGCTGCTCTAGAACCTGTTGTAGCTCAGCTAGACATTCTTCTCTGCATGTCTCAGGATCACCACTAGGATGGCGATAGGGGTAGGGATAGGGAACCTTGAAGCTATCAAAGAGAAGAGGCTGATAAACTTTATGAAAGATATCTAAGGCGCCTACACTGACTGCTCCGATTGTGTCCCCATGATACCCATTTTTCATGGTAACAAATTTCTTTTTTGAACGGTTTCCTTTGTTATACCAATACTGAAAAGCCATTTTTAAGGCAATTTCCACTGAGGTGGCGCCACTATCAGAATAGAAGACTCGGGTTAGACCCTCAGGGGTTAAGTGAACTAATTTCTCAGCTAATTCTGTAGCAGGAATGTTAGTCATTCCGAGTAGGGTAGAGTGAGCAATCATTTCAAGCTGTTGACGGATTGCTTGATCAAGCTCGGCTTTGCGATGACCGTGGGGATTGAGCCAGACGGAAGAAAAACCATCATAATATTCCTTTCCCTCTGTATCCTTTACCTTAATCCCTTCTGCACTCTCAATGATTAATGGGTTCTGGTTGTAATCCTTCATTTGTGTAAAGGGAAGCCACATATATTTTTTGCTTTTCTCTAGTAATTCTTCGTGTCGAGTCAAACAAATCACTCCTTTTTTTAGGTAAACGCTAACTAAGTTAAACACTAAATTAAGCGAGTTAATAAAATAAGTTAACCATAAAAATTAAAGGGTTAACACTTCTTTTTTATCTAATCATGTGCAGCCTTTTACTGTCAATGAAAAGAAATCATTTTTGTTTTCTCATGTTTCGAAATGCGATAGAATATGAGAGTGATACATGATGCTGATAGAAGTTGAGGGAACGATACATGGATAAGATGAATAAGCGATTTTGGATTTTAGTAAGTATTGTAGCCATATCAGGCTTCTCTCAAGGAATGCTTTTGCCCTTGATTGCCGTTATTTTAGAAAAAGGCGGTGTTTCGTCTGCTTTAAATGGAATTAATGCGACAGCACTATATATTGGGATTTTGTTAGCTGCCCCTTTTATGGAGCATCCTCTGCGCAAATATGGGTATAAACCAATGATTTTGCTCGGTGGATTGATTGTGGTGATATCCCTTGCTCTATTTCCATTCTGGAAGTCATTTTGGTTCTGGTTTTTCCTGCGTTTCTTAATTGGAGTGGGAGATCATGCTCTTCATTTTGGAACGCAGACTTGGATTACTGCCTTTTCTCCTGAGAACAAACGAGGTAGAAATATATCGTTGTATGGCTTGTTTTTTGGAATTGGATTCGCCGTGGGTCCTCTGATGACTCCATTGGTTTATATTAGTGAGGCACTTCCTTTTATTCTTTCTTCTGTGATGTGCTTATGTGGCTGGCTGTTCATTTTCACATTGAAAAATGAGCGACCAGAAGAGGATGAAATGCGATTGAATACCTTAGCCGACACGCTTGGGCGCTTTGCGAAGGCTTGGAGGTATGGCTGGGTTGCCTTCTTACCACCATTAGGGTATGGTTTCTTAGAGTCTTCTCTAAGTGGGAGCTTTCCTGTTTACGGCTTAAGATTGGGGCTAGAAGTGCGCAATATTTCCATTCTTCTGACCGCTTTTGCCATTGGGGGGATTATCACACAGCTTCCTCTTGGAATGCTCAGTGATCGCTGGGGCAGAAGAAGGGTTCTGATGACGATTCTATTTTTAGGATTTACTAGTTTTACGCTGGCTAGTTTCTTGGAGTCTTCTGTTTTGGGACTAACGATTTGTATCTTAGTTTCAGGAATGCTAGTAGGTTCTATTTTTTCACTTGGAATTAGCTATATGGCAGATCTGATGCCAAGAAACTTACTACCTACAGGGAATATTTTTTGTGGGATCTTTTTCAGTATAGGAAGCTTACTTGGACCTTTTCTTGGAGGGATGTTTATTCAGTTTTTTGAAGGAGTTAGCTTTTTTATGATTATAAGTACGGTTCTGCTGCTTATTTTTATAGCGATGGTGAGCTTTAAGGAGAAGGAAAAAGAAGAGCAAACCATGTCAGTGTCATCCTAGACTGAACGTAGTAGGAAAATAGAGGTAGATCTACGAAAATAGTTTAGTGGTATGATAGAGGGATAAAGTTTTAATAGGTGAGAGGAGAGATTGGAGCTATGCAACTAAGTGGAGTATTACATGGGTTAAAGCACCAATATGAAGAACCATTACGATATTATCTTTGTCTGGGAGACGAAGAGCATGCACTCAATGATTATTTAGGACAACAGATACAGATTTCATTTGAGGGGAATATTTACTGTGTCCATTGTGGAAGACAGATCAAGAAATCCTTTAATACAGGAGCCTGTTTTCCCTGCTTTAAAAAGCTGCCAGAGCATGATTTGTGCATTGTTAAACCTCATCAATGCCATCATGATCAAGGAACCTGTCGAGATGAAGAGTTTGCTCAGACCTATTGCATGATTCCTCATTATGTCTATTTGGCGTTAAGCAGTGATGTCAAAGTAGGGCTGACTCGTAAAAACAATCAATTCAAACGCTGGGGAGATCAGGGGGCGGTTCAAGCCTTTCCGATTGCTGAGTTGCCTACTCGCAAGATGGCAGGAGAGCTGGAGATGGCGATAGCAAATCATATCCCTGATAAAACCAACTGGCGGAAAATGCTTCAAGGGAATATTGCTGAAGTTGATTTGGTACAGGTGCGTGAGGAAATCATTGCTTTAGTACCAGAGGAATTTCAACAGTATATCTTGAAGGAAGAAGAACTGATCCAATATACGTATCCTATCTTAGAACAGTTAGAAAAAATCAAATCCTACAATTTGGACAAGCAACCCCTTTTTACAGATCGCTTGATTGGGATTAAGGGTCAATATCTTATGTTTGAACAAGGGGTCATAAATATGAGAAAATATGCAGGATACCAGCTTTCGATTAAGGTAGAATAGGTGTGTTAGAGAAGAAGGAGTGAAAGAAGATGAATCACAGTAAGTTGTATAGATGGGGACTGCTAGGGCTCTTGATTGTCCTATTCTCCATGGCACTCTTGGGTTGTGGAAATCAACCTCAAGATAGCGTTGATCCCGTTCCAGAGGAGAACATGCAGGAACCTGTAACAGAAGCAGAACAAGGAAAATATCCTTTAACGTTTACGGATGGAAGTGGTCAAGAGGTCACAATACCAGAAGAACCGAAAACAATCATTACAACCGTTCCTAGTAATACAGAAATGATATTCGCCTTAGGAGGCGGAGATCGCTTAATCGGGGTTTCTGATTATTGTAATTTCCCTGCTGAAGTGGATCAAATTGAAAAAATTGGGGCAATGGAGATGAATGTCGAAAAGATTCTTAGTCTACAGCCTGATTTGATTTTCATTACTCCTTATCAGAATGCCAATGCAGGAGAAGCACTTGAACAATTCAAGTCACTTGGAATGTCTGTCGTGGTTATACAGGATGCGACTTCCTTTGAAGATGTGTATGGTTCGATGCGTCTAATCGCCAAGGTGATTGATGCCGAGGACAAAGCGGAGGAAATCATTACAGAAATGAAGGATCGCTTGGCTTGGTTTAAGGATAAAGCAGAGAATATTACAGAAAAGAAAAAGATATGGGTAGAGGTATCTCCTGCACCAGAGATTTATAGCACGGGGAAAGGAACCTTTATGCATGAAATGCTCGAAGTGATTAACGCTGTCAATGCGGTTGGAGATCAAGAGGGGTGGATTAAGTTTACTGAGGAAGAGATTGTTCAGTTAAACCCTGATGTGATCATTACAACGTATGGCTTTTACGTAGATAAGCCTTCTGAAGAAGTGTTAAAACGTGCAGGCTGGGGTGAAGTGCCTGCTGTGAAAAATAAGCAAGTCTTTGATGTGGATAATGATACTGTCACTCGTCCAGGACCGCGATTAATTGATGGGGTGGAGACACTTGCCAAACTTATCTATCCAGAAGTATTTAAGCAATAAAATAGTTTGGGTGTATATCATCAGTGGAGGGTTTGTACTATGTACAGCCCTTCTTGGTCTATTTATAAGCAGTGTACAGGTGCCTGTTCCTACAATTCTCCATATTATTTGGAGCCATGTTTCAGGCATGGCTTTGATGGAGGAGATCCCGAAAAATATTGATAAGATTATTTGGGAGATTCGCGTGCCAAGGATTTTATTAGCAGCTCTTGTAGGGATGTCTCTTGCCTTGGCAGGAGCTACTTTTCAAGGGCTTTTACGCAATCCCTTAGCGGACCCGTATACGATTGGAGTATCCTCAGGTGCTGCACTTGGAGCTGTGGTGGTTTTGTTTTTTCAAATCCAAGTATTGGGGATGTTTACCCTTCCGCTTTTCGCTATTGTTGGTGGATTTTTCTCCCTATTTATTGTTTTTGGCCTGACGAGAGTAGCCAATCGTAGTCATAGTATGGAAACCTTAATTCTAGCTGGAATTATCGTTAGCTCGTTTATCGGTTCTTTTATCACCTTAATTATTGCTCTTAGTGGAGAGGGATTGCGGCAGATTTTGTTTTGGCTGATGGGAAGTGTAGCGATGCGGGGCTGGAGCCATGTTTACTTGCTCCTTCCATTTTGGCTTTTAGGTGCAGGAATCATTCTTTTTCATTATCGTGAACTAAATGCGCTTTCCTTGGGAGACACTTCTGCCAGTACATTGGGGTTCAGGTCAGGAAAAAGAAGAGAATGCTCCTGATAGGTGCGTCCCTCTTAACGGGAGCGGCGGTAGCTGTTTCAGGAACGATTGGCTTTGTCGGCTTGGTTGTTCCACATCTTGTACGTCTTCTTACGGGACCTAATCATAAGCATGTGCTGCCTCTTTCTATGCTGGTTGGAGCTTCTTTCCTAATGGCTTCGGATCTTCTGTCAAGGACGATCATTGCCCCCTCAGAGTTACCTATTGGCGTGATTACTGCCTTACTAGGCGCTCCGTTTTTTGCTATGCTATTAATCAGGGAACGGAACGGAAAGGGGCTGGGTTAAATGCTCAAGGTGGAACATGTACAAGGTGGATATGAAGGAAAACCTATTGTCCGTGAAGTGAGCTTTGAGGTGCAAGCGGGCAGCTTCTTTGTTCTGCTTGGTCCTAATGGGAGCGGGAAATCAACTCTTTTTAAATTGATTACAGGAGTTCTTCCTATGACGAGCGGGCAAGTAGAGATAGGAGGTTGCTCATTATCCTCTTATTCAGCGATAGAGAGGGCAAAGAAAATAGCGGTTCTTCCTCAGGAGGAACGTATTTCATTTGATTTTACAGTGGAAGAAATTGTTCATTTGGGTCGCTATCCCCATCAGAAGGGCTGGTTCAAAACCTTAACTGTCGAGGATCAAGCAGTGGTAGAAGAAGCCCTAGAGGTAACGCAGGTTACACGCTTTCGCCAAACCCCTTTTCGTGCCTTGAGTGGAGGAGAAAAGCAACGGGTTCTATTAGCCAAGGCATTGGCACAGGAGCCTGAATTGTTGTTTCTGGACGAGCCAACAAATCATCTCGATGTGCATCATACCCTTCATATTCTTAATGTAATTAAGGATTGGCAGAAGACAAAGAACATGACGGTTGTGGCAATTCTGCATGATCTTAATATTGCTTCGCTCTATGCAGATCAAATTGGGTTGTTAAAAGAAGGAGAACTAGTAGCGATAGGAGATGTGGAGCTGTTTAAGGACTCTTCCCTTTTGCAGGAGGTCTACCAAGTAGATATTCTCTCGTATGCTCATCCCTCCTTACCGAAGCCACAATTAGTACTCGCATCGGAGGAGCTAATGGCTTCTCAAATGGAAAAGCATTTTTTTGAGAGTTATCAATTGACTCAAACCGAAGAAGTGATACATATCCAATTCGATCAGACATTGCGAACGATTTCCAACGGGGTGATGGGAGAAGGGATTCAATGGGCGAATCATTTCTGTAATTTTCACGTGAATAAGGATTACAACTGCTCTTCTCCTTATGAGGATGTTTTAGAAAGAATGAAAGGATTAGGTATCCCGCATGAGAAAGCCATTGGCATGATGACGGCGGTTCGATTAGAGGATATGGTGCTTCTTGAAGAAAGAGAAGGAGAGTATTCTTTTATCATCATGGTTACTTCGGGAACCGGCAATGCACGGGATATCACGAAGCCGATCCCAGCGGTCATGGTTGAGCCTATAGGAACCATTAATACGATGGTATTTATTGATGGACACTTGTCCGATGGTGCTTTAATTAATGCGTTTATGTCAGCAACCGAAGCGAAAGCAAAAGCCCTTCAAGATATGCAGATTATGGATCCGCGAACAGGAACAGGAGCTACAGGAACGTCGACAGACAGTCTGCTGATTGCCACTTCTCAAAAAGGGGTCTGGACTCCTTATGCGGGTTCGGGAACGAAAATCGGGATGGGGATCGGCAGAATCGTCCATCAGGCTATTACTCAAGCGACAAGGAAGTATTTGCAACGAAAGGGGATACACTGATGCTACTGGAATTGTTAGGGAGTGTCTTTCTCGTGATCATTGGTGCGATCCTCTTAGATTTGTGTATAGGTGATCCTAGGTGGTTGCCCCATCCTGTGATTGGGATAGGAAAAGCCATCTCTTTCTTAGAGAAAAAATGGAATAGAGGAAAGCATAGAAAAGGAAAAGGTTTTGCTCTAACTCTTGTAGTGGTGGGAGGAGCTGCTTTTCTTACTTTATTGGTGAGCTTACTTGCTTTTTGGGTTCATCCTCTTGTAGGTGCCCTAGTTGATATTTATTTGATCTCAACCACCATTGCCATTAAAGGATTGCGAGAGGCGGCGCTTCAGGTCATGATCCCTTTGACTCAAGGGAATCTATCTGAGGCACGAACCCAATTAGGAATGATTGTAGGTAGGGATACAGAAAACCTAGAGGAAAGGGAAATTGTCAGGGGGACGGTTGAAACAGTGGCTGAGAATACGGTAGATGGCATAACAGCTCCTCTCTTTTGGGCGCTCATTGGTGGAGCCCCTCTGGCGATGGCTTATCGGGCGGTTAATACGCTAGATTCAATGGTCGGGTATAAAAATGAACGTTATCTTCAGTTTGGCTATGCCTCCGCCAGATTGGATGATCTCTGTAACCTGATTCCTGCTCGTTTAACTGCCTATTCAATGTGGCTCTCCTCGTGGATAAAGAAAGGGGCTCGCAAAAAACATGCGTTACTCGTGACGTTTAGAGATGCACCTAAGCATCCTTCTCCCAATAGTGGTTGGCCAGAGGCGATGGTGGCTGGACTACTAGGTGTCCAGCTGGGAGGCAGGAATGAGTATCAGGGGGTTCCCTCCGAACGAGCCAAAATGGGAGAAAAGTTAGAGGATTTGACACCTGCTCATATTGGTTCTACTCTTTATTACATGCATGGGGGCTGGATGGTTTTTCTGGTGTTGATGTTTCTTTTTTATTTCATTTTCAGGCTAGTAATAGGGGATGGTAGCATGAAATGGCCCAGTCATGGAGGACAGCCTCAGTTAATTAAACAACTGTTTAATCGCTCTGTAGAAGAGAAGCTTCTCGATTTTAGTGCGAATCTCAATCCTTTAGGTCCGCCTAAGTGGCTGGAGGAAGAAATAGTGGCTATTCTAGAATCCTCGCGTTTTTACCCTGACCCTACTTATGTGAAGCCAAGACAAGCTATTGCACGCTATGAAGGAATAGACATGTCACAAGTGCTGCTAACGAATGGGGGAGCAGAGGCTATATTTTTGGTAGCCAAATTCTTTGAGGGAAAGAAAGCGTTGATTCTCTATCCTACTTTTTCAGAGTATGAACAAGCTTGTGAGCACTATCATATTCAGGTGGAGAAACGGGTAATAGATTCGATCGCTCAGGATGCTCTTCCACTTGATGATATGATAGAGAGCTTCAATCGAATCGATCTCATGTTTTTATGTCGTCCTAATAATCCAACAGGGACTTTGATTCCAGAGCAAGATGTCCTCTATCTCTTAGAACAAGCAAGGAAAAAAGAGGTTTTCATCATTGTCGATGAGGCATTTGCTGATTTCTTGCCAGCCCATATCCACAGCCTAACATCTTATCTTGACCGCTATGATAATCTGATCCTATTGCGTTCATTGACTAAAATGTATACACTGCCAGGATTAAGAATTGGTTATTTGATGGCTCACTCTTCCTATGTCAGTGAAATAGGGAAAAACCAAATTCCTTGGAGTGTCAATTCTCTAGCGGCGGGCTTGGTTCCCAGATTGCTAGAGGATGAAGGCTTCCTTGCGAGAACAAAGGACTGGCTATATACGGAATGGACAGCCCTTAAACAAGAGCTAGATCGTTTGCAATTTAGCTATTCCCCAACCTCTGTCAATTTTTATTTGCTTCAGGATGCTCAAGCTGTAGATCAAACGGAAGAGCTGTACCATCACTTGCTAGATTGCGGAATTTTAGCTCGTCATACGCATAATTTCTTGGGCTTAGAGGGGAAATATCTGCGCTTAGCGATTCGTTCTGCGAGCGAAAATGGGCAGGTCATTGAGGCGTTAGAAAAGTGGAGGAAGCGAAAATGTTGACCTTTATTTCAGGAGGAGCAAGGTCAGGAAAAAGCACATATGCAGAACGAGTCGCTCTTGAATGCTACACCGAGCAGGTGCAAGGGAATCCCAGTATTAAGCTCTATTATCTTGCCACAGCTCAAGCCTTTGACCGTGAGATGAAGGAGCGCATTGCTCTTCATGCTGTAAGCAGGGTGGAGAAATGGATCACGCTTGAGGAGCCCTATGAGATAGGCAGGGTACTCAGCGAAGGAAATAATGGAGATGTTTTTCTGGTGGATTGTCTTACTCTCTGGGTGAGTAATATGATGTTTAGTCAACAAAAATCAGGGAATGAGCTTCTAAAGTTAGTCAAGGACTGGGTTCAGTTGGTCAAGACTCAAGAACTGCATGTGGTGATCGTTTCCAATGATTTGAACGAAGATGTACCTTCGCGATATTCCGAAGTCGAGCAATATCGTAAGTGCTTGGGAGTATTACATCAGCTTCTTGTAGCCAATGCAGATCAAGCGATTCAAGTCGTAGCAGGGATTCCAATGGTATGGAAGGGGGAGAGGGAAGATGAAGAATATGATCAGGGGATTTATCTTATCTATTCAGTTTCTAACAAGTATTCCTTTTCCCTTCGCTGTTCCATGGAATCAGCAAACGATGCGTTGGGCATTAGGGCATTTTTCAACAGTGGGTCTTGTGATTGGCGCAATTCTCACAGCCCTCTACCTTCTATTACCTGGCTTGATCCCTACATGGTTACTAGGCTTGGCTCTCCTTAGTGGATGGCTGATGCTCACAGGGGGCTTACATGTAGATGGCTTGATGGATATTGCTGATGCTATTGGCTCTAATGCACCGTTGGAGAAGAAATGGGAGATTATGAAGGACCCTCATGTAGGAAGCTTTGGCATGATCGCGCTATTTCTAGTATTAGGCTGGAAGCTAGGGCTGTTGGTGGCTCTTATTGAAATCACTCATGTTCTACCTATTCTATTGCTTTTCATTCCCGTGCTGGCTCGCTTCGGGACGCTTCTTCTTTTATACTGGATGCCCCTAGCCAAGCAACAGGGGCTGGCTTGGGAATGGAAGAAGGGACTCTCCATTCATGGCATGATCTTATCTTTGGTTCCACTTGTGGTACTCGTCCTTATATCGCCAAGTATTTTTGCCCTCCTTTTCCTTAGCTATGGTATTTATTTGCTGGGATATGCTCTATGGATCATGTACCATCTAAAAGGATTGAATGGGGATGTATTAGGAGCCTCAATTGAAGGAGGAGAGCTATGGTTGCTTCTTGTCAGCTATATTTGGTTCGCCATGGTTTAACACTGTGGAATAAAGAAAAAAGATACCTTGGACATACGGATCTTACTCTGTTAGAAGAAGGGAAGGAGACATTAAGTCTGCTGAAGGTGGCTCTAGCAGAGATAAAGTGGAGCCGAATGTATTGTAGCGATCTGCGGCGGTGCATAGAAACGGCGGAGTATCTATTCCCGGCTCAGTTGAATAAGATGATACGAACCCCTCTATTAAGAGAGCTTCATTTTGGACTGTGGGAAGGAAAGACCTATGAGGAGCTAAAAGAAGATCAGACTTATCGACTTTGGCTTGATGATCAGACTCGTTTTTCTCCTCCACAAGGGGAATCTTCTGAGCAATTCGAAAAACGGGTAAAACTATTTTTAGACCAACTCTTTCAGGAGATGGAGAATGGTGAAAACATGTTGCTTTGCACTCATGGTGGGGTCATTCGGCACATTCTCACTTTTTTACAGCCCTCTTCCTCTTTTTGGGACTGGAATGTACTACATGGTACAGCGTACAGAGTAGAGCTGGTACGAAAGGGGGGAAGCTGGACATGTGGCTCGTTGTCGGTGGTGCCTATGCAGGAAAACGAAGAGTTGTTCAAGAAAGAATAAAGAACCCCTATTGGGTTTCGGCTTATCAGGGGGACGATTGGAAGGAATGGCAGAACTCTTGGCATGAAAAGAAGATCATGAATCCAAGTATTGTGTTTGAAGGCTGGGAGCAATGGATTTGGCAGGAGCTGGATAGACACTCTGCTGAAGGCAGTACGAAGGTAGATTCTATTCGTGCTAGGATGAAGCATTTTTTCGATCATCTCCTGCATATAGAAGAAACAGAGCAGAAGCAGGTCACTCTCATTATGCTTGAAATGGGCAGAGGGATTGTCCCGCTTCAAAAGGAAGAACGAGTGTGGCGTGATCTTGCCGGGTGGGTTTTGCAGGATGCAGCAGAGAAAGCAACTGAAGTCGTGTATGTATGGAATGGATTAGGTCAAAAAATGAAGTGAAAAGGGGCGGCGAATCATGAAGATTTATACGAAAACAGGAGATGCTGGTGAAACAAGTATTATAGGCGGACGTGTCGGAAAAGATGATGAACAGGTAGAAGCCTATGGAACAGTAGATGAAGCCAACAGTTGTATTGGTGTGGCTGTTTCCTTCCTACCTCCCGCTGCTACAGAATTGAGGGATGAATTAGAAAAGATTCAGCATGAACTCTTTGATTGTGGTGGAGATCTGAGCATGAAGGCAGGAGCTGAGGAAAAATATCCATATAAAGTAGAGGAATCTATGGTTCAATATCTTGAGCAACGTATAGACCACTACATGACAGAAGCTCCTGAGTTAGAACGCTTTATCCTACCAGGAGGAACTCAAGCGGCTGCTTTCCTTCATGTAGCGCGAACCGTGGTTAGACGAGCGGAGCGAAATGTGGTGCGCTTAGCGCGTAGACAAGCGATTAACCCTTTTGTCCGTCAATATTTGAATCGGTTATCTGACTACTTATTTGCTGTGGCTCGAGTCGTGAATGTTCGTGCAGGACAGAAGGATGTTGAATATGTTAGAAGTGCTAAAGTATTCAAGACGAAGGAGGAAAAATAATGTCCAATATGACAGCGTATCTCTATCCAAAATGCGGGACTTGTCGCAAAGCCAAGTCTTGGCTTGTGGGACAAGAGCATCAATTAGAGGAAATCAACATTGCTGAACAGCCCCCATCAAAAGAGGAATTAGAAAGACTATGGAAATTATCTGGTGTTGAGTTGAAAAAGATATTTAACACCAGTGGGAATAAATATAAAGAGTTAGGATTAAAGGACAAATTAGCAACCATGTCAGAAGAAGAGCAGCTTGCTTTGCTTGCTTCAGATGGTATGTTAATAAAAAGACCGATTGTAACAAATGGAACAAAAGTAACAATTGGGTTTAAAGAGGATTCATTTGCAGAGGTATGGGGAAAATAGTATGATGTTGCTGTAGACATTTAATTTGGAGGGATATTGATGAATTTACCAAAGGAATTAAAATACAGTGAAGAGCATGAATGGGTAAGAGTAGATGGAAATAAAGTATACATAGGTATTACAGACTTTGCTCAATCTGAGCTGGGTGATATTGTTTTCGTTGAACTGCCAGAAGCAGGGGACGATGTGGAACAAGATCAAAGCTTTGGAAGTGTAGAATCAGTGAAAACGGTTTCTGAGCTGTATTCACCTGTAAGTGGTAAAGTTCTTGAAGTAAATAGTGAATTAGAGGATTCACCAGAACTAGTGAATTCTTCTCCTTATGATAAGGCATGGATGCTTGTGGTAGAAATGTCTGATACATCTGAGTTAGACAAGCTAATGTCTGCTGAACAATATGAAGAAATGATTAAAAACGATTAAGAAGAATAAGCAAAGCTGAAGATCGTATGTCAATAAGATTAAATACTAAAAGTGTAGAGGAGAGATCTCTACACTTTTTTACTGTTTCAAATGAAGGACCTTATCTGGATCAGCCAGAAGTCTCCCATAATACTTCTTAGAGCGGAAATTGTGAATTTCCTGACAAGCTTTCACCATTTTATTCATAATCACTTCTTCTGATTCAGGGGCAGGAGCCCAATAGAGAACATTCATAGAGTAGGGCTTGCCATGCTCATCTTCTCGGATGTATTCAATTCGAGTGGCTTTGTGAAAGCCGTTTTTATAATAAAAAGCGAGTCTTTTCTCCGTATCTGCATCCTCAGGATCGATGGGTTCTGCTTCAAGGAGAATCATCTTTTTTTTCTGTTTAAACTGATTCAGTACTTTACTTCCAATTCCTTTTCCCCTAGCTCGGTCAGCAACAAGAAAATAATCGATAAAAATAAAGCGCGGAAATTCAGCATAAAGGACAAGATAATCCTCTGTTTCTTCTTTATGGTAGATATCTTTATCATCAAGCAGTGCTTTCAGTTGACTGGGGTCTTTCATCTCGTGTTCAGGAAAATATTCATGTAGTCTTTCATACCAATCCACTATTCATTCCTCCTGCACGTTGATATCTGTAGATAAGAAGTAAGAAGCTCTGGGGAAAATCTATTTTGCTTTTCTTAACTTTTCTTTAAGCTTGGTGGCTGCAAAATGAAGGGATACAGTTGTTAATATGGCAATCGATTTAAGCATATGATTCTTACCTCCTCGGCAATTAAAAGCCGAATGTTTCGTTGTTGAAAAAGAGTTGCACTAAGTAAACTTAGTTTATTCTATTCGACTTCTTGCCAAGAAGTTTCGAAATGCTTGCATGATCATCGCCTATTTTTGAGATGACTGTGAAAACTGGGCTAACTGGTCAAATGTTGGCTTCAACGCATGATAAAGCGATTGATATATCTGATAGCTTTGCCTATATTGCTCTCGATATTCGCTTCTAGGAATGACCTTTTTTTTCATGGGAATAGAGGAACCTATCGCCTCTAAAGACGGAACAATATTCAAGGCATAAAGAGAGAGCCAAGCAGCTCCCCAAGCAGAACTTTGGTGCGATTCAGGAACCTCGATCGGCTGTTGAAACATATCGGCGACAATTTGAAGCCAGGTGGAGGAACGGGCAAACCCCCCGCTAGCGAAGATTCTTCTCGCAGATCCCACATTTTTTTCTAGCGCTTCACCAATATGATATAGACTAAAGATGACTCCTTCTAATCCTGCTCGAATCAAATCTTTTTTCTGATGAGAGGCGCTTAACCCTATGTAGCATCCTCGGGCATTTGCATCCCAAAAAGGGGCGCGCTCTCCATTCAAATAAGGGAGAAAGAGGAGTCCATTCGCTCCTGGATTTGCTTGTTCAGCAAGGGCAGTAAGGAGCTCATAAGGATTAAGATTTTGCTTGTGAGCCTGTTCGACCTCCAGTTCCCCTAATATGTTCTTGATCCATTGAAGGACATTCGCTCCATTATTAGTGGGTCCTCCAGTTATCCATAATTGAGGGGTGAAGGCATAACAAAACGTTTCTTGATTCGGACTCAGCTGTGCGCGATCGGTCATTTGTCTTATGGCTCCACTTGTTCCAATGGTGATTGCTACATCTCCCGCTGCTATAGCCCCAATTCCTAAATTAGCAAGAGGACCGTCACTTCCTCCAAGGACAAAGGGAAGATCACTCGGAATCCCAATTCTATATGCAATGTCTGGTCGAAGTCCTTGAAGGAGATAGGTAGAGGGAACAGGTCTAGATAACTGTTCTTCTGTAATTCCGCAGAGCTGCAAAGCTTCTTGATCCCACTCGAATGTATGAATATTGAACAAACCTGTTGCCGACGCCATGGAATAATCAATGACGTCGGTTCCAAACCAGCGGTATAGGATAAATTCTTTTATTGAAACAAAACGTTTAGCTTGTCGATAAGGGGTGTAAGGATTTTCTTTCATCCATAGCAGCTTTGCTAAGGGAGACATAGGGTGAAGAGGAGTGCCCGTTCGAAGATAGATAGAAGAATGAGTGTCTTGGACTCTCTTTGCTTGCTCATGACTTCTGCCATCAGCCCATATGATCGAAGGGGAGAGTGGAGCACCTTCCTCATTCACACAAATAAGAGAATGCATCGCCGAGGAGATACCTACACTGCAAAGTGCTTCTGGTCGTACCTGCCCCATTTCCATTACTTGTTTTAGCACCTCAAGACAGCCCGCCTCCACGCTTAGTGGATCTTGCTCAGCCCATAAAGGCTGAGGTCGTGAGATATCATAGGGCTTTTCTGCTTCTGCAACGACCTTTCCTCCAAGGGTGAAGAGAACCGCTTTGGCACTTGTGGTTCCGATATCTAATCCGATCACATATTGCTTGTAACTCATCATCATCCACATCCTTTGTCTTATAGGCGTTAGCTTGAGTGAAAGGTATTAAAAGTGAGGGGTATTAATATTGAATATACTTTCTGTAGATTTCCGGTCTTCGATCTTGTACTGTTCGAACAGAACCCCGTTCAGGCAGTTTTTTTAATAGTTCTAAATCGATGTCTCCTACGATAATGGACTCCATATTGGCTTGACCTTTGGCGATAATTCCCTGAGGAGGGAAAGGGGTATCGCAAGGAGCAATAATCGCTGCCTCTCCATAGTTTCCTTCCATATATTGCACATTGGGAAGCCAGCCCGTTGTACCAGTATGGACAACATAGACTTGGTTCTCTATAGCACGCGTATGACAAGAGAATCGAACGCGATGAAAACCATGCTCATCATCTGTACAAGATGGACAGAAGATGATTTTGGCTCCTAAATCAGTGACAATTTTAGCTGCTTCAGGAAATTCAATGTCATAGCAAATCAGAATAGCTACCTTTCCATGTTTGGTGTCGAATACTTTAAATTCATCTCCACCTTGAACAAGCCAAGCAGATTTTTCATATGGAGTGAGATGGACCTTGGGTTGACAGTCAATCTTGCCATCTGGATGGAATAAGTAAGACATGTTGTACATAAGATCGTTCTCTGTTTTGACCATATGTGTACCTGCGATGATATATAAATCAGTTTCCTGCGCTAAATTTTGAAATAATTCTATGTATCGATCTGTAAATTCATGAAGCAATCGGATGGCTGTTTGAGGATCTTTTCTCGGAAAGAAGCTAAGTAATTGTAAGGTAAACATTTCTGGTAATAGAACGAAGTGTGAATCCCAATCACGTGCAGCGCGCACATAGGATGATACTTGATCTGCGAATTGATCGAAAATAGTGATGGGCTTCATTTGATGTTGTACAGCAGCAATACGAACTTGAGTCATGGAAACAATCCCTCCTTACGTTCCCTAATGTGAGTGATTTCTAAGACATTCTACCAGAAATTAATGACCAGAGCTAGGAAGGATCATTTTTTTTGTCCAGTGGAAAGAAACGGTTTGTTTTTGGTCAAAATAGGGTATAGGTTTTTAATGTGATTCAGGAGGAAAAAAACATGATGCATTTAGAAATGATGGTGCTAGGAGAAGAGGGAGAGAGGGCGGAAAAGGTGATTATCCGAAATTATAAGAAGGATGATTTCCAAGCGATTCGCCAAATTGAACGAGAATGCTATCCTCCTCCCTTTCCCGAAACAGATCTATGGGATGATGAACAGTTGAACAGACATCTTGAAGTTTTTCCAGAGGGAGCGATTTGTGCGACTTTTTTGGGAGAGATTGTTGGAAGTATGACGACATTGATTATCGACGATCGAAAAGGAACCACTCATGACTGGGATCGAATGACAGCTGAAGGCTATCTCAAAGGGAAACATGATCAGAACGGAAACTCCTTGTATGTAGCGGATATGATTGTTTCTCCCTCAAGTAGAAGACATGGAATTGGACGTCTTCTTATGCAAGCTGCGTATTTCTTAGTGATTGAAATGTCACTGGAACGTTTGTTAGGATCTGTCAGAATGCCGGGCTATCATAAAGTAGCTGATCAGATGAGCCCAGAAGCCTATTTAGAAAATGTTGTGTCTGGAAAACTTAGAGATCCTGTGATAACCTTTATGTTAAAATGCGGGAGAAAGCCTATTCGTGTAGTGCATGATTATATGGATGATCATTTATCTCGGAATTGTGCTGTTCTAATGGAATGGAGAAACCCTTTTTTGTATCGAAAAAGGAATTTACCCTCTCGTATTGAATATAATTATTAATCCATTTAGAAGTCTATAGGATTCTTGAGGCAGATAAGGGAGGGAAAGGGTTATGAGTATGTGTTGTGGAGCTAGTATGATTGGAACCATAGGAACAGTCAAGCACTTTAATACGTTTATTCATCAAGTACCTATTGTTTATTGCCCTATATGTCAATCCATTGAAGTGTATGAAAAAATCAAGGATGAGTATGATATCTTAGCTGAGTACGCTCAGAATGATCATGCTCCAGAGGTTTTTTTTAATGATTATATTGAATATGATCAGTTAGAAGAGCTATTTAGCGATTGTCTAGACGTGGATTCAAAGATAAATGCTTCTTTTGTCAAAAAACAGATT
Source organism: Caldalkalibacillus mannanilyticus JCM 10596 (assembly GCF_000615945.1). Lineage (GTDB taxonomy): Bacteria > Bacillota > Bacilli > Caldalkalibacillales > JCM-10596 > Bacillus_AT > Bacillus_AT mannanilyticus. Next base: position 183,200 of record NZ_BAMO01000002.1, read on the forward strand.
GATCACGCTCTTGATCTCCTTTCTGTAGCCCGCCAAATCAAGGACTCTGAATGGGAAAGTGAGTTATTTCAACGCTTGAAGGTACTGAGTGAACGTTTGCGAAAATATCAAAGAAAAATTTCATAACCCATAATGAAGCAAAAGAAAAAAACATATAGATAGGTAGTAAGGTTAAGAGAGGTTAGCGCACTCTTAACCTTTTTTTGTGAAAAAAGAGTGATCTGAAATTAGTGTTAGAAAAAGTAACAAGAGTACAGTAAAATGAAAAAGGAAAAGTTTAAGAAAATGACATGGATACCCCCAGAAAAACTCGAAAAATGTCGAATGTTTTTATACTTTGAGAGGTGAGCTCATTGTTGTCTTTTATAATCGGGAAGTGGATGAAGAAAACAGAAGCTCCCAAGCCGAAATCGTCTAGTTTGGAGCAATTGGTCCTTGCTGCTAAGCAGGATATGTTCCTTCGTAATGAACTAATCAAGCAATATCAACCTTTTATTGCTAAGGTAACTGCTAAGGTTTGTAAAAGGTATATAGATCAACAAAGTGATGAATTTAGCGTTTCGTTAGAAGCTTTTAACGAGGCAATTGATGCATTTCAAATGAATCAAGGAAGTGCTTTCCTTTCTTTTGCTGAAATGGTCATCCGAAGAAGGGTCATTGACTTTATTCGTCGTGAAGCGAGGCAAACAAGAGATATTTATTTAGAACAGGACAATCTAGATGAAGAGAATCAGTTAGAAAGTTTAGCTCAAATTAGTGCTTCTCTTGCTCAGTATGAAGTGATTCAAGAAAGTGAGAAAAGAAGAGATGATATTTCCGAATATCAGAAAAAACTTCGGGAGTTTGATATTACCTTCACAGATTTAGTTGGACAGTGTCCAAAGCATATTGATGCGAGGGAAAATGCCAAGCAAATTGCGAAGCAATTAGCCTCGAATCCAGAATTAACGAGTCATTTATTAGAAAAAAAGCAGCTTCCCATGAAAGAATTATTAAAATATGTGAAGTGCAGTCGTAAAACAGTAGAAAGGAATCGAAAGTATATAATTGCAATGGCCTTAATTTATCTTGGGAACTATTATTCTCTGAGATCATATATCGAGCCAGAACAAGACATATATGGAAAGGAGGGATAAGGCTTGAACAAAGGAATTGTGCTAGAAATAAAGGGTGAAGAAGTGGTTGTTTTAACGAAACAAGGAGAATTTAGATCGATCAAAAAGGAAAGTGAGCACTGGCAGATCGGAGACGAAATCACTCTGACTGAACAACCACTAAAGAAGACATTCAAGAAGAGCAGCTGGTCTATTTCTCCACTTGCCCTAGCGGCTTCAGTCCTCCTACTTGTTGCAACAGTGCTTGCTTTGATGAACCTGAATCAACCAGAGCATGAAATAGCGTTCGTTTATGTTGATATCAACCCTAGTGTTGAAATGAGTGTAAATGAAGATATGGAAGTGATTCGTCTCAGAGGTACAAATAAAGAAGGGGAGGAAATGATCCGTCTTCTGGATCATCAGTCCTATCATTCAGTGGAAGAAGCCGCTGTACAAATTATTCTTTTAGCTCAGAATCAAGGGTATTTAACATTGAATCATGATGTGCTGATCTCCACAGCATTTATCGATCAAGAAAAAGAGAAACAGTATAAAGAAACCTTTGATATGCTGTTAAATGACTTAGAGTATGCGATGCTATTCTCTGCCGATTTAGGCAGCGAGGGCGATGAGCTGGCAACGAAGGAAGTTGTTCAGGTGCAAGCAGCTCAATCAGATGAAGTAGCCAATATGGTAGACCTGTCAACCAATGAACATGAAGAAATAAAAATCCATCGTGTGAAAGTGAATCCAGAGGATCAAAGAAAAGCGAGAGAAATTGGAGTGTCCCCAGGAAAGTACACTTTATTTCTAGAGGCTAAACATTCAGGTTCCGATATTGAATTAAATGATCTTTCTAAGAAATCTGTTTCTCAAATAGCTGAGAAGCTTGGTGGTATGGACTCATTAATATCTTCTATTAATGCAAGAAATCATTCCGATCATAAAAATAATAAAGGAAATACCAAGTCTACAGAAAAGAAGACGAACTCGAAAGAAAAAGAAGAAAAGAAGAACAAAGATTCAAAGGAACAGAAAGAGAAGAAAGACTCTAAAGAGAAGGATAAAAAGGATTCTAAAGTCAATGAGAAGAAAGAATCTAAAGAGAATCAAGGCAAAAAGAGCCCAAAAAACAATCATGAACACAAAAGAAAAAAAAGGAAATACAAGAGAAAGAGCAATCAAGGAAACAACTCTAAAAATCACAGCAACCATCCAAGCAAAGACAAAAAAGAAGATCATCAACCATCTTTAGAATACTTTCTTGAACAAAAACTAAAGACGATGACCAAAGAATCTGGACAAGAGATTCGTTTGAAGTCCCACAAAAATGAAGTGGATAAGAAAAACGGAAAAGATAAGGGACAAAACAAAGGACACCAGAACGAAAAAAGAGATAAAGAAACAAAGAATAATGGGCAAAAGGATCATGAGAAAAAGAAGAATCAAGAAAAAGAGAAACAGGGGAACCATCATAAAGATCATGAGAAAAACAATGGAAAGTCGAAGCATGATCAAAATGAAAAGAAAAAACATCAGGAAGAGCCAAAACGAAATAAAAAGGAAAAGGATAACCAATCGTAAGACACAAACCTCGGTGCCAAGCACTGGGGTTTTTTGCTGTTTTAAAATAAAAAAATGTAGCACCCCCAAAATTCAACATGAACAGTGCGAAAAATATGTCAACGGTAAATATTACATGATGAAAGAGGTTAAGACACATGAAAAAAGTTGACATGAAAAAGGTTTTTAAGAAAGGGCTTCCACTTGCTTTAGCTACGAGTCTGGTTTTTAGCTATGGGGTCGGTGATATTGAGGCAAAGGAAAAAGGGAAGAACAAGAAAAATGAAGTGAAGGTTGAAAAAGAAAGAAAATCAAAAGGCTTTAGTGACATCGAAGGCTACTGGGGACAGAAAACAATTGAAAAAATGGATGACACTAGGGATTATAACTGGATATACAGATGGGACGTTTCAGCCTAACAAACCTGTTTCTCATCAAGAAGCGGTCGTTCTTGTTGTAAGATTACTAGGTTTGGAAGAAGAGGCGCAGAAACGTGCAAAAAATGGAGTAAAGCTTCCTTTTAAAAATGAAAACTCCATTTCCACATGGGCTAGAGGACATATTGCCATGGCACTTGAATTAGGCTTGCTAGATAAAAACGAGAAGTTCCAAGGAAATAAAGCAGCTTCCAGAATTTTCGTGACTTCTCTCATGGTGAAGGGCTTGGGTATTGATGTTGATCATTACAAAGGAAGAGATTTAGAGTTCTCTGACCTCGCCCATTTAACTGCGGAGGAAAGATTAGAGCTGGCAGTGGCAGTTTCCGAAAACTTAGCTAAGGGGTATGGAGATAAAACCTTCCAGCCTAATAAACCAGTAACAAGAGGAGAGATCGCTGCTTTTCTTGAGAGAATGCTAGATTATATCTCTGATCATGATGATTATAATGATATTATTCTTGAGCCAATCAAAGGATATTTTACATCCTATAACTCTAGAGATCAAAAAATGACATTTATCCGTGAAGGCAGAAGCGCTTCCGATCTAAAAAGCGTCACTTATACATTAAGCGATAAAGCAATCATTTATTATAATGGGAAAAAACGCTCAACGCTGGATGTATTCAAAGATGGGGATCGCTTAGAAGTCATCCTCAATAATGAAGGAAAAATTATCTTTGTCAGTGGAGAGTCTAAGAAAGATGATAAGGTTGTTTGGGATCAATTAAAAAACGTTTCTGTTTTTAATGTCAAATTAACCTCAGGACAAAATAGCATTGTCTATTCCTATGATGCGGCGAAACCAAACGATATCTATGTCCTAACTCAAAAAAATGGAAAAAGCTCTTTACTCCAAGGGAAGGAAGCAGCTACAGCCATAAAAGCGGCGATTGATACCCATTTCAAAGCAGGATCTACATTTGATCTGAAGAAGACAACGAAAAACTTAGCTCTTCTAGCACAGACATCTTCTGATAAAGAAGCGAATGTTTCCGTTCAATATAAAACAAAAGAGAGCAATCTAGAATTTAGCTCCGAAATAAAAGCATCAACCAATGCGACTAAAATGAACTGGAGTAAAGGAAAGGCAACCATTGCTTATACTGAGTCAACAGATTCCAAAGGAAAGGTAACGTCAAATCTACAAGTAAAGGATCCGGATGCGAAGAAGGAGATTTCTTACAAGAAAGAAATAAGCGATTCTAAAGTAACAGCATCAGGTTATCTTAAACTAGAGGGTCTTTCTTTAGAGATTAAGGATACTTCTCTTGAACCAACGATTAAACAAATACTTGGGGACTATAAGTTTGCCTTGTATGGAGAAACGCCAAAAACAGACAAACCAAAAGACGAGTACAAGAATCTCACAGGAATAGCTAACTTTAATCTTGAAATCACTTCCGGTAAAAATAGCTATCTATATCAATATAACAAAGACCGAGTAAAGGAAATGTATGTCCTGACTCAAAAAGATGGCAAGACCAATATTCTTACTGGAGATGAAGCAGCAGCAGCCATCAAGAAAATGATCGATACCCATTTTAAAACAAACAGCACATTTGATAGCAAGGAAGTAAGCAAAAATCTTGTCGCTCTTGTTCAGAATAAGGATTCAAAAGACAGTAAGATTAGCTTAAATTATAAAACAAACGACAGAACCCTAGTCTTTGACACAGAGGTAAAAAGCAACTCTGAGTCCACTAGCTACACTATTACACAGGATAAAGTAACGATTAAATATTCTCACACAAAGGATTCAAAAGGCAAGGTAGTGAGCTCTATTGAATTGAGAGATACAGAGGCAAAAAAAGAGCTTAAATATACAAAAGAAGTGGAGAATGGAAAAACAACAGCTTCAGGATATCTCAAGCTGGATGGAGTTAACCTAACCATTGATAATACTCAATATGAATCAACGATTACTCAAATCGCTAAGGATTATAAGGTAAAAGTGTCGTTTTAAGAGAACCAAAATAGTATGTAACCGGCTTTTACAGGGTATTCTAACCATGTGAAATCAATATGTGATATCAAATGGAAGGAGTCCTACGATGCAGGAAGAAGAGTATATCGCTAGCGATGTAGAAGTATGGTTGCATGAATACAAAGAGGGTTTAGCAGAATTTAAGAAGAAAATGCCCAAAGTAGCTGAAAAATATTTTGAATTCACTGGTGCGTGCTTTGCTCCGGGAAAACTGGATCAAAAAATGAAGCATCTTGTTGCTTTAGGAATCAGTATCCATTCTCAAGATGAGTACTGTATTATGTATCACACACAAGAAGCGATCCATAAAGGAGCTAGTGAAGAAGAAATACTTGAAGTTGTTGGAGTATCTGCTGCCTTTGGCGGAGGAGCTACCATGAGTCAAGGTGTTACTTTGGTACAGGAATGTTTGAGTGATTTATTACATTAGTAGCGGAGGAAACAGGAATGAAGGAGTCGTCAAGAAGACGGCTCCTTTCATTTAGCTTTGAGTTTAAGCATGAACAGGTTCTGGTGTTTTTACATGAAGCGGAGGAGGGACAATCCATCCTTTTTGTTTGTTCAATTGTAATAATCTTCCTCCATATTGCAATTTTGTGGTGTGGAATTGAACAAACATTTGAATAATATCTTCTCTAATGCATTGTCCAATGATTTGACTGCAAGTGACTAAGCCCATGGCAATCTCTTTTGAAACGGCGATTGCGATTTCTGCATCATTGATCCTTGCACCAACAGGAATACTCTCTAAATTTGCTACTGGGCGCTCTGGAGGAGCGGGAGGAAGGGCGATACCATTTGCTTTAAGAAGCTCTTCCACTTGTTGAATAGAAGGCTTAATTTCATTTTTTAGTCGATCTTCAAGAAAAGACTTAAGATCTCCGTCACCTGTATGGTTTATCAGTGTTTGATACTCTGCTACTCGCCCTTTTAAGGCAGTTAAATAGCTCCATACTCCAAAGACCTCTCCGTAGTGCATCGGCTCCTCTTGGGGATTTCCACTCAAAATACCCATAAAAAATTCCTCCTTTTTGTTGTATACTCTGGCTAAGATAAGGGCAAGACTGAACGTGTATCTCCTTAACTTTCGCGCCACGGATATATCTTAACCAAATTAGATCAATTTAAAAGGAAAAAAAGATGGAAACGATGCAATTGTGTAATTTTTGTGTTAAAATATAAGTAATATAAAATAATAATTATTTTAAAATAGTTAGTTAGATGGTGTATTTATCTAACGAGTTACTTTTCTTGATTTCTACATATGGTATACTATAATAATACAGATGAGTGATAATCATTTGATAATTAGTTGAATCAAGAAATGAATCAAAATATACAATTTTCAGGAGGTAATTTTTTTATGTCGACACCACATCTTAAAATAGAAAACTTACAGGTTTCTATTGACAACACTGAAATATTAAAGGGCTTTTCCCTTGAGATTAAAGGTGGAGAGGTTCACGCAATTATGGGACCTAATGGTACAGGAAAGAGTACACTTGCCTCTGCATTAATGGGACACCCAAGCTATGAAGTAACAGGAGGCTCTGTCCAGATTGGTGGTGAGGACCTTCTAGAAATGGAAGTAGATGAAAGAGCACGTGCTGGATTATTTCTAGCGATGCAATATCCGAGTGAAATTAGTGGAATAACTACGGCAGACTTTCTGCGTTCGGCAGTCAATGTACAACGCGGAGAGGGAAATGAGCTTTCTCTGATGAAATTTATTCGTCAGTTGGATGAAAAGATGAACGTTTTAGAAATGGATGAATCATTTTCACAGCGTTATTTAAATGAAGGATTCTCTGGTGGAGAGAAGAAGCGTAACGAAATTCTTCAAATGATGATGCTCCAACCAAAGATCTGTATTTTAGATGAAATCGACTCAGGACTTGATATCGATGCTCTAAAAGTAGTGTCCAAAGGAGTCAACGATTTAAGAAGCCCTGAAAGAGGTTTCTTGATTATTACTCACTATCAAAGACTTCTAAACTACGTCAAGCCGGATTTTGTACATGTTATGATGCAAGGGCGCATTGTTAAATCAGGGGGTCCTGAGCTTGCTGAGAAATTAGAAGCTGAAGGCTATGACTGGGTCAAGCATGAATTAGGGATCAAAGACGAAACAGTTGGCCAACAAGCCTAAAAAAACGGTGAGGAGGGATTGCAATGACTGTAGAAACAATAAAGCACTTCGACCGTGAATATATTACTCAGTATTCAAAAGAACGTCAAGAACCAGCTTGGTACTAGAGTTGCGTATTAGAGGTCTAGAAAATAGTGAACTACTCGATTTACCTAAATTAGAGAAAACAAAAATTGATAAATGGAACCTAACTCAATTCTCACAAACGACAGAGCATGAAGTCGTTTCTTCTATAGAAAAGCTTCCTGAAAATGTTCGTAGTTACTTGGGTCAGGATAAGCAAGCAGGCAACCTTCTTGTGCATAGAGATACAACGGCTGTTTATCAAGCTCTTAGCTCTGAACTACAGAGCAAGGGAGTGATCTATACAGATATCAAGACAGCGATAGAAAAGCATGGAGATTTAGTAGCAAAATACTTTATGAATCATGTGGTTAAGGTTGATGAGCATAAAATCACAGCTCTTCATGCTACCTTAGTCAACAGTGGTGTATTCTTATTTGTACCCAAAAATGTTGAAATTGATTTACCTATCCAAAGTTTATTCTGGCAAGAGAACGGAAATGCCGGTTTAATTCCCCATATTTTAATTGTGGCAGAAGACAACAGTAAAGTAACGTACGTGGAGAACTCGTTTAGTACGGCTTCTGTGGAAAGTGTCCATAACTATATTGCAGAAGTATTCGTAGGTAAAGGAGCAAAAGTAACCTTTGCTGCGGTGGATAACCTAGGAACGAATACAACAAGCTACATTTACCGAAGAGCTAAAGTGGAGCAAGATGGACGTATCGAGTGGGCTCTTGGACAGATGAATAACGGCAATACAGTTTCGGATAACACAACCGTCTTAAAAGGGAATGGTTCTACAGGAGATACGAAATCTGTGGTTGTTGGAACAGGAGAGCAATCTCTCAACTTTGTACAGAAGATGCATCAATTTGGTCATTATACAAATGGCGAAATGCTAAGTCATGGTGTCATGAAAGATGCTGCGCGAGCCATATTTAACGGTATTACAAAAATCGAAAAAGGTGCTGTTAAATCGACAGGTGAGCAATCTGAACGAGTATTAATGTTAAATGAAAAAGCACGTGGGGATGCTAATCCAATTCTCCTTATTGATGAGAATGTAGAAAGAGCTGGGCATGCGGCTTCAGTTGGAAAGGTCAACCCTACTCAATTATTCTATTTAATGGCTAGAGGATTAACTCGTACTGAAGCAGAACGTTTAATCATTTTAGGATTCCTTGCACCAGTTATTGAGAACATTCCTGTGGATGAGCTGAAACAGCGTTTGGTGGAGGTTATTGAAAGGAAAATCTCGTCATGAATGCGAAGGAAATCCGAGAACTCTTTCCCATTCTAGATCAAGAGGTCAATGGTCATCCATTAGTTTATTTAGATAGTGCTGCCACTTCACATAAGCCGATTCAAGTCATCGAAGAGGTAGCAAAATATTATCGTTCATACAACTCCAATGTACACAGAGGTGTTCACACATTAGGAACCTATGCAACGGATGGATACGAGGGAGCACGTGAGAAGGTACGCAAATTTATTCATGCCAAAAGCACGAAAGAAGTGATCTTCACTCGTGGAACGACAACAGCATTGAATATTGTCGCTTCAAGCTATGCCCGTCAGCATTGTACAGCAGAGGATGAGATCGTCATTACCCCAATGGAGCATCATAGTAATTTGATTCCTTGGCAGCAAGTAGCTAGAGTGACTGGGGCGACGTTAAAATACATCCCCTTGCAGCCAGACGGAACCATTTTATTAGAAGATGTGCGAAAAACCATTACTCCGAAAACAAAAGTCGTTTCTGTCATGCATGTTTCAAATGTACTCGGGACGGTGAACCCAATTGCTGATATTACCAAATTGGCTCATCAAAATGGAGCGATCATGGTAGTAGATGGTGCACAAAGTACTCCTCATATGAAGGTGGATGTACAAGAGCTAGATTGTGATTTCTTTGCTTTCTCTGGGCATAAGATGTGTGCTCCTACAGGAATTGGGGTACTCTATGGGAAGCAGGAGCTTTTAGAGAAAATGGAGCCTATTGAATTTGGTGGAGAAATGATTGATTTCGTAGAGCTTCATGAATCAACGTGGAAGGAGCTTCCCTGGAAGTTTGAAGGAGGAACACCGATCATTGCTGGAGCCATTGGTTTAGGAGCTGCGATCGACTTCTTAGAGTCGATCGGTTTGGATAACATCCAAAAGCATGAACATATGTTGGCTGAATATGCTATAGAGAAGCTTTCTAAGATTGATGGCTTTACGTACTATGGACCACAAACAAATCGTGCGGGACTAGTTACCTTCAATTTAGATGACGTTCACCCGCATGATGTAGCTACCGCCTTGGATTCTTACGGAATTGCCGTGCGAGCAGGACATCATTGTGCACAGCCTTTGATGAAATGGCTACAGGTTACGGCTACAGCTCGAGCTAGCTTTTATTTATATAATACCGAAGAAGATATTGATTCTTTATATAATGGACTAATAAAAACAAAGGAGTATTTTGGTCATGTCTATGGGTAGTAATCTAGACCAGTTGTACCGTCAGGTGATTATGGATCATTATAAGAATCCCCGTAATCGTGGAGAAATTACAGACGGTGCATTAACAGTAAACATGAATAACCCAACATGTGGAGACCGAATACAACTACACATGATTGTTGAAGATGGAATCATACAAAATGCTAAATTTGATGGAGAAGGCTGTTCTATCTCTTTAGCCTCAGCTTCTATGATGACAGATGCGATTAAAGGTTTAGATGTGGAAAAAGCTCTTGCTCTGTCTGCGATCTTTTCCAAAATGATGCTAGGCGAAGAGTACGATGAGGGAGACTTTGACCTTGGTGATATAGAAGCACTTCAAGGAGTGGCTAAGTTTCCTGCTAGAATCAAGTGTGCAACCCTAGCATGGAAAGCCTTAGAGAAGGGTGTAGAGCAAGAAGCAGGACAGGAATTATTGAAGGGAGGAAATGAAGATGGCAAAAAAAATGCCTGATATTGGAGATTATAAGTACGGATTTATAGATAAGGATGTTTCTATTTTCCGAGCTGGTAAAGGATTAACAGAAGAAATCGTTCGCGAAATCTCTTCCATGAAGAATGAACCTGAATGGATGTTAGATTTTCGCTTAAAATCCTTAGAGTTATTCTATAAAATGCCGATGCCTATGTGGGGTGGAGAATTAGGCGAATTAGATTTTAATGATATCGTCTACTATGTAAAACCATCTGAAAAAACAAGTAAGACTTGGGAAGAGGTACCTGAGGAAATTAAGAATACTTTTGACAAGCTGGGGATTCCTGAAGCAGAGCAAAAGTTCTTAGCTGGAGTATCAGCACAGTATGAATCAGAGGTTGTTTATCATAATATGCAAGAAGATCTTACTGAACAAGGAGTTATCTTCACAGACACAGATACGGCGTTACGTGAGCATGAAGACATCTTCAAAGAGCATTGGGCAACCGTGATCCCTCCAACAGATAACAAATTCGCTGCTTTAAATAGTGCTGTTTGGTCTGGAGGAAGCTTCATCTATGTACCAAAAGGGATCAAATGCGAAACCCCATTACAAGCCTATTTCCGTATTAACTCGGAGAATATGGGACAATTCGAGCGTACATTGATCATTGCGGATGAGGATAGCTTCGTCCACTATGTTGAGGGATGTACAGCACCTGTCTATAGCACGAACTCCCTTCACAGTGCGGTTGTTGAAATCATCGTCAAGAAGAATGCTCGTGCTCGTTATACGACTATTCAAAACTGGGCTCCTAACATTTACAACCTTGTAACCAAACGTGCCGTTGCTGAAGAAGGAGCAACCATGGAATGGGTGGATGGAAATATCGGTAGTAAGCTTACGATGAAATACCCTGCTGTTGTGATGAAGGGGCGTGGAGCGAGAGGAAGCGTACTTTCTATTGCCATCGCTGGTCGTGGACAGCATCAGGATGCGGGTGCAAAGATGATTCATTTAGCGCCTGACTGTACTTCAACCATTGTATCTAAATCCATCAGTAAGCAGGGTGGACGTGTAACCTACCGCGGATTGTGCCACTTTGGTCGCAAATCTGAAGGCTCAAAAGCGAATATTGAATGTGATACAATTATTATGGATGATGAGTCTACATCAGATACGATCCCATATAACGAAATTCTAAATGATAATATTACGCTAGAACATGAAGCTTCTGTTTCTAAAGTATCTGAAGAGCAACTATTCTATCTAATGAGTAGAGGTATCTCTGAGCAAGAAGCAACAGAAATGATCGTAATGGGCTTTATCGAGCCATTCACGAAAGAGCTTCCAATGGAGTATGCGGTTGAGATGAATAGATTGATCAAGTTTGAGATGGAAGGGTCTATTGGTTAACCTTTATATATCAAAGGCTTGAGGGGTTTTATAACTTAGCAATTTGGTGTCGCGCCAACTTTGTGCCAAGTTGAGTTGAAATTACATTTTAGTGTAGGAGGCGAACTTTTGAAGTTCGTCTTCTTCTATTTTTTCAGTGATATCAAAATAGGTATCTGGTATGTCAACAGTAAAGTGGACAAATTTTTAAAGGTGCATAAATTCAGCGGGTGTTAGATAGTCCAATGATCCATGTATTCGGATATTATTGAACCAATTTACATAATCAAAAAGCTCAAATTCAAGTTCTTGTTGGTTAGAGAAAACTCTACCATGAATAAATTCAGTTTTAATGGTTTTAAATGTAGCTTCTGCTACGGCATTGTCATATGGGTTTCCTTTTTTCTCAATGATCTCTCGATACCAAATACCGCCAATGCTTGATCTATGAGCGTATTATTAAACTCACTTTCGCGGTCTGTGTGGAATAATTCGAGGCGCTGTAGATTGTATTTAACCGTGGCGAAGACACGTTGAACTAGCTCTGCACTTTTGTGAGGTCCTGCACTATAACCAATAATCTCTCGATTATATAAGTCAACCAGGATGCAGATATAATGCCATGTCTGTTGTACTCTTACATGAGTTAAATCACTAACAACCACTTGTAGTTCCTAATCCTGATCAAATTTACAATTTAATGTATTCCTAATGCTCGATTCATTACATTTGGCTTTTCTTGGTTTAAATTGAACCACCATATACTTTGAAACGAGATCTTGCTCCTTCATGATTCGACCGATACGGCATCGTGACACTTGCCAACCCTGTATTTCAAGCTCTTTCTTAATCTTTCTTTTACTATAAATATCCCTTTTTTCCTAAAGGTGTTTACCACCATGGTTGCTATTTCATCACCTAGGCTATAACGTATTTTTGCTTCATAGTATTAGGTACTTCTTGTAATTTGTAGGCCATCACACATTGCTGATACCAAGTATTTGTGACGGTTATTTCGAATCACAACTACTTTTTTCCCATGATCAGCACCGCTTGCTTTAAAATATCGTTTCCCATTGCCAGCCTTTGATTTTCTTTTCGAAGTTTAATTAGCTCTTCTTGTTCTGGAGTACGATTATTTTTGCTTCGAAGGAACCCGTTGACTTATGCTGGCGGACCCATGTATCAAAGGCAGAGGGTGATAGATCATATTTCTTAATCATTTCACTCCCTTGGCTTTCCTGCAGCATGCAATTGCACGATAGAATGTTCTTCTTTTGGTCATTATGATTTTCTTCATTTAATATTTGAATCGAGTGTATATGATCTTAACGAAACTGTCCAACAAAGTGTAACCTATCTATTATCACATTTTAAAGGGAAAAAAGAATTTTAAGATGGAGATATCAATATATCAGTAGATAAAGAAGAATAGCAAAAAAATAGATCGCTTTTTAAAGATAGAAGACTTTTATAAACAAGAAAGAGCAAATGAAGCACCTAAAGAAATTTTAAAAGAACCTAAATATGGTAAAGAGTTAATAGAACCAGATATCTTTATGATTTGGAAGGCAGCATCCTTTTTCGTTGAAATACAAAACTCTATTTAAAGCGAAAAAGTAATGGAAGCTAAGTTAGAAAAATACCAAAAATATTTTAATAGTGGAGAGTGGAAAAAGGAGTTTTGGCAGCCTAAAGATAAGGCCCCTATATTTCCGCGTACTTAGATAGTTAGTGTAACTAAGTATAATATTCATTGTAAGTTGATGATTTTACAATCTAGAAATGTCAGTGAGTTAATTTAATCAACAAAACAAACACAATTACAGCTAATTAAACAAAAAATGGAATCAAAATTAATTGGAATAACTCCTAGAAAGGGGTTATTCTAAATTTATTTATTGACTATAAATGTTGTCACTATTGAAAAATTAAAAGGAAATATAATAAAAATATTGAAATAACTAAATCAAATAAGAATATTGGGAGGATAATATGCAAACTAATCATGTTTTGGAGAAAACTTGCCATGTTTGTAGGAATAAGTTTAATGCTAAAACAGCAACTCAAAAGTATTGTTCAAGTATTTGTAGTAATATAACTTATGGAAAATCATCTATGGAATATAGAAATTCATGTAAGGTATGCTCAAAAAGCTTTCTTACAAATGACTTCAGAATTCTTACATGTTCTAAAGAATGCAATTCTATTTATGATCAGGATTTTTGTTTATATTGTTCTAAACTATTTAAAAAAGTAACAAGTAATCAACGTTGGTGCTCTGATAAATGTAAGAATAAAATTAAAGTACTATACTGCAAGAAATGTAATATCAAGTTTTTTTCAAAGTATCAACAACTTTTTGTTCTGATAAGTGCAAAATGAAAAAGTGCTATACTTGCGATAAGGTTTTTTTACCAAGTGTATTGGCAAACTATTGTTCACAGGCTTGCAAGGAGAGGTATTATACACATACATGTTATGGCTGTGGGGAAATCTTTTACAAGCCAGTTCAAAGTGCTAAATATTGCTCTAAAGAATGTAGAAGTGTTATTGCTTCTGCTGAAAAGGAAAGAAAAATATGCAAAAATTGCAAGAAAATAATGACTATTTTCAACGGTAATAATCTAATATATTGCTCTGAACAATGTATGGAGGAATATAGAAAAAATAAGATTAATTGTCGTAAAAGAAAATAAAACTGAGGAGGAAATAAGAAACTTAGTGACGGACAGAGTTATTATTCTATTAACCCGAAGAGGAAATGATAAAACAAGGGATAATAAACAGTGTAAACTACTGGAATATAGGAGGATTTTCAGAAGGAGTAAAAGAGGCGGTGTTGCGAAGGGACTCCTATCATTGTTATATTTGTGAAAATGATAAAGAGTTAGAAGTACACCATGTTCTACCTAGAAGGTTGGGGGGAAATCATGAACTAGATAATTTAGTTACCCTCTGTAAAAGATGCCATAGGCATATTGAAACAGGAAACGTTACTCATGCAATAAGCAAATGTTTTGAAAATGCAAAAAAACATTATGGATTAAAAACATATAAAGAGAAAGTCAGATTATCCAAAATTGAACAATTATCATATTTTTATAATGAAATGGAGTCATTATACAAGAAGTTAGTTGAAAGTAACACAGAAGAAATAGAAGAAGTATTGACTAATTTTGATTCCTTATTTGACGAATTGGAAGATTTAAAAAAAATAATTAAGTAAATGAATCAATTTCATAAAGTTGAGCCCAACAGGCTCAAGGGTTTTTAAGGACTAAAAAAAAAGTACCTCCCCAAAATCTCGAAATTATTGTTACCACACAAAAATTAGAGATTGGAGGAAACTCGAAACTCCCTATGGCTATTATAAAACAAGGAAGCCTGTTTGACATCCACGAATTATATGAAATGGAGCCCACCCATTGCTTTGAAGCTATATTTTCAGAGATTGACATCTACCGATCTTAGCTGTGGCATTTAAGAAATCGCTCTAAGGGGCTCCTGTTGAATTGAATTACTCTGCAATGATATATTCTCTGGTTGTCAGAATTACAGAAAAAATTCCTAGAATTAAAGATTTGATCAAGCGTCTGAAAAATGACAATAAGTTTCGTTTAGATTGCGGGTTTCTTTTATCTGATGCTGTTCCATCAGAAGTTTCGTACTCAAGGATGTTAACAAAGATCAGTGAAAAGCCTGTTTTCGAACAAGTTAAGGAGACTCTTCTCCTTCAAGCAATAACTCAGGGGTTTCTTGATGATGACACTGTGGCCATTGAAGCCACACATATTGAAGCAAGAGATCAAGCTCCATCTAAAGAAGAAAAGCATAAACCAGCACCAAAGAAACGTGGCCGCAAATCCAAAGCAGAACTTGAAAAATGGTTACAAGAAAAAGCTGAACAAGAAGCAAAGTTTTCCTTATATAAAAAAAAGATTGAAGCACAGTTAGATGTTTCACTAAATGAGCTTCGCTCATTGGCTCCCCTTGATCCGAAATGGGGAGTAAAGAAAAATAGCGAAAGTCAAATATTTTATGTAAAATACTAACTAATGAGAAGGTGTGGGCGTGAGTTCTAAAAAAGAAGTAGGAAAAATTGAGGCAATTATAGATCAGGATTTTGAGGGATTAGAATATTGGAAATTATCTAGAGATGCCGCAATAATTTTGGCATGTCAATTATTTGAAGAATGGGCGTTTCAACTTGGTGAGTTAATTCAGTCAGCTCCATATGAGCAAAAAGCAGAGTTAAAAGGTAAAATGTTAGACTTAATGCAAGCATGTGAATGGCTTATAAAGAAGGCTTTTGAAAAATGTGGTATGGATGGATTAACAATTGAAAGCGATGAACGCCTACTAATAAAATATACAGAGGAAGCTTACTCTAAGGCTTTGATTCACACTAAAGCAGAACAAATATTTATGCCTTACTGGCAAGGGTTATATACTGCTACAGTAAATAATGAAGAAGAAATAGAATTTAATTTCCCTTCACAAAGGTTTGCTATCTTTGAAGGAATTAATGCTGTATTGCTTGATGATAATAATAATTATAAAAACAAAAAATATGAAAAAGCAGACTTGAGTATACGTAATCTTTTCGGTAATATCCCTGAAATGGTATATCAAACAAGGGGGATGGCGAAGGTTGAATTTGATTTTGACTTTCCCGATGATTATAAAATAGGACCATATACAATTGGAGATATAAAAATGTATGGAGAAGAGTCATTCGTCAGGCTTTCTGGGCAGACCGTAGCAATAAAGAAAACTTAAGTGGTAATCTTCCAAACGTCCATGGGATAAACATTGATTCATGGAGTTTAGAGGATGTAAGTAAGGAAACAACTTTAAAGTTAATAAATGACTTAACTTTTACAGGTGAAAAAAAAGGTCAACAAAGATTTACTACACCTATAACAGAACCTATTTTCCAACTTTCTGATGGTTGAAAGATTTTTAGTCCAAAATTTATCCTATATAATCAGCCTGGGAGAAACATTTTATCTACTCTAAATAGAATATATGGTGATGAGGCTAATAATGATTCTGACCAAAAGGAAAAAATATTTATAAATGATTTAAGTGCTATAACTAAAGAGTACCCTAATTTAAGTGTCTGCCATAGTGTGCCTGTTGAAGGCACAGATATAGATTATGGTATTTATGATAAAGAAAGTCATTCACTTATTTTGTTTGAGATGAAGTGGTTTGTTGAACCAGTGACTTCTGTTGAGATTAAAAGTAAAGATCAAGAAATAAGTAAAGGGTTACATGTTCAACTTCCAAAGTATAAGGAAGTTGTAGAGAATAATATAAAGGACTTTACACTTAAAGCATTTCACCGAGAATTGGAAGTAAAAAAAATATCGTATTTTGTTTTAACAAGGGTGTCAATTGGAAGTGGGTTAATCGAACCTAGTCCATTCACTGTTGTAAATATAAGGATGTTTAAAAAAGCTCTTTTTGATGCTAAGGGACAATTAAATGTAGCAGCTGAAAATTTACAAAATGGTTCTTATTATCCTAAAATCAATGAAGAGTTCTCTTTGGAGAAAGTCACAATAATGATGAGGAAAGTAAAAGTTATTGTTGATTCTTTTAAAATACTAAATAATTCTTTTGATTTATCAGTTCCTAACGATGAAATAGTTCATTTACATGGTATAGAAATGAATCCAGATAAAATGCCAAAAAGTCGGGCCAGACAAGTCGGAAAAAGTCAATATGAACTTATAATTAAGTCTCCTTCATCAGTAAAAAAGGGCAGGAATAAAAAGAAGAGAAAAAGAAGAAAACGTGCGAAGAAAAAATAAATACCGTTTAGTAGGTGAAAAACAGTAAATATGTAATTATTCTTAGTGGCATCAGTTAGCTCTGAATATACTTAAACTAACGGGTAGCTTTACTTCAATAAGAACCTTCAAAAGAAAATGAAAAGAACTCACAGCGAAAACCGTGAGTTCTTACTGTAAAACCCTTATTTTATGTTACTGCAGCCAAATGGTAACGCTGTGCCAAATTCATGCCAAGTCTGTGCCAAGTTGAAATTATATTCTATTTTATATCATTTGAATAAATGGCTTAATATCAAGGGTTTGAGCGATTTTTTTATTAATCATTTCGTGCCATTATAAGCAAAATTAATCAAGTTCGAGATGGAAGGTAGTATTGGATAACCCTTATATGTAGAGGCATTTGTGGAGAGTTCATCATTCATCACCCACAAAACGCCCATTTTCTTCCATATGCACCGTCCTTCGGGGCGGTATTTTTCATGTTGCAGGAAAAGAGTTATTTTGTCGAAAAAAGGAATCAAACTAAGTGTGTAGAATAGTAGAATAATAATAAAAACTACACATAAAGAAGGTGATCCTAATGTATCTTTTAGCAATTCTATTGCCTCCAGTAGCCGTATTGTTATGTGGCAAGCCTATTCAAGCACTAATTAACTTTTTCTTAACATTATTTTTCTGGGTTCCAGGCGCTATACACGCTTGCATGGTAGTGTCTGAAAAGAAAGCAGATAAGCGTATGGAGAAGCAAGCCAAGTTACACGCTAAGTATAATAAAGAAGGATTATAGTCACTCTAAAGTGTCATACCCTTTGTAAAAGCCAATTAAAAAATAAATACA
>NZ_BAMO01000001.1 GCF_000615945.1 Caldalkalibacillus mannanilyticus JCM 10596
TTTTTGATTGTTTTTTGCTTCGGGATGGCTTACGCTAAGGAGAGGAAATCTTTATAAGGAGGGTGATTTGTGTCGCAAAAATCTCGTTTAGTTCAAATCCTAGAATGGTTGAAGGTTCAACAGGAAATTAGCCTAGAAGAAATGATGAATCAATTTACTATCTCCCGTGATACAGCTAGACGAGATTTAGTCAAGCTTGAACAGCAAGGAGAAATCGTCCGAATCAAAGGTGGAGCCATTCTTTCATCACATGGCAGTCAAGTCGTACAGTACAGGAGAAGAGAGATTACGGGAGCAAAAGAAAAAATCGCCCAAAAAGCCTGCACCTATATCCATGATCACGATTATCTTCTTCTGGATACTTCGACCACAGTAGAATTGACGGCTCAGTATATAACGGGTAAGGGGATAACGGTAGTAACCAATTCAATAGACATTGTCAATACATTGAGTGAGCAAGTAGAGATTACCGTGTATCTTACTGGAGGAAAATTTAATCCGTTTCAGCGAAATTTTGTAGGATGTCACACAGTGGAAGAGCTAAGAAAATACAAGGTAGATACATTATTTATTGGAGCCTGTGGAATTGGAGAAGAAGGCTTAACCTCCCCTGATGAGGAAGAAGCTTTTGTGAAGAAAAGCATGATCCAAGCAGCTAGAAAAGTGATTGTTCTTGCAGATTATACAAAATTCGAAAAAGAATTTTTTCATAAGGTTTGTGGACTGGAAGACGTGGATGTCATTATTACCGATCAAGAGCCACCTGAAAAAGTGAAACAAAAGATAGAAGAACAGCAGATTGAACTGGTTCTTATTCATCACGTGACTCAAGAAGAAATGAGGGATGAAAATGAAAAAAATTAAAGTAGGATTGATTGGCTATGGACTATCTGGAGCGATTTTTCATGCTCCTTTTCTCAAGGCTTCGGAAAAATATGAGATTGTTAAAGTCATGTCTTCGAATCAGGAGAAGGTACAGAAGGATTTGGGAGATGTACAGATCGTTGATTCCTTGGAAAAAATCCTTGAAGATCAAGAGGTTGAGCTAGTAGTCATCACGACTCCCAACACCTTACATTATGACATGGCGAAGAAGAGCTTATTGCATCAGAAACATGTGATCATAGAAAAGCCAATGGTGATCGACCTAAAAGAGGGACAAGAGCTTATTCAGCTAGCCAAAGAAAAGAATGTCATGCTCAGTGCGTACCAAAATCGTCGCTGGGATGGTGATTTTTTGACCATCAAAGATTTAATCGAGAAGGGTGCTTTAGGTGAAGTATCTACCTATGAGGCACGTTATGATCGATTCCGTCCAGAGGTGCGAGATCGCTGGAGAGAAAAACCAATAGAAGGTTCTGGGATGTTGTATGACTTAGGCTCCCATCTTATTGATCAAGCCTTACATTTGTTTGGTGTCCCTCAGTTTGTCATGGCAGATGTTTTTGCTCAGAGAGAGGGCTCGGAGGTTGATGATTATTTTCATGTGGTTCTGGGATATGAGCGACTACGTGTCATCTTGCATTCAGGCTCGATTGTGAAGGAACAGGGGGCTAAATATAAAGTTCATGGCAGCAAGGGCAGCTATATTAAATATGGCAGCGATGTACAGGAAGGTGATTTACTTAAAGGAAAAAGTCCGCTGGATGCTGATTGGGGAAGGGATCACCCAGACCAGTATGGTCACTTATTTACTGAAAAAGACGGAGAGGATCAGAAGGAGGTTGTTGAAACGCTCCCGGGTTCCTATTTGACCTATTATGAAAAAGTGCATGAGCATATTCGTCAAGGGAAGCCATGCCCAGTTCCGGCAGAAGAAGCGTTAAAAACAATTGAAATGATTCATGCTGCTTTTCAGAGCAGCAAGGAAAAAAGAGTCTTTTTTCTACATGATAAATAGTTCATGCAATACTTTTGAAAAATGGTAATAGATTGAATAAACACCTCTTTTTATGGTATAGTGGATGTAACCGAAACATTACCATAAAGAAGAGGTGTTTCTTAAATGTTAAAAAGTTTTTTGGATTCACAGGTTATACCCTTTTTCATAAAAAACAAAGTTATTAATATACTATTGTTATTAATAGTTTCTATTATAATAATGGATTATTCTCTACTGCTTGTAGATGGAACAGGGACGGTCTATATTTATATCATGCTCCCATTGCTTATATTATCAGTTATCTCGTTATCATGTAATGTAATTAAACAAAGTAAAGGTGAAAGGAATAAAGAATAATCTGAGTTTTTTTAACAGTGCTTCAATTATGATTCAATTAGAAACTACTCAAATGTTCATGAATTAATTTCCATTCATCCTCACTTACTTTTACGAAGACGTTCGTGGCTCTTCCCTTGCCTGAAACAAATTTTCCATTATGATAACCTTCGTATTGATAGGTATAAAGACATGTTGCAGAATGTAGATCAGTCGTAATCCACTCTACATTAGAAGCGGAATAAATTTCATTTTGGATCATGTTCCATGAGTTTTCAAAATACTGTTGTATCTCACTCATGGAGGTACATGTTTTATCTGAAAACCAATAAACGGCTTTTTCGTGTAGTACTTGCGCTACGTTAGAAAAATCATGAGTATTCGTCGCTTTAATATATTGTTCTAATGCTTTTTTGTACCCCATTTTGTTTCCTCCTCAAAGTTAAGAATCGATGGCTGCAATTTTCCAGGTGTTTTTCCATCTAACCAAGGTAAATATGACATTGATCTGCTCCGTTTCTGTCCAATCCGTAGCTGAAACCTCAATGACACTTTCTACTTTTGCTGTATTGTCCGTTATTTCTGTGATATGTATGTCAGTGATGGTAAAAATCAGACGTGTTTCTGTTGTAGGGTCATTTGGTAAGTCTTTCTCTAGAACGGTAAACATTTCTTCTGTTACCGTTAGTTCGAGCCTATCCTTGTCCACTATAGAATATGCTTCTATCATTTCTTCGACAACTGAGATTGCACGTTGTTCTAAATCGGGCTTGGTATATTCCAATACGATGATTCCAAGAATAATGAGAATGATACATGTAGCTTGAATCTTTTTCATCTTTCCTCCTATTTCTACGAATCTCTAAAAATATCATACCATATTTTTTTAGAGATTTTTTAAAGATTGTACAGGAAATGGTTATAGAAGAGTGAAGTCAAAGAGTCCTCATACAGATCAGAAGAATGGCAATACTAAAGCTGAAAGGAGGAGATAGCGTGACTAATATTGTGGATGGAATGGATGCAGCCAGATTTAAGTCGGGAAATCCTGATTATAAAAAAGCGGAGCAACGAAGAAAAGAAGAGAGAAATCAAGAGCCACTGTGCCTAAAAATCCTAAGAACGGATCATAAGGGTTGGATCATAAGTTGGTTAAGAGTGCAGCTAGCACTCTTTTTTCTTTGGTAGTACAATATTAATAAAAATGTAGGAATGAGGAAAAATGGGAGATGACGGAAATGGTTATGTGCAGAGAAGCAATTCTGAATGGAAAAAATATACGGGTGATATTACTATTATTTTTCGTTTCTATGTTTCTTACTTCTTGTGGAGTGATTCATCAGAAAGAGGATACTGTAGTAGATCTCACCAAAGAATCACAAATAGAATCCCCTATACAGGAATTCAAGCTAGACTATCAATTTCCTGACTCTGTTGAACTTGTTTTTTCATCTCTTGAACCAACAGAACTTGCTCTAGAAGATGTGCGAGAGAGCTGGGAATTTATAAAATCGATCCCTTTTGGTGTTGTAGCTGGTGATTCAGTCACTCTTTCGGTCTATAAGGAAACAGATTCGAATCATTTATGTAGCTTTGATTACGAACGGATTGTTTTACTTGAGCATAAAGGGAAGAGCTATGCATATAATGACTGCTTTTCCACCAGTATTGTAGATACTGAACAGTCAGCAGAGCATCGTTCTATCTATTTATTAGAACATGAATACTCACATCAAGATTTATCTTTTGTTTTACAAGGAGCGGTGGAGTTAAGCGCTAATGGTCCGGGCAGAATGCTCTTTTTTTATTATGATGCGAGTCAGCAGAAGTGGTATGGCTTCGAACAGTGGGGCTCTCCTTATCTCATTGATTTGGATGGAGATGGAAGCATTGAGCTTGTTCACCAATTTGAAGGTCTGCATCTTAATTTTCCAGATGTTACGATTTATCGCTGGGCTAACAATGGACTTGAGGTGAGTGATTCAATTAAGAGCATTCTACAAGTCCCGCATTTTCAGCTTAGTTCTGCTCTCCTATCTGAAGAGAACAATCAATCTATTCTTCAATTGAATGCTGTGATTGACAACGATTTTGAGCGTGGTCTGCGAGCCAAATATATGTATCAAGAGGGAAGAATAATCCGCATAGATTAATACTTAGAGATCACAATCGCTCAAAAAACGCTCTGCGATTTGGTTAAACTCAAGAGGAGCATCTACATTAGCGCAATGTCCTGCTCCTGCTAAAACCAATCGTTGTGAATGGGGCTCTAATTTATGGAGCTCCATTGTAGCTTCTTGAATAAGGGGAAGATCATGCTCACCTATAACGAGTAGAAGAGGATAGGGCATTGGCTTAGCCTTCTTGGTAAAAAAACGATTCATGCCTGCCATAGCGGAAAAAGACTTTTTTGTAAAATGCTCCACTCCTTTACTAAATAGATCACGTCCTTGGTCTGTATGACATGAACCAGAAATGATATAACGTTTGAACTTATTCATGGAAAGTAGGGTATAAAAGATCCATTTCAACCCCTCTTTTTTTTGTGCCTTCAAGACACGCTCATTGGCTTTATGAATGGAATACCCACCGACAATCATGACTGATTTTACCCGATTGGGATAATTTTCTGCAAATGCTTGTGCTATCAGAGATCCTAAAGAAACTCCGACAAGGTGACAGGAGGGAATATCATTTTCAGCTAGCAATTGATCTAGGATCTCAGGCATATCTCTTAGTGTGACCTTAGAACCTGCAACTTGAGTTTTTCCATGACCAGGCATATCGATTAAGATAATCTGATAGTTATGTTTAAAATGCTCTATTTGAGGTTCGAAAATCTGATGGTCAGCAAAGGCTGGATGCAACATCACGATCGTTTCTTTCTTTCTATCTCCTATCATATAGTAAGAGATTGTGGCGCTATTAAAAATGAGCTTTTTGACCTGTTTCACAGTTTCAATCATCGCACTTTTCCTCCAGTTCAAGTAATGTTTTTTTAAACCACCCCAGCATACTTTGATGGCTATGAAGCCCCATATCTAATGTTTTAAGTTGGTATTCAACTACAATCTTCAGGTGTTCGGGAATGTCTTTTTTATGGGCTTCAATAGCAGCTTCTTCAAATTCTTGAACGATGGTTTCAAGTTGATTGATGATGGCTGAAATGATCGCATATCGTTCAGTTCGTGTCATAAATCCTAAGAAAAACAATCGTGTTGTTGCATCTTGCTCTAATCGATTTGGAGCGACAGGGGAGGTCATCCAATCCATAAAATAGTTCTTACCTCGTTGGTTTATTGAATAATTTTTTTTGTTGACGACCGCCTTCAACAACTTCGTCCAATTCAATATGACCGTTATCCATCAGTTTTTTTAAGGCGGATTGAATACTCCCAAGACTAGGACTAAAAAAAGGGGATATTTTTTGTTGTAGTATTTTTTTAATATCGTACTGCGACATTTGGCGAATCATTAACAGTCCCAGAATCACAAATTCCATCATATACACTTCCTAATAAGTAGTTAAACTAATTATAACATACCTAATAGGTACATTGGATGTTTTTTTATGAATTCCAACAAACTACTTTAGCGAGGAAGTTTTTTCTTCTTTGGCTTTCTCAGCTTGCTCTTTTCCCGTTTGGTATGGGGAAATAGACTGGAACCCTTATATATTCTTGCCTTTGCCCTAAAATACTAGGTGAGGGGAGCACAAAGACCGAAACAGAATAAAGCGATGCTAATACAAGATAGCAATCCACAAGAAATCTCCTTTTCTCTCACATGCTAGAATCAAGATGAATGATACTAGTAAAGGTGAGGAAGGGAGATTTTAATTATGAGTTCAAACAAAACGTTTTTTCAGCAATTTAATGAGGCTTTTGCCAAAGGGGATATCAATTTCATCATAGAGCATGTGACAGAGGATATTCAGTGGACGATGGTAGGGGAACCCCCTATCAAAGGAAAAGTTGAGTTCAGTAAAGCGTTAGAAACGATGGCCAACGGAGAAACACACGAATTAACGATCTCAAATATCATTACAGATGAACATACCGTTGCTGTCGATGGTATATTTACAATGGTAAGTCAATCTGGAGATGCCAAGAGGTATGCTTTTTGTGATGTTTATCTTTTAGATACACTGGAAAATGAAAAAATAAAGCAAATGACCTCCTACGTGATCACATTAGAAACGAATGGTTGAAGCGATACACTAGACACGGAACTCATTGGTTGTTCTGCTACCTTCGTAACAATCCTAAGAAATATCCTCCTAGGAAGATGGTTAAGATGAGAACAAAATGTATAACTACCCAACCAATAGTTCCATAGCGCAAGTATTTTCTACTCAGCGGTTTTCTTAATGACTCTGGTATGACTTTTCCACCTATCCACTCAAAAACGAGAAGGTAAATCCACCACCAGGTGTAGGAATCCCACAAATGCCAAGTATGATGATATTGGATAAGACGTGTGTTAAGTAAAAAAAGGATTTCTAAGAACATTCCTAGGTGAACGATGACCCAATAAAAAGGAATTTTCCACAGCCATGAGCGAGGGCTGTACCTTACGCTCAGTAAAACAAGCACGGGAAAGAAGAGCGTAATGGCGGTTACTGGCATTTGCGATATCTTAGGAAACAAACGATAGGGAAAAGAGTAAAAATCTAAGCTAACAAATAAATAACAGAGAACATTCCCAACAATAGCGCTTGCTAGAAATAATCCACCGTAGCGTTTCCAATCTAATCTTAATAGAGGGATCAGTGCCAGAATACTGATCCCTATAGCCGTTAAAAGAATATATGTTTCTAGATTGGCTTGAATATTGATATGCTTACTCAAGATCATCATCCCTCATTTGTCCCCTTTTTGGTGTTCTGAACGAATCCCCATTTTTCCCCTATGTAGCATTCCATTTTATTTACATTTTATGTATTTAAATAGCTAAATCTTGTGCTTATCTCCTTATGCCCTCCAATGAATACCTTCTTCTTGACTTTTGGTTAGTATTCACTTACTATAAGTCGTATGAAAAATAATACACATTCAGATAGTAAAAAAGGAGAAATTCTGAAGGCTGCGATTCGCCTCTTTTCCCAAAAAGGGATTGATGGGACCAGTGTCAAGGAAATTGGAATTGAAGCAGGGGTGACGGATGCAGCCCTCTATAAGCATTTTTCCACTAAAAATGAGCTTGCTGTTGAAGTGTTTTCTTATTATTCTGGGTTCTACACTCAATTGATTGATTTTCATGCCTCACAGAAATCCCTGTCGTTTGCGAAAAAGCTGGAAAGCTTCATTCAAGATATAATCGAAAGGATGTGTGAAGACCATTTCGGTATTTTATTGTTGAATCAGCGCCATAAGGTGTTCATGCAAATCGCGCAACAGAACCGCTTGCCTTTTACCGCTTTGTCTGAGTTCATTGCTCAGGGGGTAGAAGAAGGCGTTCTACCACAACAAGACGTACGTTTAACCGCTGTATTGTTTATGGGAGCACTTTTGAGAATAGCTGTTTTTATCGATAATCAGGTGATGACAGAGAGAGATTTGAATATGGCAGAAATTCAACAACGATTTAAAGGTTTAATTGGGCTTTCATAGCCCTTTTATTAGAACTTAAAGTTAGTACTTACTAACTAAATGAAGAGGAGTGATCTTATGCTAAAAAATCAACGTGTGGTGATCCCTACAAATGGAGGGCCTGAAGTATTGCAGCTGATAGAAGAACCGATTCCTCAACCTGCTCCAGATGAAGTGCTGATTCAAGTTCTGGCGACGGGGGTTGCTCATGGTGATCTCATGATGAGAACAGGTTTGGCTCGTTCCCCTTTTCAAAAATCTCCACTTACTCCTGGTTTTGAGGTTGTGGGCGTAGTGAAAGAAGCAGGGAAACATGTGCAGGGGATTCAACTCAACCAACGGGTCGCTGCTTTAACGGTTACAGGAGGATATTCAGCGTATATTTGTCTGAAACAGGATCAGCTTGTTCCTCTACCAGAAGGGATAGATACTGATGAGGCTACCAGTCTGGTTCTTAACTATTTGACTGCTTATCAGATGCTTCATCGAGTGGCAAAAGTGAAGGCTGGTGAAATGATTTTGGTTCACGGAGCTGCTGGGGGAGTAGGGACTGCGATGCTGCAATTGGGGAAACTTGCTCAAGTCGACATGCTAGGGACGGCTTCCGTTTCTAAGCATCCTTTGCTTACCCGTTTAGGAGCCGTTCCTATTGATTATAAACAAACAGATTTTGTTGCAGAAGCCTTAAAAAATTCTCCAGAGGGAATTCACGCTGTTTTCGATGGGATTGGAGGGGAGTATTTCCAACGTTCATTCAAAACCTTACATAAGAAGGGAAGGTTGATCGGGTACGGGTTTCAGAGCAGTTCTTCTAAGAGAGAGATCCTGACAAGTCTATTAAAATTAATGAGTTTAAATCTTCAACTTAGTTCGAAGAAAGCGAAATTCTACAGTATTGTCGTTGAGAGCAGGAAAAAGTCAGAGTTATTAAAGGATGATTTATCTACGCTTTTTCAGCTGCTTTTGGAGCAAAAAATCAAGCCAGTGATTCAGCAACGTTTTCCGTTATCTCAAGTACAAGCTGCTCATCGTCTAATGGAAAGCGGAGCTTTGACTGGAAAGGTTATTTTAACGGTTAATCGTTAAACCCTCTTAACAGATTGTCATTATGTTCATTTTTGATTATCATTCAAAATAACAGAAAGGAATTGTAAAAATCGGACATGATGAAGGAAACGCTAGGTTAGGAGGGACTACTATTGCTCAATGCCGCATTAAAAAGAGAAATCGTATTCAGAGCCAAAGGACACCGATTATTTTTGACTCCCCATCCTCTTCTGCAAAAATACATTTCTCATTACGTATTTTATTTCTCTGATGAGGATACAGTTCATCCAGTAGAGCGAAAACAGACTCATCTAAGCATAGTACCAGATGCCAGTGGCTGTATTGTTTTTAAATGCACTCAGGATGAGATTCATTCCATCCTCTGGGGACCTACTTCGCAGATGCGACAAGTGAAGAATGATGTGGACAAAGGGATGATTTATTTTTTATCGAGTTTTTGCCGGGAGGCTTGAGAGCGTTAACGGGTATTCATCAGACTGAAGTTTCAGACGCTATTTTTTCTTTTCATGATGTCTTAGATCGAACAGCCTCTCTTTTGAAAATGTATCTTACATTGTCAACACATATCCATCCATTCATATCTCATGTTGATCATCTAATGCTAGGGTTATTGGAGAGTCATAATAAACAAAATCCGATTGTCATGTCGTGTTTGGAGAAAGTGAAGCAGCAGCACGGGCGACTTTCGGTTAGAGAACTAGCTACTGGCGAATATGTGAGTGAACGGCAGCTCCACCGGCTCTTTCACGAGTATATTGGAGTGAATGTCAAAACCTTCACTCATATTGTTCGATTGAATCATACGATTAAGCTGATAAAATCTCCTCATAAACTGAGCTTGGCACACATAGCTTTTGAGTCTGGGTACTATGATGAATCCCATATGATCAAAAGTTTTGCTAGCTTTATGGGAGTGACTCCTGGCGTTTATTTGGGGAACATGTCCGATTTTTACAATGAATCATTGAAGTATTGAGATAGGATAGAGATGAGGTGAGAATAGACATATGGTTGAACAATTAAGAGCATACTGCTGTTCTAAATTAGGTGCTGAAGAAAAGTACATGGAAGATTGGGGAGCGTTTAAGTATACTGTGGGAGAAAAAATGTTTGCGATTATAAGTAGTGACAGCAAGAAAAAACCGTTAATATCACTGAAGTGTGATGTTGTTGAATCGGAACATTTGCGTCAACAATACGAGGATATTGTTCCTGGGTACTATCTCAATAAACAACATTGGAATTCAATCTATTATACTCATGGTAGGGTTCCTATGGAGTTAATTGAAGAGCTCATTGAGCACTCCTATAGATTGGTTTTCAATTCGCTGACCAAGAAAAAAAGAGCAGAGATTGAATAAATCTATTGCTAAAACAGAAGCTACCTTACGTAAGGTCTTTTTGACAATCTACATAAGGTAGCTTTTTGTATGGGGGAAGTCACGTTTTTTTTTACTTAAACACTTTACTGTATGGCAGCTTTGATTTTTTCAGCTACATCATTTGGAACCCATTTGGTCCAAACGTCTTCGTAGTTTTGCAAGAACCAAATCGCTGTATCATCAGCGGATAGTCCGTTATCTTCCATATAGAATAAAGCAGTACTTGTCAATTGACTTCCTGTTACATAGTTGCTTAAGAAATCGAATACTTCAGGAGCCGATTCTTTCAGATTTAGATGAGCTGCGACCAATACTTCTGAAGGTGGGAACTTATTTTGATCTGCTGGTTCCTGTAATAATGTCATGTCATATTTCCCCATAAGAGCAGTGGGCTCCCAATAGTAGCCAACCCATGGTTGTTTTGCCTCGAGTGCTTGGCTAATTTCATTTGCTAGTGCGGAATCAGATGGAGGATTTCGATAGTTAAAGGATTGATTAAGCTGATATTCCTCAAAACTTGCCGCTATTTTTCCATGTGCCGACCAAGAATCGAGTGCACTTGTTAAAATTCCTTTGCTAGAATCATTAGGGTCCTTAAATAATTCCCAATATTGTGGTAAATCAAGTAAAGAAGTTAAGGTTGGAGCCAATGCATCCGCTCCAGCAATTAGGTAAGTTGGTACATATAGCCCTTCTTGTCCATCAAAATTATGAGAAACTTCAAAAACCTCTCCTGCAGAAAGCGCTGCCTGATAATCATCATTATTTTTAGACCATAATTCCATTAAGGCATCTATATCTCCTGAAGAGAGTCCTGTTAATACATCAGTCGAAGAACCAGTTATGGTATCTGTGCGATATCCATAACCATGCTCAATTATTTTTTGTGCCACAGAGGTATGGAATCGTACGCTGTCCCAGCCGGCGTCGCCGAATATAATGGTTCTGGAGCTTGCTGGAGTTGTTGCTGGAGCCTCTTCTGTTTTCGTATTGTCAGTTGAAGGAGTGCTTGGAGTGCTACTGCTACCTGAACAAGCAGTCATGATGACTAATAATAGAATAAGGATAAGTGTTCCCCAATGATGGCGTTTTGTTTTTATTTTTTGAAGCATAAGAACCCTCCTTTTATTTTGGTGAAAATTTTCATCTGTTAAAAGGCTGATAAGGAATGATTTCGTAAAGTTTTTTAGCAAAGGGTTTTACAGTATGAGTGATTTAATCGGCATCACCTCCCAATAAGATTGCTGTTCAGATCAAAGCTTAAACTGTGAAATAATCCTGTTTAAGTTTTGGACAATGGCGGATAATTTAGAGGAATGGTCCACAACACTGTTCATAGAATGACTCACTTCATCAGCTGAAGCAGTTGTTTCTTCTACTCCAGCCGCAGACTCTTCCACTATAGAAGCAATTTGCTCAATGGAGCTCTTGATTTCATCACTACTATTCATATTTTCATTTAGCCGTTCTGAAATTTTCTGAATTCGCCCAAACATTTCTTCGACCGCTCCGTTGATCGAATGAAAGTATTGGCTTGTTTCTTGGATTTGTGTTTTCCCTTGCGTTACACGTTCATATCCGTGTTGTAGTGTGTCTGTTACCACCTTAGATTCGTCTTGAATTCCCTTGATAATATTTGTAATATTGGTTACCGAATGAGCGACCTGAACAGATAGCTTTCTTACTTCATCTGCTACTACAGCGAAACCACTTCCAGCTGCTCCAGCTCTAGCGGCTTCGATGGCAGCGTTTAAGGCTAATAAGTTCGTTTGATCGGCAATGTCACGTATTACTTCTACTAATTTAGAAACCTCTTGATTTTTTTGATGCAATCCTTGCACCTTAATGAGAGAATCCATTACAACCTGATGAATGTTTTGCATTTCATTGAGGGAAGTATCCATGTGATGCTGCCCTTGACTAGCCATTTTTAGTACAGTTTCTGAAGAATTTTTCAATAGTTGACCCTCTTCGCCAACCTGCACAATTTGTTGATTGAACTTCGTAATATGCTCAGCAATGTCTGTCGAGAGAGAAGCAGTATGGACAACGCCTGTAGAGAGCTCAGACATGGCTAAAGCAATTTGTTCCCCACCGATTTTAACCTGTTCCCCAGTGTTTTCTAGGACTTGACTTTGCTCATTCATGACACCTGACGCATCTTTGATGGAGTGGATAATAGAGGAAAGATTCTCACTCATGGTATTGATCGTTGCTGCAAGCTTACCGATTTCATCCCTACCTGTATAAACAATCTTCTCAACATTGAGGTTGCCTTGAGCGATTTGACTGCTAATATCAACAACCTTATTTAGGTTGACACGAACGACTCGATTTACAAACCAGATGATCGTACTTCCTATCACTAATGAAGCAACAATAGCTATAACCAGAATAAGCATGGTAAAGGATAAGCTTTCATAAGCATTATGGAGGGATTGATCTCGTTCATTTTCTAGAACAGTACGCAGTTCTTGAAGAGTAGCAATATTATCTGTTCGGATACGATTGGCTTTGATACGGGATGTACCAATTTTTGCGGTTTCGCCCATTTCGTGATAGACGAGAATTTCATTGAGGAAAACGTCAATTAGCTCTTCTTGTTTTTGTTCGACTTGATAGAATAAAACTTGCAGTTCTTCGGAGCTTAAATGAATTTCATTCATTAACTGTGAAAAGGTTTGATTGGCTTTTTTAAAATCTTCTATGGGCTTTTGGTTAGGGGCATTTAGATATTCGGCGATGTAACCATACTCGACTTGAAATAGTGAACCTAGTTCCATGATCTTCACGGCTTGATTTGATTTTTCACGTATCTCTGTAAAGCTGTGCTGAGTATTCGATAAGAGGAAGTAGATGACTCCAGTGGATATCATAAATAGGAGAAGACTAATGATGAAACCAACACCATATTTCATTCCTATTTTTAAATTTCTAAACCGTAATCTGGAGATCCTTAATTGTTGGATAAAAAGAAGAAGTTTTTTTGTTTTAAAAATTCTGATATTTCTCATCGTATCGCCTCCTTATCATTAATTGAGCAGGTCATTGAATGCAAAATAGGAGCATAAGGATCACAATGGTATTAAATACACAAATTCGACACAATTATACAAAATCCTTTTTAAAGGATATAGTAATATTTACCGTATTATTTTGTATTGTAAAAAATCAATGAACTTGAATAAAGTGCAGGGAATCGCATATAATGAAACAAGAACATATGTTCTTAATTCATCTAAGAAAGGAAGATTCTCAAATGAAACCAAACAAACTAACCCCTGGACAGAATCTGAAGTGGGAAGCGAGTCGCATGATGTTGCCAGAGCATGTCACCCAGCTACAGCAGTATCGCTTAGACTGTCGTAGAAAGAAGCGTCCAGAACTAGATGAACAGCAACTAGAAGAGTTTCAGAGAATGCTACGAGATTATATTCAAAGTAATATTCCACTTTTCTTGACGATCTATGGTGAGTTTGAAGATCGGGACGTCAGAGGGAAGATTACGAAGATGGACCCTTTAATCAAAAGAGTAAAACTAGAGTTTGAAGAGGGCGAATTTGAATGGATTTCGTTTCACGATATAGTAGATATTTATCTATGATGGATAGTGAATATTTTTACCTTGTCATAGAGTACAATAAGGTGATACCTTATTAACTGATTACGAAGATGGAAGGAGTGAGAAGATGAGGGAAGTATTATTAGCACTGCTCGCTGGTTTTTTGGTCGGGCTCCTATTTAAGGTTTTGAAGCTCCCTCTCCCAGCTCCGCCAGTGTTAGCGGGTGTGATGGGGGTTCTTGGTGTTTATTTAGGCGGGTTGTTTGCCGATCGAATTATACAGTTTTTTCAATAATATTTACTATTGTCGATCTTGTAAATATTTTGTCAAAAAATCTTTCAAGAAAGGGTTTACATTTTTCTAAAATATCTTATACTTGGAGATAGAGGTTGGACGTCCTACGCATAACGAGTGTGAGATATATTGACTTGATTTTAAGACAGTATATGCTATATTCTTTATGTAATGTTTTTTAAAACCTTACATCAACTAAACTAGGGGGTACATACTAATGAAGAAGGCAAAAGTTTTTAGTCAATTGCTCGTGTTAATGTTAGTGTTAGGGCTCGTCTTAGCAGCTTGCGGACAAGCGCCTGCTGAGCCAGAAGCAACACCAGGTGCCGAAGCACCAGAACAACCACCAGCAGAGCAAACAGGTGAAGCGTTCAAAGTAGCAATGGTAACTGACGTCGGTGGAGTGGACGATAATTCCTTCAACCAATCTGCATGGGAAGGTCATGAAAGAATGGAACAGGAATTAGGGTATCAAGTAGCTTACTTACAATCTACTTCTGATGACCAATACCAACCAAACTTAAATCAATTAGTAAGACAAGGAAATGATTTGATTTGGGGAATTGGCTTTATGATGGCTGACGATATTGCAGAAGTAGCTGCTGCGAATCCAGATTCTCAATTTGCAATCGTAGACTTTGTTTACACAGATAATGATGGAAACTTAGCAATACCTGATAACGTAGTAAGTGTTGCTTTTGATGAGCATGAAGGTTCTTTCTTAGTAGGACTTATTGCTGGTCATATGACAAAAACAAATAAAGTGGGCTTCTTAGGTGGAGTTAAATTTGCTCTTATCGAGAAGTTCGAATACGGATTCATGGCAGGAGTAAAAGCTGCGAATCCAGATGTTGAAGTGATTAGAAACTATGCAGGTGCTTTTGATAAAGCAGATCTTGGTCAACAGTTTGCCTCTACGATGTATGATCAAGGAGCAGATATTATTTATCATGCTTCAGGTGGTACAGGAGATGGAGTCTTCATCGAAGCGAAGCAACGTAATGGCGTGTGGGTTATTGGTGTAGATAAAGACCAATCCTTCTTAGGAGAAGAAGTAACGTTAACATCTATGGTTAAGCGCGTAGATAACGCAGTATATAGCGTTTCTCAAGAAACAGCAGATACTGCTTTCCCTGGTGGACAAATCAGAAGCTTTGGTTTAGCTGAAGATGGTGTAGGAATCGCTGCTACTCAAACGAACTTAACAGCAGACGTGCTTAAATTGGTGGAAGAATTCCGTCAAAAAATCATTAACGGTGAGATCAAAGTACCTCAAACAGAAGCAGAATACGCAGAGTATGAAAAAACGTTAAAATAAGATAAGCTTTTCCTTAAGTAATGAAGTTTTTCATTATAAACAAATAACAAGGCTAGCTGGTCTAGCCTTGTTTTGCACTTATAGGAAGCCTGAACAAAGCTTTGGGAGGTGACAAGTGATGGAATACATCATTGAAATGCGAGAGATTACGAAAGTGTTTCCAGGAATTGTGGCAAACGACGGCATTAATCTCAAGGTAAAACCAGGAGAAATCCACGCTCTCCTAGGTGAAAATGGAGCAGGAAAATCAACTTTGATGAATGTCTTGTTCGGGCTTTATCAGCCTGAGGGTGGAGAAATTCATGTAAAAGGTCAAAAAGTAAAGATTACTGATCCAAATGTGGCGAATGATTTAGGGATAGGCATGGTTCACCAGCACTTTATGCTTGTAGATAAGTTTACCGTGACTGAAAACATCATTCTTGGTATGGAACCTAGTCAATACGGAAAAATAAACATGGCTGAAGCCATCAAGCAAGTGGAGAAAATCTCGAACCAATATGGTCTTAAAGTAGATCCAAGAGCAAAGATCGAAGATATCTCTGTGGGGATGCAGCAAAGAGTAGAGATTTTGAAAACGCTATATCGCGGAGCAGAGATCCTGATTTTTGATGAGCCTACAGCGGTGCTAACTCCTCAGGAGATTAAAGAATTGATTCAAATTATGAAAGAGCTTGTCAAAGAAGGGAAATCCATCATTCTTATTACTCATAAGCTCAAAGAAATTATGGAAGTCTGCGATTCAGTTACCATTATAAGAAGAGGAAAATGGATTGGCAGTCTTTCTGTAAGTGAAACGGATGAAGATGATCTGGCTGCTAAAATGGTGGGACGTGAAGTTACCTTTAAGGTGGACAAGCAGGAAAGCAAACCAGGTGAAAAGGTACTAGAGATCAAAGACCTTGTGGTCAAAGACCATCGTGGCATCAATGCGGTTGATCAATTAAGTCTGGAATTGTTTGAAGGGGAAGTCCTGGGTATTGCTGGGGTAGATGGAAATGGGCAATCAGAGTTGATTGAAGCGATTGCAGGGCTACAGTCGGTCCACTCAGGAGAAATTAAACTCAAAGGTAAATCCATTCAAGGAAACACGCCTCGAGATATGTATGGTGAAGGGCTAGGGCATATTCCTGAAGACAGACATAAAAGAGGGTTAGTATTAGACTTTACCATCGGAGAGAATATTGTACTTCAAACGTACCATCAACCTCCTTTTTCAAAGAATGGAATCTTAAGCTATGCTCAAATCTATAGCCACGCTAGACGATTGATTGAAGAGTTTGATGTGCGAACTCCGTCAGAATTAACACCTGCTAGAGCCCTTTCAGGAGGGAACCAGCAAAAAGCGATTATAGCCAGAGAAATGGATCGAGATCCAGCACTCTTAATCGCTGCTCAACCAACAAGAGGTCTTGATGTAGGAGCCATTGAATACATTCATAGACGGATTATTGAACAACGAGATCGTGGACGAGCGGTCTTACTCCTTTCACTAGAGCTAGATGAGATTATGAATTTAAGTGATCGAATCGCTGTTATTTATGAAGGAAAGATTGTAGGGATTGTCAATCCGAAGGAAACGACTGAACAAGAATTAGGATTATTAATGGCTGGAAGTACTGTTAAGCAAAGAAGGTGATCATTAGATGAACAATAGACTATTCTCCATCACTGTTCCGCTTGTGTCCGTCGTCCTGGGATTATTTGCGGGAGCCATCATTATGTGGGTTTTTGGCTTTGATGCATTAGGTGCCTATGTTTCCCTATTCCAAGGTGCCTTTGGTGATATGTATGTACTAGGGGAAACAATAAGAGCAATTACACCGCTTATATTAACAGGACTAGCAGTAGCGTTTGCTTTTAAAACGGGTCTTTTTAATATAGGGGTAGAGGGTCAATTAATTGTCGGTTGGCTAGCTGCCGTGTATGTGGGAGTGACATTTGATTTACCGGCTGTCATTCACATTCCATTGGCAATCGTAGCGGCAGGGGTAGCAGGAGCACTGTGGGCTTTCATTCCTGGTTTCTTAAAGGCAAAGCTTCATGTTCATGAAGTTATCACAACCATCATGATGAACTATATTGCCTTGAATACCGCGAATTATATAATCAGAGAATTTTTGAAATCTTCTTCTGAAAGAACAGAAAGAATTGTTCCATCTGCTTCTCTGCAAATAGGATGGTTAACGGATCTGTTCGATAAATCAAGGATTCATATTGGGATTTTTATCGCGCTGTTAGGTGCGTTGGCATTATGGTTTATTTTAACTCGAACTAAACTGGGCTTTGAACTTAGAGCTGTAGGTTTTAATAGTCACGCATCCGAATATGCGGGGATGAATGTAAAAAGAAACATCATCTTGTCTATGATGATCAGTGGTGTTTTTGCTGGAATTGCTGGTGCGGTTGAAGGATTAGGAACGTATGGCTATATGCCTATTCGAGCAGGATTTACTGGAATTGGTTTTAGCGGAATCGCTGTAGCCCTTCTAGGTGCAAATGCAGCCATTGGTATTATTTTAGCTGCCTCATTATTTGGTAGTTTACAGGTTGGAGCGCTTACGATGCAAGGAGTATCAAAAGTACCAACGGAAATTATCGATGTTGTAATTGCACTGATTATTTTCTTCGTAGCTTCTAAATATGTGGTTGAATGGATATTGAGTAAAAGGAAAAAGAAGGAACAGAGGGAGGTTACGTAGAGATGGATATTAATATTTTAGCATCGATGCTTCATAATACATTTATTTTTGCTACACCGATTATGCTAGCCGCTTTAGGTGGCCTATTCTCTGAGCGTTCTGGGGTTGTTAATATTGGTCTTGAAGGCCTCATGGTTATGGGAGCCTTCAGTGCAGCCATTTTCACGCTATTTGGTGCAGAGTGGGGTCTAGGAGCTTTTGCCCCGTGGTTTGCGATTCTGGTTGCCGTGCTGATGGGAATCCTGTTTTCACTACCTCATGCGGTTGCTTCGATTTCATTTAAAGCAGATCAGGTTGTTAGTGGGGTGGCGCTTAACTTCTTAGCTGCTGGACTTTCTATCTTCTTAGTAAAGTCAATCTTTAGCGGCAGAGGTCAGACACCTACCTTATCGGGATTAGAAAAAATAACGATTCCTGTACTAAGTGACATTCCGTTTTTTGGGAGAGTCTTATTTACAGCTTATCCGACAACCTATATTGCTTTTGCGATTGTGGCTATTATCTTTTATGTTGTTTATAAAACGTCTTTTGGTCTTCGACTTCGTTCAGTGGGTGAACATCCGAAAGCGGCTGATACCATGGGGATTAAGGTATTAAGAATGAGATATATTGGAGTTATGCTAAGTGGAGCGTTAGCTGCTTTTGGTGGAGCTCTCTATCCCTTAACTTTCTCTGGAAACTTCTCTCATAATACCATCTCAGGACAAGGTTTCATGGCTCTTGCCGCCTTGATTTTCGGTAAGTGGCATCCAACAGGAGCGATGGGAGCAGCATTATTCTTCGGTTTTGCCAATGCCTTAGCCATTACAGGACAAAGCTTTGGTTTAACCAATTATGTGCCCCAAGAGTTTCTCTTTATGTTCCCTTACCTGATTACAATTATCGCTTTGGCTAGCTTTGTAGGACGTGCTGTTGCTCCTTCAGCGCTAGGAACACCATACGATAAATCGGGAAGATAAGACAGGCTATCGAATATTGACTTTGAGTAGTTATTATACCTTTTAGCTGTAGCCTTCATCAGGTTCGCGCTAAAAGGTATTTTTTCGTGTAGCTAAACATGAGTACAGTACAGATGATGTGATAGGATAGAAAGGATTGCAGATGAGTATCTATATTGTTCAAATAATTATCTTTTATATGGTAGTGGCTGGAACCATGTTCTGTGTGGGAATCACATTTATAATTGGTAAGCAGGAATTTAGATGGAAGGGAAAGAAAACGAAACTTGGTAAACCGTTGGGTGTGTTCTTCATAATATGGTCAATTCTCGCATCTTATCCAGTGATATTAGATTCGTTTGAGGAACACGAAAGTCAAGTAGTAGAAGTGATCGATACTAGAAATGGTGGGAGTAAAATAAGGTTTAAAAGAATTGTTATTACTAGAGATCATGGTGATTTTATTAATATGTACAACAAGTTTGATTTTAGGACTAAAGGCGTTTATGAGATTACATACTTACCTCACTCTAAAATCATTCTGGATGTGACGAAACATGGCAGTCCTCTTAATCATTAACCTTGGTCCAGTTTGTGTAGACATTAGTCACACCATACGATAAATCGGGAAGATAAGACAGGCTATCGAATATTGACTTTGAATAGCTATTATACCTTTTAGCTGTAGCCTTCATCAGGTTTGCGCTAAAAGGTATTTTTTCGTGTAGCTAAACATGGGCAAATAACCGATTATATGATAGGATAAAAAAGATAATGAATGAATACACGGAATCCAGTATTGGAGGTTACCTATGAGTATCGATGCAATATTAACGAAGGTGTTAGCTGGAGAAAGAGCAACATTTGAGGACACCCTTCGCTTATATGAGAGTAACGAAATTGAAAAAATGGGGCATGCGGCAAATCAAATTATGCAAAAGTGGCATCCTGAGCCCATTACTACCTTTGTCATTGGGAGAAATATAAACTATACGAATATATGTGATGTCTACTGTAAGTTTTGTGCTTTTTACCGAGGACCAGGCAGTGCTGAAGGATATGTTCTTCCAGATGAAGAGGTATATAAGAAGATTCAGGAAACAATAGATGTTGGAGGAACGGAAATCCTAATGCAAGGGGGAACCAACCTAATCTTCCCTTTTCCTATTATACCGATTTACTAAGAAATATTAAGAAACGCTTTGACATTCATATGCACTCCTTCTCTCCTGCGGAGGTTTGGAAAATGGTTGAGGTATCGGGTTTATCGCTGGAGCAGGTCTTACGTGAATTGAAGGAGGCAGGACTTGACTCCATTCCTGGAGGAGGGGCAGAAATCCTCGATGATCGTACTCGTAAGAAAATCAGCCGTCTGAAGGGCTCATGGACAGACTGGATGGATTGTATGAAAACTGCCAATAAGGTTGGCTTGCATACGACAGCCACAATGGTGATTGGATTCGGCGAAACGTTAGAAGAAAGAGCACTGCACCTGCACC
The DNA here is from genome assembly GCF_000615945.1 of Caldalkalibacillus mannanilyticus JCM 10596. Lineage (GTDB taxonomy): Bacteria > Bacillota > Bacilli > Caldalkalibacillales > JCM-10596 > Bacillus_AT > Bacillus_AT mannanilyticus. Next base: position 20,574 of record NZ_BAMO01000001.1, read on the forward strand.
GAGTAAGGGAAGCGCAGGATGAAACAAATGGCTTCTTGGCGTTTATCTCATGGACGTTTCAGCCTGAGAATACCAACCTTAGAGCAGAAAAAACCCCACCTGAGGAGTACTTGAAAAATGTAGCCATATCTAGAATTGTCTTAGATAATATTCCTAATTTCCAATCCTCTTGGGTTACCATGGGACCTGAGATAGGGAAAAAATCTCTTTCCTTTGGTTGCAATGATTTTGGTTCAACCATGATGGAAGAGAATGTTGTTTCTGCGGCAGCTTGTACTTATAAAGTAAACACAGGACAAATTATCCAATTGATTCGAGAAGCGGGGAAAATCCCAGCTCAACGAAACACGAAATATGATATCCTGCGTATCTTCCAAGAGGGAGATCAGGTAGAAAAAGATTTTGTCATGCAGAATTAAACACCATAAAAAAGACGGTAGCTTGGATAGGGGCCCTTTTTAGTAGACAGGGACAACTCTTCCAGTATTGCCGTCTTTTTTTTCTATTTTATGCGCTGTAAATGTTTCTGGCGGTGATGACAATCGAAAATGTATACTCCACACACTAGAACCATACACTAGAGAAAGAGGCAATGTATTATTTAGATAGGTGGTGGTATTGTGGAAATACTGAGGATTGTACCAGCATCAGGAACCCTGTGGAATGAATTTATTTCTTTTTTAGAAAAAGAATTAAAATGCTTAGAGAAAGATCAGTTTACTTTTTCATTTGAAAAGAGTGAAGATTATCGCCTTAGTTTATGCTGCGATACATACCCTAATCATTTATCTGCCCTAGAAGTGGTAGACACATATAGGCATTATTTCAGCACGGCTATGTCAGAATTTATTGTGGAGCATGTGGAAGAAGAAGTCGTTCGCCAGAAAATTGAGTACGACTTTTGCTTTGAGGACCCTGTTCAAATAGAAAATATTTATCGATATTGCAACTTTTTTTTATTTTTGGAGGAAGATCATGAAACAAGGAATGAACCGAAGATTGTTGAGCGAAAGTGTAAAGTATTTAAACGAGCCTACGAGTACTTAGAAGAAGAGCGAGATGTCGATTTAGAAGGATTCATTCGCTTTCGCTTAAAGGAATACTATGAGGAATTGGATGAAGTGATTGAATACGCGGTCGACGAGTATATTCTAGATAAAGAGTATCAGGAATTTATACAGCTTTTGCGTTATTTTATCTCGAAACAGGAATCAAAGGTTCCTTTTCTCCACGTCTACCATAGAGGAGGACATCAATTTTTACTTTTTGATGGGGGAGGGAAGAGGATCGCGGAGTCAGAAGTAGAGAGCTATATGACAGAATGGTCTGAGCATTCGATTGGTAATGATGACATTATTGTCAGTACCTTGATTACCATGAATCCAAGGCAATTACATATTCATACCGAAGAACCAGAGTTTCCTGTGATCCAGACTCTGAAAAAAATATTTGGGGATCAAGTCATCATTTGCACTCATTGCCCGCATTGTCAGGATTGGAAACAGCAAAGAAGAATAGAGGTTAAGACTTGACGAAGCCTGACCTGCTATTTATAATACTAGATAATGAATTGAATGAATCAGCTATGAAGAGGACACGAATCATTTGAATTATCTTTTTACAGAGAATAGGGTCTTGGCTGTAAGCCCTTAAAGGATGCCAATGATTTACCACCTCAGAGCTACTATAGTGAACATAAGTATCTATAGTCGGAACATCCGTTATCATGATTTGAGCATAGATTTTTGTGTGCGTTTTTTTAGACGCCTGTTATCTATGAAATTAGGGTGGAACCACGAAACCACACTCGTCCCTACTGCTGGGAGGAGTGTTTTTTTTTATTTAAAAAAGGAGGAAAGAACAATGTCACAATTAACTATTTCGCTACCTGATGGAGCACAGAGAGAGTATAATCTAGGCGCTACTGTAGAGGATGTAGCTGCTTCGATTAGTCCAGGACTAAAAAAGAAGGCATTAGCTGGGAAAATCAATGGAAAGGTAGTAGATCTTACCACATCGATCCATAACGGTGATCAAGTAGAGATTGTCACACAGGACTCTCCAGAGGGGCTTGAAGTTCTCAGACATAGTTCAGCCCATCTTATGGCTCAAGCGATTAAGCGGTTATTCAATGATGTAAAATTAGGAATTGGTCCTGTCATTCAGGATGGTTTCTATTATGATATGGATCTGCCTGTATCCCTAACTCCAGAGGATTTACCCAAAATTGAGAAGGAAATGAATAAAATTATTAAGGAAAATCTTCCGATCCAACGTAAGGTGGTTTCGCGTGAAGAAGCCCTGAAAATCTATGAAGAATTGAACGACCACCTCAAAATCGAATTAATTCGTGAGTTGCCAGAAGGAGAAGAGATCTCCATCTACGAGCAAGGTGAGTTTTTTGACCTTTGTCGTGGTCCTCATCTTCCTGCAACCGGGAAGATGAAGGCATTTAAGCTATTAAGCATTTCAGGTGCTTACTGGAGAGGAAATAGCGATAATCAAATGCTGCAACGAGTATACGGGACCGCTTACTTTAAACAAGCGGATGTTGACGAGCACCTTCGACTTCTAGAGGAAGCAAAAGAACGCGATCATCGCAAGCTAGGGAAAGAATTACACCTATTTGCTAGTGCTCAGAAGGTGGGACAAGGTCTTCCCTTATGGCTGCCTAAGGGAGCTACTGTGCGCAGAATGATAGAACGCTATATCGTAGATAAGGAAGAGAGTCTAGGCTATAGTCACGTATATACACCTGTATTAGGAAGTGTGGAGCTCTACAAAACATCAGGTCACTGGGATCATTATCAAGAGGATATGTTTCCTGTCATGGAAATGGATAATGAGCAATTGGTTCTTCGTCCGATGAATTGTCCTCACCATATGATGATTTATAAGCAAGAAATGCACAGCTATCGTCAATTGCCGATTCGTATCGCTGAGCTAGGAACGATGCATCGCTATGAAATGAGCGGGGCAGTCAGTGGACTTCAACGTGTTCGTGGAATGACGTTAAATGATGCTCATATCTTTGTACGACCTGATCAAATTAAAGAAGAGTTTATCCGAGTTGTCAATCTGATTACAGAAGTATACAAGGACTTTGCTATTCATAATTATAGCTTCCGTCTTTCATATCGCGACCCTGAGGACAAAGAAAAATACTTTGATGATGATGCGATGTGGGAAAAGGCGCAGAGCATGCTGAAGGAAGCGATGGATGATCTTGGAGTAGAGTATTTTGAAGCTGAAGGAGAAGCAGCCTTCTATGGTCCTAAATTGGATGTGCAGGTGCGTACGGCATTAGGGAAAGAAGAAACCCTATCTACCGTTCAATTAGACTTCTTATTACCGGAGCGCTTTGATCTAACGTACATTGGAGAAGATGGCAAGCATCATCGTCCTGTGGTGATCCATAGAGGAGTGGTATCCACAATGGAACGCTTTGTCGCTTATCTCATTGAGGAATACAAAGGAGCCTTCCCAACATGGCTAGCTCCTGTTCAAGCCATGATCTTACCGATTGCAGAAGTTCATGCCGACTATGCTCAAAAAGTGGCTGATGAGCTAAGAAAGCGTGGAGTTCGAGTGGAAGTAGATTCACGCAATGAAAAGATCGGGTACAAAATTAGAGAAGCTCAGCTTCAAAAAGTACCTTACATGTTTGTCATCGGGGATAAAGAAGTGGAAAGCAACAGTCTGGCTATAAGAAAAAGAGGAGAAGGAGATCTAGGAGCCAAGCCACTTCCTGAGATTATTTCCATGATGACGGAAGAGATCATAGAAAAGAAATAAGTTCTTTCCCTTGACTTTTCAAGAATGGAATGCTATTCTTGTTAAGGTAATTAAATAAACGGACAATGTAAGCAGAAGCGACCCGCTTCTCACCTGATCGATAATGACGTTGGCAGGTTAAGATGAGAAGTTAATCTAAGTGCGGGCGTGGTATGCCCGCACTTTTTTATTATGTTTTTGCAATGGTCCAGATAAAACGATGGAGGTGTTAAATTATTAGCAAGGAACTTTTAGTCAATGAGGGAATTCGAGCTCGTGAGGTTCGAGTGATTGGGGTCAATGGTGAGCAGCTTGGTATTTTAACTATACGTGAAGCACTTCAGTTAGCCGTGGATGCAGAATTAGATTTAGTCAATGTTGCACCACAAGCAAAACCACCTGTGTGTCGCATCATGGATTATGGAAAGTTTAAATTCGAGCAACAGAAGAAGGACAAAGAAGCTCGTAAGAATCAAAAGATCATCAATATTAAAGAAGTTCGCTTTAGCCCAACAATTGAGGAGCATGACTACAATACCAAAATGCGTAATGTAGTTAAGTTTCTAGAGAAGGGTGATAAAGTGAAATGTTCGATTCGTTTTCGTGGTCGACAAATCACTCACTCATCGATCGGTTTACAAGTTTTAGAAAAATTAGCAAAAGACATTGCGGAGTATGGCGAAGTGGAAAAGAAGCCTAAAATGGAAGGCCGTAGTATGATTATGTTCCTAACGCCGAAAGCAGAGAAATAAAAGGAGGACTCATCATGCCTAAAATGAAAACAAACAAGGGCGCTGCAAAGCGTTTTAAAGTAACAGGAAGCGGAAAAATTAAGCGTTCTCGCGCATTTACATCTCATATGTTTTCAAATAAATCACAAAAACAAAAGCGTAAGCTTCGTAAAGCAGCTATTATGACTGCTGGTGACTACAGCCGTACAAGAAGAATGTTAGGTCTATAAGACCTTAAGATTACTAGGAGGGAATTACAATGCCAAGAGTTAAAGGTGGATATGTTGCACGTCGTCGTCGTAAAAAAGTATTGAAATTAGCTAAAGGATATTTCGGTTCTAAACACCGTTTATTTAAAACTGCCAATGCACAGGTAATGAAATCATTCTTATATGCTTACCGTGACCGTCGCGTCCGTAAGCGTGATTTCCGTAAGCTTTGGATTACTCGTATTAATGCAGCTGCAAGACAAAACGGTCTTTCTTACAGCCGTTTAATGCACGGATTGAAAGTAGCTGGAATCGAGATCAACCGTAAGATGTTAGCAGACTTAGCTATCAATGATAAAGCAGCATTTGCTCAATTAGCTTCTAAAGCAAAAGGTCAATAAGACCTATTGTTTCATGTCGCTAGATCAAGAAGGGTTTCCTAGAATACAGTTCTAGGGAACCTTTTTTTAAAAGCTAAAAAGTAGATTTTGTCATCGAGGCGACATATTTTCTTCATTTATATTTTAAAAAAGGTCTTTTCAAAAAGAAAAAGATATGGTTAAATGGTGGTATGAAAACGGTTGCGCTTTCTGTGAAAAGATGGTTTTATTTTCATATGTAGATTTTCAGCTACATATATATGACTACCCTTATTATTTTTTTAATCAATAGAGCAACCGTTTGCATAAAGCAAATAGAATTATTTTCCAGATAGAGGTACTTTCTTTTCTGCCAAAACGATTCATTAGTTCAGAATATTTTGTTTTTTTTGAAGTGGGTACATTTTTCTTGATTGACATCTGTTTTATAGAATCAAGTCAAGAAATGGTATACAAATATTAAAAAAGGTGGGGTTTAACATGAAAAAAGCAGTTCATTTACTTTTGATTTTCGCACTCATATTTACTTTGGCAGCATGTGGTGCTAGCCCAACAAATGAGCAGACACCAGATTCTTCTTCAGATGAAAAGCCAGACGTAGCGGCAGTGGATGAGGAAGTAATTCCTGAAGAAGGAGCCACTCTTACAGTATGGGAATCAGGTGGAGCAGAAAAAGGCTTTACAGAATTTGCAGCTCAAGAATTTGAGAAAAAGTATGGAATCCCTGTTAAATTTGAAGAAGTGAGCTTCCAAGATGCGCCTACTAAATTACAGACAGATGGCCCTGCTGGGTTAGGAGCTGATGTCTTTGCTGCTCCTCATGATCACTTAGGAGCTATGGTTTCTGCAGGCATCGTTCTTGAGAACTTTTGGCCAGAGGAGTATGAGGCTGAATTTATGGATGCAGCTACTCTAGGAACAACATATGATGGAGTTTTATATGGCTATCCAACAGCAGTTGAAACATATGCGATTTTCTATAATAAGGATTTAGTTCAGGAGCTACCTAATACGATGGATGAACTCATCGAAATGGCACAAGAGTTTACCGATGTGAAACAAAATAAGTATGGTTTTATGGCGGAAGTAGGAAATTTCTATTTTATGTATGCTTTCATTGGTGGGTACGGTAGTTATGTCTTTGGAGATAACAATACAAATCCTGAAGATGTAGGCTTAAACGGAGAAGGAGCTGTGAAGGCAGGACAATTAATGCAAAAAATAAAAGCAGCCACTCTTCCATTAAACAGTGCAGATGTTTCTTATGACATCAAGGGTTCATTATTTCAAGGACAAGATGGTCAATTAATGTTTGATGTAAATGGTCCATGGGCTGTACAAGGGTATAGAGATGCAGGAGTTAACTTTGGTGTTATTCCTTTCCCTGTGTTAGATAATGGCAAGGTACCTACAAGCTTTTCAGGAATTCGTTCTTTCTATGTCAATGCTTACTCTAAGTATCCTAATGCCGCTTCACTATTCGCTCAATTTATTACGAGTGAAGAAATGCTTTTAAAACGTTTTGAAATGACAGGACAACTTCCTCCACGTACGGCTTTGTTGGATAACCCAACGATCAAAGAGGATGAAGTTTCCTCAGCCTTCTTAGTCCAAGCTATTCATGCCGTACCAATGCCTAACATTCCTGAGATGCCAGCAGTATGGACGCCAATGGGGACAGCTCTCTCTGTCATCTGGAATGACAATGCAGATCCACAGACGGCTCTAGATCAAGCAGTGAAACAAATTGAAGAGGCGATTAAAGCAGGGAAATAAGCTGCGAATAAGGAAAAAAGAGGGAATTCATAGAATAAGAATCAATATCTCTTACGGTATTGATTCTTATTCATCATGATGAAACATCATTTAGATACAGAAAGGCGGCATTCGTGTGGCAGCACAAAGTATGCAATCTCACACACCAAATCGAAAACATTCGGCTAAGATTAGTGCTTGGTTATCCCTTTTATTTATGGGTTTAGGTCAGATATATAATAGACAATACGTGAAAGGTGCTTTTTTTGCGATTGTAGAACTTATTACTCTTATTGTTTGGCGTAAGCGTTCATAGATGGAATGTGGGGCTTAATTACATTAGGGGAACAAACACAGGTAAGACAAAGAGGAAGAGTCGTTATTGAAGGAGATCATTCTATCTTTCTCATGATTGAAGGAATTATTATCTTACTCATTACTCTTATCCTAATCGGAATCTATATTTTTAACATCCGAGATGCGTATAGAACTGGAAGACAGATTGAGCAGGGCATTGCAGCAAAATCAATTAAACAGTCTCTGACAGATTTATGGGAAAAGGGCTTTGCCTATATCTTAATTTCTCCAGCCTTTCTCTTTATTGTTTTTCTATCGATTTTACCCTTGTTATTCGGAATTCTCATTGCTTTTACCAATTATTCCGGTCCCAATTATTTACCCCCGAAAAACCTAGTGGATTGGGTTGGGTTTAAGTCGTTTATTGACCTTTTTAGTTTAAAAGCTTGGCGAGGCACATTTATTGGTGTCTTTATCTGGACGGTGATCTGGGCTGTTGCAGCAACAATTACGACCTATTTTGTGGGGCTATTCTATGCGGTGATTATTAACCATCCTAAAGTCAAACTGAAGAAGATGTGGCGCGCTATTTTTATCTTACCTATGGCGGTTCCTCAAGTTATTACGATTCTTATTATGAGAAATATATTTAACGGACAATTTGGACCCATTAATAATTATCTAGTTGCTTTAGGGCTTGACCGAATTCCTTGGTTAACGGACCCTCTTATAGCCAAAATGACCATTGTCATGATTAATGTATGGTTTGGTCTACCCTTCTGGCTTATTTTAATGACAGGAGTCTTAACCGGAATCGATAAGGAAATGTATGAAGCAGCTGATGTGGATGGAGCGACAGGGTTTCATAAGTTTTGGAAGTTAACCTTTCCCTTGGTCTTGTTTGCGACAGCTCCACTCTTGATCATGCAATTTGCCTTTAACTTCAATAATTTTAATATTATTTATCTATTAACCGAAGGCGGACCAGCTAATTCAGCTTATTATAATGCGGGTTCCACAGACATCTTGATCAGTTGGATTTATAAGTTAACATTGGATATCAGTAAGTTTAACATGGCTTCGGTTGTTTCTATATTAATATTCTTAATTATTGCACCTTTCTCTATATGGAACTTTAGAAGAACAAAAGCCTTTAAGGAAGAGGATATGATACAATGATGAACGATAAAATGACGACGCAGAAAAAGTCACTTGTAGGGAAATCACTTTCAGAAAAACTATGGCTAGGCTGTATCTATGCTATTTTACTTGTAACAACCATAGTGATTCTCTATCCTGTTATCTTTGTTATTATGGGCTCCATGAATCCAGGTCAAACCTTATTCAGTGCTAAGCTGTTTCCAGATCATCTTACCCTCGATCATTACCGAAATCTGTTTGCTAATACTGATTATATAATCTGGTATAAGAATACATTTAAAATCGCTTTTTTTACCATGATTCTCTCTACGTTTTTGGTTGTGACAACAGCCTATGCTTTGTCTAGATTTAGATTCCCAGGTCGTAGACATAGTTTAATGGCTATGCTTGTCCTGCAAATGTTTCCTGGATTCATGGGTATGATTGCTATCTATATTTTACTTATGCAACTAGGATTACTGGATAATCATTGGGGACTCATTCTGGTATATGCGGGAGGGTCGATCCCATTTAACGCGTATCTATGTAAAGGTTATTTTGATGGATTACCGAAAAGTTTAGAGGAGGCAGCCAAGATTGACGGTGCTTCTAATCTGACGATTTTCTTTAAGATCATGTTTCCACTTTCGTATCCCATCCTTGTTTTTGTTGCTTTAACAAACTTCATCGCCCCTTGGATGGATTTTATCTTTGCACGCTTGGTGATTCGAAGTAATGAGAACAAAACCTTGGCTGTTGGACTATTCGAAATGGTACGAGGGCAACAAAATACGGAATTTACTTTGTTCGCTGCTGGAGCGGTTTTAGTCGCTATCCCTATTACCATCTTGTTTGTTTTGACTCAGAAATACATGGTAGAGGGTTTAAGAGCAGGTGCAACGAAAGGGTAAGTCAAAAAGTGTTCATGGCTGCATGAACACTTTTTCATTCTATACATATAGAAATTTACTTTAAACAATTATATAATTGATTGAATTAGTGACATGTTTCGAAACTTACAACAGGAAGAATGCTTCCTCAGGAGTGTTGGCTGAAAGGAGAAGTAGCTGTGTCGATAACGATAAGAGATGTAGCCAAATTGGCTGGTGTTGCACCATCCACGGTATCAAGGGTCATAGCCAATAGCAATCGAATTAGTCAAAAGACAAAAGTGAAGGTATTCCAGGCGATGGAGGAATTGGGGTATCATCCTAACTATAATGCGCGTAGTTTAGCTGTAAAATCAACAAGGTGTATTGGCATTATTATGCCACGTTCAACAGAAAACGCTTTTCTAAATCCGTTTTTCCCTGAAGTACTTCGTGGGATTAGTGTGAGGGCGAATGAAAAAGGATATGCTCTTTTTCTATCAACAGGAGGAAATGAAGAGGAGCAAATGAGAGCACTTTCGGATATGGTGCAGGGGCGACGAGTAGATGGAGTCATCAGTCTCTATTCCAGAAATAATGATCCTCTTCAAGCCTATCTTCTGAAACAGAACTTCCCTTTTGTGCTAGTAGGTAAACCGGCTTCAGAGGAAGAGAAAATTTCCTATGTAGACAACAACAACGTAGCCGTGGGAAAAGAAGCGGCTGAACATTTGGTACAGTTAGGACACTCTAGGATTGGATTTGTAGGGGGCTCATTAGATTTAGTCGTGACTCGAGAGCGACTGGCTGGATACTATCAAGCTCTTGAAGAGGCAGGGATTGCTTATGATCCACTCTTAACGATTCATGAAGAATTCCTACATCGAGGAGGTTATCAAGCAGTTAAGCAGCTTTTTAAGTTAGGGAATCCGCCTACTGCCTTAGTTGTTGTGGACGATCTGATGGCATTAGGGGTGATCAGCGCTCTTAATGAATTGGGATTACATGTCCCTGATCATATCTCTGTAGCAAGTATGAATGATGTTCTCGTAGCAAAGGTTTCTGCTCCTCCACTAACCTCTGTGAACATAGGGATTTATCAGCTAGGGTATAAGGCAATGGATAAATTACTTCATTGGATCGAACATGAAGAAGCAGATTTAGAACCAACAATTCTAAAACACGAGTTAAAGGTCCGACATTCAACAGCCCATTCTCAAGGGTAAAGTGACTTCCACCAGATGGAGTTTGTACTACACCTGACGGGGAGAACGGGATCAATAAGAAAAATAAACATATGCTTGGTAGCATAGCAGAAGGGGTCCTGCTATGCTACCAAGCATAATTTTCTATATTTCTAATGTAAAACTCAAAATATCAACACATGTACAAATTCATCTAATCACGCAGCAGCTCTTTTATTGGACTCGTCCATTCAATGGTTGCATAAGGATATTGTTCAAATATCTTATGTTCGATTTCCAAAAAATCATCTTTACTAAATCCGTTTAACGCATCTTTTTGATGTGGCGACATTTTAATATGAATGATTCTAAACGCATCATCTGCTGTCCCCATGTATTTTTCACCTTCGAAAAGCACTCCTTTTGATGTGAGTAATAGATTTTCGCGAACATTGTTACTGTTATCTAAAAGAAATAACTCCCCATTTTGTTGTGCTAACTCCAATTTTCTCTTCGGATTAAAAATATATTTCAACACTAAGTAAGCAAAGATGAGAATCCAGCAAAAAAGAACAAAACGAATAAGAATCGCCATTAAAATGAAACCTCCCTCTAAAGCACTTCATTTACAGTATTAGTATATCCTATACAGCTAAATACGAAAAAGAAGGAGAAAAGTTTCAAAAAAAACTCTAAAAAAAACTTTTTTTATCCCATTCTAACTGTCGATAAGACTCCCTCCACTAAAGAGTTGCACAATAGTCAAATATTGTCGAACAGAATGTCGAAATGACAGGCAAAATAGTTATAGACGTACAGCTTCTTTAAAAAGTTTCAAAAAAGGATAAAAATAGTCCCTAAGGATGATTTTTAAAAAAAACGAAATAAATCATAGCATTTGCCTTCCAGATAGTGCTAATATAGTTCTTGTGAGATACATAGAAATGTATTCAAGGAGGAGAAACAAAAATGAAATTTAAGAAACTCGGCGCTTTAACTTTAACTGCTGCTATTGCTATGAGTGCGGTTGCACCAGCGGCTTATGCTGAAACTGTAGCTAATCCGTCTTCTTCTGTGAAGGAGACTGTAGTTGAAACAATTGAAAAAGATCCAGAAATCCAAGCAGAACTACTAGATAATGTTCCAAAAGACAAGATGATCAAAAGAATCAATGAGATCTTTCCTGATCAATTTACTTTTTTAGAGGAATCTGATTTTAGAGTTGATTCAGAAAGATACTATTACTATGGTGGATTCAAGGATGAAGTAGAAAGATATAGTCTTTCTTTTGACAAGGAGATTTCAAGAGGGAAGTATGTTCATGGTTCATTTGGCTTTGTTGGTTCAGAGCTTAAACTAAGCCACTTTTACTATACTGGAAAAGATGTGAAAGAAGCATATTACCCAGCAAAAGTAAACCAAGATCAAGCTCAGGAGATTGCTCAAACCTTTATTAACAAAGTAACAAGTGGTGCAAAATATGAGGTAGTAGAATCTCCATATTACTATGATTCTACCAATAAAACACTTACAGAGCCGATTCGCTATAATTTCTCTTTTGAGAGAAATCAAAATGGTGTTCCTGTTCGTGGATTAGGCGGACACGTAGAAGTATTAGGAAATGGAGAAATTGTAGGCTTTTGGGCAGGTGACGATGGTCAGAAAGTGACGTTTGAGCCGAAAAGAAGCTTAATAGGTGAAGAAAAAGCATTAGAACAAATCAAGGAAAAATTAAATTTAGAATTAAGATACGTTAGTGATTATGACTATCGTAAAAATGAAACAAATCTATACCTTTCCTATGTCCCTGTTCCAGGAATCGGTGGAGTTCAAGCTACTTCTGGAAAGTGGTATGTAGACGGTAAATTCGTGGATGAGTTACCTGGCGTTGAGAAAGTCAAAATGTTAACTGAAACGAAAAAAGACGTCAAGACCAAAGCCATTACACTAAAAGAAGCAAAGGCAATGGCTGAAGAATTATTAAAAACTGATGAAGAAGGCATGAAGTTAGTCGTTCATGGTGTCCATGAATATACGAATCATATGAACAAAACAGTATATTCAGTGGATTATATGTATGAATCAGCAAATCATGGGTATGGCGGTTCTTTAGAGATCAGCAAGGATACGGGAGAAATCCTATCTTACCATAACTATAATTTCAGACATTTTGAACCAGGTGCAAAAGAGCCTGAAGTAAAGGTTTCTTATGAAGAAGCTCTTGAAAAAGCAGTTAAATATGTGGAAAAATATGCACCTGCTGCTATGCATAAATATGCTTATCCGACAATGAAGCTAGAGCGTGATGAGTATTCCAATGGCTATCACATTTCCTTCCCTCGTGTAGAAAATGGAATTGAATTTTTAGGTGATGGTATTACAGTTTCTATCTCTGCTGAAGATGGAAGCCTACAATCATTCTATAATTCCACTGGTGATTATAAGGAGATTCCATCCCCTGATAAAGCTGTGGATCTAGAAGTAGCAAAATCAGCTTTCTTTGAAAATCTAGAGTTAAAACTAGTCTATGCGAATGAATGGTCTAAAGATAAAATGAACGATTACAAATTAGTGTACGAGATGAACTATTCTCCAACTCCATTCGGTGGCTATTTTGATGCTGTTACTGGGGAGTGGAAAGCACCTTCTTTTGCACCAGAAGTAAAAGAAGTAACAGAGAAACCAGTCATTAAGCATGCATGGGCTGAGAATGAACTTAACTTTATGCTTGAAGCGAAGATCTTGACAATCAAGGACAAAGAAAACTTTAACCCAGATGCAGTTGTGTCAAAAGGCGATGCATTAGAAATTCTTATGAAGTCTCTTACACGTTTCTGGGAAGGAGAAATGCCTTATTTCAGAGGGGAAGAGCCAAAAGCAACCTTTGACAACATTGGAGTTGACCACCCATTATTTACAGTAGTAGAAAGAGCTGTGCAAATGGGAATTTTAGACCGTGATGCAACAACGTTCGATCTTGATGCTAAATTGACTCGTGAAGAGCTTGCTTCTTGGTATGTTAAAGCTCTACGTTTAAATGAAGCAGCTAAACATTCTCAAATTTATCATGTAGATTTTAAAGATGCAGATAAGATTGATCCTAAATACAAAGGACATGTAGCTTTAGCTTCGGCATTCGGTATCTTAACAGGAGCTAATGAGAAATTTAGCCCAACTCAGGAAGTAACACTTGCTCAAATGGCTGTTGCTACCTTCCGTATGGCGAACACGATCAACACCATTAATTATGATAACGGTAGAGATTACTACTATTTCTGGTAATCCAAAAAAAGAGGGGATGTCCCCTCCCTCAGAGTGCAGAGAAACCTTATGTTTCTCTGCACTCTTTTTTCTCTTTCCAGAGATAGATAGACTGTTTGCTCTCATTTTTTCGTTTCGGTTCAGTTATACAAATAAATTGTAGACGTAAAGCTACACAAAAAAGTTTCAAAAAAGGATAAAAATAGTCCCTAAGGATGATTTTTATAAAAAACGAAATAAATTATAGAAATTCACTTCCAAATAGTGTTAATATGGTTCATGTGAGATACATTGGAAAGTATTAAGGAGGAGAAACAAAATGAAATACAAGAAACTCGGTGCATTAACGTTGACTGCTGCTATTGCCATGAGTACGGTTGCACCGGCGGCTTATGCAGAAACGGTAGCTAATCCATCCTCATCTGTGAATGAAACAACTGTTGAAGTGATTGAAAAACAAGATACTCAGAACCTTCAAGATGAACTAGGGAGCATCCCTAAGGCACAATTAGTTAAAAGAGTACATGAACTATTTCCAAATCAATTTACTTTCTTAGATGAGGCTGATTTCAGGATAGAATCAGCACACCATTTCCACTATGCTGGATTTAAGGATGAAGAAGAAAGGCATGGACTTTATTTCCATAAGGAGATCTCTAAAGGAAAATATGCTTATGGTTCATTTGGATTTATTGGTTCCGACCTACAATTAACTTCCTTTCACTATGATAACTCAGATATAAAAGATGCCTTCTACCCGGCAAAGGTAAGTAAGGAACAAGCTAAGGAGCTGGCACAAGCGTTTGTTAACAAGGTAACCAAAGGGGCAAAATATGAAATAGTAGATTCTCAATTTGACGATCATTATGGACCTAATAAAACACTTACAGAACCTGTACGTTATCGCTTTTCTATTGATAGAATCCAAGATGAAGTGCCTGTTCGTGATTTAGGGGGTAATATCGATGTCTTAGGAAATGGAGAAATCGTTCGTTTCTGGACTGGGGATCACTCTTCCAAGCTGAATTTCGAACCTAAAAATAATCTGATTGGTGCAGAAAAAGCGCTTGAACAAATCAAGGAAAACTTAAACTTAGAATTAAGATATGTAAGAGATTTTGACTATCTTACAAAGGAAACAAATGTATATCTTTCTTATGTACCTGTACCGGGAATTGGCGGAGTTCAAGCTACGTCTGGAAAGTGGTATGTAGATGGGAAATTTATGGATTCCTTACCTGCTGTTGAGAAAGTCAAAATGTTAAGTGAAACGAAAAAAGATGTGAAGACAAAAGCCATTACCAAAAATGAAGCCAAGAAAATGGCGGAAGAACTATTAAAAACAGATCAAGAAGGCGTTAAGCTTGTCATTCATGGTGTTGATGAATATACGAACCATATGACAAAACAGTATATTCTGTTAGTTATATGTATGAAACACAACATTATGGTAGTGGAAGTTCAGTCGAATTCAGTAAAGATACAGGGGAAGTCCTCTCCTTCCATAACGTTAATAGTTTCAGAGATTACGACTTGAATAGCAAAGCCCCAGAAGTGAAGGTTTCCTATGAAGAAGCTCTAAAAAAAGCAGTGGAATATGTTGAAAAGTATGCCCCTGCTTACATGCACAAATATGCTTACCCTTCCATACAGGAAGAAGTGGGAGAATACTCTAACAGTTATTACATTTTCTTCCCGCGTGTAGAGAATGGAATTGAGTTTATAGGAGATAGGATTTCAGTATCTATTTCTGCTGAAGATGGAAGCCTACAAGGATTCAATAACAGTTCTGGTGATTATAAAGAGCTTCCGTCCCCTGAGAAAGCCGTGGATGTGGAGATGGCAAAAGCAGCCTTCTTCGAAAATTTAGAGTTAAAACTAGTCTATGCTAATGAATGGTCTAAAGGTAAAAAGAACGATTACAAATTGGTGTACGAGATGAACTATTCTCCTATGGCAAGCTATTTTGATGCTGTTTCTGGCGAATGGCAAGCCCCTTCTTATGTATCTAAGAAAGAAGAAGTAGAGAAGCCAGTCATTAAGCATGCTTGGGCTGAGGATGAGCTTAACTTCATGCTCGAAGCGAAAATCCTGACAATTAAGGACAAAGAAAACTTTAACCCAGATTCAACTGTGTCAAAAGGGGACGCATTAGAAATTCTTATGAAATCTCTTACACGTTTCTGGGAAGGAGAAATGCACTATTTCAGAGGGGAAGAGCCAAAAGCTACCTTTGACAACATTGGAGTTGATCACCCATTATTTGCAGTAGTGGATAGAGCCGTACAGATGGGGATTTTAGACCGTACTGAAAAGACATTTGATCTTGAAGCCAAATTAACTCGTGAAGAGCTTGCAGCTTGGTATGTCAAAGCTCTGCGTTTACATGAAGCAGCTAAGCATTCTCAAATCTATCATGTGGAGTTTAAGGATGCAGATAAGATTGATCCTAAATACAAGGGACATGTAGCCTTAGCTTCAGCATTTGGTATCTTAACAGGAGCCAATGAGAAATTTAGCCCAGCTCAGGAAGTAACACTTGCTCAAATGACTGTTGCGACCTTCCGCATGGCGAACACTATTAATACCATTAATTATGATAACGGTAGAGATTACTACTATTTCTGGTAATTCAATATAGAGGGGGTGTCCCCTTAGTATGAAGGAGGAGAAACAAAAATGAAATACAAGAAACTCGGTGTATTAACGTTGACTGCTGCTATTGCCATGAGTACGGTAGCACCTGCAGCTTATGCAGAAACGGTAGCTAACCCATCCTCATCTGTGAATGAAACAGCTGTTGAAGTGATTGAAAAACAAGATACTCAGAACCTTCAAGATGAAATAGGAAGTATCCCCAAGGCTCAATTAGTTAAAAGAGTGCATGAACTATTTCCAAATCAATTTACTTTCTTAGATGAGGCTGATTTCAGAGTAGAATTAGGAAACCATTTCCGTTATGGTGGGTTTAAAGAGGAAGAAAGTCATGGCCTTTATTTCCATAAGGAGACCTCTAAAGGAAATTACGCTTATGGTTCATTTGGCTTTGTTGGATCTGACCTACAATTAATTTCTTTTCACTATACTAACTCGGATGTAAAAGATGCCTTCTACCCGGCAAAAGTAAGTAAGGATCAAGCTAAGGAGCTGGCACAAGCGTTTGTTAATAAGGTAAACAAAGGAACGAAATATGAAGTAGTAGACTCTGAATTTGACTATCACTACCAAGCTAATAAAACACTTACAGAACCTATACGTTATGGCTTTTCTATTGAAAAAATTCAAAATGAAGTACCTGTTCGTGGCTTAGGCGGAAATATAGAAGTCTTAGGAAATGGAGAGATCGTAGGGTTTTGGAGTAGCGCTCACTCTTCTAAATTAAATTTTGAACCTAAGAATAATCTGATTGGTGCAGAAAAAGCACTTGAACAAATCAAGGAAAACTTAAACTTAGAATTAAGATATGTGAGCGAATTTGACTATCGTAAAAATGAAGGAAATGTCTATCTTTCCTATGTCCCTATCCCAGGAATCGGTGGAGTTCAAGCCACGTCTGGAAAGTGGTATGTAGATGGAAAATTTATGGATTCTTTACCTGCTGTTGAGAAAGTCAAAATGTTAAGTGAAACGAAAAAAGATGTGAAGACAAAAGCCATTACCAAAAATGAAGCCAAGAAAATGGCGGAAGAACTATTAAAAACAGATCGGGAAGGCATTAATCTCGTCATTCAGGGTGTAAATGAACATACGAACCACCTAAACCAAACCGTATATTCTGTTGAATATATGTATGAAGCAAAAAACTCTGGTCGTGGTAGTTCTATACAATTCAACAAGAACACAGGAGAAATCCTATATTTCCATAACGTTAACCTCAACGATTTTTATGTAGATAGCAAAGCTCCTGAAGTGAAGCTTTCTTATGATGAAGCTCTAAAAAAAGCGGCAGCCTATGTTGAAAAATATGCACCTTCTTCTATGCATACATATGCTTATCCTTCAGGAGAAACAGAACCAGAAGAATATTATAATAGTTATCTGATTTCCTTCCCACGGGTAGAGAATGGAATTGAGTTTGTAGGTGATGAAATTTCGGTGTTCGTTTCTGCTGAAGATGGAAGTATGCAAGGATTCAATAATTTATCTACAGATTATAAAGAGCTTCCTTCCCCTGAAAAAGTCGTGGATGTGGAAGTGGCAAAAGCAGCCTTCTTTGAAAATTTAGAGTTAAAACTAGTCTATGCTAATGAATGGTCCAAAGATAAAAAGAACGATTATAAATTGGTGTACGAGATGAACCATTCTCCGAAGGCAAGCTATTTTAATGCTGTTTCTGGAAAGTGGGAAGCCCCTACATTTGCACTACCCGTGACTCAAGAAGAATCAGAAAAACCAACAATTAAGCATGCTTGGGCTGAGGATGAGCTCAACTTTATGCTCGAAGCGAAAATCCTGACAATTAAGGATAAAGAAAGCTTTAATCCAGATGCCGTCGTGACAAAAGGGCAAGCTTTGGAGATCCTCATGAAATCTCTCACTCGTTTCTGGGAAGGACATAGTTATTACAGAGGTGAGGAGCCAAAAGCTACCTTTGACAACATTGGAGTTGATCACCCATTATTTGAAGTAGTGGATAGAGCTGTACAGATGGGGATTTTAGACAGCACTGAAAAGACATTTGATCTTGAAGCCAAATTAACGCGTGAAGAGCTTGCAGCTTGGTATGTCAAAGCTCTGCGTTTACATGAAGTAGCCAAACATTCTCAAATCTATCATGTGGAGTTCAAGGATGCAGATAAGATTGATCCTAAATACAAAGGACATGTAGCTATTGCTTCGGCATTTGGTATCTTAACAGGAGCTAATGAGAAATTTAGCCCTACTCAGGAAGTAACCATTGCCCAGATGGCTGTTGCTACCTTCCGTATGGCGAACACTGTCAATACAATTAAACTTGATAACGGCAGAGATTACTATTATTTCTGGTAATCTGAAAAAAGAGGGGGAGGCTGAACCCCTCTTTTCCTAATGAAAAATATCCTTCGATAATCGAATTTTTCTAGGAAAAACGATGTTCATTTGATATAATTTCACTTGATAACGTATACATACCTTTTTCGCGTACTAACCATCGGCTGGAGAAAAAAACTCCATTTGATGGAAGTCTACTTTATAAGAGGAATAAGGAGGTCTAGAATGAGTACAGAGTTAGATGTAACACTTCAAATGTTTAAAGATTTAACAGAAACCCCAGGTGCTCCAGGTCATGAGCACGCGGTTCGGGATGTTATGAATAAATATATCGAACCACTAGCTGATGCAACGTATACAGATAATTTGGGGAGCCTTATCGCAGAAAAACAAGGGATTGAAGCAGGACCTAAAATCATGATCGCAGGTCATTTAGACGAAATTGGTCTAATGGTCACCCAGATCACAGAAAAGGGATTTCTACGCTTTCAAACGCTTGGTGGTTGGTGGAATCAGGTCATGCTAGCTCAACGTGTTTCCATTTTGACCAGAAAAGGAGAGATTGAGGGAGTCATTGGTTCTAAGCCTCCTCACATTCTAAGTCTAGAGCAAAGAAAGAAACCAGTCGACATTAAAGAGATGTTTATCGATATAGGAGCTTCCAGTAAGGAAGAGGCGGAAGAGTTTGGGGTGCGCCCAGGAGATTCCATTGTACCTATATGCCCGTTTACAGTGATGAAAAACCCTAAGATGCTTATGGCTAAAGCATGGGATAATCGAATTGGCTGTGCGATTGCCATTGAAGTGTTCAAAAGGTTAAAAGGAGAGAGTCACCCAAATAAGGTATATGGTGTTGGAACCGTACAAGAAGAAGTGGGCTTACGGGGAGCACAAACCTCTGCACATATGATACAGCCTGACATTGCTTTTGCTGTAGATGTAGGGATTGCAGGAGATACACCTGGAGTAAAGCCTGAAGAAGCTCTATCTAAAATGGGACAAGGACCACAGATTGTTCTTGTTGATGCTTCGATGATTGCTCATAAGGGGTTACGAGATTTTGTTGTTCAAGTAGCTGAGAAACATCAAATTCCTTACCAATTTGATACCATGGCTGGTGGAGGAACGGATGCTGGTCGCACGCATATAACCGGAAATGGAGTTCCATCCTTAGCTATAACGATCGCAACAAGATATATACATAGTCATGCAGCTATTTTACATCGGGATGACTTTGAATATGCTGTACAGCTATTGGTAGAAGTCATCAAGAAATTAGATGCGACTACAGTGCAACAGCTTAAACAAGGGTAAGGAAACACCCTAACAAGATAACAGGGATGAAAAACAGGCTGACTCTCTAAACTTCGAAATGAGGTTTCAAGTGAGTCAGCCTATATTTTCATTTTTGAGAGCAATTGCCCTAATTCAAGCTTTCTTTAATATTGTGAATGATTTGTTCCTGCTGTTCAGGGGAGCTTTTTTTCCACATCAATTCAAATAATACTCCTAAGCCAGGTAGCATCTTTTCTTCTCCACTGGAGATGGCATCTACAATGGTATCCCTAATTTGACTTTCATCATTCCCATTTATATTACTAATAATGGCATTCCTTAAATTTAAATTCATCTTGTTTACTCCTTCCGGTTTGTACATTTAACAATACTAGTATGGTCTGAATTTTGGTATAGTATGAATGACATAATAAGAAGGAAAGATCCTTAGGAGGCATAGCATGATAATGATTGAATCCAAAAATAATCCACGATTTAAGGAGTGGAAAAAACTACATACCAAAAAAGGACGCAAGGAAAGTGGACTTTTTTTAATCGAAGGAGAGCATCTTGTTGAAGAGGCTTTAAAATCTGATTGGGCGATTGTTGATTTTATTGTTTCCAGCGAGTATCGTGTACCTGATGAATGGATGAAAAAATATCCTGTACTGATGCAAGAAAAAATAGAAATCCTTGCCCCTCTTTTCTCAGAGCTATCAGAAACGCAAACACCTCAAGGGATTGCTGCCGTGATCAAAAAGCGTCCAAGTCCAACAAATGAGGATTGGCTGAAACAAGCCAAATTAATGTTACTTGTTGATCAAATACAAGATCCCGGAAATTTAGGGACGATGATCCGAACAGCGGATGCAGCAGGAGTAGATGCGGTTGTATTAGGAAAAGGAACGGTGGATCCTTTTTCAGGTAAGGTATTACGTTCTTCTCAGGGGTCTACCTTTCATCTGCCCCTTATTGAAAAAGAGCTTCAGGAATACATCGTGCAATTGCAGCAAGAAGGCTGGCAGATATATGGCACCAGCTTAACAGATGCCATAGATTTTCGTGAATTAGAAATAACTCCAGAATCCAAGGTTGCCATTGTGATGGGGAACGAAGGGGAGGGAGTACAGGAAGCTCTGTTAGAGCAAATGAATCAGAAGATTAAGATTCCCATATGGGGACAGGCAGAATCGCTCAATGTTGCCATTGCAACAGGAATCCTGCTATACCATACCCAGAGTTTACTGAAGAAATAATGGCTTGTTTAGAACAAAAAATCGAACGAAAGATTTGCATTTTCCTAGCTTATTTCATATAATAGAGAAAAATTTTGGTTTTACATAGCAAATAATAGTAACAGCGTGGAAAGAGAAGAGTAAAT
The DNA here is from genome assembly GCF_000615945.1 of Caldalkalibacillus mannanilyticus JCM 10596. Taxonomy (GTDB): domain Bacteria; phylum Bacillota; class Bacilli; order Caldalkalibacillales; family JCM-10596; genus Bacillus_AT; species Bacillus_AT mannanilyticus. The sequence continues at coordinate 41,801 of NZ_BAMO01000001.1, forward strand.
CAATTGTGATCCTTTTCAGGGAGAAAGTGTCGAGACTGTGAGCACTTTTAAGGAATCTATTGATTGAATTCCCTCTGGAGCTGTCCTGTGAACCATTCAGCTTAATGGATGATGTAGCAGGTACCGGGAAAAACATCCCGTTATCCTTTAATGAAGAGAAATATTCTGTTTGAGCAGAATATTTAATTAGGGTGGTAACGCGAAAGTCTCGTCCCTTAGGTGGGAGAGGCTTTTTTATGTTTTCTAACGAATGAGAAAAGGAGATATAGGCAGATGAGAGAAAAATTAATGCAGTTGAAGGATGAAGCTTTAGCGAAAATTGCTCAAATTAATCACGAGAAAGAATTACAGGATGTTAAGGTAGAGTATTTAGGAAAAAAGAGCCCTATCACTGAGGTTCTTAGAGGAATGGGGCAGCTGCCAGCAGAGGAAAGACCGCTGATGGGTCAGCTAGTTAATGATGTTCGCGGAGAAATAGAAGAAGCGGTGAAGGAAAAGGCAGAGGCGATAGAAGAAGCCAAGCTTAATGAAAAGCTGGCAACTGAATCGATTGATGTCACTTTGCCGGGAAGACCCGTTCATGCAGGTAGTACGCATCCGCTAACAGCTGTTGTCGAACAAATCGAGGAGATCTTCTTGGGAATGGGCTTTAAGATCGCTGAAGGTCCTGAGGTTGAAACGGATTATTATAACTTCGAGGCATTAAATCTGCCAAAAGAGCATCCAGCTCGCGATATGCAGGACTCTTTCTACATTACAGAAGAAATTTTATTAAGAACCCATACTTCTCCTGTTCAAGTAAGAACGATGGAAAAAATGGAGGGGGAGGTTCCAGTTAAAATTATCTGTCCTGGGAAGGTCTTTCGTCGTGATGATGACGATGCTACACATTCACATCAATTTATGCAAATTGAAGGGTTATATGTAGATAAGAATATTAGCATGAGTGACTTGAAGGGAATATTACTGCAATTTGCCCGAGAAATGTTTGGAGAGGATCAACGAATTCGTCTGCGTCCAAGCTTCTTTCCTTTCACTGAACCTAGTGCTGAAGTAGATCTATCCTGTATGTTATGTAAGGGATCGGGATGTAGGGTTTGTAAGCAGACTGGCTGGATAGAAATTTTAGGTTCTGGTATGGTACACCCCAATGTATTAAGGATGTCTGGCTATGATCCGGCAATCTATACTGGCTTTGCTTTTGGTATGGGGGTAGAGAGAATTGCCATGCTCAAATATGGAGTAGACGATATCAGACACTTCTATACGAATGACTCTCGTTTCCTAAAGCAATTTAATAGGATCTAAAGGGAAAGGTCATCATTATTACTCAGTGTAAGAGATTGAAGGAGGAAATATAAAATGCTTGTTTCATATAAATGGTTAAGTCAATATATTGATCTAAGTGGAGTTTCTGCCAAGGAATTAGCAGAAAAGATCACTCGTGCTGGAATCGAAGTTGATGTGATTCATGAGAGAAGAAAAGGGATCGAAAACGTGGTTATTGGGCATGTTGTCGAGAGAAAGCAGCACCCGAATGCAGATAAACTAAGTGTCTGTCAGGTAGATCTAGGAGAAGAAGAGCCTGTTCAGATCGTTTGCGGAGCCCCTAATGTGAATACGGGGCAGAGAGTAGCTGTAGCAAAAGTCGGAGCCACTCTTCCTGATAATTTTAAAATCAAGAAAGCCAAGTTGCGTGGAGAAGTTTCTCATGGGATGATCTGTTCAGCACAAGAATTAGGAATAGAGGAACGACTCGTAGCGGCAGAATTTAAGGAAGGAATCATGGTCTTACCTGAGGACTTAAACATCGGAAGTTCAGTCATTGATCATTTGGATTTAGATGATGCTATTCTTGAACTGGATTTAACTCCGAATCGTTCCGATTGTTTAAGTATGCTTGGAGTTGCCTACGAGGTAGGAGCTATATTAAATCGAGAGGTACGTCTACCTGAGGTTCGTTTGCAGGAGGAGAAAGAAAGCATTTCAGCTCAGGTGAAGGTTACGATCGAAGCGAAGGAGCAATGCCCATATTATGTAGCAAAAATGGTCAAAGGGGTTCAAATTGGTCGCTCCCCTCTATGGCTACAGAATCGCTTGATCGCTGCGGGAATTAGACCTATAAATAATGTCGTCGATGTAACAAACTATGTTATGCTTGAATATGGACAGCCGTTACATGCCTTTGATGCATCTCAAATCAAAGAAGGGCATATTATTGTCCGTCAAGCAACTGATGGGGAGAAAGTCGTTACACTTGATGACCAAGAGCGTGCCTTAACCAGTGGAATGCTTCTGATCACAGATCCAGAAAAAATCATTGCGGTGGCGGGTGTGATGGGAGCTGCTAATTCGGAGGTTACCAATGAAACGAAGGATGTCATTATTGAATCTGCTTACTTTGCAGGACATTCAGTAAGAAATACTTCTAAGCTATTGGGGCTTCGTTCGGAGGCAAGCTCACGCTTCGAGAAGGGAGTAGATCCTGCAAGAATCCAAGCTGCTGCTAACCGAGCTGCTTCCTTGTTGGCTGAGTTAGCAGGTGGGCAAATTATCAGCGGTATGGCTGAAGAGCAAGTGAAGGATTTTCCGAGAGCGGATATCTGCTTAAATATTGTTCGTTTAAATAAAGTATTAGGAACCTCTCTTAGAACGGAAGAGGTGTCGCAAATCTTTGACCGTCTGTCTTTCGAATATGAGAACAAAGGGAATGAAATTTGTGTTGAGGTTCCTACACGACGCCCAGACATAACGATTGAAGAGGATTTAATGGAAGAGGTAGCAAGACTCTATGGCTACGACTTGATTCCGACCACCTTACCAAGTGGAGTCACGACTCCGGGCTCAAGAACGAAAAAACAAAAGATAAGAGGAATCGTCAAGAAATTCCTGCAAGGGGCAGGTTTGCATCAAATCATAACCTATTCTTTAACAAGCAAAAAGAATGTAGAATGGAAAGGAATATTTGCACAGCAAGCTAACCCAGTCAGCTTAGCCATGCCTATGAGTGAAGAGCGTAGTCATCTTCGTACATCCATCATTCCTAATTTGCTTGAAGTAGTAGGATATAACAAGAATAGAAAACAGCTAGATACACAGCTATTTGAAATAGGGCATATCTTTTTAAGTGAAGAAGAAAAGCTAACCACCCTGCCTCAAGAGAATGAACTAGTAGCGGGTGTATTGACTGGTCTATGGCAAGTCCATCCTTGGCAACAGGTCAAGGTTCCGGTGGATTTTTATGTAGCTAAGGGAATAATCGAGGGCTTACTGGAGAAGCTTGGAATAGCTTCCTATCAATTTGAAGCGGCTACTCTTGAGGCTTTCATCCAGGGAGAACCGCCCGCATCATAGCAGGTGGAGAAACCATTGGAATTCTAGGACAAATTCATCCACAAAAGCAAAAAGAATTAGACATTGATCCTAGCTATACTTTTGAGCTAAGCTTAGATAAAATTGTTGAGCAGGTTCAAGACGATATCGTATATACGACGCTACCTAAGTTCCCAAGCATACAGAGGGACCTTGCTGTCGTCGTGAAGAAGGAAGTGATCTCTGGCGATCTCACTCAAGACATTCAACAGGCAGGAGCTCCGCTCTTAAAAGCGGTTCAATTGTTTGATGTGTACGAAGGAGATCGAATAGAGGAAGGAAAGAAAAGCTTAGCCTTTAGTTTACTTTATCTAGATCCTGAGAAAACATTAACGGATCAAGAGGTACAAGAGGTTCATGACCGCATTGTCAAAACGTTGGAGGAAAAATGGGAAGCTCAATTGAGAAAGTAATGGGCTGCCAAGAGAGGATTAATAGAGCAAGGTCCAAGGAGGGGCTCTTTTGTGACTGAACAATCTAAAAACAAAATGACCGTAGATATCTACGGTCAAAAATACACCTTAATGGGAGAAAGCAGTACAGACCATATTCAGAAGGTAGCAACCTATGTGGATGAAAAAATGAATCAAATATCCAAAAAGTCCCCTATCTTAGATACCACAAAAATTTCTGTGCTAACTGCTATTAATATTGCAGATGAACTCTTCCGTTTGCAAAAGGAGCATGAGGAACTGCGATCTCTGTTGGAAGAATTGACAAAGGAGTAAGCCATGAATATTGATCTCGTCATCTTCATTCTACTCATCATCGGAATCCTGATGGGATATCGTAGAGGATTTGTCCTACAAGTGATCCATTTATGCAGTTTTATTGTTTCCTATTTTGTAGCGTATCGTTTCTTTAGAGAAGTTTCTCCTCACTTACAATCGTGGGTTCCCTATCCTTTTGCCAATCAAGAGGTGGGGTCAACCTCGATTCTTCAGTGGTTTAATGTAGAGAGCCTATTTTATTCTGTCTTGGCTTTTGCGTTGCTTTTTTTTGGGACGAGGATCGCTTTAAAGCTTATTGGACGACTATTGCATCTTGTCACTTTTTTACCGGTTTTGAATTTTGCCAATCGTTGGTTGGGAGCCGTTCTGGGATTTGTGGAAGTATTGATTATTCTGCTCATCGTCATTCATGTTCTTCTGTTTATTCCTTGGGAAACAGGGCATTTATGGCTACTAGAATCTAAATTTGCTTATTATGTCGTACAATTGACTCCCATTTCTCATATGGTCCCTGATCTTTGGCAGACAGGTGATCCTTTATAAATACTTAAAATGTCATATCTTCTTGGTATGGCTTTTTTTATGGTAAAGAAGTGTGGAATAGTTGCTAGATCGATTTTTAATTAATTTTTTTTCAATAAAGAAAACAACCTGATACATAAGTGTAGCAATGCAAGCGATAATTAAAATGCTCAGCAAAACAAGGGTGAAATTAAAGACCTGAAAGCCATAGATAATGAAATACCCCAATCCTTTTTGAGCAACGAGAAACTCACCGACAATAACACCCACCCAAGCAAGACCCACATTTACCTTTAAGGTAGAGATAATCGTTGGAAAAGAGGCAGGTAAAATTACCCGTGAATAGATCTCTTTTTTATTCCCTCCAAATGTACGAATCACTTTAATGTAGTTAGGGTCTACTTCTTTGAAGCTGGTATAGACCACAATAGTGGTGATGATAACTGTAATGGCTAAAGCCATGGCCATGATAGAGAAAAAACCAGGACCCAATCCAACAATGAGCAAGGGGCCTAGAGCCACTTTAGGCATGCTATTTAAAACGACTAAATAAGGCTCCAACACTTTATTTAAGAAAGGAAACCACCATATGACACTAGCAAATACGGTTCCTAAAACAGTTCCAAGGATAAAACCGATGATGGTTTCAAATAAGGTAATGGATACATGAGGGAGAAGACTGCCATCCATTATTTTTTCAAGAAAAAGAGTCCAAATCTTGGAGGGTTGACTGAAAATTAAAGGATTGATCCATTGATTACGTGAAGCCATCTCCCAAAAAGCGAAGAAACCAATAAGCAAGCTTAGCTGTACAAGAATTACTTTCATTCTTTCTTTCTTTTTTTGTTCCCTGTATTGCTTGTAAATAGAGCTAGAATCATGTTTCATCTTGATCAAGCTCCTTCCAAATATGCTGAAAGAGTTCATGATATTCCTTCGCTTCTCGTGCTCGAAAGGGGAGAGTATGACGAATCGTTTCCGGAACAAGCACTTCTTCTTTTATTCTCCCTGGGGAGTGATCTAAAATAAGAATGCGGTCGCTCATCGCAATCGCCTCCCCAATGTCATGAGTAACGAGGATGGCTGTTTTGTTATGCTTTTTTAGTGTTTCTGAAACCAAATCCTCAAGCTTTAATTTGGTTTGGTAATCTAAAGCAGAGAATGGCTCATCAAGAAGAAGGATTTCAGGGTTGGAAACCAGAGTTCTAACAAGAGCTGCACGCTGGCGCATTCCACCTGAAAGTTGGGAGGGATAGTGCTGTTTAAATGAGGACAGCCCCATTTCATGCAGCAGGTAATTAGCATAATGAACTCGTTCCTTTGTTGCCATGCGCATCACCTCTAGACCAACCAAGACATTCTGAATGATGGTACTCCATTCAAATAAATAATCAGATTGGAGCATGTAACCTACCTGATGACTAGGTCCTTGAACCTCTTGATCACCAATGAGGACACGCCCAAAGGTAGGTTTTATTAGTCCAGCAAGACAAGATAGGATGGTGCTCTTGCCGCAGCCACTGGGTCCAACTAAACTGACGAATTCTCCTTTGGTGATGGAGAAGTGAATGTTATCCAGTGCTGTGATCGCCTCTTTATTCGTTACATAAGTGTGAGACACATGATCTAATTGAATAAACGGGACCGAAGACATATCATTCCTCCTCATTAGGAAAATACTGAGATAACAAAGCTTATTTTTGCATTGCCTTTTTGGCGAAGTCTGTATTAACTAACGTCTTATAATCGACTCGTTTATGCAGTTCACCAGCCTCCTCAATAATATCTTGTAGTCGATCCCACTCTTCTTCATCGAGAAGAGGAGTCGGGTCATAGGATTGTTGTTTTTTGTATCTTTCAACTACAGCTGTAATTAGATGAACATCCGTTTCCTCAAAAAAAGGAAGGAGGGCTTCTGCAATTCTTTCACTGGGCTGTTCATAGACCCATTTTTGAGCTTTATAAATAGCGTTGGTGAACTTTTGCATTGTTTCGGGATTCTTTTCTAAGTAGCTTTGTTTAGCCATGAAAACTGTATAAGGAACGTGTCCGCTTTCTTCTCCAAAAGAAGCCACAACATGCCCAATTCCCTCCATTTCGAAAAGGGTTGCCTGAGGTTCAAATAATTGAACGAACTGTCCTGTACCAGAGGCAAAAGCACTCGCAATGTTACCAAAATCAATATTTTGGATGAGTTCTAGATCATGATCAGGATGAATCCCATTTTTCTTGAGTACGTACTCACCGACCATTTGTGGCATCCCTCCCTTTCGTTGTCCTAGAAAGACACTGCCTCTTAGATCATCCCAGGAAAATGAATCCATTTCTGTTCTAGATACAAGAAATGTACCGTCGGTTTGGGTAAGCTGAGCAAAATTGATGACAGGATCATCGGAGCCTTGTTGGTGGACATAGATGCTTGTTTCACTACCAACAAGAGCGATATCTGCTCCATCTGATAGCAGCGTGGTCATTGTTTTATCACCACCCCAGGTCGTGGTTATTTGAACCTCTAATCCCTCTTCTTCAAAAAATCCCTGGGAGAGAGCTATATATTGCGGCGCATAGAAGATGGAACGCGTTACTTCGGCAATTCGAACGGTTGGATTATCTGTACTGCCAGAACAAGCTGGCAGAGTGAAGAACAATGAGAAAACAAGCAGGAAAAGACCAAGGCGAAGCTTCTTCATTTTCAACTGACAACTCCTTTGACATAGATATGGGGATGATGCATTCTATGCCGGGAGAAAGAAATGTGTGAATACCTAGTCACAAAACCAGCCATTGAGTTGATAATAGCTGATTAAAAAACACACAAAAAAAGTGGCTCTGTAAACAGAGACCACTTTCTGATATTTAAGAAGGTAATTGAGGACCAGCTTTTTTAATATCTACCGAGATGTCTTTAAATTTTTCGAAGTTAGTAATAAAGAGCTGAGCTAGTTCTTTTGCCTTCTGATCGTATTCTTCTACGTTATTCCATGTTTGTCTGGGCTGAAGGACGTCACTTGGTACATCAGGGCATTGAGTCGGTACATGAAGTCCGAAGATAGGATCTTGAACGAAGTCAACATCTTGCAGTTTTCCGTTCAAGGCTGCGGTAACCATGGCTCGGGTGAAGGGGAGGTTCATTCTTTTCCCCACTCCATAGGGTCCTCCAGACCAGCCCGTATTAACAAGATAGACGTCTGTTTGGTGTTCCTCCATTTTTTTTCCTAGCATCTCGGCATAGACTTGAGGGGCAAGTGGTAGGAAAGGAGCGCCAAAGCATGTGGAGAAGGTAGCCTCTGGTTCCGTTACTCCACGTTCTGTTCCCGCTAGTTTGCTCGTATAGCCTGAAAGGAAATGATACATCGCTTGTTCCTTCGTCAGCTTAGAAATGGGAGGGAGAACCCCGAATGCATCAGCTGTTAAAAAAACAATGACATTTGGATGACCCGCTACACCAGGGCTCAAAGCTCCCGGGATATGTTCGATTGGGTAAGCCGCTCTTGTATTTTCCGTATATTTATTACTATCATAATCAATCTTTCTGGTTTCAGGGTCAAAGTCTACATTCTCAAGTACAGCACCAAAACGAATCGCATTCCATATTTGAGGTTCTTTCTCTTCTGAAAGCTGGATACATTTTGCATAGCAGCCTCCCTCAATATTGAAGACTCCATCCTTTGACCAGCCATGCTCATCATCACCGATTAATCTGCGCTGTGGGTCTGCTGAAAGAGTTGTTTTCCCTGTTCCTGATAAACCGAAGAATAAAGCGACATGTCCTTCGTTGTCCACATTAGCAGAACAATGCATGGAAAAGACATCATTCATAGGTAAGAGATAGTTCATTACACTGAAAATAGATTTTTTCATTTCTCCAGCATATTCCGTTCCACCAATAAGGACGATACGTCTGCTAAAATGAACTATAATAAAGGCTTCGGAATTTGTACCATCCTCTTCAGGATTTGCTTTAAATCCAGGAGCAGATACGATTGTGAAAGGCTCGTGGAGCGATTCGCCCGCTTGCTCACGAACAAAGAGCTGACGTGCAAATAAATTGTGCCAAGCAAATTCGTTAATAACACGAATAGGCAGGCTATAACGCGGATCATTTCCAGCAAAGCCGTTAAACACATATCTTTCTTTACCTTTTAAGTATTTTAGAACTTTAACATATAGTTTATCAAAAATATCTTCTGAAATTGGTTGATTTACTTTTCCCCAGTCTATATGATTCGTGACACTAGGCTCTTGGACAATGAACTTATCCTTAGGGGATCTCCCGGTGTATTTCCCTGTTTTTGTGCTTAAGGCACCAGTAGGTGTAAGTACTCCTTCGTTTTTTCTTACACTATGTTCAATCAACTCAGCGGTTGATAAATTAATATGTGCGTTTCCTTCTAGTAATGAAGTAAGTGCAAGGGGATAACTCATTATGCCCACGATCCAACATCCCTTTCTTTAGTAAGGTATAATTACTATATATGCTTAAGTTATTCCTCTGTGAATGAAAATAGTATAACACATTGAAAAATATATTGTATACTATATTTGAGAAAAAATTTGCAAAAATTCCTTACTTCATAGCTTCTCCAAAAAAGAAAAAAACGATAAAATCCTTGAAGGATCTTATCGCTAGTTTGAATCGTTCCAATTTAGCTCTAATTCTTTGTAGTATTGTCCTTTCTCGACATAGCTTTGACGAATTCGTCTTAACTCTGAGTAATCATGCTCGGTTAATTCTCTGACAACCTTGGCTGGTGAACCTACGGCTAAAGTTCGAGGCGGAATTTTTTTTCCGGGTGGGACTAAACAACCAGCCCCGATCATCGCTTCTTCTCCAATTTCTGCTCCATCTAATATAATGGCACCCATTCCAATTAAAGCCCCTTTTTTGATATGACAGCTATGTAAAATGGCGTTATGCCCCACCGTTACATCATCTTCAATTATAAGTGGGAAAGAAGGACTCTGATGAAGGGTCGAGTTATCCTGGATACTGACTCGTTTTCCTATGATGGTTGGAGAAACATCTCCACGTATGACTGTGTTATACCATACGCTTGTTTCTTCATCGATGCTCACTTCTCCGGTTACGACAACCCCTTTAGCTAAAAAGACAGAGGAAGCGATTTGTGGTTCCTTTCCTTTATACGGCAATATCATGTCATGCACCTCATTTTATTTGGTCAATGTTTCATGTCTTTATTGTACCATGTTAACGTTGTTTTCATAGGAATTTGGATAGGGATCATAGCAAAAAATTAATTTAATAAATATTTTACATTTCCCGATATATTGAATAGAGAGTCAATTCTAGGCATCACTATTATTCATCTATTTTAGGGGGGACATCGATGGAAAATTCTAAGATTTCTGAACTTAGGCAGAGGGATTTAATTAAAAAGAACACGTTATTGTATGTGATTGTCATTATTTCATATTTATCAGCTTATATTAATAATTTTGTGCAGAACACATCTCCTATCATTTATAATACAGCATTATCTGGACTTCTCATTACATTGTTTGTATTAGCCTTAGATAAATTCAGCAAAGTAAAAGTACAAAGGTATGTTCCTTATATTGTTATTGTCGTCTTGTTTATCGTTTTTACCATTATTACATTGATTAGAGGTGCATCTCTTTCCGGAATGATCTTGCCTTTTTATCTATTGGTTCTCTCTTCCATTCATGCTTATCGACCGTTGTTTATTTCGGGGGCAACAATGGGAGTGGTTCTTCTAGGCATTAATATCCAATCTTTTATGAAAGGGACGATGCTTTTAGAAGATCAATTAGGAAATCTTATTTTAGTCTTTATTAATATTGCCATTATTATGTTTGTCACCATGAGTATAAATAGAACTCTGTCTAGCAGTATCAACGATATCATGCTGCAACAGGAGCAAGAAGCGATTGCTAAAGAACGTAAAAAACAAAGACTAGAGCATGACGTTAAAACGATGATCAGTAATATGGAAGAAATATATAAACAATCTCAAAGCAATTTGCGAGCACAACGTGAAATGATGCTGGCAGTAAATGAAATATCTGAAGGCAGTGTCAAGCAAAGCGATCAGATCACAGATATTGCTTCCATGGCTCAAGAAACAATGAGAGCGATGGGTGAAGTAGATCAAAACTCAACGGTTCTTAAAAGCGATGCTATTGAGGCAAGTCAAATTACAACAGAAGGTAAAGAGAAAATGAATCTTTTAATTGAAGGAATGCAGCAGCTTAAATTAGAGGTTGATGAGTTGGGTAAGGTCTATACCATGCTGACTGAGAAAAATAAAGAAACGAACATCTTAGCAAATAATATTAAAGAAATTACCGAACAGACCAATCTATTAGCTCTAAATGCCTCTATAGAAGCTGCAAGAGCAGGGGAGCATGGTCGTGGATTTGCTGTGGTTGCTGAAGAGATTAGAAAGCTGGCTGAGGTGACACAGAAGACGACAGAGCAAATCACACTGAATCTAAATGAAGTGAATGTAGCGAATGAACAAGCTTCTGATAAAATGAAAAATAGTAGTGAAGCCTTCTATCATAACTTAGAGGCAACGAATATCGTCAATACCATTATCGGTCAGGTGCATAAGACTCTCACCTCGCTTGATCATAATCTAGATACTTTTACACGTTTAGCTACCAACGTAAAAGAACAAACGGCTACGACTGAGGAGCATACGATGAGCTTTGCGGCAATTATCCAGCAAGCAACAGCTAGTTTAGAGGAAATGAATGCTACGATTCAGAATTTAAATGAAGATAATGAGAAAATTGCTCATCATTTAAACGAAACAATGAAGAGTGTTGAAAGTATTAAACAAAATATGGATTCCTAAACAACTTGAATTGATAAAAAACACCTTGCGGGGGCAGTAGCTAGCCATGCCCTACAGGTGTTTTTTATTACTAATGTTTTTTTATTTTTTCTGAATGGCGATTAAAAAGGGAGGATGATTTAGCTGGTTAATAAATTCGTATTTTAAAATGCTATAGAGTGATTGATCCCAAGCACGAATTTCATCTAATAAGGCTGTTTTTTCCGCTTTTCCTTGCTCATGACCTGAGTAGACAACGAGAGTAATGATCCCATCTTTTTTTAAGTAGCGAGATAAAATATGAAGAGCTTGGATCGTGCTTTTGGGATACGTGACAATCTCCTTATCTCCCCCAGGACGATAGCCTAGATTAAACATTGCCGCAGAAATGGGCTTAGTCAGTTGGCTGAGCTCTTCTTCCATGGTTTCATGTCCTTTAAGCAGAAGCTGGGCTTGTGTGAGCTGCCCCTCTCTTATTAGACGTTCTTTCGTTTTTTGAATCGCTTCCTCTTGGATGTCGTAGGCAAAAACAGTTCCATCTTTCCCGACAAGAGTAGCAAGGAACAGCGTGTCTAAGCCATTGCCCATGGTCGCATCAACAACTGTATCACCTCGATCTACGACTTCTTGTAACAGGGAACGTGTGAACGGTAGAATCGCTTGTAAGCTCATCTCTATATCCCCTTCCCAGATCCCACTTGAATAGCAGGGTTCCATTTCTTCCCTTGCCAGGTATTCCTATTGGTAAATTCTCGGTCGATAGAGTTTAGTACCTCCCATTTTTTCTTGCTCCATAGAGGTCCTATTAGTAAATCTGCGGGAGCATCACCAGTCACTCTATGAATAATCAGCTCAGGTGGCATGATCTCTAAGGAACGAACAATGAGATCTACATATTGGTCTTTTTCTAAAAACTGAAGAAGTCCTTGTTCATATTGTTTGACCATAGGTGTTTTCTTCATTAAATGTAGCAGATGGATTTTCAGCCCTTGAATATCTAGCTTGGAGACTTCGTGAGCGGTCTTTAACATCATCTCCTCTGTTTCCTGAGGTAAGCCATAAATAATGTGACAGCAGACACGTATATTATGCTTTCTTAGTTTTTCTAGCCCCTCTAGATAACATTGATAATCATGCCCACGATTGATTAATTCTCCAATATGATCATGATAGGTTTGAAGCCCTAGCTCGACCCAGAGATATGTTTTCTGATTCAGCTCAGCGAGTAATTCCACCACATCGTCAGGCAGGCAGTCTGGGCGTGTGGCTATCGAGATACCGACAACCCCTTCCTGCTCTAGCATGACCTCATACATCTCACGTAGCTCTTCGGCTGGAGCGTAGGTGTTCGTATAGGCTTGAAAATAGGCAATGTATTTGGCGTCAGGCCATTTTTGGTGCATTCGGCTTCGCACATCATTGAATTGGGTAACGAGATCATCTCGTCTTTTTCCTGCAAAATCCCCTGAACCTCTTGCACTACAAAACGTACAGCCTCCTGTCGTAATTTCTCCATCTCGATTAGGCAAGTAAAGCCGGCATCAAGAGGGACTTTAAAGATTTTCTCACCAAAAATGGAACGAAGGTGAGAATTCCATGTATGATATCGTTTATCTCCCAGAGTAAGGGAGTTTCTTTTGCTTCTATTGTCATGATCGTCAGGCTCCTTCCACACGGTATCTATTGTACATGAATACAAAAAGCATGAAAAGTGTTGTAATAGGAAAGGAGGGAGATAGAGGACATTATGTATAAAGAAAAACAAAGAGGCAGGGAATTCCCTACCTCAAATCATTCTGGATGGGATCGATATTTGAACCCTCTTCAATCATTTCTTGAAAAGTAAGTCCATCTTGAATCTCTCCATCCTCTGCCACCATAAGAAAATCCTTATCACCTGTTCTTCCGAATCGATAGTATTTGGCTGTTTGTACAGGGCTTCCATTTTCCTTGGAATAAGAAGCTCCCACTAATTCCATTTTTGTCGTATCTCCTGGGGCTGTCATAACTTCTTCGATGAGCGGCGAGTGTAACCAGCAAAAAATGTATTTTCTGCTCTGTAATTCATGAATCAGGCTTTCTGGTGCAGGGAGCTCGTCTACATACTGCTCAAATGAGCGATCAAAGACACAATGATAGGAATTCATCCAGACCGGTTCCATCTGATTATGTTGTTGGGTCATTTTATTTCCCCTCCTTTTGAATCATAGGTAAGCATAGCATTGATTCTTTTAAGATGGTTTAGGGAAGAGCATTTTATACCAACAGAAGACTTTGTTCTCCCGCACTTTTTCCGGCTACATAGCCTGTTGAAAAGGCGCAGGTGATATTATATCCCCCTGTATATCCATGGATATCTAGGATTTCACCGCAAAAGTAAAGCCCTTCCATCTTTTTCGATTCCATGGTTTTAGGATGGATTTCTTTTAGGTTGATTCCTCCGCCTGTGACAAAGGCTTCTTCGATAGAAAGGGTCCCATTTGCTTGAATTGGCAGATGTTTTAATAATTGAATAAAATCATGAAACGCCACTTTGGTAGATGATCAAAGGTGACATCAGGTGGAAGCTCTGATTTTTCGAAAAGAAGTGGAAGAAGCCTTTCAGGAACCACTTGCTTTAAAACATTTTTTACTGCTTTCTTAGGGTCTTGCTTCAGTCGATCTAAGGTAGATTGATTGAGCTGTTCAAAAGAAAGGTCTGGGAAAAGATCGATTTCCATCTGAACCTGAGAAGCCCCTTTTTTTAATTCTTTCACGACAAACTGACTACAGCGCAAAGCTGTAGGACCTGATATTCCAAAATGAGTAAAGAGCATATCTCCCTCATGAGTAATGAGAGATTTTCCCTTTTGATTCAAGACAGATAAATGGATATTTCGCAGGGCTAATCCTTGTAAAGATTTATCCTTGATAAAAGGTTCTTGTGAAGTGATAGGAACCTCTGTTGGAAATAATTCAGTAATCGTATGGCCTGCTTTTTCTGCCAAGCGTAGCCATCTCCAGTCGAGCCTGTATGCGGGACAGATTTACCACCAACCGCCACAATGACAGTTCTAGAATCAATCTCCTCTTCTGTTATAAGGGTCACTCCGAGAACTTTTTCATGATCATAGCGTACGGTTTTGACTGTTGTGTGGGTGCGCATTTCCACCCCTAAATCAGAGATTTTTCTAAGGAGGGTTTCCACCACTGTTTTTGCCTTATCACTAACGGGAAACATTCGTCCTCGATCTTCTTCCTTTAGCTTAATCCCCATCTCTTCAAAGAATTGAATAATATCCTCATTATTAAAGATGGAAAAAGGGCTGTGCATGAAGCGACCATTTCCAGGAATGTTTTTAATTAATTCATCCAGAGGCTTACGGTTGGTTACGTTGCAACGCCCCCCTCCCGAAATGGCAAGTTTACGACCCAGCTTGTCCCCTTTGTCAAGGAGGAGAACCTTAGCTTGTTGTTGTGCTGCTGCGATGGCAGCCATAAGTCCAGAGGGGCCTCCCCCAATTATAATAACGTCGTACATATTCTAAACACCTTTCCAAGTGATTGCTATTATTTAGTATCGTCTAGGGTAAATCATTTATATTCATTATAACGATCCTTCT
Organism: Caldalkalibacillus mannanilyticus JCM 10596; assembly: GCF_000615945.1. Classification (GTDB taxonomy): domain Bacteria; phylum Bacillota; class Bacilli; order Caldalkalibacillales; family JCM-10596; genus Bacillus_AT; species Bacillus_AT mannanilyticus. The sequence continues at coordinate 56,849 of NZ_BAMO01000001.1, forward strand.
ATTATTCCGCAAAAAAGTGTTTTTGTGCTTGAAAAAGGATGTAAATTGACTAAAAAACAATGAATTATAAAGAATTAATATTTGCTAATTGAATCGAAATAAACTAAAATAGTGGGTGAACTATATAATATACTTGAATGGATACATAGTATGAGTCTGTTGGGTACGACCGTTTAATTTCATCTGCATTCGGGTATTATGATATTGACCCAGCAACTTATATAACATATCCTAAAAATGTAGGAGGGGTATTCAATGGCAAAGTACACAATCGTGGATAAGGAAACCTGTATTGCTTGTGGAGCATGTGGTGCGGCTGCTCCAGATATTTTTGATTATGATGATGAAGGTCTAGCATTCAACATCATTGACGAGAACTCAGGTACTGCAGAGATTCCTGATGTATTATTAGATGATCTTCAAGATGCGGCAGAGGGATGTCCTACTGATTCCATCAAAATTGCTGAAGAAACATTTGATGGTAATCCAACGAAGTTTGAATAAGGATTGGTTGCATAGAAGCTCCCACTTTGGGAGCTTCTCTTTGTATGACTCTCTGTGTTTAGGAAAATAATAAGAACAGAGATTAAATAGGTAAAGGAGAGTATTATGGCTACATTTAATGAATTAAACATCGATTTCCCCATTGTTAGAGCGATTACAGAGATGGGGTTTGAAGAAGCGACCCCTATTCAAGAGAAAGCGATCCCCCTTGTTTTAGAAGGTGGAGACGTCATAGGTTTAGCGCAAACAGGTACAGGGAAAACAGCTGCGTTTGGAATTCCCTTATTACAATCTATTAATGCCGAGGATGAGTTTGTTCAAGGACTTATACTTGCTCCTACTCGTGAGCTTTCAATTCAAGTATCAGAGGAACTTGTACGACTGAGTAAGTTCTTGCCTGTCAGTGTACTTCCTATTTATGGAGGACAGGATATTGAAAGACAAATTAGAGCACTGAAGAAAAGACCTCATATTATTGTAGGTACTCCTGGTCGTGTCCTTGATCATATTCGTCGTAAAACCTTAAAGCTTGGGCAATTAAATACAATCATATTAGATGAAGCAGATGAAATGCTGGATATGGGCTTCCAAGATGAATTAGAAGCGATTTTAGGGCATGTACCAGAAAAGCGTCAAACTCTGTTGTTCTCAGCGACGATGGCTCCCCCTATTCGCAAGTTAGCAGATAAGTATCTAACAAATCCTAAGCAGATCGCAGTAGCCGCTAAGGAAATGACAGTCCCATCCATTGAACAGTATTATTTGGAATTAAATGAAAAAGAAAAATTCGATGTGCTATGCAGATTGTTAGATATGGAAGGACCTCAGTTAGCCATTATTTTTGGCAGAACCAAAAGAAGAGTGGACGAGTTGTCTGAGGCTCTTGCCAAGCGTGGTTATTTTGCCGATGGCTTGCATGGAGATTTAAGTCAAAATCAACGTAACTTGGTGATGAAAAAATTTAAGAGTGGACAGCTTGAAATCTTAGTAGCAACGGATGTTGCCGCTAGAGGAATAGATGTATCTGGTGTTACACACGTCTTTAATTTTGATTTACCTCAAACTCCAGATAGCTATGTACACCGTATCGGTCGTACAGGACGTGCTGGGAAGGAAGGGGTTTCCTTCACTTTCGTCACCCCTAGAGAAATGAGTCATCTTGAGCATATCATGAAAGTGACAAGTGCCAAGATTAAGAAGCGTAGAGTTCCTAGTTCAACGGATGCTTTAGAAGGTAAGCAACGCTATTCTGCTGAACGCCTGATTCAAACCGTTGAGGAAGGGAATCTCAAGGAATATGAAACCTTAGCCAAAAATTTGCTCGATGAACAAAATTCTGTGGCCTTAATTGCGGCAGCCCTAAAATTAATGACTCGTGAAGCTAAGGATGTTGAAGTTAATTTAACTCCAGAAGCTCCTTTACGTGCGAAAAAGAAAGAAAAAAATCAACGCCGTTCAGGTAGTGGTGGTTATTCAAAGGGAGGCGCTGGCAGACAGCAAGATGGTAGAAGAGATCGAAGAAGTGGGAATTCACGTCCTAATTTCCAAGATAAAAAGAGAAGCGGAACTTATGTAGCTAAGAAAAAATAGGATTTCAAAAAAGAGGCTAGAAATTCAGTGAAAACTGACTTTCTAGCCTCTTTTCTTATTCTTCTCTATTCGCGAGTGGCTCCCCAAGGATAAAAACCGCCACCTTCTAGCCTTGCTACTCTTCGATCTAGTTGATTGACCTGTCGTTGAAGACGAGCAACTTCTCCTTCTAAGACTCGAACTCTTTGGTTCAAATCTGCTCCGGGGAATCCAGGGATGGGGAATCCAGGAAAGAATTGAGGTTGAACTCCAGGTGGTTGTTGTCTGTGATCATGATGCTCTTCTTGAGTTTGGTAATACATGTGATCTCCTCCATATAGGTTAATTTCTTATTCCACTTTAGTCTATGGAAACGACAAGACAAATGATTGGACGAATGCCCTTTTTTACTAAAAAAGAAGGGATTAAAAAAAGCGGTCAGAAAATCTGACAGTTCACTAGATCGTCATAAGTTGGATATGAGAGTATTATAACTAACACAAGATGTTATAAAGAATAACAAGAGAGACGAAAGGGTCTCAAGGATGGAAAGGGAGAGATTACGATATGGACACGATGATTTTGATGAACGCCTTATGGGTCATAATTGCAACCGTACTGGTCATTCTGATGCAAGGTGGATTTATCCTTTTAGAAGCAGGTTCAACAAGAATGAAGAATGCGGGGCATATTGCAGGGAAGACGATCTTTACTTTTGGAATCTCCTCCCTTGTCTTTTGGGCTGTTGGTTATGGATTTATTTACGGTGAAGGAAACGCATTTATAGGGTTATCTGATTTCTTTTATGGTAATTACGATGTTGTCGATGAAGGCTTACCTGGCGCTGTTGATTTTATGTTCCAATTGGCCTTTGCAGGGATAGCATTAACGATTGCTTTTGGAGGCTTTGCAGAAAGAGCCAAATTATCTGCCTATCTACTGTTTGCCGTTCTCTTTTCTGCTTTTGTCTATCCAGTGGTCGCACATTGGATTTGGGGAGATGGCTGGTTAGGAGGACTAGAGAAACAAGACTTTGCTGGTTCTACCGTCGTTCACTTAACTGGAGCAATGGCTGCTCTAGCTGCAACGATCTTGTTAAAGCCACGCATAGGGAAGTACAACAAGGACGGTTCTCCTAACGAGTTATATGGACATAATCAAGTGTTTGTTTCCTTAGGGGTCTTAATCCTATGGGTTGGCTGGTTTGGGTTTAATGCGGGTAGTACGCTTGGTGTAGAGGATGGATTCTTTGGATTTGTAGCACTCAACACCAATTTAGCTGCTGCAGCAGGTGCTATTGCTGCTTTGCTTATTGCTTGGGCAATTTCAGGAAAAGCGGATGTACCGACCATGTTGAATGGAGCCTTAGCAGGACTAGTTGCGATTACTGCCTCATGCGCCTTTGTTGATCCGTGGGCAGCTGTTGTCATAGGTCTGATAGGCGGAGTGCTTGTGGTGTATAGTATGAAATTCTTTGAAAAGCTGAAAATTGATGACCCTATATTTGCCCTTTCCGTTCACGGTGTGGCTGGAGTGTGGGGAACCCTTTCGACAGGCTTCTTTGCTACTCCTGAACTGGCAGCGATGAATGGGGGATTACCTGGATTACTTTATGGAGGTGGTTTTGCTCAATTAGGCGTGCAGGCGCTAGGTGTAACTTCAGCCGCTATCTATGCTTTTGTCGTATCTTATATCCTACTCAAAGGAATAGGGGCCATTGTTGGGGGGCTTAGAGTAACGGAAGAAGAAGAAATTATTGGTTTAGATTTTAGTGAACATGGAAGCTATGGTTATCCAGAATTAGTTCAACAAAAACAAGGTTTGACGATCTCAAAATAAAAGATAAAAGAGAAAAATGGATAAATGGAGAGGGGAGGATGACTGTGAAAAATGAAATTCCTCCAAATGAAGCACTTTTTTCACTAGGAACGGCTACTGATCTGTCTGGTTTAACACCTAGACAGATCAGATACTACGAAAAACATGGACTGATCAAGCCGAAGAGGAATAAAGGAAACCAGAGGATCTTTTCGCTCCTAGATATCTATCGATTAATAGATATTAAACAACGGATCGAGCGTGGTGTGAATATTGCTGGAATTAAAGAAATTTATCAGTCTCAAGGAGAAGAGATAGGGGGGAAGAGGGCTGAAACAGAACAGCCTCTTCCTTCAGACTTATATGATTTATTGAAAACTAGTTTACAAAGGAGAGAATGACATGAGTAGATATACCAAGGAAGATATTTTAGGCTTTGCCAAGGAAGAAAACGTCCGTTATATTCGTTTGCAATTTACAGATTTATTGGGAATTATTAAAAATGTAGAGGTTCCTGTGAGTCAGCTTCCTAAAGCGCTAGATAACAAAATGATGTTTGACGGTTCTTCTATTGAAGGATTTGTCCGAATTGAAGAATCTGATATGTATCTTTACCCTGAGCTTGACACGTGATGATCTTTCCATGGGGAACAGAGGAAGGGAAAGTCGCCCGTTTGATTTGTGATATCTATAATCCAGATGGTACACCTTTTGCCGGAGATCCTCGCGGAATTCTGAAAAGAGCATTGAAGGAAGCGGAGAAGCTAGGTTATACCTCTATGAATGTAGGTCCTGAACCTGAATTCTTCCTATTTAAAACAGATGAAAATGGAGATCCGACGTTAGAGGTCAACGACAAAGGAGGATATTTTGATTTGGCTCCTACGGATTTAGGAGAGAATTGCCGCAGAGATATTGTTCTGACATTAGAGAAGATGGGCTTTGAGATTGAAGCTTCTCATCATGAGGTTGCCCCAGGTCAGCATGAAATTGATTTTAAATATGCCAATGCCATTGAAGCGGCAGATTCCATTCAAACCTTCAAGCTTGTCGTGAAAAGCATCGCTAGACAGCATGGGTTACATGCCACCTTCATGCCCAAACCTCTTTATGGAGTGAATGGATCAGGGATGCATTGTCACCAATCCTTATTCCGTGGTGAAGAGAATGCTTTTTATGATGAGTCAGATGAGTTAGGTTTAAGTGATACAGCAAAACACTATTTGGCTGGAATATTAGCTCATGCTCGTTCCTTTGCTGCTATTACAAACCCAACTGTCAATTCGTATAAGCGTTTGGTTCCAGGCTATGAAGCTCCTTGTTATGTGGCATGGTCAGCTAAAAATAGAAGTCCACTTGTCCGTATTCCTGCTTCAAGAGGATTAAGCACCCGGATTGAACTGCGTAATCCTGATCCAGCAGCTAATCCTTATCTAGCTCTAGCTGTTATGCTAGCAGCCGGTTTAGATGGGATTAAACATAAGCTTTCGTTAGTACCGCCAACAAATCAAAATATTTATACCATGGATGAAGAAGAGAGAATCGAAAAAAGCATCGAAAGCCTTCCTTCGACATTAAAAGAAGCGTTGCTAGAGCTGCAATCTAATGAGGTCATGAGCCAGGCTCTGGGAGAGCATGCTCTGCTGCACTTCATTGAGGCGAAGGAAATTGAGTGGGATATGTTCCGTACGCAAGTACATCCTTGGGAAAGAGATCAGTATTTATCGCTCTACTAATAGACACTATAGAATGAAAGAGAAAAAAATATAATTAATGATGGCAACAAACATGACATATCTGCGTCGTGCTTGTTGCCTTTTTTATGTCATTTTTCCAAATTTTATTGTTAGATTACTTGACAAAACATCACATTAAAGCGCTAAAAGATGAAATAATCAATGTATTCAAAAAGAGAAACCAGAAGAGAGAAATGGAGATCAATGAATCGCGAAGAAGGAGTGGAAGGGATGAAGGTTTCAGAATTATTTGCTTTTAGGAATGAGCAAATTAAAATGCTCCACCTAACAATGATTGCTTTTTTTATTTCATTTTTTACATGGTTTAATATGGCTCCCTTAGCCACAACGATGGTCCAATCAAGTGCTTGGTTAACCAAGCAGCATATGGCTGCCCTCGCTATATTGAACGTGGCATTAACGATACCAGCTCGAATCATCATAGGTATGCTTCTTGACAAATATGGTCCTAGAATTGTGTTTTCGAGCTTGTTAATTGTGATGTCTATTCCAACGTTTATCTTTGCCTTTGGAGATAGCTGGAGCCAATTAGCTATCTCTAGGCTGATTTTGAGTAGCATTGGGGCTAGTTTCGTGATAGGGATTCGCTTGGTGGCAGAGTGGTTTCCGCCGAAAAGTGTTGGCTTTGCCGAAGCGTTTTACGCTGGATGGGGGAACTTTGGTTCGGCAGCAGCAGCAATGCTCTTGCCTTGGCTGGGCTTAAACCTGTTTGCAGGACCTGACGGCTGGAGATATGCGATTGCTTTTACTGGACTGATTTGCCTGCTTTATGGGCTGCTCTATTATGCTTTAGTGAAGGATACACCCGATGGTAAGGTTTATCAGAGACCGCGGAAGATTGTGGCAATGGAAGTGAGTTCGTGGGGAGATATGATTCAGCTTATTTTATGGACCATTCCTCTTGTAGGAGCCTTAGGGGTGACCTGTTGGAGGTTACATGGACTTGGCTTTATCTCTGAAACCACTTTATATCTTACCTATGCAGGGCTCGCACTCTTGCTTTGTTACCAAATTGCTAGAATTCTAGAGGTGAATATCCCTATTCTACGTAAGGGAGTCCCAGAGGATGATCGATATAAATTTAGAAATGTAGGAGCATTAAATTCAACGTATTTTGCTAACTTTGGTGCTGAACTAGCCATTGTGTCTATGCTTCCCGCCTTCTTTCAAATGATTTTTTCTCTCAGCCCTACTTCAGCAGGATTAATTGCCGCTTCTTTCGCCTTTGTTAATTTGATTGCCCGTCCGATGGAGGATGGTTATCGGATCGAATGGGGAGTCGGAAAAAAATCATGTTGATCTATATGATAGGAATCAGCTTAGGCTTGCTGACTATGGGGTTTATTAACTCAGAATGGCCGATTTATCTGGCGGTTGCTGTGACCATTCTGACCTCTATCTTTGTTCAAGGTGCAGAAGGAGCTACTTTCGCCATTGTGCCGATGATCAAGAAAAGAATCACAGGACAAATTGCAGGGATGGCTGGTGCCTATGGGAATGTCGGAGCAGTTGTCTATCTGACCTTATATACCATGGTTACACCGCAACAATTCTTTTTCATTCTAGCGACAGGAGCTTTTACAAGTTTTCTGATCTGTTGGCTCATGCTAGAAGAACCAAAGAATGCTTTCTCTGAAGAATATCAGCTTTCATCAGTAGATTTAGAACAAATTGAAGAATCGAATCAGTCTGACCTAGAAAAGGGTCAACGAAAGAGAAAATTTGCTTAACACAGGGGAGGAAGAAACGATGAACAAAAAGAAGCTTGTGATGATAGGAAATGGAATGGCAGGGGTAAGTGCAATTGAACATATTTTGAAGCTGGCACCTCAGAAATTTGAGATTACGATATTTGGTTCAGAGCCTCACCCTAACTATAATCGAATCATGCTTTCTGCGGTTTTAGCTGGAGATACAACCGTAGATGATATCGTTATGAACAGCTTTGAATGGTATGAAGAAAATAATATCACACTGTATACAGGACACACGATCACTCATATTGATACTGAAAAGCAAACGGTGAAAAGTGATCAAGGAGTCACTGTTGCCTATGATGAACTGATCATCGCGACGGGCTCCAATCCCTTCATGCTTCCATTGCCTGGAGCAGATAAAGAGGGAGTCATTGCCTTTAGGAATATACAAGATTGCGAAACGATGATAGAAGCAGCTAAAAAGTATAGCAAGGCTGTGGTGATTGGCGGAGGGCTACTTGGAATTGAAGCTGCTCGGGGTTTTATTAATTTAGGGATGAAAGTAGATGTCGTTCATATTTTTGATTATGTGATGGAGAGACAGCTAGATCAGCCAGCTTCAGCTCTACTGCGAGAGGCATTGGAAGAGCAAGGAATGAACTTTTTATTAAAAAAAGAATCGGCAGAGATTCTTGGAGATACAAGAGTGAAGGGACTTCGGTTCAAGGATGGAACCGAAACGGAAGCGGATCTCATTGTCATGGCAGTAGGAATTAGACCGAATGTTGAATTAGCAAAAGCAAGCGGCATCCATGTTGAACGAGGAATTGTAGTGAATGACTATATGGAAACAAACATCCCGCACGTTTATTCAGTTGGAGAATGTGCAGAGCATCGTGGTATTGTCTATGGTTTAGTAGCTCCTCTATACGAACAAGGTGCTGTCTTAGCCAAACGCATTGTGGGTGTAGATACTTCACCTTATGAAGGGTCTGTGGTGTATACCAAGCTCAAGGTTTCAGGAGTGGACGTCTTTTCTGCTGGTGAATTTGTAGATGGAGAGGGGACAAAAGCCATTCGTATCCACGATGATTTTTCTGGAATTTATAAAAAGGTCGTGGTGAAGGAGAACAAAATCATTGGTGCAGTACTTTTCGGGGATACGTCAGATGGAACACGCTTGATGAAGCTCATTCGGGACGAAACAGATATTTCTGAGTTTGATAAAACGGCTATCTTATCTGAACCAGGAGGAGCCAATCACTCAGCTGGTGCTGGTGTCGCCCAAATGGCTGATGATGAAATCATTTGTGGTTGTAATGGTGTAAGCAAAGGGACGATTTGTGCCGCAATTAAAGAGCAGGGCTTAACAAGCGTTGAAGAAATAAAAAACTGCACCTCAGCTTCCAGGTCCTGTGGTGGCTGTAAGCCTCTCGTTAGTGAGTTGCTCGCTTATACTCTAGGTGAGGAATACGATCAAGCCGCATCCAAGGAAACGATTTGCAATTGTACGGACTTAGCTCATGAGGAAGTTGTAGAAGCCATTCGTGAGAAAGGATTGACTCATGTGCGTGAAGTGATGTCCGTGCTGAACTGGAAAACAGAAGAAGGATGTTCGAAGTGTAGACCTGCCCTTAACTACTATTTAGGGATGGTACATCCCGTTCAATATTCTGATGACGATACTTCTCGCTTTGTAAATGAACGGATGCACGCCAATATTCAAAAGGATGGGACGTATTCTGTGGTTCCACGAATCTATGGTGGTGTAACCACAGCAGAGGATCTCAAGAAGATTGCTGATGTAGCTGTAAAATATAATGTTCCTACTGTGAAATTGACAGGAGGTCAAAGAATTGACCTTTTGGGAGTGAAGAAAGAGGATCTTGTCCCTATGTGGGAGGATTTGGATATGCCTTCAGGCTATGCTTACGGAAAAGCATTGCGCACAGTAAAAACATGTGTAGGAGAAACCTATTGTCGGTTTGGAACGGCAGATTCGATGGGGATGGGGATCCGTCTGGAAAAGAGATTCGAGGGACTTAATACTCCGCACAAAGTGAAAATGGCGGTGTCAGCTTGTCCGAGAAACTGCGCGGAATCGGGAATCAAGGACTTTGGTGTAGTTGCTATTGATGGAGGCTGGGAGCTTTATGTCGGTGGAAACGGCGGAATTAAAGTTCGTGTGGGCGACCTACTAGCAACGGTAAAAACAGAAGATGAAGTCGTCGAATATGCCGAAGCCTTTCTGCAATATTACCGTGAAACAGCTAAGTATCTAGAGAGAACCTCTCATTGGTTAGAGAGAGTAGGACTTCCACATGTACAAAAGGTATTAGAGGATGAAGATACTCGTCAAGCTCTAAGAGCAAGAATGGATGAAGCCTTATCCATTCATCAGGATCCATGGAAGGAAGCTGTAGAAAACTCAGAGATTAGAAAGAATTTATATGAAGTGATTGAAGTTGTCTAAGCTAGATAGTGGAGAGGAGAAAAAGAGATGAAACTGATTGTTAAAGAGAAAGTATATACGCAAGTCGCTTCCTTAGAGGATATTAAGATGAATACTGGAAAGACGTTACGCTATAAAGGATTGGAGCTCGCTTTATTTAGGCTGGGGGATAACACAGTGAAAGCGATCGAAAATCGCTGTCCTCATAGAGGAGGAGTATTAGCAGAAGGGATTGTGAGTGGAGAATATGTGTTTTGCCCGCTTCATGATTGGAAAATTGACCTTAATGCTGGAGAGGTGCAAGCTCCAGACCGTGGCTGTGTCAAGACATATCCAGTTCGTATTCAAGATGGGCAAATCTATCTTTTATTGCCGCATCCGGATGACCTTGTGAGCTGAAATCTATGAAAACCTCTCATTGTTGTTTTTGTAGCATGCAGTGCGGAATTGAATTACATCCTCAAGCAGAAGAGGGGACCTATAAAATCAAACCTAGCTCAAGCTTTCTGGTTGCCACTGGAAGATTGTGTCAAAAGGGCTTAAATTCCTTAGAGCATACGATTCATGTTGAACGTCTGCACACCCCTTTTAAAAAAGAAAAAGGGAAAGAACAAGTGTGGGAGAAGGAGTCATGGCAAGCCTCCTTCTCTCAGATTTCAGGCAGAATAACAGAGCTTCAAGAAAAGCATGGAACGATGCGATCGCTGTTTTTGGAGGAGGATCGTTAACGAATGAAACCTGTTATTTACTAGGTAAATTCGCTAGACTTGCTTTAGGGACTAGATATATCGACTATAATGGTCGATACTGCATGTCATCTGCTGCGGCTGCCTCCAATCAGGCATTCGGTATCGATCGAGCTTGAATATGCCCCTATCCAATATTCCTGATGCCGATTATATTATTCTAGCAGGAACGAATGTGGCTGAATGTCAGCCGACGATGATGCCTTATTTATTAGAAGCGAAAAAAAAGGGAGCTACAATCGTCTGTATTGATCCAAGGCAAACCCTCACCTCTAAGGTGGCAGATATTCAAGTTCGACTTCGTCCTGGATTTGACTCGGTTTTTGTCAATGGGCTCCTTCATGTTATTCTAGCTGAGAATCTGCAAGACAAAGAGTTTATAGAACAGCGCACCACTGGAATGAAGGAACTGGAAAGAGTTGTCCAAGATTATCCTCCTGAACGAGTAGAGGAACTTACTGGAGTATTAGCTGCTGTAACGAGGACGATTGCTCGCGGCTTTGCTCAAGCAAAAAGAGGTATTGTACTGACAGCACGGGGGATAGAACAACAAATCAATGGTGTTGAAAATACGCTGAATTATATCAATCTTGCCCTTATCACTGGAAAGGTAGGGAAAAAGGGATGTGGTTTTGGTAGCATAACAGGACAAGCCAACGGACAAGGAGGACGTGAACATGGACAAAAAGCTGATCAATTGCCAGGCTATCGTTCGATTGAAGACCCTGAGGCGAGAGAATATGTAGCGAATATTTGGGGAGTTAGTGAGAAGGAGATCCCCCGAAAAGGGGTTTCTGCCTATGAATTGTTTCAAAAGATCGAACAAGGGAAGATTAAAGGCTTACTCTTATTTGGCTCCAATCCGATTGTATCCAGTCCCAATAGTGCATTGATTCGTCGTGCTTTAGAAAAATTGGAGCTTTTCGTTGTCGTCGATCTGTTTCAAACGGAAACGGCTCAGTATGCGGAATGGCTGCTGCCAAGTGCTTCTTTTCTAGAAACCGAAGGGACATTAACAAACCTTGAGGGAAGAGTATTTCATCGCCCTATGGCTTTGCCTTTGCCGGGAGAATGTAAAACGGATATCGAAATTATGTGTGAATTAGCGGAGCACCTAGGAAAGGGAGCTTATTTTAAATATGAAACAGTTGAAGAGATATTTGATGAATTGTGTCTAGCCTCGAAGGGAGGAAAGGCAGACTATAGTGCGATGAACTATACGAAGTTAAAAGAAAGAAAGGGACTCTTCTGGCCTTGCACTGACGAGGGGGACGCGGGAATTGAGCTTATGTTCACAGACGGATTTTATCATCCTGACAAAAAAGCAGTGATTAAACCAATTGAACCTAAGTATCCTGCTGAGCCTACAACCATGGAATATCCCTATGTTCTAACCACCGGAAGATTAGGGAATCATTATTTAAGTGGAAGTCAGACTCGCAGAACCATGGCATTAAATAAAAAAGCTCCTGTTCCATTAGCTGAGATCCATCCTTGGTTGGCGAAAAAAATTGGACTAAAGCTACATGAACAAATTAAATTGAGCAGTAGAAGAGGGAGTATTCTATTACATGTCAAAATCACAGAAAGTATCCATCCCCGAGTGATTTTTGTCCCCTTTCATTGGGGCGACGAACTCTCTATTAATCAGTTGACGATAGATCAACTTGATCCTACGAGCAGAATGCCAGAATTTAAACTCTGTGCTGTACAGGTCGAAGCTCAAAATACAAGATGATAAACAGATCGCTGTATAAAGTAAAGAAAAATAGTTCAAAGTAAAGCTCCTCACTTTTGAGGAGCTTTTTTGTTGGAACGCTAAAAAAATAATGTTAATATTTATAATAGACTATTAAATAATGGAGGTTTCAGTACTGATTAATATAATAAGGTATGTTTGGCTTTTTCTTTCAGGCAGTGTTGTTCTTCTCTATTCACTCTGGATGACCTGTCCAGAGTTTTGGGAAACGGATTCTCCAACATATAGATGGTATTATTTATTGTTATTTGTGATCTGGGTAATAGGGGTTACTTTGCAAATGAAAGATCGCACTCGAATGTTAGGAATCAGTATTACTTTGATTCCTATTGTTCCGATTACGTTTCTTCTAATGCTGTTTGTATTGTCTAAAATACTATAATTTCAAAGAGCAACCAAAGCAAATGGAACTCTGTTCACGAAGAATTCCAGAGAAATAAAGACCTCCTATCGCTTTCAAGCTAGGAGGTCTTATCACTTATTATTGCTTCTTATGATGATTTACCCAATCTATAAAATACTTCTTATCCTCTTCTAGAATCGCTCCTTCAATCGCATTAGCATCTTTTTCTCCATCTTTGAAGTAGGCAATATGAGGGACACCTTGGATATTGTATTTATCCCAATCAATTGGAAACTCAAGTACGTTAAATAGTTTCAGATCGATGCCTAACTCCTCTGCCAATGGAACAATCACGGTTGCTGTCATTTGGCAATATTGGCAATCTGACTTGTAAAAATAAACAAACATATCTTTTCCGTCTGCGATGGCTTGTTCAAATTGATGAGGTTGAATCTGATTTTGGTAATTAGGGTTATCAAGCTGCTTCAAGGTAAGAGGATGTAAATCCGTTTTGTTAAATAGCTCTTGGGCTTTTGCCATATGCTTTGCATTGGAAATATGATTGATATAAGCGAATGCACCGAAGAGTAAGACGAGTACAGCAGCAAAAATAAGTACTTTTTTCATAAATTTATAGCTCCTTTTTAATGATTTTTAAAAAATCCATCTGATGGAAGTCTGCTTTATTTCTGCGCTTTCCACAGAGCAATGTGAATGATACTGATAAGAGCAAAGGCGATCAGTGCAAGAAGCGGAATCGTAATGAAGCCAAACCAATCAAGATAATCAATGTTGCATGGGATAATCGAGCAAGTATCTGCTTTGCTCTGATAATAAGGAAGCTTCTGTTTCATATAGTGGTAAATTGAAATGCTTCCCCCGATGAGAGAGAGCGGCAAGGTGTAGGCGACAATGGCGTTATTTTTTCTCACGGTAGCTATTCCAAGAATGACGACCAAGGGATACATAAAAATTCTCTGCCACCAGCATAGGTCGCATGGAGGAAAGCGCATAATTTCTGATAAGTACAAGCTCCCTAAGGTAGCAATTAATGAGATTGCCCATGAGAGAAATAGACCATGTTCTAATAATAACGCACGATTTTTACTAGTCAATCATAACATCCCCTTAACTCTAGAGTCGATAAATAACGTTTCAAATACTAATAAGTAGTTTACTAGAGTTATTCTGCTATTTCAAACAAAAAAAGAGTAAAAATCCTACTCTTCAAGAAATAGACATATCTTTTTGAAAATTCTTACCAACCTTGCCTATTGTATTTACTTTGCCAGAGTTTCGTATACCTCTCGTAAATTTTGGTATCCCTGATCTTGAAAAAATTGGATATACCTACTCCATAACTGAGCAGTCATATAAGCATCGTGTAAGGCGTGATGTCTGCCATTAACTTCTATTCCAAAATGGGTACAGCAGGCTTCTAATGATTTAAGATGAAGGGTTGGTTCAATAATTCGGACAATTAAGGAAGTGTCTACGATTCGCTGTTGAAATGCTGAACGAGTTAATGCTTTGGTTGCCTGTTTTAGAAAGGATTGCTCATGCATGGAATGGTGTGCGACGAATAAGGAGTCCTTACTAAATTCAAAAAACTGAGTCAAAGCGGTGGCTAAACTAGGCGCATCGTGTAAATCATCTACCTTAATGCCAGTTAACTCTGTGATCTGGTCGGGAATCGTATCTGTTGATTGAACGAGGGAATAATATGTTTCATCATTCACTATGCTTTCTCCATGGACCTTCACAGCTCCAATCGATAAGATTTGATCCCCTTTTTCAGGATAAAAGCCAGTCGTTTCAAAATCTAGAACCACTGCCTTCAATTGTTTTAAGGGCGTATGTAAAGAATCTTTTTCTCTCATTTCTTTTTGCAGTCTTCTTAGAAAAGAGAGGTGGTGTGGATTATTCTGATCTTGGACAGAAGCATAAATGTTAGAACCTATTTTTCCTGTCATCTGTTTCATCATTTGAATCATTTGATCAAATCTCATTGGGCTTCACCTTTCATGTTTTTCTCTTTCGAGCTGTATGGAGGATGGTCTGATGGATGAATGTATGCAGTTTCTTCCCTTTTTTAATGATTTCTTTTAGTTTAGCCGTTTGCTCCTTAGTTAATGAAGCAGGCTGGATATAATGACTTTCTTCATAGGTAGCGGGTAGATTTTCTGCATAATATTGAAAGCGAATCTGTTCAAGCTCCTGATAGGCAATAATGAATTCTTGCATTTCCTCGGCATACGGAGTCTGACTACAGATTTCTATTACTCTGTCCGTTGTAGATGTTGCCTGTATTTTTTCAGCAATGGATAGTAAGCGGATGGCATTAACATACGGAATCAATACATGTTCTTTTAACTGAAAATGCGAAGCAAATTGACCATAACGCTCCAGAATCAGTTGTCCTAGTAAATTGAGTGGCTTTCGTCTATATTTTGTATTTTCTATCATTCGTTGCAGAAGCGCAGGGTGTACGTCTATTTCTTTCCAGATCAGCTCTTTCATTTCTTGAATGAAAGGGGCGTTTCCCATTATGACACGTGCATCCATGAATGTTAGCAGGTTACGTACCGATTCCCAATCGTTCATGTCAACCCAGCTTTTAAGTTGTTCTTTCCACTCGATCAGGGGCTTGCACCATTTGGGGTTGGTCGCCATGACATTGCCATCACATTTTTCATACCCTGAGATTTGAAGTCCTTCCGTAATTTCCTCCGCAAGCTGTTCAAAATAGAGGGAGGAATGAGTAGATTCGATATAAACCATTCCATGGTCCTGATCACTCCAAGGTCCTTGCTCCTTACGTCCCGCACTTCCCATGACGAAAAAAGCAAAAGAGGAGGGAGAGGGAGAAGTAAAATCCACCCTCTGCATAGCGATACTCACGACTTTTTGCATTAGGTAGTCATGATACTGATTAAGGATAATGGGATCTGCTACCAATGAATAGAAATGTTGTTGTCTGATGGTTCGTAATTCATCATAATCTTGGGCATTATTGAACCAATTTTCCATATAGGTCGCCTCACTCTTCGTCTTCTTACAGGAGTCTACTTACGGATGTTGAAATGAGCATTAATTTGTCCACGAAGCATTTTTTCCCGTAACTTGGCTTCATTATATCTTTCTTGTTTTTCCTTCATTCTTCTAATCTCATATGTCTGTAGCCCATCTTCTCGGTGGTTGGCAATTTCAACTAAGCTCTCTACATCTTCAAATGAATACTTTCTGGTGCCTCCTTTAGAGCGCTCTGGAAAGATCAGCTTTCGATCTTCATAATATCGGATTTGGCGTTCGGAAAGCCCTGTTAATTCACTAACGACGCCAATCGTAATCACTTTTTTCTCTTTATAGTCCACTCCAGTCCCCTCCGAATTGTTTACTCCTGTTCATTGTTTTTCATAACTATATCACATCAGGGCTTGGTTCTTTAAAAGGATTGTAAGATAATCTGACAATCAATCCAAAACGAGTGCAGAGGATGGGTTAGATAGTGAGTCAGAAAGTAACTTTGTCAGTAGAGCAGCGATCTATTTTTGAAGAAGAAAAAAAGGTACATGAAATAGGGGGAAGAAGCAAATACTTGAATCGATAGTAAATATATTTTTGAGGAGGGATATTATGGGACAAATTTCCTTAAGACCAGAATTAGTCACCCAAAGTGGAGAAGCATGTGGCATTATGCTAGACAATCAATATGTAGGATCGTTAACTTTGCTCTACCGTGAAGAAGATCGTATTTACGGATCGGTTCAATTAGACGAAGAAGTTCTTGCCGCTGATGAGAAAGAAGAGATTGATCTATTTATTCATCAATACGTCGAAAATATGATTGATGCTTTGGGAGCACCGGAGTGTTTAGTCACAGCAAGCTATAGTTCATATGATCATATAATCTCCACTGACATGATCGGTGAAATTGAGGAAATTGTTGAAGTTGAAACCTCCGATATGTATCAGGATAGAGATTATGCTGGGTTATTGGATGATGGGATAGAATATGAATATATCGACGATGAATATGGAAGCGACGATGTGTACGACTATGAGCTTGATGCCGAAGAAGATGATGAGCTTCAATTGGCCATCGTAGGTGAGAGCAGAAATGAAGTGGAGTATCAGTTGCTGGATCGTGACAATGAGCTGGTTGCAGAAGCGGAAATTTCGATTCATCGTGGAGATGTCAAAGGAGAAATTTATTGGCAGCACAATCCAACCGATGAAGAGATTGATGAAGTAGCTCAGATTATTGTTTCAGATTTTGATGCGGATCAAGTGGATACCTTTACGTTCCATATTTATTTTGAAGAGGAGTTAATTGCAACCCTTGATTTAACACATGAGGATTTCTTTGATGATGAAGAGATTTCCACAGTGAAGGAAGATGATCTTTATGTCGATGTCTATGCCGATGAGGACATTAAGCTTGAGTTTGACATGATCCGAGATGACATTGATACCATTACCTTTGATATTTACGAAAAAATGAGGAAAGAAAAAGTCCGCTTAGGAAGCGTGACAATCGATATGATATCGGATGAAGTGACGGCTCTTGTGGATTTTGTTAATCCTCGTGATAAAGAAATTAGAGAACAAATTGCTTATAAGCTGATTGATGAACTGGACAAGGAAACAGAATATGAAACCTTTAGTATCACCATGCAATATCAGGATGAAGTGATCGATGAATTTGTTTTCGATACGACGGAACAACCTGAATTGGTCTACAGTTAAGAATGAAGAAAGCTGGAACTTTGTGTTTCAGCTTTTTTTCATTTCAATAAATGGATATAATGCTAGGAGATACATATTTAGAAAGAGGTTACGTTTATGATTAAGCTCCCGGTTGAATTTGAAAGAAGAATGATCCAGTTACTAGGTGAGGAATATCCGAAATTTATAGAATCGTTTTCAGACCCAAGGCACTATGGTTTACGTATCAATACGCTGAAATGGAGTGTAGAAGAGGCACTTCACCATTTGCCATTTGAATTATCTGCCATAGATTGGGTGAAGGAAGGATTTTATTATTCTGAGAATGAGCGTCCTGCTAAGCATCCTTATTATCAAGCAGGCTTGTATTATATTCAAGAACCAAGCGCGATGGCGCCAGGAGCAACCATTCCTATTATGCCAGGTGATCGTGTTTTAGATCTCTGTGCAGCACCAGGTGGGAAATCAACACAGGTTGCAGCTAGATTACAGGGCAAAGGTGTACTTGTCAGCAATGATATTAGTAATGAAAGAATCAAAGCTCTTGTAAAAAATATCGAGCTGTTTGGTGTGAAAAATGCGATTGTGACAAACGAAACACCAGATAAGCTAGCCACCGTTTTTGAGCAATATTTTGATAAGATCCTGATTGATGCACCTTGTTCTGGAGAAGGGATGTTCCGCAAAAATCCTGAGATGATCAAGAGCTGGGAGCAGCACAATGTAGATAGCTGTGTCGTGATGCAGAAAGATATCCTTGAAGAAGCGGCAAAAATGCTAAGGGATGGGGGATATATTTTATACTCCACTTGCACATTTGCCCCTGAAGAAAATGAAAAGCAGATGGCTCGTTTTTTAGCCACTCATCCAGAGTTTCAACTCTGCCCTATCGACGAGGTATCAGGATATCAGCGAGGGAATCGATTGTGGGGAGAAACGGAGGATCTACCATGGAGCATACTGTCCGTCTTTGGCCCCATCACCTAAAAGGAGAAGGACATTATCTTGCTTTGCTCCAAAAACAGGGAGTCGTACAGAGGATGTTCCATTCTCGGGTAGGCGGATCGCAGAGAAAGAACTAGTAGATTTTAGAAATTTTGAAAAAGAAGTGTTAAACCAACCGATCGAGGAAATCTATGAAGGAGATTATGCCGTATTTAAGGGGCATCTGTATAGTAAGCCTAAGAATTTACCCTCTTTGCAAGGCTTGAAGGTGATTAAATCAGGCTGGTACCTAGGGGAATTGAAAAAAAATCGCTTTGAACCAAGTCAATCTTTGGCGATGGGTTTACGTGCTGAGCATGTCAAGGAGCCTATCGTTTTTACCCCAGATGATGAGCGCCTCCATCGTTACCTTCGCGGGGAAACACTTCATCTTGAAGGGCAAAAGGGCTGGAAGCTTGTCACAGTAGATGGGTATTCATTGGGCTGGGCAAAACAAGTGCAGGGAATATTAAAAAATGCTTATCCACCGGGCTGGCGTTGGTTAACATAGGGGAGTAGAATGATGAGATTGGATAAGTTATTAGCTAATATGGGCTTTGGTAGTCGTAAAGAAATGAAGAAGTTTCTGAAGTCAGGTCAGGTTACTGTGAATGATCAGGTGGTGAAGGATGGAAAGGCACAGATTGATCCTCAGCATGATATCATTCGAGTTTCGGGAGAACAGATAGAATACAAAGAATTCGTTTATTTTATGTTACATAAGCCTCAAGGATACCTTTCTGCGACAGAGGATCTGCGAGATAAGACAGTGATCGATTTGCTAGAACCAGAGGATCAGATCTACGAGGTTTTTCCTGTGGGAAGATTAGACAAGGACACGGAAGGATTGCTCATTCTTACAAATGACGGGAAACTAGCTCACGAGCTGCTTTCTCCTAAGAAGCATGTCCCTAAGACTTATTATGCGCATATCGAAGGGAAGGTTACAGAGGAGGATGTTGCTGCTTTTAAGCAAGGAGTGACCCTAGATGATGGCTATGTAACACTTCCTGCCCATTTATCGATTATAGAATCGGCTCCTGTTTCGAAAATCTCCTTAACCATTTACGAAGGAAAGTTTCATCAGGTCAAAAGAATGTTTGCTTCAAGAGGAAAAAAAGTGACCTATCTAAAAAGAACAGCGATGGGAGCTTTGGAGTTAGACCCTTCGTTAAAGCTAGGTGAATATAGAGAGCTAACAGATGATGAGCGAGAAAAGTTAAAAAATCGAGAGGGGGTAGAAATGAATGAATCAAGAGGAACGGCAGACTCTTAGACAAGTGGAGAATCTGATGAAGAAATCCCAGTATACCGTTGTTTTGACCGGAGCTGGGATGAGTACTGAATCTGGACTCCCTGATTTCCGATCGCAATCTGGTTTATGGCAGGGAAAGAATCCTGAGGAAATTGCTAGTGTTCAAGCGTTAGAGAGGAATCGAGAGGAGTTCCTTTCTTTTTATCGCAAAAGAATTGAACAATTGGAGCGGTACGCTCCGCACAGTGGTCATGAAAGGCTGACCCAATGGCAAAGACAGGGGTATGTACAACGTATCATTACTCAAAATGTGGATGGATTTCATCAGCATGCAACGAGTCATGGTGTGCTTGAGTTACATGGAACCCTTAGAGAAATTAGGTGTCAGCAGTGTGAGAGAACCTTTTCTTCCGAGAGGTATCTGCAAGAGCAGGGAGAAGTCTGCTCACACTGCCAAGGTTTTTTACGCCCCTCCGTCGTTTTGTTTGGAGAGAGTCTCGATGCAGAAGTGATTCATCATGCCTTTGAAGAAGCAAGAAAAGCGGAGTTATTCATTGTCATGGGCTCATCCCTTCAGGTTTCCCCTGCCAATATGTTACCGATGGAAGCATTAAATGAGGGAGCCGTCCTTGTCATTATTAACGAGGGAGAAACACAGCTAGATGATGCTGCGCATTATAGATTGCACGGTAAGATTGGGGAAATAGTTAGTAGAATTACCTTATAGCTTATAGATGGAGAGGAAATAAAATGTTACATAGAAGAGAGCGTATCAAAACTCTTATGATGATTCTAGGCATGTTTTTCTTTCTTTTTCTACTAGGATGTCAGCATGACTCTAGCTTATCAGAAAGAGAATATATGACAGATCCTATCTACTCGGGTCAAGATCCGACGAAGTCGAATGAATCTGAGGATGGAAAAGAAACCAATACGAATGAAGAAAGAGATCGAGTAGGGCAAGCAAGAACACAGGATGGGGAGGTAGCAAGACTTATTTTTATTGGGGATACCATGATGGCAGGGAAAGTAGCAGATGTGATGGAAGAACGTGGGAATGATTACCCGTTAAGTGAGTTTATGCCCATTTTACAGGAGTCAGATCTCGTTATTGCTAACTTAGAAACAGCCGTAGGAAGCAGTGGAAACACGCTGGCAGAAGTGAAAAAATATGCTTTTCAGACAGCTCCCGAACGCTTTCAATTATTCGAGCCACTTCGTGAACAGCTTGTCTTTTCGCTTGCCAATAACCATGGGATGGATGCTCCTCTAAACGAAACGATGAGCGAATTAGACCGTTTAGGTTATTCTTATATTGGAGTGGGGGAGAATAGTCAATCTGCCATCCAACCATATGTGCAAGAAATCAATGGGATTGAGATAGCAGTATTAGCAGCCTCTAGAGTGATTCCGACAGCAGATTGGATGGCTGGACCGGAGCGAGCGGGAATGGCATCAGCTTATTCAGATGAGCCGCTCTTGAGTACTATTGAGCAGTGGAAAAATCAGGTGGACTACGTGATCGTCTATATTCATTGGGGAGAAGAATTAGCTAACGAGCCCAATCAGATTCAACTCGAATTAGAGCAGAAAATGAGAGGGGCGGGTGCAGATATCATCATTGGGAGTCATCCTCATGTGTTGCAAGCTATTGAATGGAAAGGAAAGAAGGATCTAACGGCTTTCTCCATGGGCAATTTTGTCTTTACGACTTCAGTCAATGCAGTGGCAAACGATACAGCGGCACTAGAAATCCATCTTTCAAAGGATCAAATAGAACATGTTCAGCTGTGGCCAGGCGAAGTGCAGTTCGGACTGATTCGCTATCTAATCGACACCGTTGAACGAGAGCGTGTGTTTCAAAGGATTCGTGAACTCTCTCCTACAATCACAGTAGGACCGGATGGACGAATAACCAAATCTTTTTAATTTGGACCAATGACTAGGACAACAGTGGATAGATTCTCATACATGTATAGTGAATAGAAAAAAAGGAGGAAGATCGTATGAGAAGAAACTTTAGACAAATGCCATTAGGCCCAACAGGGGTGATTCCAGGGCAAGTACCGGCTCCCATGACCCCGGCACCAGGATTTGCACCTACTGGAGTTGGCCCAGCACCTTTTCCAACTGGAGTTCCTATAACTGTTGCACCTGTTCGACGAGTCGTTCATCCCACTAGGTATTCAGAGAGACAATCGGTGACTAGATATCCTATTGAGAATGTATACCCATCCCACACTCATAATGTTCATCACAATGTATGTGAATACTATTGCTGCTACCCGCATACAGAAAGTCATCAGGTCTGCAATCACACAGTGAATCATTGCTGCCCGCCGCCTAGAAGACGCTGCTAACTAAAAAAGTGAAGATTCCCAGTATATAATGGATGAAGAAGGACGCTCAAGCGCTGTTGAGTGTCCTTCTTTTACTTTTACATGCGTCGACAAAGGAATGAAACAATCGAGTAGATAAAGGATGATCGAGCGGCATACATTCTGGATGCCACTGAACACCAATGACATAGTCATGGATTGTGCTTTCGATCGCTTCGACGACTTTGTCCCCTGTCATTGCTGAGATAGAGAAAAAAGGAGCAGGATCTTTGATCGCTTGATGGTGAAAGCTATTTGTTTTACATTGATCAACTAATAATATTTTATGAAGTAGACTATCAGGTTGGATTTGAATCGTATGGCTCTCGTGCCAAAAAGGAGCCCTTTGTTCATGCTGGAGAAGAGGTGCCGTCGAATATTGGGTAGACAAATCCTGAAACATAGAGCCGCCCGCGGACACATTGAGGATCTGACAGCCTCGGCAGATAGCTAGGATAGGTTTGTTTTGCTCCAGCATCGCGCAGGATAAATTAATCTCTACTTCATCTCTTTCTGGAGTGATGGAACCTAATTGTGGATGAGGCTCCTCATCAAAGAGGGTGGGATCAATATCGCCTCCTCCTGACAGAAGCAGTCCATCAAGTGTCCTAACGTAATGTTCTAGAACATCAAGATTCTGCGTATAGGGAATGATATAAGGAAGACCACCTTCTTGGATAATCCAGTCAGAATAGTGTCTAGTGACAACAAGCTTACGCTGATCTTCAAATGAAGCTGTAATTCCGATGATTGGTTTGGTCATTTCTCGTTCTCCTTTGAATATCAGATTCTTAAATTATCCTATGTCTTATTTACCGCTAATGTTATTATTAAAGTGTATAGAGAAAAAATATAGATAAAGATAGGAGAGAAATCATGCGAGTAAAATTAGTGGCCATTGATGTGGATGGTACGTTGCTCAATGATCAATATGAAATCACAGATCGAACAAAAAAAGCTCTGGCAGAAATGAGAGAATCGGGAGCAAAAATTGTTCTAGCCACAGGGAGAGGACCGGGCTCCTGCTACCCTATCATGGATGAGCTTCGATTAGAGGATCACATTATTACGCATAATGGAGCTGTGGTTCTGGATGCAAGAACCAAAGAAATTTCATTTGAGATTGGGTTTCAAGCGAGTGACTTACTTCCTCTTATCACGTACTGTCGTCAAGAAAAAATTCATTTTGATGTAAACACGGCTCTAGAGCTGTATATCGAGGGTGTAACATCTGAAGCTGAGTGGATGTATGAGAAGTTTTTCATGACCCCTAACAAAGTGAGCAGTGCTAGTTCATTAGAAAATCAGATTGTCAAATTTACTTTGTTTGGCGATGAAGAGAAGATGGACAAAACTTTTAGTGAAATCCACCCTCGTTTTCCGCAATTAAGCATTATTCGCAGCGGTGAACAATTTATTGATGTGATTCATCCTAATGCAACAAAAGGGAATGCACTGAAAAAATTAACAGAGTGGTATGGAATCGAGGCACAGGAAGTAGTTGCTTTTGGAAATTACTTTAATGACCTAGAGATGCTTCAATTCGCAGGATTAGGAGTGGCTATGCAAAACTCCCCTGAGGAAGTGAAGCGATTAGCTGACCGTGTTTCTGTTTCGAATAATGAGCATGGGGTCGCTGTCGTTCTTGAGGAAATCCTGGCTGAAAAAATAAAATACTGATCACCTTCTAGGCTGAATACACATATAGTGAAGATCATTGTGTATTTAGGCAGAGGAGGTTACGTATCATGAGTTATGAAAAAACGAGTTATTTTGAGCATCGTTTTTGGTTACAAATTCTTGGGGATCATGCACGATTTATCTTTCACACATTGTCGCCTAGTGAAACAGAAAACATACAAAAGGCTGTCCATTTTATGCAGCTATCCGATCATTTACTTGAGCAGGCTAGAAAAATGGAAACCGCATCGAGAGAGAAGTGGATGGAACTTGCACATCATGCGTATGGTTTAGCTGAATCATTTAGACTATTTAAACTAATGCTCATTAGTTCTCATCTAGAGTGTAAGCTTAAAATCGGCTTACCCCCCACGTTTCTTAACCATATGGTGAATGAAATTGAGGAGTATATGAGGATTTTGCAATACTTGGTTCGGGGAGAAGTGTCACCTAGGCTACACCCTGTCCATCATCATACCTTGTGGCTGCTTGATGCCGCAGGTCATGCGGCAGCTCTTCAGGGTGAGCTAGATCCAACAGAAAAGAAGCTGGCGAAAAAAGCAGAGGAATTCGAAAAAACATTTGAAGCCTTTTATATCAAGGCAAAGGAAATGGCAGGATTTATTCGAGCAAGACAGGATTTATTTCCAGCTCTTAAGACCTTTAATAAAGAAACCTCGCTAGAAATTGAATTGTTTTACTGTTTTGTACGCGAATTGGAGGAAATGAGGTTAGATTGCACGAGACTAGGAACCCTCATGCCTCTCATGGCAGATCATATGGCTAGAGAAGAATGCTATTATTTGCTCAAACTTCAAGAAATTGATCCTGATAATGTGTCCTCTTCGACCTGTGACCCGACGCAACCAAGAGTAGAACAGTGAAAGAGATGAATATCGAGTGAACAGAAGATAGGGTGATGATAAAGTCAAAGGGATTTACTTTGGCTTTTTTTGTACCAACTTTGAGGTAAACTAGGATCTTTTACTAATTCTTGCTGTTGAGTTATGATGAAAGTTGGAGGTGTAGATAATGACACAACAAATCAATTGGTTAGAAGAAGTACATAACAGAAAAGATGATTTAATTAAGGATACACAGGCATTTTTGCAAATCAAAAGCGTCTATGATGAAGGAACGATTTCTAAGCATGCACCGATGGGCGAAGGGATTGCCCAAGCGCTGGAATTTCTTTTGAATAAAGGAGAAAATGAAGGGTTTGAAGTTAAGAATGTGGATGGGTATGCAGGTCATATTGAACATGGCAAAGGATCAGAATTAATTGGCGTCCTGTGTCACGTCGATGTGGTTCCAGAAGGAGAGGGATGGACCACTCCACCTTATGCTGCTGAGATTCGCGACGGAAAGATTTTTGCTAGAGGGGCGATTGATGATAAGGACCGACGATGGCTGCCTTTTATGCTTTGAAAATTATTAAAGAGTTAGGACTTCCTCTACAACGCAGAGTCAGAATGATTATTGGGACGGATGAGGAGAGCAGCTGGAAATGTGTAGATCATTATTTTAAGCATGAAGAAGCTCCTGATATGGGCTTTGCTCCCGATGCAGACTTTCCCATTATCTGTGCCGAAAAAGGAATTGCGAACTTTTTTCTAAAAAAACAGACTAACTCTCCTTCTATTGAAAAAAAGGGAGAAGAAGCTAATAGTAAAATTCAATTAATTTCCTTTGATTCAGGACAACGGGTCAATATGGTTCCAGAACGGGCAACGGCAACCCTTCTTATCCAGAATGAAGAGAAAGTAGTGGAGATGCTCTCTGAAGCGTTTGAGTCCTATTGTACGGAGCAGCAGGTCACCGGTTCCGTTCATGTTAAAGGAAATCAGCTTACGTTCACTGTGGAAGGAATTTCAGCACATGGGGCTGAGCCGTTTAAAGGAGTGAATGCTGGGTTGCATCTGATTTCTTTCCTTAGTCAGTATACCTATCCAAGAGAGGCACAATCCTTTATCTCTCTTTTACAGAGCTATTTTGTAGACGATCCTTATGGAGAAAAGCTAGGAATTGCAATAGAAGATGAAATGACGGGGAAATTAACGCTTAATGTAGGGGTGCTAGAATATCGTTCAGAAACAGACTCGAAAATAGGCTTGAATCTGAGATATCCCGTCACGACTTCCTATGAAGCCATGATGCAACGTGTGGAAGAGATCGCTAAGTCATTTGGCTATGAAGTGACTGACATGGATAACCTTGTTCCTCATCATGTTGATCAGAATCATGCATTGATTAAAACCCTGCAAAAGGTGTACGAAGAGCAAACAGGAGAAAAAGCAACTCTTCTGTCGACAGGTGGAGGAACCTATGCTCGATCGCTCAAAACAGGCGTTGCTTTTGGACCATTATTTCCTGGGAAAGAAGAAACGGCTCATCAAAAAGATGAATATGTCGAAATTGACGATTTAGTAAGGGCTACTGCGATTTATGCCCAAGCTATCTATGAATTAGCAATCGCACCTACGACAGAAACATAGAAAGTGATAAAAGAAGATGATAAGAACAAAAATTAGTGCCTATTTCTTTTGTGTGTTTTTTGGTTTGGGAGCTCTTTATCCTCTACTAGGAATTTATTTGGAAGAAATCCAATTGACGGGTTCGCAAATGGGAATCCTTATGTCAGTGGGACCTATTGTGGCTATATTTTCACAGCCCTTCTGGGGAATGTTAAGTGATCGATACCAGAATCCTAAGCTGTTTTTAATCCTTACCACTTTTTTTGCTGGGGTCGTTGTTTTAGGCTTTTTAATGGTGAAGCAATATTTCCTTCTTATTTTCGTTATGGCACTGCTGTCTTGGTTTCAGAGTGCCATTACCCCACTTTCAGATAGTATCACTATAGGATATGTAAAAAAGAATGGAGGGGAATATGGAGCCCTTCGTTCTTGGGGTGCAATTGGTTTTGCTGTGGCAGTGTGGGTAGCCGGAATGGTGATCGAGGTTACTTTTATAGAAATCATCTTTTATTTGTTTGCTTTTTCTTTCCTTATTAGTACCTGTTTTGCCTTTCAAATGCCAAAGGAAGCAGAAACGCTGCAAGTAGATCTAAAAGCGGGCATGAGTAAGCTATTTCGAATCCCTGAGTTTAATCTTCTCATGATGAGCAGTTTTTTAATCTTAGGATCGATTTTTGCCAACAATTTTTACTTTGGAATCTACTATACCTCTGAAGCGATTGGCGGGACTGTAGCCGGAGTTGGTTTAGTGTTCCTTTTTGCTGCTGGAAGTGAAGCGCCCTTCATGAAATTGACAGGTTTTTTCGTTAGAAGATTTGGCTTGCACCAAATTCTAATCATAGCCTCCATTTTCTCCGCAGCCAGATGGTTATTTTTTTACACTGAACCTAGCACGACATGGATTTTTCTTGTTTCTATTCTGCAAGGGATCTCTATAGGATTATATATTCCTGCTGCTGTGGAATTAGTCCGTGCTTTATCACCTGAGGAAGTGAAGGTAACGGGAATGTCTGTTTATAGTACAGTTGCCAATGGAATAGGCTCCATGTTTTGTACCTATGTGGGAGGTGTGATCTTCGAGTATTACTCCATTGCTCATACGTATTTGTTTTTTGGGCTTGCCACCTTACTTGGTACGGTTATTCTTGTTAGACTTTTGTTTGTTCATAGATTAAAGAAAGTGCCTTGATAGTGAAATACCCACAAGTAAATGAACAAAGGTAGATAGGATTATGCCTCAGGAGAATGAATAATAGGTTAGTCTTTAGGAAGGCATTCACGTAATAAAGGTTCGTGAATACCCGACTTAGAAGGGTAAAAAGGGAACTGAAATGTACGTGAATGCTGTAGTTAGGTGAAATTATAAGAAAAGAGTAAGAGTAAGAGTAAGAGGTGTATCCAATGAATATAAAAGAACTATTTATAGTAAAAAAGGAACAAAAAAATTTTAAGAAATTACTAGGAATTTTTATTAGCTTACTATTTTTTGCATTTTGGTGGATAATTATGTTAATATCTAGTTCTTTAGGTAGATTTATTACAGGTGAAATTAATAACGATTCTTTTGAGTTATATATGATTAATTTTTATCTTATAGCTATTGTTCTATCATTAATTATTTTTCTTATTGTCGTTCCACGATTTGCCAAAAAAATATTTAGGAATAGATTATATAGGCTATCTTAAAAATATAGGAATAATTAGTGGTAAAAGAAGTGGACCTATATTATCGTTTATTTTAATAGTAGGCTTTATAGTTCATTTTGTTGTATTAAGTGACAATTATATTAATCTTAATCACTCTTTATATTATTGGATTTGGAATTTACAGCCTCCAATAGTCGAAGAAATTCTATTTAGAGGAGTAATATTAAGTATACTTCTAATGAGTTTCTCACGATTAAATGCAATGTTAATTTCTTCATTCTTATTTTCCCTAATTCACATACTGCTAGATCCAGTGAATGTTTTAATTGCATTTATTGTAGGAGTGATATTTGTTATATTAGTATTTCAAACAGGAAGCATCCTACCTGTTGTAGTCATTCATTATATAATTAACTCATATTTTCAAGGAATATGGATGGTAATAACTACATTAATATTATTTGAGTTATATTTTCTAGGGAAACAGTTGATAAAAAACAAAAACATTAACCGCATGCATATTCCAAATTAGAACTTTGCATAACAAATATCTACGCCGCGCGGAGGCGGCTTGATCTCGAAGAAACTTCAAGTAGTGCTGCTCGACACATCCTCTTCGCTAACCAAGTCAAAGGAGAGAATATGTAATTAGACAATAGTGAAAGTGGGGTTCTAAATGCAGAAAGTACTTGAGAAATGAAATATATCCTCACTTTCAGAATAGAGAGAACCTTGCATTACAAGATGCCATAGAAGTGATGATAGCCTGTCATGATAGTTTCGTTGCGAATAGAATTGTTAGCTTTTGTGGTGGATGGGAAAAAATTAATAAAAAAATCAAATCATATTTTGAAAAGATAAATATTACTCAAAATCCAAGCGATATGGATAATAAAGGAGAATTAAGTCAGGTTTTAGGACTATTACGTTTAATATTCGAAGGATACAAAAATAATCCTGAGCTATGGATACCTATTATTAATGGTTTAGTTAGGCAACGAGGTAAGATAGAAGGAATTCCTACCCATTTCTTAAATCATATGACTGGCGGACTAGAAAATGTTGTAGTTGATATTGGAATAATAGGAGAGTTCTCTCAAAATCCATTTTTGTATGTCTTGGGTGCAAAGAATTTATCCAATCGAAATAATGAGAAACTAGCAGATGAAAAAATTATAGATGCTATGAAACTACTTTATAATGAGTATTCGAATCAGTAAGTCTAGCCGATAGCGAATGTTTCGCTGTTCCTAAGAGTGCTTATTAAACTAAAAGGTGTTTTAGTGAAACAAGAAAGGGGTTGCTGTCCATGGCAACCTCTAAATAGTGAAGACATAGTTGGTTTAAAAAACACTTCAATGTCCCAACGCATTCCGTAAATTCGAAGGATCTCTGTTTCTGACAATGTTACATCTGTACTCAGAATAGCAAGCGTGGAAGTAAAAACTAATGTGCAAAAGTTGAGTTATAAAGATAGCAACCTTTAAAAACAAGGGGGAGTAATGCATGAACGAAAAAGAGATTATTTTTTTCAAAATCCTTTTCATAATCGCCGCGCTTTGGAATTTAATTGGCGCAATTTTTGGTTATTTCAACACGGCTTATACATTTAATCTTGCTTTTGACAGAGAATTGGTCGACCCGCTTTTCTATGCTGTTTATAAGGGGTCATGGGGAACTACTCTGGTGTATTTTTTCGGTTATTTAATCGTTGCATATAACCCTGTAAAGCACACCGGTATTGTAATTTTGGGTGGAATTGGTAAGGTTGGATTTATAATCACTCTAATACAATTGTACTTAGCAGGGATTGCCACGTCTGTGGCGTTCATTGTTATCATAGGCGATTTTATATTTTTCTTATTATTTTTGTACTATTTCTATAAATTATTTAAGTCGAATATCAGGATCATATAACGGCAGTTTAAAACTAGGTTAGCTAACGCTATATGACAGCCCCATTCTCCTTTTACCTCACGTGTATGGTTGAGGTTCATTCTCTATTTTTCTTATCTTTTTTATCCATAAAAAATACAACACCCACAAATATCAGTGAAATGACCACCATATCTAACCCTCTTGTCATAGTAACAGCTTCTTCTCTTAGAAGACTAAGTCCGAATTGTATGGAGAACAAGATGATTCCAAATAATATATATTTCATAAAAAACCTCCTTAATAACTTAATGGATGTAAATTATAGAACTTCTGTCAATTCCGCTACTTGTTCGTTATTCTCATTTCTTTTCATGTTAATCAATAGTTAAGTTGGGAGTGAGTACTATGGGAAAAGATGAAATTCTTACGTTAATAGATCAGCTTAATTGGATACATCCTCAGGAATTACAACAAGAAACGATTCGTTTATTAACTCAGATTGAAGATAAATATGTTGGATTACTGATACAAGATATGAAAAAGGAAACATGGGAGAATGCTGTTATTGTCCTAGAAAAGATCGGGTTTCCTAGAAACAAAGAAGCCCTGCCTAAAATGATCTTTCTATTACAGGATATCAACTGGCCAGGAGCCTTACAAGCTGTAGATATTCTAAAGAAAATTGACCCTATATACTGGATTCACTATGTTGAACAAGCAATTTTAGAATCTGATCCTCAATGGATGTATGGAATTCATTACCTCTTGGAGAAAGCAAATGTTACAGAAGACATGATGAATAAAGGTGTATATCTAAAAATGAAACAAGTTCTTGAAGAATAGTGCAATAGATAAAAAATAAATTTTAAAGAAATTCTGCTCTTGCGAGTATTTTTATAAACAAGCTTTATGAAATTAACCCACCTTAGAAAAGAAGCATTACTAAAAAAATATACCTTTACTTTTGAGACATGATATGGTTCTTTCCACTCCAAAAGTAAGGTTTTTTTGTTAAAAGAAGACGAA
This sequence comes from Caldalkalibacillus mannanilyticus JCM 10596, assembly GCF_000615945.1. Classification (GTDB taxonomy): domain Bacteria; phylum Bacillota; class Bacilli; order Caldalkalibacillales; family JCM-10596; genus Bacillus_AT; species Bacillus_AT mannanilyticus. Next base: position 87,544 of record NZ_BAMO01000001.1, read on the forward strand.
ATCATACCTTCAGACAAAAAAATGCAAATTTCTTATTTAGTTGAAAACATTTCTAGTTGGGAACCGTCTTATACTAGGAAATCTAAACTATACGAAGTTGGAGGTTACAGGTAGAATGCGGGAATGGGTACATAAGTATAAAGGAAAGCTTACGTTGATGTTATGTCTAATCTGTATGCTCTGGTTAAGTATCATACCACAGCAAACACAGGCGAATGGAAGTGTTCTCTTAGAAGTTCAAACAGGTATGGAAGGAGAGTATAAGCCAGGCTATTGGACGCCTGTCGAAGTTATCGTCAAAAACAACTCAGGAAAGGATATTGATGGATATCTCTCTATTCAACTTGAGGACGACTATACGGCTCCAGTGGAGGTTGCAGCAGGAGCCACGAAAAAAGTAGATATGGTAATCCCAAGCCAACATATTTATGCGAATTCGGAAGTGATATTATTTGAAGGAAAAAAAGAGCTTGCCTCTCAAAAAGTCGACGGAAAAGGATTAGCAGGAGATACTTTTTTAGTTGCGGTTCTAGCCAATGATAAGAATACGGGAAATTTCTTTGGAAGTATGCCAAAAAATCTATTCCCTAGACCTACACGATTGGTTCATTTGGATGCAGAGGATATTCCTTCTTTCGCTCTGCCATTTCAAGGGGTAGATATGCTAATTATCAATGATTATCCGATCGATCAATTATCTCAGGAGCAAATAGATGCGCTCAAAGAGTGGACCTCAACAGGAGGAACAATTCTTTTTTCTGGCGGAAGTCAAATTGAAAAAGCATCTCAGCTGCTTCAAGAGTTAAGTACAATAGAAATTGAATCGATCACGAAGGTAGCAGCTCTCGAAAGTTTGTCAGCAAGTGGGAAGGAGCTTGTTCTTTCTCAGCCGTTAGCTGTAAGTATAGCGAAGCATGAAAAAGGGGAGGTTCTGTTACAAGAAAATGAAATCCCTCTTTTCATTGCAGAAAAGGTTGGAAATGGTGTTGTTGTTTATGCAGCTTATGACCTAGCTATGGAGCCTTTAGCGAGCTGGTCAGGAAATGGTGAATGGTGGGCAAAGCTATTATCTCGGGTGATTCAAGAGCATACATCACAGTGGAAATCTAGTCAATCAGACTCTTATTGGGAATTGCAAAGAACAGCAGAAAGAATTCCTAGTCTAACTTTACCGAATCCAAGTACACTAGCGATTATTTTCGGATTATACATACTTGTAGTAGGGCCGATTATGTATTTTGTTTTGAAAATATTAAATAGAAGAGATTGGGCTTGGTTTGTTGTTCCTTTGTGTGCGGTTATGCTCAGTATTGGTATCTTTGTTTTTGGTAGTATAGAACGAACCAACCAAATTTTGACTCATAATGTTAATTATGTTGACCTAAATCAACAAGGGGAGGGTCAACTTACGGGTGTGTCTGCTATTTTTGTACCTACAGGCGGAGATTACAAGCTTCATTTCGCTGATGGTAGTATTGTATCGCCTTATCCAGATGGGAGAAGGCATCGAAATGACTATCAAAAAACAAAAACGACCCTTACTCAACACTATTCAGATATGACATTTGAAAATGTAGAGTTTTGGTCCATGAGAAAAATCAATGTACGCAAGCATCTTCCTAGTATAGGAAAGATAGAGTCGAATCTAGCTTTTCAAGATGGGAAACTGAAAGGAACGATTACGAACCAAACGAGCTACAGCTTACGTGATGTAAAAATATTAAGTGGACAGTACATTCAGGAAATCCCTCAATTAGAAGTGGGAGAAACGGTTGAAGTGGAAGTCAATTACAATACAAATCCGACTATATTCTCACATGGCGGTGGCTACCCTACTCATTTACTGTTTCCTCAGGTGCCAGGTCAACCTAGTATTGAAACACGAGAAAGTATGATGGTCGGAGTGCTTAATCAACAGTATTACAACTCAAGAAATGCTATGGGCTTGAATCGTCAGGCATTCATGGTTCCTGTTACTTTAATAGGCTGGACAGAGGAGCCAATGATCGATTTTACAGTTGAAGGTCAGAATCCCAAGGCAGATCATATTACTCTGATTAAAACGGATTTAGAGGTAAGACCTTCCACTGATGGAACTGTATTTTTCCCAGCAGGAACCTTTTATGCGAATCAAAGCTCTTCCACAGCCGAAATGATGTATCAGGAGGATGGTTATGAAGTAGGAAGAGGAGACGTTGACTTTGATTTCCATATAAATAACCAGCCATATAAAATAGAAGTAGAAAAAATTCAACTGTATTCTTGGTCTAATGTTGGGAAGCAGTTCGAAAAGAAAGTCTATAATTGGGAAAAAGAAGAATTTGAACCTTATGAAAGTGTGTTTGAAAATAATAAATTAACCGGAGATAAACTGAAAACCTATCTGTCGGAAGATGGCATATTGAGAATACAATTTATTCAGAACGAGGATGGCTTGTTCCATCTTGGACATCCAGCCATTAGTGTGGAAGGCAAGGTGACAGAACAATGATTAAAATCGAACAGTTAACCAAACATTACGGTAAGATGAATGCTCTGAAAGGCATTACTTTTGAGATAGAGCAAGGGACAGTCTTTGGTTTTGTTGGACCAAATGGGGCTGGAAAATCCACAACCATGTCTATATTGGCAACCCTTCTAGAGCCTTCTAGTGGTCATGCTTATGTCGGAGGCTACGAGGTGATGAGCCATCCAGCTAAAGTGCGTGAATTAATTGGTTATATGCCAGACTTCTTTGGGGTCTATGATCGATTAACGGCGTATGAGTATCTTGATTTCTATGGTGCTTGTTATCATTTATCTGTAGCTAAGAGAAAAGAGATGATTCCAAAACTATTAGAAATTGGTGAATCTATCACACAAGATAGATGCCGATGTGGATCACTTAAGTAGAGGGATGAAACAACGCCTTGGTTTAGCTCGCTGCTTGGTGCATGATCCAGAGGTTCTTATTCTAGATGAACCTGCTTCTGGTTTAGACCCACGGGCTCGAATTGAATTAAGAGATATATTAAAAGAATTACGCAATATGGGCAAAACCATCATTATTAGCTCGCATATCTTACCTGAATTAGCTGAGATGTGCGATCAAATTGGAATTATTGAAGCTGGAGAAATGGTAGCGATTGGGCGTGTTGATGAAATTTACAGTCGAATGAAAGAACAAAGAGTGTTAAAAATTCGCCTACTCGATCGTAAAGAAGAGGCAATGAGAGTATTAAAAGAGAATCCGCTCATTTCTTTTGTTGAAGAAGAACAGTACTGGCTTACGGCTGGTTTTACTGGAACTGATGAAGAACAACGACTGCTATTACAGTATTTGATGGATCGATCCTTTCCTATTGTTGCCTTTAATGAAGCGGAAGGAAATTTAGAAGAAATCTTTTTAGAGATTACGAAAGGAGTAGGAACATGATCGGAAATAACCCTATTTTAAATAAAGAATTGCGCTTGCGTATGCGCTCCAAGCGTTCTCCTTTGGCGATTGCCTTGTATTTGCTGGTGTTAGGATCGATTGTTTTCTCATTCATTTTCTTAGAAATGGGAAACAGTCAATATTTTAATCCTGATCATTCAAAAACATTATTTATCACGCTTTCGATTTTACAGTTTACACTCATCAGCTTTGTTACTCCAGGACTTACGGCAGGATTGATTAGTGGAGAAAGGGAGAGACAGACCTTGCCCATGCTATTGACCACGAATCTAAGTGCAACGGCGATTATTATTGGCAAGTGGTTATCCTCACTAAGCTTTATTCTTTTCTTGATCGTTACTACCTTACCTCTATATGGAATTGTTTTGCTGTACGGTGGAATATCGCCTATTGAGATGCTGAAAATTTTTGCTATGTATTTAGTAAGTATGTTCGCTATTGGGAGTTTTGGATTGATGTTTTCTACTCTATTTAAGCGTTCAGGTGTGGCAACAGTCGTGACATATGGAGTGATTATTTCCTATACCTTTTTCACTTTTCTTGCTGGAGGTATTTTAACGAATGTGCTATGGCATAGCAGACAAAACACTATTGCAGCCGGACAGAGTTTTCCAATCTGGCCAGACCTGCTCTTTAGTATCAATCCTTTAGCGGCGATTCTGTATGTGTTTGGAGAGGGCCCTTTAGCGGATCGTTATCATGGTGCACCTTCATCTTTACCTTTTGATGCGTATTGGATCTTTCTGCTATTTTTTGCTTTGCTGACAGTGATCGCTTTAGTTCTAGCTATTTATTTCTTGAAGCCAGTAAAGCCAAGATTGTTTAGAAGATAGGGGGCCCTCCTATGAGTGAAAGAGGGATTGGTGAATCTCAGATTCGTACCTTTCTTGCCATGTTAGGTACCGTGCAGCAGCGACTATTTATTCGAAATCTAGTGACATATACACTATTATCTTTGGGAGCGGGAATCGGCTGTAATGTAGGGCTTTTTCTAGCAGCTAGACTGCTTCCGATTCCTTATACCCGACCTGCTTCTTTAATCATTCTAGGTGCGGTGCTGCTTATTGGCTTGATCTATACATGGGTAAATCGTCCCGGCTTGGTTGAAGCTGCCCAAGAGAGTGATCGTTTTAGCTTAGAAGAGCGAGCCGTCACAGCCTTAGAAAAAATAAAAGAGGATTCAGCCTTTGCAAGATGGCAGCGAGAAGATGCCTTGAAGCAATTAAGAGGGAATTTCCCACTTATTATGAAAGGGATTCGTCTATGGACAATCCCTGCTAAACATCTGATGATATTTAGCTTGATGCTGATCTGCTGGGGGTTTTTATGGTTTTTTCCTAACTCGATGGATCAGGTAATAAGGGAGAAAAGAGAACATCAGGAGCTTGTGGCAAGTATCGAAGAGAACGTAGAAGAAGAGATCGAAAAAGTAGAAAAGAACAAGAAGCTGGTGAAAGAAGAAAAAGAAAAGCTTCTACAGGCATTGCAAGATTTGCAAAAGGATTTAAAAAAAGCAGACACCCCTCCAAAATTGGAGGAAGTTCTGTTTCAGGCGGAAAAGAAAATCATTGAGGTAAAGAAAATGCTCCAAGATGCTGAAAAATTAGCCATGCTTGAAGCGCTTCAACAGCTTCTAGCCCAAGCGGCAAAAGGGAACAAACCGCTATCTCCAAGTGAACGAGCGGCAGCGTTAGCGCGTGCCAGTCAGAACGAAGAGAAACCATCTAACCATGCTTCTGGACAAAATTCTGGGTCACCTTCGACTGGTACAGGAGATCCAAGTTCTTCCTCTAGTGGGGAACAAGGAGCAAGTAATGGTCAAAATGAAGGTCAATCAGGAAACCCCAGCCAAGGTCAAGGAAAGGGACAAAGTCAAGGACAGGGACAAGGTCAGGGTCAAGGTCAAGGTCAAGGTCAAGGTCAAGGACAGGGTCAAGGACAAGGACAAGGTCAGGGACAAGGTCAAGGTCAAGGTCAAGGTTTTGGAGCAGGATCAGGAAACAGGGGATTGGTTACTGTTCCGATTGAACGGATTCTCAATGAAGGTGAAAGTGTGACGGTCAGCGGTCCATTAGGAGAAGGAGAAAGTGAAGAGAAGTGGAAACAAGCTAACGAAGGAAGCAGAGGGACAGTGAAACCTTATCACGAGGTGTATCAGGAATATGAGCAGGCAGCTAGAGATAGCTTATATAAAAACGATATTCCTGCTGACTATCAACAAATTATAAAGGAATATTTTTCTCAGATTGAACCATAAAAAAAGAGGAGAAAAGAAGATGTCAGAAGCGAAAATAGAGTTGGAGAAATATCAACAGATCATTAACAGCATTAAACATGAGATGGAAAAGCGAATTGTTGGACAGAAGGAAGTCATAGAACAAATTTTGTGGGCGATTTGTAGCGGAGGACATGTCTTATTAGAGGGAGTGCCTGGTCTGGGAAAGACCCTCATGGTCCATGCGCTAGCACAAACGATGGAGATGTCCTTTCAACGTATACAGTTTACTCCTGATCTCATGCCAGCAGATATCTTAGGTACAAATATTTTACAAATAAGTGATGAAGGCAAGCAACGCTTTCAATTCCAGTATGGTCCTATTTTTGCCCATGTTGTTTTGGCGGATGAGATCAATCGTGCCACACCCAAAACACAAAGTGCCTTACTAGAAGCCATGCAGGAACGCACTGTGACTGCTGGGGGAGAAACGCGTCCCTTACCTGCTCCATTTTTTGTTTTAGCGACACAGAATCCATTGGAGCAAGAAGGGACATATCCACTTCCAGAGGCTCAATTGGATCGTTTTATCTTGAAAGTTCATGTTCCATTTCCCACTGTCGAGGAGTTGAAACAAATCGTTCAGTTGACCGAATCGGCAAGTAGCACAAATACGATTTCTCCTGTCGCAGAAGGAGCGATACTACAGGAAATAAAACAAGTAGTGAAGGAACTGCTTGTCGCTGAGCCTGTTTTAGATTACGCGGTGAAGCTCTTAATGGCAACTCATCCTGAACAATCGCAGGTATCCGAGGTGGTGCAATATGTGAAAGCGGGTGCAGGTCCCCGTGGTTTACAGGCAATGATCGCAACAGCCAAGATTCGAGCCTTTCTGCATGGACGGTATAATGTATCGTTTGCAGATATAGAAGCGGTTGCCTTTCCTACGCTACGCCATCGTATCTTCTTAAATTTCGAAGGTGAAGCAACAGGAGTGAAAACAGATCAGATCATTCAAAAAATAATAGATTCACTGGAGAATGAAAAATGATGCGGGAAGAAGCTGCATGGCTAGATTCTGCTTTTTTACATCGTTTAGATAAACTGTCGATTACAAGTAAAAAAATGATTCAAGGTTCGTTAATGGGAAAAAGAAAATCGAAGCAAATCGGAACTTCCAATGAATTTTCTGATTATCGTTCGTATACACCAGGAGATGATTTAAGGCATTTGGATTGGAATGCGTATGCGAGGATAGGTAAGCTTTTTCTAAAAACTTTTTTGGATGAACAGCAATGGCCCATTTCTATTTATATTGACTGTAGCCGTTCGATGAATTATGGAGATCCCTCTAAGTTTCAGAGGGCATTGCAATTGACTGCTGCTTTAGGTTATATCACGTTATCTCATTTTGACCGATTGTCTGTCTATGCTTTTGATCGTGAGATTGTATCTGCTCTCCCGGCGACAGCAGGAAAAGGAAAGGTACATGCTCTTTTTCGCTTTCTGCAATCCGTAGATATTGGTTCGGAGGGAGATCTTAACAGTGCGCTGAAAGCAAGAAGCTCACAGGTTTCTCAAGCAGGGATCTCCATTATTATCTCTGATTTTTTATTTGAAAAGGGCTATGAAGAAGGAATTCGTTTTTTACAGGCAACCAAACAAGAAGTGACATTGATTCAACTCTTGTCGCGGGAAGAACGAAACCCTTTTTATCAGGGAGATATCCAATTCATCGATAGTGAAACGAAGCAAGTGAAGGATGTAACGGTGACTCCCCCATTGCTAAAGTCGTATCTTGGTGCGGTGAAAGATTATCAGGATCAGCTTCGAGCATTTGCTAGATCCAGAGGAATTTCTTATTTGGAAGTTCATGCAGAAGAAAGTTTGGAAGATATCGTGTTTCAATTGTTTAAAAAGTCAGGATTGATACGCTAGGAGAGGTTCATAATGGAGTGGCTTGCTCTGCATAACTTATGGCTATCTGGCATTATACCAGCCATTATTGCCATGTATTTATTAAAAAGAAAATATGAGCAAAAGGAAATTTCGAGCACGCTTTTGTGGGAGCAGATTGTACGGAATCAGGATGTCAATCGTCCCTGGCAGAGGCTACAACGGAATTTGCTGTTGTTTTTGCAGCTTTTGGTCGCTTTCTTGCTAGTGTTGGCAGTCTTAAAACCAGCTTTGCAGACAGAAGGCGGAATTGCTAGACATAATATTGTAGTTCTAGATACGTCAGGCAGTATGATGGCTCTGGAGGGGGAACAAACGAGATTTGAACTCGCTAAACAAGAAATCATCGATATTGTGAAAAAGAAAGGGAGCAACCAAACCGTGACCTTAATTGAAGTAGGTCATGAACCTGTTTTGCATCTTTCTATGTCTAGTGATTCATCTGAAATTTTACAAGCGTTGGAGCAGGTCGAGGTGAGACCGGGTAGCGGAGATGAGAGAGCCGCTTTTTCTCTAGCCAAAGCGATTGCTAGCTCTGATCCAGAGAGCGGTATTATTTGGGTTGGAGATGGGGCGATGAATCCCTTATCAGCTTATCCAGACATGCTTGTTCTTAACGTACCATTTAAGCATGTGCAAGTAGGAGAAACGAAAGAAAACATAGCACTTGCTGTTTTCTTAACTCAGGAGAGAGAAGGGAATACGGAAGGGCTTATTCGTTTGGATAACTTAGGAGTGGAAGCTCAAGAGGGAACTCTAAAGATTTATACGGAGGAGAATTCACTGGTTGAAATGACTTCTTTTTCTGTTCCAGCAGGAGAGAGCTATACCTATCTAATAGAAGCTTTACCAGAAGCAAGATCCTATCAGGCTGTCATAGAAGTGGAGGATGCTTTATCAGCTGATAATCAGCTGTGGAGTGTTCCTTTTGTACAGGGCAGAACACAAGCGGCAGTTGTCGCAGAAGAACCCTCTCATTTTTTGCTTCAATCTCTTAAGCTAGGAGAGCGTCTTGAGCTTGAAATGATGAAAAGTCCGCCAATAGATCAACCAGAAAAGGATGTTTGGGTTTTTCAAGGAAGCATGCCCGAAACGTTGCCTGATGGGAATATATTATGGATAGCTCCTCAGGAAAGCACATCATGGCTAGAAATAGAGGAAACCGTAGAATTTGATGGATTAGGAAAACGAGTGGAGGAGCATCCAATCCTCCAACATGTCGATTGGACAAATGTTCATATTGCTCAAGCGAGAAAAATCAAACCGGCTGCGGGCATTAAAAGCGTAGTGCAAATAGGAGAGGTAGATTTAGTGCTTGCAGGAGAAATACAAGGAAGAAGGATCGTCATCTTGAATTTTGACTTGCAACACTCCGATTTTCCCTTACGACCTGCGTTTCCTATCTTTATTCAAAATGTGATTACATGGCTAACACCCATGCAATCCTTGCCAATAGAGATGGGGTATGCTGGCGAGTGGATTGACCTTCCTTTCTCGGTTGGAGCGGAGCAAAGGTTCTTGATCTTCCCAGATGGAAAAAAGGAGGAGCTTGTTGTAGAAGGAACGATGAAGCCTTATCAGCTTCCTGAGCAAATGGGATTATTCTTAATCGAAGAGATTCGCTCAAATACGAAGGAGGTTCGTCCTTTTGTCGTGGGCATGCGTGATAGCCAATCTAGTATTACTCCTCATGAGCTGGTTGTCTATTCAAGTGAACAGGTGAAGGAAGAAGAGAGTGTGGAAAAAACAAACTCTCCACTAGAAACCGTACCTATTGCCATCTGGTTTGCCTTGGCAGCCTTGTTGATTTCATTTATAGAATGGGGGGTGTATCATCGTGGCTATTAGTTTTGATTCTCCCTTCTATCTTATCTTATTTGTTCCTGCCTTCTTGCTTATTTTCTTTTGGTGGAAAAAACAAACAAGAGTAAAAGGAAATAAGAGATGGCTGATTGCTGGTCTAAGAACCTTTTTCTTTCTTCTGCTTATTTGTAGTATTGCTGGAATGAACCTGCTCTTTCCGGTTCAAGGAGAAACGGTTGTGTTTGTCGTAGATCAATCGGCTTCGATGAAACAGGATTCCAGAATACTTCCTTTTATCAAGGAGTCTGTGGGCCGAAAAAAAGAGAAGGATCGGCATGCTATTATCTCAGTAGGAGCAGAAGCCCAAATTGAACAGCCTCTTACAGGAAAGAAGGAGGTCACCCCATTTGGAGCATAGTCAATCCTCACGCCACGAATATAGCAGAAGGTATTCGTATGGCGGCTGCTCTTATTCCGAATCAAGCGAGAGGGAAGATCATTCTTCTGACGGATGGATTAGAAACCAATGGGAATGCACTGGCTGAAATTCGTCTGGCACAGGAACGTGGCTTGCGAGTTGAGGCGATGTATTTGGCACAAGATGTTGGTGACGAGGTTTTCATTTCCTCTATCCAGCTTCCTAATCGGATGATGGTAGGAGATGAATTCCAAGTGAAGCTAGATATTCACAGCACTCTAGCCACTGAAGGGGTTCTTGACTTCTATGAGGGCAACCAGAAGGTAGGAGAGATTCCTATTCAAATTGCTCCTGGATCGAATCGATATGTTTTTCAGCAAGAAGCCCAGAAGGAAGGCTTCAATCGTTTCCGAGTGGAGCTAAAGACTTCCCAGGATACGATTTCTCTTAATAATCAGGCTTTCGCCTTTAGTCAGGTTGTGGGCTCTCCAAGTGTGTTAGTGATTGAAGGGACGGAGGGAGCTGGCGGGAATGTCGTTCGCGCTTTAGAAGCAAGTAACATCAGAGTGGAGGTTAGACCCCCAGCGCTAGTCCCGAAACAATTAGAAGATTTTAAGAACTACCAGAGCATCATTCTTGCCAACCTTGATTCCACTCAAATCAAAGTGTCTGATATGAACAGGATACGAGATGCAGTGCATGATTTAGGAGTAGGACTTGTGATGACAGGTGGAGAGAACAGCTTTGGTTTAGGAGGATGGTTTCAGACTCCGATAGAAGAGGCTCTGCCTGTGACCATGGATTTGCGTGCCAAAGAAGAGATCCCTTCCTTGGCTCTCGCCTTAGTCATTGATAAATCTGGAAGTATGGCTCCCTATGCCGGGGAAGTGGATAAAATGGCTTTGGCTAGAGAAGGAGCTTTAAGAGCCACTGACTTACTTCAGCCCAAAGATCAGGTAGCTGTTGTTGCTTTTGATGGATTTCCATGGGTGGTGGTAGAAAGGCAGTCTGCTGAAAATATCAAAGAGATTCAGGAGAAGATTAATGGAATTCAAGCCGATGGAGGTACAGAGATTTTTACTGCCTTGTATGAAGGATATAATCAAATAAAAGATGCGAATACGAAAAGGAAGCATATTATTTTATTAACAGATGGAGTATCCAATACAAATTTAGATTATGGAGGGTTACTACAGGAGATCACGGGAGAGAATATCACGGTATCTACGGTAGCCATCGGAAATGATTCAGATACCTTTTTGCTTCAATACATTGCAGAAATGGGACAAGGGCGATACTATTTTTCTAATGATGCGAATAGTATTCCGCAGATTTTTAGTAAAGAAACCGCGTTAGCCAGCAGAAGCTTTATCGTGGATAAGCCGCAGGTTCCTAGTAAATCCTTTATTTCTGATTGGACGGTTCTACGTCAAGCAATCCCAGAGCTTAATGCGTATGTCGCTACCTCACCCAAACAAACGGCTGAAACCAGCTTGTTCAGTATGGATGATGATCCAATTCTGACAAGATGGCAATATGGACTTGGTCGATCTGTAGCATGGACAAGTGATCTGGAAGGAAAATGGACTCCAGATTGGGTAGGCTGGTCCGAATACAATCGCTTATGGAACCAAATTGTGACTTGGACGTTCCCGCAGGTGGAGGAAGGAAGATGGAATGTCCAAACTGAGGTGGAAGGAATCAAAGGAAAAGTGATAGTCAACCTTCCTGTGGGTCACCCCTTACCTCAACAAATGGAGGCGGTCATTCTTCAAGAGAAGCAGGACAACAAGCGAATTGTATTAAAGCCTGTTGCACCAGGACGACTTGAAGGAGAATTCCTAGCCAGTGAATCAGGAACGTATTTAGTTCAAGTCATGGAAAAAGAAGGAGAGCAGGTGGTTGCTACCCATACGAAAGGGCTTGCTGTCGCCTATTCATCAGAATATCGATTATTTGAAGGTGGGGAGGCAGCACTAAAGGCGTGGGTTGAAGAAGGAAACGGTTCTTTACTGATCTCACCGCTTGAAGTCTTTAGTGGTGATCTGCCAAGGAAATGGGAAAATCAGAATGTGAGTGACTGGTTACTCTTTTTCGCTCTATTAATCTGGCCAATAGATATTGCTGTGCGTAAATTGCAATGGACATCTCAACGAATAGTAGGGTGGATGGAGAAGCTTAAAGAAAGCAGACTGTTGAGGACGATAAGACGTAAGCGAACAAATGCTAAAGAAGCTTCTCAGCGGAAAAAAGAAGGAAAAGAAGAGAGCAAAAGCACGGTAACAGCTTCTACTCCAACATCTTTTACTACAGGGCTTCAGAGCAAGCAGAGTAGTCAGGCTGTAAAAGAGAACAGAATCGAAAAAAGAGAGAGCAAGAAAAAAGAGGACAGTAACAATCCAGCTAAGGGAGATTCATTAAATAAATTGCTAGAGGCAAAAGGACGCAAGAGAAGAAGGTAAGGAGAAATGAGTTTTGAAAAATAAAGCCACAATAGATAAAGTTCTTTTCGCTCTACTCATTTTAAGTATCGTGCTGTACTTAGCAGGTATTCTGGTAAGTGAAAAAGGAAGCAGAGTATCTACTCCCCCAAAATCTGAAACGATTCATATTTCTCTTAATGGAAAGGAAGATTCACTTCAAATTCCATTGTCCAAGATACCAGAATTGCAAGAATATCTGGCTACTGTTGAAGATCAGGAAATGGAGCTCAACCGAATAAATAGTTGGGTGTTTCCGGCAGAACATGGCCTCTATGTGGTTTTAGAGTATAACTGTGGAATCAAATTATGTGATTCTATCTTAATACAAAAAAAGGGAGAAGAGTATTTTACGCTTTCGCTTGAACAGGGTATGGTGTTTAAGACAATGTTTTTTGCACCTGATCAAACCAAAGCGGCTCTCCTCTTCTCTTATCCTCTTCAATACAAGGATACCTACTTTACAAAGGATAAGATTATAGCCATAAATACAGATACGTTGCAGAAGTTGAAAGGAACAAATGACCAGATAGTTAGCGAATTAACCGTACCATTTCTTGAATATAAATGGAGAAATGACGATTCTGTTGAAATCAGCATTCCCAAAGTAGACGAGTATAGCGATGAAAAAATAGCTGAGTGGTACCAAACAGAGAGGGCTGAAACAGAGAAGAGGGTTGTTCAGTATGAGTAATCCTTCTATGGATATAAAATAAAGAAGGTATTCACGGCGTCCGCCATCTTCTGCGCGATATGTTCTTGATATTCTTCACTCTGTAGCTTTTCTCGTTCACTGGGATGGCTAATATAGCCTACCTCTGCAATAAGAGTTGGGGAAGTGACCTTTTCTAATAAGTAGTAGTCATGAGTTGCTTTGGTTCGCTTTTTTGCTCGGGCAAGTTGATTTAATTCATCCTGTAACAGCTCGGCAAGAAGATAGCTTTCGGCTCTTCTTTGGTGTAGGATGACGGGGCCTCTTGTTTTACGAAGAGGTGAAAAATTAATATGGATACTGATAAACGCCTTCGGCTTCAAGGTTTCTGCAATAAGCCATCTTTGTTTTAAATCACGAATATGTCGGCTTCGTATCCACTCAAAGGAACTATCGTCACTTAAGGCATAGTCCTGTAAACGAGTGACTCCTACTTGATAGCCTTGGGCTCGTAACCGATGATAGAGCTTGGAACCGATGGCTAGATTAAGGTCTTTTTCAAGGAGATCTTGGTAGAAGGTTCCGCCGTCGACGCCACCATGTCCGATATCAATGATGACATCATATTCAAGCATGAGCTTCCTCATTTCAGGAGCAGAATCACCCGCTTGAGAGCGACCTGAAGTAGCACTGGCAACGGGAACTGCTATAAGCGCAAGAAGTTGAAAACATAAAACGAAAGTGAAGATCCAACATGCTCTAGGTTTTAACATAGGTTTGAGAGCTCCTTTATATAAAGTACCTCTCTATTTTTTGAGTATTTTTCATTTTTATCCTGAAAAAAAGATAAAAAAAGACATTGCTTATTCCTTCTGATCAGAAATAAGCAATGTCTACTGTTATTTTTCAATATCGCCCATCCATTCGAGCATACCGCCAGCGTAGTTGGTGACGTCTGCAAAGCCTTGGTCCTGTAAGAATCTACACACCTTCTGACTTCGATTTCCACTGCGACAAATGACAACATACTTCTTAGAGGAGTCTAATTCTTTTTCATATCTCTCAACAAACTCACTCATTGGTAAGAATTTGACTCCAGGAATATGACCTTCGTTATACTCATCCTGCTCTCTTACATCTAGAAGCACAGTTTCCTCTGATTTTACCTCGTAGATCTCCAATAGTTCGTTTACTTCAATTTGATTGATACCGTCTTGTTCATATGCCATTTCCTGTCCCCTTCTTTCCCTCATCATTATTTCTCTATGTTACAATAATTTACGCTTACGAATCAAATACGATTTTTTTTTATTAAATTTGTTAATAACTGCAACTTTTTTCTGTTTCCTTCGTTATATAAATAATGGTAGAAATGAAATGATTAGAAGGGGAGGAGAAAAAGAGATGCGTAGATGGTTTCTCTTACTCATTATGATATCCGTATTGGTGGTTTCTGGTTGTCATCAGAATAAAGGGGAATTGCCAGAGGCAAGTGGACAAGGGGAAAAGGAAGGAAATGAAGTCAGTAGTGCTAGCCTTCCTTCAGACATTCTCAATGATAATCTAGTTCAAGAAGAGGACAAGCAGGGAGCTCCCAATGAAGAGGAAGTAGCTCCTGCCCAAGAGCAGAAAGAAAAAGTAGTAACAGTTGGTGTTGCTGGTTTTGAAAAAGATGTAACTCTTGTCCAATACAATAATGAGTGGCTCTCTATTTGGTATAATCCCGTTCTGCAACTTAAAGAGGAAAAGGATACGATTCAGTTTCATACAGGAGAGGATGTTTATTTTCAGGTCAAGCATATAGAAGAAAAGCAGGCACATCTCGTGGAAATGGATCATTTAATTCAGAAGTTTACTCAAAAAGGGTATGAATTGCTAAATCGTTTTGAAACAGAAGGCCGTGAGGGATGGGGCTATATATTCTATTCCTATGAAGATAGAACGGCTCTTGATGTATATGTCCTTGAAGGAGAGTCGTCAAGAGTGATGGTGGAATTTCTGCTGCCTGACCAATTAGCGGATAAATACATGAATCAATTCGAATATATGATTAAGACCATTGATATCCTATCTTGATGTACCTCCCTTCAAAATGTTACACTGTTGGCATGAGCAGGAAGAACATAAGGAGGATGAAGTGCGCAAATGAGACTTCGTAACAAACCAGGTGCAGCGGATGAAATTAAAGCCCATCCACATATCGTCATACCTAATCCAAAGGAGATGAGAGGGAAATGGGCTTCTTTTTTTCGCAATCAAAATCCTATACATATCGAAGTAGGGACGGGAAAGGGACGCTTTGTTTCAGAAATGGCGAAGGCCCATCCCGATATTAATTATATTGGAGTAGAGCTACAGACGAGTGTCATCGTGATGGCTCTTGAAAAAGTAAAGCAAGCCAATGTTCCCAATCTCTGTCTTCTCAATGAAGATGTAGAGAATCTATTAGATTTTTTTGAAGAGAAGGAATTAGAGAGGGTCTATATCAATTTTACTGACCCATGGCCTAAGAATCGTCACGAAAAAAGAAGATTAACCTATCGTGGATTTCTAGATAAGTATCATGTCTTAATAGGAGATGGAGGAGAAATTCATTTGAAGACAGATAATGAAGGACTCTTCGAATACTCTTTAAATAGCTTTTCTGGCTACGGTTGTCGTCTAAAAAATATTACGTTTGATTTACACAACAGTTCCTTCGAAGGAAATATCATGACAGAATATGAAGAGAAATTTTCCAGTCAAGGACTTAAGATTTTTAGGTGTGAAGCCATTTTACCACAGAAGTAATGGAGGAGAGATCGATGCAAAAGCTGCAAGTAGGAGATCTTACATTGAAATGGCTCAACGGGGGAGATACCTTCCTAGACGGTGGGGCGATGTTTGGTGTGGTGCCGAAGCCTTTATGGAGTAAAAAATATCCATGTAATGAACGGAATCAAATTGAACTTCGGACCGACCCCATTTTAATCCAAAAAGAAGGAATCAATCTGCTCATTGATTCTGGAATTGGTTTTGGGCGCTTAAATGAAAAACAGCTTCGAAATTTTGGAGTGACAGAAGAATCGAAGCTTGAAGCATCCCTCCTTCAACTTGGCTTGACTCCAGCCGACATTGATTACGTGCTGATGACTCACTTGCATTTTGATCATGCTAGCGGATTAACATTACAAACGGAAGAAGGACGGCAACCCGCTTTTCCTCAGGCAAAAATTATTGTTTCAGACATTGAATGGAATGAAATGAGGCAACCTAATATACGTTCGCGAAACACCTATTGGGCTGAAAATTGGGAGGCTATTGTGAATCAAGTTATTCCTTTCTCTCAGGAATATCAAGTGCTGGAAGAGATTAAAATGATTCATACTGGGGGACATAGTCAGGGGCATTCGATCATTTGTATAGAAAGTAAGGGAGAGAAGGCACTTCATTTTGGGGATTTGATGCCGACTCATGCGCATCAAAATCCATTGTGGGTCTTAGCCTATGATGATTATCCAATGGATTCCATCTATGCTAAGGAAAAATGGGTAAAGAAAGTCTTAGAGGAAGAATGGTGGGTTACATTTTATCATGATGCTCAGTATCGAGCCATTAAATGGAACAAGGATGGGATGATTTTGGATTCAGTGATCAGAGAATGAATCAAGAAATGATGACCTATCAGGCGAGGCAGGATTTTATCGACATGCATAAGGAATTGCTAGCAGAAAAGCCTATTTCTGTAGAGCGATATGATGCTATTAGCCGAGATTTAAAGAAATTAGATGATATTAATTTTACGCTCATGCTAGATTATGTGGAACAAACAGATGGTTTTCCTATTTCGCATATGTGGCGAGAAATCTCTATCGTTATTGAGGAAATAAAGCATCAAGGCGGATGGAGAGAAAAGAAAAATGAGCAAATTTGGTGGAAAGATGGGAAAGTGTCCATTTTGAAGAGCCCTTAATGAAGACCTCAAAAGGATGAATAGAGGAAGGGTTACTCTTCTTGAGGCTGTACAGGACTTTTCCTCTTTTTTTTATGTTCTCTTTTTCTCCTGAATTCAAGAAATTTCTTAATAATCCAGAGGAACCAGCCAAATCGACTTCCTAAGATAATGAAGGTAATTTGAAAGAGTAAAATGCAAAAAGCACTAATGAGAATCTCTGCAATATCATGGATCAAGGGTTCTGACATATAGAAAACCTCCTAATATACAAGTTTGTGCCAATACAGATGTTATTATTCAATATTTCATTATTTCTTTGTTTAAGTAAAGCGGAAGAGCGTTAACGGACGTTCTTGCGTACTTTTTTTTTACAAAATAGAATGAAATTAGAATGGTTAACCTATTACAAATCGATATAGGAGGGTTTTTGATGCAGGATTTTTTTCCGATAAAAAAAGTAGATTATATTGAATTTTACGTAGGGAATGCGAAGCAAGCGATGCATTACTTCATGAAGGGATTTGGCTTTACCCCTGTGGCGTATTCTGGCTTAGAAACAGGGCAGCGTGAGCAGGTTTCTTATGTTCTGAAGCAAAAGAACATGCGCTTCGTTCTTTCTTCAAGCTTGGTTACTGATCATCCCATTAGTGAGTTTATTAAGCTGCATGGAGACGGAGTGAAAGACATTGCTCTTGAAGTGGACAATGTTGAAAACGCATACAAAGAAGCGATCTCCAGAGGAGCTATATCCATCCAAGAGCCTCAAGAATTCTCAGATCAAAATGGAGTATACAAAAAAGCAATCATCGGTACATATGGCGATACGATCCACTCCTTAATCGAAAGAGGTCAATATAATGGTGTTTTTGCCCCGGGCTATGAGGCGTATGAGATTTCTTATCAGGTAGAGGAAACAGGCCTTCTTGGAATTGACCACATTGTAGGGAATGTAGAGCTTAATAAAATGGAAGAATGGGTTTCTTATTATGAGAATGTTTTTGGATTTGAGCAATTGATTCATTTTGGTGATGAGGACATCAGCACGGAGTACTCCGCTCTTATGTCTAAGGTAATGCAAGATGGCTTAGGTAGAATTAAATTCCCCATTAACGAGCCAGCAGAAGGAAAAAGAAAATCTCAGATTCAGGAATACCTTGATTTCTACAATGGTCCTGGAGTCCAACATCTTGCCTTAACTACTTCTAATATTGTAAAAACAGTGGGGATGCTAAGAGAAAACGGAGTCGACTTCTTAAATGTTCCTGACACGTATTATGAAGATTTAAAAGAACGAGTGGGAAATATAGATGAAGAGATTGAAGCGCTAAAAAAGCTAAATATTCTTGTGGACTGTGATGACGAAGGCTACTTGTTACAAATTTTTACCAAGCCAATTGTGGACCGTCCTACTTTATTTATTGAGATTATTCAACGAAAAGGAAGCAAAGGCTTTGGAGTAGGAAATTTCAAAGCATTATTTGAAGCTATTGAAAGGGAGCAAGAAAGAAGAGGAAATTTGTAAAATGAAATGGGTAACATATCGCCATAGGGGAACGTCCCAATTGCGAGCGGGTCTGTTATATCATCATTATATCGTAGATTTGCCCTTTCTATTGGTGGAATCTGAACCACCGCTGTCTGATTCCGAGAAAACAAAACACCTTCCCTGTTCTTTGCTTTCCTTCATAGAGGAACAGGATCAATGGAGGAACGAGCTCATGAGCGCTCATGAGTGCTTTAGTAAGAAGGATGAAGCAGAGTGGGAAATGCTGATGAAAGAGGCTCCAGATGCTATTTTTCCATATGACCCTGCCCTGCTTGCAGCTCCATTACCGAAACCAAGCAGCGTAAGAGATTCTTATTCATTTGAACAGCATGTCAAAACAGCCAGAGGAAAAAGAGGCTTAGATATGATTGATCAGTGGTATGACTTCCCTGTCTTTTATTTTAGTAATCATCAAGCCATCATTGGGCCAGAAGCAGAAGTTTCATTCCCCTCTTCATCCGAGAAATGGGATTTTGAATTAGAGGTAGCGTTTGTTATAGGCAAGCCTGGGAAAAATATTTCTCGTGAAAAAGCTTTTGAACATGTATTTGGTCTAACAATTATGAATGACTGGAGTGCCAGAGATATTCAAGCCGAAGAAGTCAAGGTAGGGTTAGGACCAGCGAAAGCAAAAGATTTTGCGACTTCTCTCGGTCCATTCATCGTGACACCCGAGGAATGGAGAGATCGCGTCCAAGGGGAACAGATTGATCTCCAGATGGAAGCATACCTTAATGGTGAGCTGATCTCTACAGGGAATCTCAATCAATTATATTGGTCTATTCCACAAATGATTGAAAGGATCTCACAAGATTGCATGTTGTATCCTGGAGATGTGATTGGTACCGGTACAGTGGGAAGTGGGTGTATCTTAGAGCAACCTGACCCGAAATGGCTTCAACCCCATGATGTTATTCAGCTTAAGGTTGAAAGATTAGGTGTTTTACGAAATAGTGTAAACAAGAGAGGAGGCGAATGATGTGCCTTTTTATCATCGCTTAGGAGAAGTACCAAAGAAAAGACATACTCAGTTTCGCAAACCTGATGGGACTCTTTATTATGAGGAAGTGATGGGTACCCGAGGTTTTTCAGGCATTCAATCCATACTCTATCATCATTATCCTCCGACCAAGGTAGCGAAGGTTACCAAGCTCGGGAGAAAAGAAATCCCCGTGGAAAAAGAGGCAAGCTTCAGCATCGCCATTTTAAAACAAAGGGTTGGGGAATAGGAAAAGATGCGATTCAGGGTCGAGAATACTTTTTGATGAATGAAGATGTACAGCTTGGATTATGTACACCAACAGAAGATATGAAGTATTTTTATCGCAATGGTCTAAAGGATGAGCTCTTGTTCGTTCATTATGGTCATGGAGTGATTGAAACGATCTTTGGTGAGATGGCATTTCGTCCAGGGGACTATATTGTCATTCCGATTGGTACAACGTATCGCATAAGGCTGGAAGGGGAGTCTAATCATCGCTTCCTTGTGTTGGAATCGAACAGCCGGATTGAAACTCCAAAACGCTACCGTAATGAATATGGTCAATTGTTGGAGCACTCACCGTTCAACGAGAGGGATATCCGCACTCCAGAGAAGCTGAACACCTATGTGGAAAAAGGAGATTATGAGGTCATCGTTAATATTGATAATGAGCTCACTTCATTTAAGTATGAGTATCATCCATTTGATGTGGTTGGATGGGATGGATATTTATTCCCTTGGATCTTGAACATAGATGATTTTGAACCGATTACAGGGAGTATTCATCAACCACCGCCGGTTCATCAGACTTTCTCAGGTCATAATTTTGTGGTTTGCTCCTTTGTTCCTCGTCTATTTGATTACCATCCTGAGGCAATACCAGCACCCTATGCCCATAGTAATGTAAATAGTGATGAAGTGCTGTATTATGTGGAAGGAAATTTCATGAGTAGAAAAGGAGTGGATGAAGGCTCCTTTACCCTACATCCTTCAGGAATTCCTCATGGTCCTCATCCTGGAACAATCGAAGCAAGTATTGGAAAAAAAGAAACGCATGAATTGGCAGTGATGGTGGATACTTTCAGACCACTCAGAGTTACCAATTTTGCGCTTTCCTTTGAAGATTCAAGCTATATGGATAGCTGGAACGAATAATCCTACGGCTCTAATTGTAAAAGAGTGCCGGTATCTGCATCAACCTTAAATTCATAGAATGTAGGATAGCCATCAATAACCGCAGTAAAACCACCTTGGTAGATGGTATACTGTATGCCGTTGATGGCTTCTTTTTTGGGCTCAGTATGAATCCAGCTACCTGTGATAGACATGGTTTCTTTATACCGCTCTTTGACCATCTGAATCACCTTCTCCGGCTTGATTAGAGAAGGTGATTTTTTCTTAGTGTATACATAGCTTACAGCCATTCCAGCCGCAAGACCTAGAAAAAAACGACCCCACTTCATATGGATTCTCCTTTTTTTATGTTATCGTAGTGAACCACTTTGTTTTTCCCGGTTTTCTTAGCGTAGTATAATGCTTCATCTGCTCCTTGGAACCATTTGTCTTTACTCATAGTATGGGCATAGGTGTGAAGTCCGATACTTACAGAGATGGAATGATGATCTAATTCTTCATGACCTATTTGAAATATCTTACGTCTAATTTTTTTAGATGTGTGAAGGGCTTCTTCCACGCTTTGATCAATGAGTATACAGACAAACTCTTCTCCCCCATAACGAGCTAAAAAATCATGATCCTGAATGTTCTCTTTAATAGTCTGAGCAGTGAACTTAAGTATAGAATCTCCAACCTGATGACCATAGGTGTCATTCACCTGTTTAAAGTTATCGATGTCAATAAGCAGAAGGTGTAAGGTCAGATTCTTGGAGTGTTGAAGTAAATCATCCGTATATTCTTGAAAAGCTCTATGGTTATTTACATTGGTTAAGGCATCGGTCTTGGACATTTTCTCCATTAGAATTTTGGATACCATTAGCTCCTGAGATGCTTGCATGGATTTGCTTAATTCATTCAATAGCTCGGAAGCTCGTTCAATCATCATCATGGATAATACATAGGCAATCAAGATGACCGCGAGTATCGAAATAGTATGGATAGGATCAAATTTTTGAGAAAAATGCGGTTCCCAAAAAACAAAGAATAAAAAGAAGATACTTGAAATACCTGTGGCAAATAGTACTTGTTTTTTTCTGAAAAATATACAAGCTGAAAAAATGGGAAGTAATAAAGCACTTTCAATTCCTCGAACGGTTGAATGAGCAAAGATGATCACGAGAGCAATGAGAGAGCCACAGAAAATGATGTAATAAGAGGAATGCTTTGTATTCACATATTTATTAATTAACTCTGCCATAAGAATGATGGACAGTAATAATACGGATGGGAGTATGACAATGTTCAAGACATATTCAGCTAAAGGCTTTTCAGAGATGAAATAATTAGAGGTTGAAACCATGATGCTAATAGCTAAAATGAGCCAATAGTTGTTGATAATTCGCCGATTCCACCGAATAATACTTGATTCATATAACGTGTCATATGTACTAGAACTCAATGATTCACCCCCAAGCCAAGCTGCTGTTCTTCTAGTCAATGATGATCTTTAATCCTTATTAATGTAAGGCAAATATTAGCTTTATTATACACTATGACGAGGTATTGAGCATTAAAAAGCAGGAAAAAACGAAGCGCTTTCAATAATGGGGACCTTTATATTGTAGACAGCATAAAAAGATGGAGTGACCCAAATTCGCGGTTTCTCCACCGTAAAGAAGATGTTTTTTAGTTCATGACAATATAAAACTCAATACCAATTTCAAAAATGGATAACACAACATCATCATAAGCTATGAGATCAAGGGATTCATCGTTGAAAGTAAGATCGATTAGTTCAATGTTCATGATACATTCCTCCCCACTATGTCTACTCCTTCTATTATAGGGAATACTTAAGTCATTATCCATCGGTAAATTCTGAAAATTTTAATTTTGCAAATAGTAGAGGATATTTCATTTAGGAAGGCGAAATGAACATATAGAACAAAAAGTAGAGTGTCGAAATAATAATGATGCGAAAGGAGTAATAAAAATTGGATGTACAATCGTTGGAGTTATTCAAGAAATTAACGGAGGCACCTGGAGCCCCAGGGTTTGAACATGAAGTAAGGGCTATTATGAGGGAAGAGCTAAGCAAATACGCTGATGAGATCATACTAGACAATCTAGGGAGTATCTTCGGGGTGAAACATGCCGCAGAAAATGCACCTAAAGTAATGGTTGCTGGGCATATGGATGAAGTTGGATTTTTAGTCACACAAATCACAGAGAATGGCTTTATCCGTTTTCAAACCTTAGGTGGCTGGTGGAGTCAAGTATTATTAGCACAGCGAGTACAGATCATCACGGATCAAGGGCCTGTGATCGGAGTAGTAGGATCGCTGCCTCCTCACGGCTTAACTCCAGAACAACGGAATAAACCGATGCAGCTAAAAAATATGTTTATCGACATCGGAGCAGATGATAAAGCAGATGTAGAAAAGATCGGGGTTCGCCCAGGACAGCCCATTCTCCCTCTATGCCCGTTTACTCCACTGGCAAACGAGAAGAAAATTATGGCAAAAGCTTGGGATAATCGCTATGGCTGTGGGTTAGCCATTGAATTATTAAAGGAGCTCCAAAATGAATCTCTGCCGGTCCAGTTGTACAGCGGAGCTCATGTTCAAGAAGAAGTGGGATTACGTGGAGCGGCTACCTCCGCTAATATGATCAAGCCTGACCTCTTTTTTGCTCTTGATGCGGGGCCTGCTAGCGATACGCCCGGCAGTTCTGGAGAGGGGTTCGGTAAGCTAGGTAAAGGTGCTTTGCTTCGAATTTACGACAGATCGATGATTACTCATAAAGGGCTTCGAGATTTTATCCTAGACACGGCTGAGTCTGAAAACATTCCGTATCAATTTTTTATTTCACAAGGTGGAACAGATGCCGGACGTGTTCAGCTAAGTGGAAATGGTGTACCTTCAGCGGTGATCGGAATTTGTTCGCGTTATATACATAGTCATGCTGCCATTGCTCATGTAGATGATATTAAGGCGGCTAAGCAGCTTCTGATCAGTTTGGTTCGGAAATTGGATCGCTCGACCATTGAAAGTATTACTAAGGGGTAAGGCGTAAGCTCGAGAGCTTTATGAACGATCTATTTTAGCAAAATGAGATAACAAAATGAAAAAGGTTTCTAAGTAGGAAGAATAATCTTAACTTAGGAACCTTTTTTTCTGTATGGAATGCTGCTGATTCGACTTCACTCCCCAAAATATTCTTCCTTCATTCGAAGAATAAAAGGAAGAGAAAAGGAGAGAAGCAAGCATGAAACAACCTCAAAGTCATACTATAACGCACCAGAAAGAAACAAGACGACACAGGCTAAAGCGTTTTCTGCTTATCTTGGGTATTCTATGTGCCCTTTTTTTGGTGTTAGGAGCATCTATGATCTATTTCCTCCTTAATCAACAGGAGTTGGATGAAAGCAAGCTTGTCATGCACCGTACTTCCGTAATGTTAGATAACGAAGGGCAGGAAGTAGCTAAGTTTTTTATTGAGAATCGAAACTATTTGAAAATAGATGAAACTCCTCTCCTAGTCAAAAAAGCGTTTTTAGCAGTAGAGGATAGACGGTTTTATCAACATAACGGAATTGATGGAAGAGGGATTATCAGAGCTTTATATCGAGATATTCTGGCTCGTAGTAAAGTGGAGGGAGGAAGTACGATTACTCAGCAGCTAGTAAAAAATATACTTTTACATCGGGAAAAGAGCTGGTTGAGAAAAACAGAGGAAATCATCCTTGCTACCAAGCTTGAAAAGATATATACCAAGGATGAGATTTTAGAAATGTATCTGAATTATATTTATTTTGGGCATGGAGCTATGGGATTGATGCTGCTGCCGAGAGATATTTTGGCAAAGAGGTTCAAGAACTAGAGATTGGAGAAATTGCAATGCTAGCAGCCTTGCCCAAAGCGCCCAATCATTATTCTCCCCTTCATGAAGGAAATGAAGAACGGAGTGAAAAAAGAAGGAAAATTGTTCTGAATGTAATGAAGGATGAAGGGTTGATTACAGAGCGTGAGTGGGAAGCGGCTCTTGAGTCTCCACTAGCGTTGAATAAAGAGAATGGAATATACGCCAATGAAGCTTACTTTACCTATATAGATATGGTGCTAGAGGAAGCGCAGAAGGAATATGGCATTAGTGAGGAAGAAATCTTGTCGGGAGGTTATACGATCCATACGGCACTCAATACAACAGCGCAAGAAGCAGTAAATGAAGCTTTTTCATTGGATAGTGAAATATCGGCTCAACTTTTTCCAGCGAACGGACCTAGGCATCCTGTGAAGGAAGTATGATTATTCTAAACCACGATACAGGAGCGATTGTGGCTATTAGCGGAGGAAGAGAGTATGTGCGCAAGGGATATAATCGAGCTACTCAAGCCAAGCGTCAGCCTGGTTCAAGCTTCAAGCCCATTGCAGTGTATGCCACAGCTTTAGAACAAGGGTGGTCTCCCTATGATGATATTCAGGATCAGCTAATTAACTATAATGGCTACCAACCGCGAAACTATGATGGGGTATATCGTGGCAAAGTTCAAATGAAGGAAGCAGTTGAATGGTCATATAATGCTCCTGCTGTTTGGTTGCTTCATGAAATAGGGATTGATCATGGAATCGAGCTTGCTCAAAAATTCGGCTTTCATGATCTCGATAGAGAATTAGGAATCGCTCTCGGAAGTGTGAAGGCAAGTCCATTACAAATGGCAAGTGCTTTCGGTGCTTTTGCCAACGATGGAGTTCTTGTTAAACCTTATGTCATAGAGAAGATCGTTACTCCTAGCGGGGAATCCATCGTCGAGGTACAAAAAGATGAAACACAGGTAGTTTCTGCTCAGACAGCTTGGGCGATGACAACCTTATTGCAAGGAGTTATTCAGAATGGAACAGGAAAGCAAGCGCAGCTTACCCACGATGTAGCAGGAAAAACAGGAACCACTCAAAGTAGTGAAAGAGGAAAGAACGTTCGGGATGCTTGGTTTGTCGGGTATACTCCGCAATATTCAGCCGCAGTCTGGATTGGCTTCGATCAAATGGATGCGGAACACAGGATGGAATCAAGCGGAGGCAATCATCCAGCAAAGATCTTTCGATATGTGATGGATAAAATGCTGGAGGGAGAAGAAGTCCTTCATTTTAGTAAACCGGAGGGAGTCCACAATTTACTTCCAAAATCGAAAAAAAAGAACGAAAAAGCAGAACAGAAAGAAAAGAAGGGGAAAAAAGATCAAAAAGATTCAAAGAAAAAGAAAGATCGAGAAGATAAGAAAAATAAGAAAAATAAAAAAGAAAAGCAAGACAGAAAAAGAGAGAATTAAAGAAGGTTTTAGGCAATAAGGGCATGACAAAATAGTGACGTTTGATAAAAGATGAGAAACTTTTTTCAACCTAAATCGTTTATAATAGTGCATAGATCTGTTTCTGTGGATCTTACAGAGGGGGATGAAAAAGTGGAAGATTCAAGACAACAAGAGAAAAAACGTGGTGTGAAACCTAAACAACCACGAAAAAAGAAAAAGAAAATCAATACGAAGCTTGTACTATTATCGTTTTTTGTCACAATTGTTTTATCTGGTATTATCTTAGTTGGTTTTATGGGAGTGGTTCTAGCGAAGAATTACGAGATCGATGAATCTAAGCTAGAAATGAGAGAAGCTACTACAATCTATGACAATAACGGCGAAGAAGTAGCCAATTTATTTATCGAGAATCGGAAATATATACCAATCCAAGAAATAGATCCATTGCTGCAAGAAGCTTTTCTTTCAGTGGAAGACCAACGATTTTATCAGCATCAGGGTATCGATTTTAAAGCGATAGCCAGAGCACTTTATCGTGATATCATTGCCCGAAGCAAGGTTGAGGGTGGAAGTACCATTACGCAGCAGCTCGTTAAAAATGTTTTTTTAAGTAATGAAAAAAAATGGATGAGAAAAACAGAAGAAGTTCTCATCTCGCTTAAACTAGAGAGAAAATATACCAAAGATGAAATATTAGAAATGTATTTAAACTATATTTACTTCGGTCATGGGGCATATGGAATTGAAGCTGCCTCTCAGGTTTATTTTGGCAAGAGTGCAGATCAATTAAAATTAGAAGAAATGGCGGTTTTAGCCGCACTACCTAAAGCACCTAACCTCTTTTCTCCATTAAAAGAGGACAATCAAGAGAGAAGTGAGCAGAGAAGGCAGCTTGTTCTGCGCTTAATGGCTGATCAAGGAAAAATCACTGCTGAGGAAAGAAATATTGCTGTCAATGCAGAGCTTGAATTAAACACGCAGGGAGCAGCACGAAATCCAGCCATCGATACATATGTGGATATGGTGCTGGCTGAGGCAGAGAAGCAATATGGCATCTCTAGTGATGACATTTTAACAGGAGGGTATGAAATACATACGGCACTTGACCTCAAGGCTCAAGAAGCGATGTATGAAGCCCTGAATATAGATAGTGAAGTATCCCAAGAGCTATTTCCGCAGTCTGGGCCTGAGCTTATTGTTCAAGGAAGTATGGTGATTATGGACACCATACAGGAGGAGTAGTAGCTGCTATGGGGGGAAGGGACTATGTTCGAAAAGGAACGAATCGTGCCACTTCGGACGCTAGACAGCCTGGTTCGACTTTTAAGCCGATTGCAGTCTATGCTCCTGCCCTAGAGTCGGGCTGGAATCCATTTGATCTAGTGAAGGATGAAAAACAAAGCTACGGAAGCTATAGCCCTAGAAACTATGATGGAAAGTATCGTGGAGATGTGACGATGATGGAAGCAGTTCAGTTCTCATATAACGCTCCAGCAGTATGGCTATTGAATCAAATTGGGATTGATAAAGGAGTTCAATATTCTAAGTTATTTGGCTTTGAGAATCCAAAACGCGAGCTAGGAATTGCGTTAGGAGACATTGGAGCAAGCCCTTTGAAAATGGCTAACGCTTATAGTGCCTTTGCCAACCAAGGTATTCAAATGGAACCATATCTGATTGAAAAAATGATTGATCGTCATGGTGAGCATATCGGTAAGAAGCAAATTAATTACGAGCAAGTCATTACGCCTCAATCTGCATGGTATATGACAAAGATGCTGGAGAAAGTAGTAAAAGAAGGAACAGGGAAAAGAGCACAGTTCAATCATCCTGTAGTAGGTAAGACAGGGACGACTCAAGCGCCTAAAGGTCATAAGGGTGTGCGAGATGCTTGGTTTGTAGGGTATACGCCTCATTATACCGCTGCTGTATGGATGGGATTTGATCAAGTAAAAGAAGGGCATGTAATGGATACCTCTGGTGGGAATCATCCAGCAAAAGTGTTTAAGTATGTAATGGAAAAAGCGCATGAGGATAAACCTGTGCTCTCCTTCGAGAAGCCAAGTGGGGTAGAAGAGTTACAGCCACCAGCGAAACTAGATTCCATTCAAGATCTTAGTGCATTTGTTACTTTATATCGTGATTTAAGTGTATCTGTTGATTTAGAGTTTACCCCAAGTTCAGATGAGCGAGTAGGCTATACGATCAGTCGAACCGATCTTGTTTCAGGTGAGCAAAAGGTCTTAGCTGATAAAGTGACTAGAGATCAGTTAGTGAACGGAAGAGGTTGGGTAGATAAAGATGTCCAGCTTATGGGTCAATATCAGTATCAGGTTACTGTAGTGAATCTACAAACAGGTCAGGTTGGCTCTTCATCTAATAGTGTGACAGTGCTTGTTAGTCCAGACTCTCCACACTTCAGAAGAGAAGATCAGGTGGATAACGAAGAATATAATGATTGGTTAAATGATCTTATTGACCAATTTAACAGAGAATTGGATCAGGAAGAGGTTCCAGAGGAAGAAGAACAGGGTTCTGAAGAAGAATCTACAGAACCAAATGGATCGCAGACGGGTGAAGAAAGTCCACCAGCCGAGGAAACCTCAGGTTCGAATGAAGAGGATAATCCTTAAAAAAAGAACTATAAATGAAAGGACATAACATAGTAGCTATGACTACTATGTTATGTCCTTTGTTCTTTAACAAACGTACTTAACATCTTACATATTTTCGTTTGAAACCAACCCTTCCTCGATCCATTTCTTTTTGAATACTTTCGGCAGCGTTTAGAAGACTGCTTTTTTTCTTGTCTTTTTTAATTTCTACCGTACCTACTTCCTTTGCGGTCTCGACTGCCTTTTCATGCAGCGGTAAATAGGAAAGTCCTACGGTGAAGAGAAAATTATTCATAGAGGATTTCGTTCGTTCTGGCGATTCATGAATCGTATTTTTCACAAGATCAAGCATAGTTGAAATCTTGCTTTCAGAAAATTCATGGTCTAGGCGATTCCCTAAAAGCCAGCAATAGCAACTCCAGCCCCCTGACATTCTTAGCTCGTCATCAGTTGCAATCCATTTATCAGCAACTTCCTGTGCAATGGCTGACTCTGCTAAAGTGACTGCCACAACATAATCAGACAGCATATAAAAATAGGCTCCATCCATCCAACGGTCAAAATCGGACTCAGTCATTGCATGTGGGTCTGCAATAATGCCTGCAAAATACATGGCATCGTAGTTGCCTGTGGCATAAAGCTCTTCAGCTAATGGTTGATTTATTTTTATTTTCTTTGCCATTGGCTTCATGGCACCCGTAGCCACTCCAAAAAGCGGCTCGTGCGCACCATTGGATATGTATACTTTTTTCGTTCGTTCCTTACCGAGCTCTTCAAGCTCCTGCATAACTGTTTTGAAATCCATTGTTCTGCCCGTCCTTTCTTAATACAACCATAAGATGAGGTAATGATTTTCACTGTTTAGTTGACAGAAACAAATCATAGCTGCTTTACTATTGTAGGCTCAGTTATATCCTTTCTTCGATAGACGTTTAGAATAAGTCCTAAAATAACAGAGTTAAATAACAACATGCTTCCTCCATAACTAATAAAGGGTAGGGGGACCGCCATTATAGGTACTAGTTCAAATCCCATGAGAATGTTCCAGAAAGCAGGAACGGTAAATAATGTAGCACCACCTATCACTAACAATCTTCCATATAGATCCTTTGTTTTAAAAGCATTTTTCGAGATTCGCAAAATAAATATCAAAAGCATTGTACAAAGGAGTATGCCGAATGCCCAGCCAAGAGAATAAACGAGATAAGGGAAAACAAAATCTGTATGTGGTTCTGGAATCGAATGCAAATTGTAAAGTCCGTTTCCTAACCATCCAGCTTGTAAGAGCGCATCCCTAACCACAATATACATATATCCCGCTCCATTTGGATCAGCTTCTGGATTTATAAAAGCAAACAATCTATTATAGTAATACCCCCCATGAGATGTAATAAGCATAGTAGCCATAAAAATGATACCGGCTACCACATTAGTGGCAGCTAACTTTAAAGCTAATTTTTTATGGATATGAGAAAAGGCAAACATGGCAATCATAAAGAAAATATACATGATACTTAACATTACTTGTGGAACTAAAATGTAGAGAAGGATTGGTGTCCAAAATAAGAAAAATAATAAGACTTGTTTTATCCAACTGTGAAATTCATTGATTTTACTAAAGATACCAGCCCATGCTAAGAAAAACAAAAGTAAGGTTATGGCTGTTACATCAATGGTAACTCCCCCAATTGACATCCATTTTTTCACTCCGTTCGTCATATAACCGAATAAATGAATATATAAATGCAGAATTAAGCCACTCCCATAAAAGAAAATCCACCAGTTTTTTAATTTTCTATAATCAAAGAAAAGGACACCGACAATTACAAGTACGGAAAGGGTAAGCCAGATTGTTTGCCGTCCTATAAAATAAGAGGACAATTCAGAAGGTCCACCTCTTAGTGGAAGAAAGCTAATACTTATCATCATGACAAATAAGAAAATAAGAACCCAGTCGATTTTTGGTTTATGAATACGATTTAAACTCTCTCCGATGGTAAACGGATTTCCCATTTCATTTATTGCCTTTGCATCAGCCTCTTCTTGGGAAGAGTTTCTCTTTTGGAAGGAGTGGCTCAGCTCTTGTAGGTGATGGGTCAGTTCTTTTTTTATCATACCGTGAGCTTCTTTAGATTTTACTTTAGAGGTTACTTTATTTAAAAATTCTTCAAATTTGGATGAACTCATAATGATGCCTCCTCTATTAAGTGTTTGAGGGATATGCGTTGTTTAGCACTTTTTTGATTGTAGGTAGCTAAGTATTTTTTTCCGTTTTTAGTTAAGGAATAATATTTCTTTTCTTTGATCCATGTGGAAGTTAGAATTCCTTTGTTTTCAAGTAGATGCAATAGTGTATAAAGCTGTCCTTCATTGTTTTGAAAACGAAGTTCATTTTTTTGAAAAAGATGGGTAGAGATGTCGTAGCCGTGCTTTTCTCCATGTTGAAGGGATTCTAATACAGCTAAGAGAGTTTTCTCCTCCCAAGAATGAAACCTAGATTGAAAATGTTTCATTCGTATGTTTTCTTTGACTGCATTTTTCCGCTCATTGGAAAAGGAAAAATCTTTAAAAATAGTTTTTTTCATAGAACTCTTCAGGTTAATGAATGGATCTTTCATTGTTCAAACCTCCTCTATCATTTTTTCCTTTAATAATTCTTTTGCACGTTTTAATCTCGTTTTTAATGTATTTATATTTACGCTAGTAACCTTACTGATTTCTGATAAGGACAGCTCCTCATAGTAGTGGAGATAAACTACTTCTCTATATTTTATAGGTAAATTTATGACGGCATTTGTTAAACTGTTTTCTTCATTTTTCGAAATAATCTCCTCTTCAACGTGTTTAGATTTGGAAGGTATGTAGTCTAATATTTTCTCGTTAAGGGTTATTTTACGATAATGCCAGCTTCTTAAATAATCCTTACAATAATTGCTAGCGATTCTGTATATCCATGTTTTTATTGATGAGCGTTGATTAAACTGACCTAACTTTTCATAACACTTTATAAATATCTCTTGTGTTAAATCCTCAGCTGTGGTTCGATTTTTCACATATGTATATACGAGATGAAGGATTGCATCGCTATATTCATGCATTAATTCATCTATGACCTGTTCTCTATCAGAGAGCAGTTGATCAGTTAGCGATAATTGCTCTAGTTCGTTCATTTAGGTATCACCTCTTTCTATATATTAGACGAAATAAGCTCCCTTTCGGTTTGAAAAAAAAGCCTATATCATTGATTTTTTGAAAATCAACGATACAGGCTTGATCGATCGATAGCTCAATAACCTTCTATAAATAGAGATCAGAAACGAGAAAGAAATTCTTTGGTTTGAGCAATTGCTTCCTGTAGTGGCTTTGTTATTCCCTGATAAGGATGTACAGCTCCGAAGGTATGGTTTCCATCAGGAATTTGAACCCATTTAATCGCAGGATTCTTCTCTACGATCTTGGAAGAGCCATCTCTTAAGTGTGGAGAATCATTAGTGCCTTGAATCAGAATGATCGGGAAGGGGGCTTCTGAGATTCGCTCAATGATATTAAATCGCTCATGATGTTGTTCCATATCATCGAGTATGATTTTATCTAATGGCATTTGCTGCTTTGTTCTGGCATTGGGGATATAAGCTCTTCCTTTTAAGCGCATTTCTTCCTTCACTTCTGTCGAGAATAAATCCACATTGGTAATCCCATTCCAGCTTATAACGGCTTTAATTTCTGTCGAGTGGTCGAGAGCATAAATAAGGCTGACTCCTCCCCCACGGCTATGTCCCAGAAGAAAAAGTGGAGCCGTACTCAAGTGGTGAGGAAGTGCTTTTATTTTCTGCTCTTTGACTCTCTGGATAAGAAGATGTAGATCCTCCAATTCGCTTGAATAGGTATTCTGCGCAAAGCGATCAAGCTCTGAAAAGGTAGTCAGTTCCTCCCCCACTCCATTATTTGTAAAGTTAAAGGTGATGACATCAACAAGAGTGGATAATTCTTGAGCGACTTGCGGGAAGAAGCCCCAGTCTTTAAAGCCTTTAAAGCCATGACAAATGATCAACAGACCTCTTGATTTCTCCTGGCATGGGAAAAAATCCGCACGTAGGATTCGTTCTTCGTCTACAGCTATTTGAAACGGAATACTCATCTTGAAATCTCCTCCTTTATACATGAACGGCTGTCATCAGCGCTAGATAGCCTAATACTACAAACAATATACTATATACGAAGCTGTTCCAGATAGACCATTTTTTGATATAGGCTAGAAGAACCAGTGACAGAGCAGCGAAGGAACCTAGAGCAAGTAGCATACTCAGCATGGTAAACTGCAAGGTTACTGTCATAGTAGGCTCAATGGTTTCCTGTACGAACCATTGAAATAACCAGGAAGGATCTTCATATTTTAGAACCTGAGCTACCTCATGAGGTGGAGTCTGCTCTGTCATCACCGCTGTAGCGAAAAAGATAAGGAAGAGAATGACGCTCTCAAGTCGAACCCACTTGAGGGGCTGAATAGATGGATCTTTTGCCAAGTTTTTTCTGATCAGGATTCCATTGATAATAGCATAGGCAATCACGGCAAAAAAGAGCAGGTGTTTCAAGAGCAAGGCTTGTCCATAATCCAGCATCCAAGAGTTTAAGTATTCCGGTGCAATTTCATTAGTCATGCCCAGCCCAGTTCCAATAAGAACGAGGATACAAATGATAGCCAGCGGAGTAAACCAGCGTAAAAAGATCGACCAGTTGATCGTGTTTCTTGAAAACCAAGCTACACAGAATAAGATTCCTGTCCACAGTGTGACTGCCATAAAATGCAGAGAGTGCAGAAGGGTTCCCTTAAGCGGATTTAGTGAGCCTGAGTGACTTGCCCAGCCTTGAACAAAGATAAGAGCGAGCAAGAAAAAGAAAGAGAAATACTGTAAAATTTTATGTTTTGCCAGAAAGGGATTTAAAAATAAGAAAAATAGCACGATGGATAGGGCTATGGTCCATAGCCAAGCTTTCCCGATATTAAATAGGAAAAGGATCTCATAAAACATACTCCATGTTTCCATATCAAATGTAACGGCCATTTCCTGTGCTAGAGCAAAAACAGGAAAGAAGGAAAGGAGGGGGATGGAGAGAACGCTAACAAGGATTAGACTTCTCGGAACCCCCATTTCTGGTCGATGTGATGTGGGAATGAGAGACATTATGGCATTCCCTACAAGAATCGAAAAACTAAGATAGAGTAGTGCTTGAGTGGTTGAAACGATCATAGAGAACTCCTTTTTTTCCACAGGGTATAAAGAATGGCAAGTCCAAGAATTCCAAACAGACCATACAGGAGGTAAGAAAATAGGCTCCCTTCTGAAGCAGCTATTGTTTCCGCTTCAATCTCTTTATTCTCTTCAGCAGTGTTTGTCAATTCATGCTCTTCTTCGGTGCTACCATCTGTTTCAGGTGAAGTCTCTTCTTCTGGTTCAATGATTGGAGCAGGAGGATCATACTGCACTTCAAATGGAATCTCGCCTTCAACAAGGTGTCCATCTAAACCAACAATTTTCCATGTGATGGTATAATGATCGGTATAGAGAGGTTCTTGAAGTGTGGCAGTTAAGGTATCGTGATCCACTTTGATCTGCTCCACTGGAAAGGAATCACCAGCTTCATTATGTACTTCAATTGTGCTAATTGGCTCTATTTTCGTGTTAAATTGAATCTGAATGCTTTTCATCTCTGTGGTTATTATTTCTTCACTTGAGGGACTAGATACTGTAGGATATGAATGTGCCAGTACTTCAACAGGCAATAGTAAGGCGACTAATAAAAAACAAACGCAAGCTATTCTTTGCATCATTGTGTAGACATCTCCTTTGATATTAGGTAGTGTGGTGAAAAAAAGAAGGAAGTGAAACAAATCACAGCCTTTATTTTAACTTATTTTGAGTGTGGAAGCGATTTGGAAGAGTGACAAAAGAGTGAAGAAATAGGAAAGGGTCAGTGGTTTCAATGAAAAAGTTTAGAAAAAAGATCATCATTGCAGGAATTTCCTCCTTCATCATAGGATATACTTCCCTTTTTCTCTATTCATTGCAGGTGAATCGAGAAGCAGAAAATGAGCTGCTCATCCATGATGTGAGCCGAATCATGCCAGTGCATGTCCAAGAGATTGTCCAGAGTGAACAAGAACAAGGACTTGTTGATGCCATTATGAAAGCAAAGAAAGAGAATTTGAAGATATCTATTGCGGGAGCAAGACATTCTCAGGGAGGGCATATCTTCTATGAAGATGCCTTGTTACTAGATATGACTTCCTTTAATCAGATCCTTTCACTTGATGTAGAAAATAAAAGGATTCGAGTACAAAGTGGGGCAACCTGGGAACAGATTCAGGATTATATTAACCCATATGGCTTATCTATAAAGGTGATGCAATCCTCCAATATTTTTACCGTGGGTGGTTCATTAAGTGCGAATGCTCATGGCAGAGATGTGCGCTATGGACCATTATTGAGACAGTGAACTCCTTTCGCCTCCTTCTTGCTGATGGGACAATCCTCAATGTGAGCCGTCATGAGAATGAAGAATTATTCTCCCTTGTGATTGGTGGATATGGGTTATTTGGAGTTATCTTGGATGTAGAATTACAGCTAACGGATCAAGCAATCTATGAAGTGCAGCATGAGCATATGCTGTACACGGATTATCCAGCATTTTTTCAAGAGCAGGTTCTAGGAAACACGGCTGTAGAGCTACATATTGCTAGACTTTCAACTGCTCCCAGCTCTTTATTAACGGAAATGTATGCCTCGAATTATGTCAGGATAGAAGAGAAGGAAGAGAGTGAAACCTTCTCTCAGGAGGGAGTTTCAGATCTAAAACAGGAAGAAAACATAGAAAGAAATAAGTTTGTTTTTGGCTTGGCAAGAAAGTATGACTGGGGTAAAAATCGTTTGTGGGATCTGCAAAAGGTGTTATATTCCCCTGACAAAAAAGAGATTCTTTCGCGCAACAATGCGATGAGACCTGAAGTTAGATTCTTAGACTATGTTTCTGATCATGATACAGATATTCTTCAAGAATACTTTATTCCTGTGGAGAAATTTGCTAGCTTCATAGATGGATTAAGGGGCATTGTAGAAGAAGAAGAGCTGAATGTATTTAATATTACAGTCCGCTATGTCCCCAAAAATGAGGAAGCTATGTTATCCTATGCCCAAAAAGAGAGTCTTGCCATTGTTCTCTTGATCAATCAGGGGTTGTCTGAGCAAAGCATAGCTCAGACGGAGCAAGCCACGCAGCGAATGGTAGAGCTGGCTATTGAATATGATGGAACCTACTATCTAGCCTATCAATTGTACCCAAGTCTTGAACAGCTAAGCAGGGTTTATCCGCAGCATGAAACTTTTTTTGAAAAGAAACGAGAATATGATCCAGATGAACGCTTTATGAATAAGTTTTACGAACGGTACGGGAAGTATGGAGAATAGGTTGAAGTGGGTGATTATCTCTCAAAGCGTGGCTATATTAGGAGCGGGTCTTGTCTTTCCTTTTTATATCCTTTTTATTAAGGAAGTAGGTTCTACCTTTTCTCAATTTGGGATTTCTTATGGTTTATTTACGATAAGCTCTGCTCTTGTTCATCAATGGATCGGGAGTCATTCTGATCGAGTTGGAAGAAAGCTGTATTTAGTCCTTTATGCGTGGGGGACGGGTAGTATATTTCTCCTCTTTCCGATCGTTACAAGTATTTGGCAGGTCTATGTTCTGCAAATCTTTTTAGGATTCCTAGGTGCTATGCAGAAAACAAGTGAAAAAGCATTGATTGCTGATTTAACGAATGGAGAAACGCGAGGGAAGCAAATCGGAGTATATCATTTTTGGACAGCCCTCTTTTCAGGGATAGCGATTATGGGGGGAGGCTATCTTATTGATTTTCTGACAATCGAGTATATCTTTTATATCGGGTCCATGATTTTATTTGGTAGTGGGTTTCTAATTTTAAAAATCAAGGAGCACAAAAAGGAGCCACTATAGGGCAGGCTCCTATTGATAACGCTCTAATGCTTTCTGACTCGATTCTCTCATGCGCCCGATGAGATATTCATTCTCGATAACCCTGACTCGTTGTCCTAGAAAGCGAATTTTAGAAAGGACATACTCACTTTCATCCACGAGATAGGTTAATGTGAGGAGATAGGTACCCGTTTCCTCCCTGTATGTCAGATCTCTCTCAAAGCAAGAGAAAGCGTAGAGAATGCGTGAGAGCTCTTGATTATATTCTGGAGGAATGAGAATGTTTGCTGTTTGTTTTCTCGATTCCACTCTGTGTAGCAAAGCTGGATCATAAGATCGTATTCCTCATCAGACGATTCTACTTCTTCTGCTAGCTGGATGAGTCGTAAAGGAGTCGAGATGACAGATTTTCTTTTTGGGTGTAACCATAGTAAATACCATTGCTTCTTGGTTAGGGAATACTCTAATTTGTATGGAGCACCTATTTGTTCCCTAAAGATCCGATCCGTTCTTGTCCTAGTAGTAAGACGTACGAAGTTTTTCTTCAGAATGATTTCTCGTAATGGAGAAAGGAAAGGATGATGTCGGTTCTCTTCCTTGCTTTTTGCTTTTTCGAGAAACAATTCATCCAGAGGAAGCTTTTCGTAGGGATCGAGATACACCCTCAGTTTCTCTAGGGTGTCCTGACTAAAAAAATAAGGTGCATCAGGATGGTTGAGCATTGTTTTTAGCCAAGATTTTTCTAAGGAAGTCAAAAGATAGGTATTAGATTTTTCAAGCCTAGATAAAATCTGATAGTTATGGATTTTTTCAAATAGATTCATAGTAGCTTCGAATCACCTCCCATTCTTTTTTACATTCCTCTCTAAAATAACGAGGTTCTAAGACCTCACAGCTTGAGCCAAAGCTTCGGACCCAAGGTTTTATTTCTATTGTTGAATTGACCATGATTTCAAAAATAAACCCGTCTTCCTGCTCTTCAACGATCATTCCCCATTGCCCTTGCAGTTCAACTCGTTGGCGAATGAATGGATTGGTGGTATCAACAGGATCAAAAAACTTCAATCTCACCAGAACTCCTCTTCCTGTATCGATGACCCAACTTCTCTCTAGCCATTTTTCAGCCTGTTCTTGAGCGGTGCACAGGGTGGACTCTTCCACAGAAACATTTTCTTCTAATTCAGTGATCCCTTCCATTCTGTATTTGACCAATTTGAGGTTATTCATGTCCTGAGCAACAAGATACCAGCGTCCATATTGATGATCATAGATGACTTTTAAAGGGAGAACATGTTGTTTTGATCCCGAAAACTCTTTTTCATAGAGAGGGTTTGTATTTTTCGCCGAAAACACTATTTTTCTTTTCGGAGAGTAATAGATAAAAGTAAGACTCTTTCTTTTTTGATAGGCTTCGCAAATCGCATATAAGTGATACTCATCTAAAATCCTCGACACGTAATGGTACTTATAAGAAAAAGCTTGCAGCTGTTCTTCGTTCCATGATTTCCTTAGGATTCTCTTTAACGTATCGCGCAGCATATAGCCCTGAACAGAGGGGATACGTGTATGTGCCATGATATCGACAAAGTCATAGAGCTGTCTGATCTCATCATTGTTCAGGGAATGAAGCAGATCTAAATCTAAGCGATACATATAAGGACGACTATGATTGGTACGCTTGATCACAGTGAGCTCTTCCAGATATTTGAGGTCCTGACGAAGGGTTTTTTCATCGGGCTGATTGAGATTCTCTTCATGCTCCTGTAAGCAGTCCTGTAGCTCTTTAAGGGAACATTCTTTTTCCGCAAGAAAGTGTAAGATACTGCTAAGTCTGGTCACCTCAGTTTCCTTCAGTGACTTTGCCCGAAAAAGAAAGGTAAAGAGGTGATCAGAATGATCCAAATCATGATAACGAAAGGGACGATAGATATCGCGTTTGTCCTCTTGGAGCTCTTCTGTAAGGGAAAAAAGCAGATCTTTCATTTTCTTTAGTGTTTTATCAAATGTATGAACGGACATTCCCAATCGTTCTGCAAATTGCGTTCGATTATAAGCTCCTGTTGTTAAGAGCATCATGCGTAAGAATTGCAACTCTTTATCAAAGCTCTCTCTAGCCATCTTTAGCCATCTCCATCATTATTTGTTTTCTCTCTATTTTAGCACGTTCTACCCCTCGGTAAGACTCTGAAAAAATTTCACCCTATGAAGTGCATGAAGAAATGTCTGATGTTAGTCATTTTTAGAAATTGTAATACTTTCACCATGTTCGTAGAAGGAAAAATAGTGAAAAATAGAGGAAGCAAAAGAAGGAGTGAAACTTATGGCTATCGTACAATTAACCTCCACCAACCCTGAGTTTTCCTATATCATTCGTAAGAATCCTGCCACTGGGATGATGTTGAGAACAATCAGACAGGGAACAGCGTTTGGATGGTATTCAGAAGAACAGATCTACAATGTGTATTTTAAAGATGCAGATAATGAAATTTCATATAAGCAGAATAAGGAAGAGAATTTTGAATACTTAAATGTGTCGAGATACAATACACCGCTCTTTGCCTTAAATGCCATCTCGGAGTTTTTTATTTCTCCATTAAAGCTACAGCATGAAAAAGATATTGCAGGCTACCAGCACCAATTTGTGATTCATCTGGTTCATATTGAATACCCAAGATATGTGGATTTCTTTATCCAGCACGTTCAGGACTATGAATTTGAATTAGAATCAATCGCCTACAAAAGCTATTCTTTAAAAATAAAGACTCAAAAGTCACTGCATGATCTGCTAAACATGGCGAATCTAATCAGTTTATTCCTTTCGATTATAGGCAAGGAGTATGTTGATGTAACTGAGAGCTTAGTCGCTAAATATATCCAAAATATCAATGTCGTCGATGCCCCGTTCTATATTCGTTATTTGTTTACAAGAAATGTGCTGACGAGTAAACATCTTTTCTATACCTTCAAAGACGAAATAGAAAAAACAGACCGCTATACCATTCAATTTGCTTATGGCAATACAAGTCAACAGAGAAGAGCAGCCATTATGGGCTGGCTTCCTTTAAATAAATCCATTGTTGATATTGGATGCGGAGAAGGGTTTTATGCTCTTCCATTAGCCAAAAAAGTAGAGAACAAGGATTATTATGCCATTGATATTGATGAAGAAAAGATAGAAAAACTGCATTGGAAATTAGAAAAGAACGAGCTCGATCATGTCTATACGTTTCTATCACTAGAAAGCTTTTTAGAGGAGTATAACAAAGACCTAGTTGATGTTCTCTTAACAGAAGTTATTGAACATATGAGTCTGACGGAAGCAGAGCAATTCATCCGAACGATTTGTGAGCACATTTCTTTTCATACCTTTGTCATCACGACACCTAACCGAGATTTTAATCCCTTCTATGCCTTAGAAGAATTTAGACATGAGGATCACAAATGGGAAATGGGGGAGAAGGAATTTAGAACGTGGATAGAGGGAATGTTTTGTGATGATGAAGTAGACTTAGAGTTTGTTGGAATAGGAGATTGTGTCAATGGGATTTCGACAACCCAAGGAGTCGTTATTAGATCAAGGGAAGGGGATGCAACATGCAAATAAAAACAAAAATGCATACGATTATAATGTTGATCGGTCCAACAGAGTGCGGGAAATCTACGTTTGCCAATAAAGTATTAATCCCTCAACTGATCAAGGAGGATCAAGAAAAAGGATTTAGAACGAATGTACAATATATTTCTTCAGATGAGATTAGGCAAGATATTTTAGGATTTGAGTATCATAAGCATGGAAAAATCATGCTAGAAAGCAGTGAGCAAGCTTTTCACTTGCTCTTTGAAAAATTAAAAGCAGTCACTTCTTTCCCGATCAATGCGGAATTTGTCATTATCGATACAACAGGCTTATCTGAGGAATTTCGTAATCAAGTAGCAAGCATAGCCAAGCAGAACAATTATCACTTGGAAGCCATTGTGTTTGATTATAAAAACAGAGAGGATTTCTACTCTGTCGGAAGCTCCAAGCGTCTTATTACTCAGCATATTACAAGATTAAAGAGAGAGGTATTAAAACAGCTCTCTGCACTAAATCTAGCCAATATTCATAAAATCCGAGAGAAAAATTTTATGGATCCGATGACACACCAGCCGAATCCTGAATATGAAGTGGTCATTGAAAACATGGAAGAGTATCTTGCACATTTATTGCCGCAAGGATACAAATATATTGTTGTCGGAGATGTTCACGAGCAAGTAGAAGAACTGCAATACCTTCTTCGAGCGTATGGTTTCACGATTGAGAACCAAATCATCTCTGCACCGGAAGAGATGCAGGACTATCGAATTGTTTTAGTTGGAGATTGGATTGATAAAGGAAAAGGAACAAGAGAAATCATTCAATTTCTTCATAGGAATAAGGCTTGGTTTTATCTCGTAAAAGGAAATCATGAAAACTTTGTGCAAAAGTATGTAACAGGTCAAATCGATGTGAAAAGCATGGATCAGGAGCTTGTAAAGAATTATTTTGATTCCATTCCATTACTAGAAAAGGACGAGGAGCTTCGCCAGACCTTTTTAGAACTCGTTGGGTTAACTAAAGACTTTTACCGATTTGTGGGGCTGCACTCTACCTCCTTTTATGTGACTCATGCGCCTTGTAAAAATAAATATGTAGGGAAAATAGATAGAAATTCATTGAAGAAACAAAGAAGATTTTCCTTAGATCGCACCAAGTCCTTTGAGGAACAGCTTGCCTTTTTGGAAAAAGAGGCGGTTGGAAATCACCCCTTTCATCTATTTGGGCATGTTGCCGTGAAAGAAAAAATGACGTTTGAAAAATAAAATCAATCTAGATACAGGCTGTGTTCATGGAAATGTTTTTACTTCTGTGGCACTAGATTCTTGGAAGCCTTATTTTAAACAGC
Organism: Caldalkalibacillus mannanilyticus JCM 10596; assembly: GCF_000615945.1. Lineage (GTDB taxonomy): Bacteria > Bacillota > Bacilli > Caldalkalibacillales > JCM-10596 > Bacillus_AT > Bacillus_AT mannanilyticus. The sequence goes on from NZ_BAMO01000001.1 coordinate 128,922, forward strand.
AGAAAGCCCGAAAAGGAGCACTTGTGCTAGAAGAATTGCCTGTTCTTTTCAAGAGAGTGGATTCTTCAGTATCTATTGCTGATCTAGAGGAAAGCGATAAAAAAAGATTGAACTATGTTTTGAAAAACAAAATTAATTTTATTTCTGGAACGATGGCTCCCGCAGACAAAGATGTAGAAAGTCATGAGCTAGAATCCTTGAAGCAAGGTCTTTTATACTATAAAAATCATGGGGTCAAGGAAGTTGTCTTGCAGCCCAAGTATATGGGGTCTAGATGTAATCTCTATCTTGATCGTGAAATCGAGAATTGTTATGCAGTGAGTCGAAACGGTTATAAAATTAAACAGCTTGATTTAACAGAAATCTATGAACAAGAGTGGCAAAAGCATAAGGAGTATATGGAAGCGGAAGGGATTAAGACCTTAGTATTAGACGGAGAGCTTTTACCCTGGAGAGCTCTAGGCGAGGGGTTAATCGATAGGCAATTTGGAATCATTGATCAGGCTCTGGAAAGAGAGCTGGCTTTTTTACAGCAGCATAAATTCGATGAGCATCTCGCTCGCATGCAGCAAACCTATAAAGAAAGTGGATTTGAGCAGGATCAAAGCAAGATTTCCAAAAAAGAGCTGAGTAAACAGTATGGAGATGCGACTTATCAATCCTATAAAGCTCTTTCAACGATCAAAAACAGATTAGTCCCCTTAGAGAAGCATCTGCAAGCGTACCAGAGCTACAAAGAACAAATTGAGCTTTATGGTGCTGAGGATTCGTTGCAATTTAAGCCTTTCTCGATTCTAAAAATAATAAAAATAGATGGTTCTGAAGAAATTCCGAATCAACCAACCTCTGAAATATTCCAGATGATCTCAGATGACGAATACAGAAAAATTAACTTATATGCAGAGGAGGATCTGGAGCAAGCTTATGAGTTCTTCCATACATTAACTACGCTGAAAAAAATGGAGGGAGTGGTGATTAAGCCAGAGATCATCACCGAGGATGTGGCACCTTATCTCAAAGTGCGAAATCCTGAATATTTAACCATTGTTTATGGCTATGATTATCGTTTTCCGCATAAGTATGCGAAGCTTGTTAAGCAGAAAAATACGAAGCAGAAGCTAAGAACATCGATCAAGGAATATCAGCTTGGAAAGAGCATGCTTTCTCATAAATTAGAGGAGATCAGCCCAGAGAATAGAGCGTATAAGCAGGTTGTTGCCAATATGTTATTTGAAGTTGGAAAAGAAAAAGGGATTGATCCAAGACTATAATAGGCTCTCTACTAGGACTCTATGATTTACCTCCAAAATAAGATATACTACAGCTAACTATAGTAAAAAATGAGAGATAGAGGAATAGAGTCCAATGAAAGAATACCATTATTTGTTGAAACCCATTATCCTACATCGAGCTGATCGTCTAAGGAAGGCGATTCTATGCTTCATCCATTGTCCAAATCATTCAGGAGCTCTCCTGCCCGAGCTCTTTTTACATCCCACAGAATTGGAGTATTTCCAAACCTTAAAGCATGAAAGAAGAAAGAAAAGCTATCTTCTGGGGCGATTAGCAGCGAAGAAAGCGATTGGGGAACTCGCTGAAAGAAAAGACCTTTCGAGTATTCACATTCAATCAGGAATTTTTACACAACCGATTATCACCAGTCCTGTGCTTCAAAATGTACAAGTGAGTATTGCTCATTCTGAAGATTATGGTGTAGCCATTGCTTTTCCTGAGGAACATCCAATGGGGATTGATATCGAAGAGGTTGATGAGGAGAAAAAAGACGTTTTAGCAGAGCAGCTGACAGAATCAGAAAAACAAATGATCAAGGTTACAGATGGAACGGATATAGAAAAAATGACGGTCCTATGGACAGTAAAAGAAGCCATTTCAAAAATCTTAAAAACAGGGCTTATGACGCCCTTAGCAGTCTATGAACTATCTAAGATAGAAAAAGAGGGTGCCCATACCTATAAGAGCTTCTATACCAATTTTGGTCAATACAAGGCTGTTTCCTATGTGCTGCATGGATTTGCCTACACTCTTGCCTATCCAAAAAATACAGAGATCGATTTTACAGCTACACAAATAGATGATTGGCTAGAAAGAGGAACGAAATCAATCATTTGAATAGAGAAAGAGGAACATATCTCCTATAAAGTAGGGGGTATGTTCCTTTTTTTAGTCTAATTTAACTAAAATGGAATATTTAATAAAAGTAAAGTAGTAGGTAAAAAGAATCAAATGTCGAAATACACCTAAAAAACGGGGGAGAATACTGTCGAATAGGGCAGGAAAAACGAAAAACATTTTGACATATTTCGTTATAATAATCTAAAAAATTTAGATTTATTTTTCATTATTTTCTATTTTGATAGTTCTGAAGATGTGTTCTTAGGAATAAAGTTCTAACTTAAATTTGATAGAATATGTAGAATAGTTGAAAAATATTACAAAATTATTTGCTAAGATATTACATACTTTTGATGATATTTAGAGTAAAATAATGTTAGCTTTCCTAATATTACATAAGTCTAACAAAAGGAGGGAGGGTATAGGCTTTTTTAGTTTTTTTACTAAATCTACCTAAAAAGGAGCGGTTGTGTAGTGAATTATAGTAAAAAAAGTAGGAGATTGTTTGCTATCAATCTAGTCATTCTTTTAATCCTATCCATGTTTTCAACGGGGCTGGGGTTTGCAGCAGAAAGAAAATCTGCAAGTGTTGATATGAACAGCGTATCTCCACAAGTAGCTACGGCGAAAATTAGTCCACAATTATCCAAGGAATTTGATAAAGAAGAGTATGTCACGTATCTTATTCGGATGAAAGAGCAAGTGGATGTTGAGCAAGTGTCTGCACAAGCAATGAAGGTTTCTGTTGCTAGAAATGAAACACCAGCTGTATCAAAAATGTCTGTACGAAATACAGTTGTAAGCTCCCTTCGAGAAACGTCTAGTATTTCTCAAGCTAGCATTATTCAATATCTTGACGAAATGAAAGAAAAAGGGGAAGTAAAAGAGTACGAAAGCTTCTTTATTGTCAATGCATTAGCCATTACAAGTACACAAGAAGTAATGGAGAAGCTAGCCTATCATTATGAAGTAGAAAAGATTCTACCAAATAAAGAGCATTTCTTAGATAAAGTAGAGCGCTCTCCAGAGCAGATCTCGCTTCAAGCAGGAAAAGAAAATGCTCCTTCTAATATTGAGTGGAACATTGAACAAGTAAATGCTCCACAAGTATGGGAAATGGGCATTGATGGATCTGGGATTGTCATTGCTAATTTGGATAGTGGTGTAGAGCTAACACATCCAGCTCTACAGCGTAAATGGCGCGGATACGATGCCAATGGAAACATCGCAAACCCTGAGCTTCACTGGTATGATGCTCATAGCGGTGCTTCACTTCCTACAGACACAGATGGACATGGAACGCATGTTATGGGTACATCTGTTGGATCTGAAGAAAATGGAACCAATGTGGTTGGTGTCGCACCAGGTGCACAATGGATCGCGGTACGTATCTTTAACCCGTCTACCACAGACCAAATTATTTTACGAGGTGGTCAGTGGATTCTTGCACCAGTAGACAGTGAAGGAAATCTTCACCCTGAATTAGCACCCGATGTGGTGACCAACTCTTGGGGTGGCGGTCCTGGAATTAATGAATGGTTCCGTCCTATTGTTCAAGCTTGGAGAGCAGCGGAAATCTTCCCTGAGTTCTCGGCAGGTAACACAAGAGCAACCAATCCAGGAGGACCTGGTTCTGTAGCAACTCCTGCGAACTATCCAGAATCTTTTGCTGTAGGGGCAACAGATATCAATAATAATCTAGCTGGATTTTCTCTTAGAGGTCCTTCCCCTTATGGAGAAATCAAGCCTCAAGTATCTGCTCCTGGAGTCAATATTCGTTCTTCTGTTCCGGGCGGTGGCTATGAAGGTGGTTGGAATGGTACCTCCATGTCTGGACCACACGTATCTGGTTTAGTTGCTTTATTGTTACAGGTTAACTCTTCGTTAACGGTTGATCAATTAGAAGAAATTATTGAATCCACAGCGATTCCTTTGACAAATAGTGAATACCCAGAAGTACCTAACAATGGCTTTGGTCATGGTCTCATCAACTGCTATGATGCCGTGATGTCAATCCTAAGTGGTTTAGGAAGTGTGTCTGGTCGAGTAACAACAGAAGGAGATGATTTTGATCCACCAGTATTGGATCACACTCCTGTAACGAATGCTTTTTCAGGAAGCGATATTCCACTAACAGCACAAGTATCTGATAATGTAGGTGTTGTTACTGTGGAAGCATTTGCTCGTACAGTAGGATCTGCTCATTGGACATTTATCCCAATGGATCGCACAGCAGGGGACTACAAAGCAGGTACCTACCAAGGAGATATTCCGAGATTCTTAGTTAGCTCCAGTGGAGTAGAGTACTATCTACGTGTCAATGATTACGGCAATAATGGGTTTAAAACAAATACCTATAGAATTGATGTTTCTGATGGAATTACACCTGGATACTTCCAAGATTTCGAAACGAATATCATGGGTATTGAAACAGGCGGACAAAACAATTCGTGGGAGTGGGGAGTACCAACTAGCGGACCTAACGGGGCTTATTCCGGTGAGAAAGTCATGGCTACGAATTTAAGCGGGCTGTATCCTAATGGCTCGAATGCTTATATGAAGCTACCACCTTTGGATTTAAAAGCTGAGGAGGATGGTGCATTACTAAGCTTCAAGCATTGGTATGATTTTGAGAACAACTATGATTATGGTGCTGTTTTTGTGGCAGCAGAATCTACTGATTTTCAATTAAGAGAGGTTACACGTTTTACTGGCACTAGTGATGGATGGCAAACAACCTTTATTGATTTAAGAGAATTTGCCGGAGAGCAAGTCCATCTTCTATTTAATATGTACTCTGATGGAAGTGTAAATAGAGCAGGCTGGTACTTAGATGATATTCAGCTGCAAGAAATTGATAATGTTCCTCCAGCAGCACCAGCAAACTTACAGGCTGAGGCTGATTCAATCGGGAATGTGAATCTATCTTGGGAGCCTGTAGCGGATGAAGATCTTGCTAAATACTATGTCTATCGTTCTACTGAATCAGGTGTAAACTATGAAAAAGTTGGTACATCTACTACACCATCCTACACAGATGGAGATACGCCTTTTGCTTCCACATTCTACTATGTTGTTAAAGCAGTAGATTACAGTGGTAATGAAAGTGCTCCTTCCAATGAAGCATCTGTAACGATTACTCCTCCAGTTGTGATCTTTAGCGATGATTTCGAAGGAGAAGATGATAACGGATGGACTCATAGCGGTGCCAATGATCCGTGGCAAAGAGGTGTTCCAACAGCAGGACCAGCAAATGCTGTTTCTGGTGAAAAAGTCTGGGCTACGAATTTAAGTGGAGACTATCAAAACAATACGAATGCTAGTCTAGTATCTCCTGCAATTGACTTAACGTCTGTAGATAACGCGATTCTAAGCTTCTATCATTGGTATGAGATTGAAACAAGATGGGATCATGGTTATGTTGAAGTAAGTACAGATAATGGTCAGAATTGGATCCAGCTTGCTGACTACAATCATTCTACTGAGGGTAGAGAGTGGGCAGAAGTGTCTATTAATCTCAATGAATATGTAGGAGAAACCGTTCAAGTACGCTACCGTTTAACTTCTGATAATTCAGTTGTTAAAAAAGGTTGGTATATTGATAACTTTAGAATTCTTTCTATTCAAGGCGATGCAGGAACCGATAAGAAGAATGCAGATGAATTCCTAAAAGCAATCGATTCAAAAGATAAAGAAAAAGAAAAGGATCAGAAAGCAAAACCATTATTCCCTTATCTTACACCAGATTTTGCAGTGAAAAAGAAACCTGTGTATGATGAGCCTCAATATGATTTCAGCAAAAAGGAAAAAGCTGAAAAGGTAGAAACGATTGTAAAAGCAGTAGAGGCAAAAGTAGAAGGAGCGACACCTCAAGCTTTACCAGCACATGCTACGGTAACAGTTCTTGAAACAGGACGCTCAACCAAAACAGATGCAAGCAACGGAAGATACCATTTGGTGCATGCAGCTGGAGACTTCACTCTTCGTGCAGAAGCCTATGGATATTATCCAAGTGAGAAATCTGTATCCATCTCGGATGGGGAGAATGCGGTTGTCAACTTTGCTTTACAAGCTATTCCATTTGGTACTGTAACGGGTATCATTTCTGATGAGAGATCAGGAGAGCCTATTGCTAATGCAACAATTCTAGTGAGAGAAGATTCTCGCATTAGTCCTGTAGTTACGGATGAAAATGGTTCCTTTACACTTGATGTATTAGAAGGAACTTATACACTCGTGGTGACAGCAGCTGATTACTATAATAACGAAGTAACTGTGGAAGTTCCAGGAAACCAAACAGTGACGGCGAATGTTGGGTTAAAACCATTTATAGGTTATGCAGGAGAGATTGCCTATGATGATGGAGAGCCTGAAAACGCAAGAGCATTCTACGATGCTGGCAATGGTTGGGCTGTCAGAATGACTCCAGAAAATGGAGCCGCTCAAGTCATTGGAGCGAAATTCCGTTTCTGGGACACTTCATGGCCAACCCCTGGAGGAACTGCTTTCAAATATGCTGTATATGATGCAAGTGGACCAAATGGTGCACCAGGTCGCGTTCTTGCAGGACCATTTGATGGAACGGCTCTACGTGACGGTCAATGGACGGAAGTAAGCTTCCCTGAGAGTGTTATGGTAGAGGGAGACTTCTACATTGTCTATATTCAAGCATCACCAAATCCAAATGCACCTGGTTTAGCAACAGACGAAAGCAGTCCAAATGCAATGCGTGGATGGCAGCTAGTTGGAGGAGCTTGGAATCCAACTCCAGAGGAGCAAGGAAACTATATGATTCGTGCCCTTGTTCAATATCCGGTAGGAGCTCCAGCAATTACCTCACCTTCAAACGATTCCTTTACAAATAGTGAAGCAATTACTGTAACAGGAATCTCTAGTGCAAATGGAGCTACTGTCAAACTATACAATGGAGATGAAGAAGTTGGATCTGGAATTGTAGAAGAAGGTCAATTCTCTATTGAAACGACTCTACACGATGGTGAAAATTTATTATCTACAGAGGCAGTTGTAGATGGTAAGCTTACCGATCGCTCAGAGCCAATTCGTGTGACGCTAGATCAGGCAGCTCCAGATTTAGAGGTTACTTCACCAGTGGATGGACAGAAGCAGAACCAAGAAGTATTACATGTAAATGGTTCCGTTTCAGATGCTCATTTCGATGCTTTAACGGTGAATGGAAACGATGTGCAAGTGAATGAAGATGGCTCATTTAGCTATCGCATGCTTGTCAATGCTGGTGAGAATGTCATTACAGTAGTAGCTACTGACTTGGCAGGTAACGAAACGACAGTAACAAGAACAATCGAAGTTGTTCTAGGAGAGCTTGTGATTAGCAATGTAACGCCTGCTGAGGATGTGCATATTACGTCAGGAGAAACAGTTCATGTTTCCTTCGAAGCAGCAGAAGGATTAGGAGCAGCATTTAGAGTAGAAGTACCACTTATGATGAGTGGAGGTAGAGCGAATGAAATCGTCATGACTGAAACCGCTCCTGGATTCTATGAAGGAAGCTGGACGACTCCTGCAAACCTCAACGTATCTGGAGCCATTGTTGTCGTACGTGCTTGGGATGAAGCTGGAAATGGAGCAGAGGCATTAGCCGCTGGTAAATTGTATATTTCAACTGGGGGATCAAGTAATCCAGATCCAGATCCAATTGAAGAAGGACCGACGGCTGTGATCGTCGCTCCTGACTCAGGAAATAAGAATAAAAACATTTCCTTTGATGCTTCTCGTTCAAGTGATAACAACGGAAAGATTCGTTCATATGAATGGGATTTCGGCGATGGAACAACAGCGTCGAAAGCGAAGGTTAAACACAAGTATAAGCAAGCGGGAACGTATACCGTTACTCTCACAGTAACCAATAGAGCTGGAGAAACGGCTACGACGACGCATACGATTGAGATTAGATAAGAAGGTTTAATGAAATAACTCCTAGTGAGGAAGGTAGATTCTATTTGAGTCTACATCTTACTAGGAGTTTTTTATATAGAACGAAAAAAATATTATTTGACATAAAGAAAGGAGAGAATATAATAGTAATTGATAATCATTTTCAATTGAGATCTAATTTACTAGGGAGTGATCTGGTGGAAAGCATATTAATTATTGATGATGATGAACAATTAACACAGATTATGACCATGTATTTAGAGAAGGATGGATACAAAGTATTTTGGGCTGAAGACGGAATTACCGGACAGAAGTTTTGTGAACAATTGACTCCCAGCCTGATTATTATGGACGTGATGCTGCCAGGAATAGATGGTTTAGGATTATGTAAGCATTTGCGTTATAATCAATGCTTTATTCCTATCTTAATGGTTTCAGCTAAAAATAATGTGAATGATCGGATTAGCGGGCTAGAAATCGGAGCAGATGATTATTTATGTAAACCATTTAGTATGAATGAATTAGTAGTGAGAGTTAAAACATTGCTTAGGAGATGGGGAAACTATGATGAATCGTTCTCTCCTAAACCAGCGTTATGGATAGATTCTGATAAGAAAAAATTATATCACTTAGGAAATGAAGTAGAATTAACGAGTACTGAGTACACTATAATGGATACATTCTTGAAACAACAAGGGAAGGTATTTAGTCGAGAAGAATTGATGTTAAGGCTAAGGGGGATCGATCACTTGCATCTGACAGAGAGGGCGATTGATTTTCATATTACAAACTTACGTAAAAAAATAGAAAAGGATCCTAAAAAACCGAAATATATTAAGACATTATGGGGAATGGGCTATCAATTTCAAGGAGGGGAGGAACAGAATTGTGAAAAATAATAGACATAATGAGGTTGAAAAACTTTACTTCATTTTCATATTTCAATTTCTTTCCTTAGTTGTCCTCCTATTAAGTTGTTATTTCTATCCTCATGTTTATACGTATCTTATAGGGGGCATTTTATTTTTAGCTTTTTCGGTTTATCTAGTGATACATATACAACAGTTCTTTGACCATAACATGCAAAGGGTTGAACAAGAATTGCTGTATGAAAAGAAGATTAAACAGCAAATGGTTGAAGATCTAAGCCATGAAATAAAAACTCCCTTAAGTACACTTAGAGGGCAAATGGAGGCGATGATGGATGGTTTGTTAGAAGCTGACGAAAAGACATTGCAGCTATCTATTAAACAGATTGATAGAATAACAGACCTAGTAGATGAATTAGATGTTTCTTTAGATGCTTTGCATTTAACGGGTAAATTAAAAGCAGTAAGTTTATCTGATTTTTTGAAACAAATTTCCTCTAACTTTGAACTCATATGTCAGTCTAAGGGAGCGAGTTATGAAATGATTAACCACCTAAAGTACGACTATGAGTTATTGTTAGATGTAAATCGTATGTATCAAGCTTTTTTTAACATTCTTAGCAATTCTATCAAATTTATTCGAGCTAAGAACCCTACTTTTAAGCTCATTGTTGAAGAGTCTGAACATCATATTCACTTTTTTTTAGCTGATAATGGAGTGGGAATTTCCGAGGAAGATGAACCTTATGTATTCGAAAGATTATACAAGGGCGACTTCAGCAGAAAGAGAGAGAAGGATTCAAGCTCAGGCTTGGGTCTTTTTATTACAAAAGAAATTGTCCAATATCATGGGGGTCAAATTATGATTTCTCATCCATCCATCTGTGGATCAGGTTGTACTTTGTTAATAAAGTTACCTAAGCCAAAGCTTTGGGTGTCTAAAAACTTCACGTAGTGAGGTTTTCTTTTTTTTTTTGAAAATCTCACATTTTCCTAACAAATTGCTCACACTTTTCAAATAGTTACCCATTATGATAAGTGAATGAGAATGATTATTATTAATATGTAGGGGGGCTACATGCAAATAGAATACTATTCACTTCATGCTAACCTTGGCTCATTTACCGGAAAGTCTAGAATAATAAGCCTAATGCCACATATCACGGATCATTTAATCTCACTCAATATACAACCTGTTGGAACGGTTACAGTTGATGATAATGAGGTTGAATTTCAAAAATATCTACGCCCCTATTTGCCACAAAGTATAGGACTGGGAAGAGCTAGACATCCCAACATAGGAAAAATCAATGATTTACAGCCAGACATTATTATAGGTGAGGCAAAGAAGCACTTGTGTTTTATAGATTCACTTTCTGCTATTGCTCCAACTATTCTCTTTAAGGATCTAACCGTTGATTGGAAGTCTGTTCTGATGTTCCTTGCTTCTCTATTTGACCGTCAACTACTAGCTAATAGTCAGTTGAAAGAATTCTATTTGAAGATAGAAGGGTATAGGAATCAATTGAAGAATCTTCCTGGAAAAAACATTGTACTATCTAATATGTGGAAAAATAATATTTATCGAATTTATACACCACATAGTCATCTCGGCAAGCTACTCTATAAAGATCTCGGATTGCCTGTAGAAGGTATTAGTATATTTAAAGGAACCAACAAGCCTTTAATTACAATGGGAATCAATGAGGTTCTTCATTCAGCTATAGATGATTTTTTTATCTTAACTGAAGATACTCTAGATAAAAGGGTCAATTTGACAGATTTTATAGATGAAGAAAAAGGGGACTATGCTCCTCGTATTCATTCCTTTATAGGCTTAAAAGACGGAGTGGAAGGCAAAGGTTTAATCCTTTATAATCTGATTCTTACTCAGTTAATCGAAACTATTTTACAAAATAGCAAAGAGGTGCAAAGAATTGTCTAAAGTTAATGTTAGAGTCATCGCTAAACAACTTGATAGAATCACCTCGTCTAGACCAAGGCGAATTGTTGCATTAACCCCTCATTTCGTGGATTACTTACTCACTTTAGAAGTGGTTCCCGTTGGAGTTGTTAGCGAAGATGAACTCGGTACCAAGTTTGATCCGTGCGTAGATCCGATCAAGCATGTAGTACAAAGTGTCGGAAAGAGCAAATCACCTGGACTAGATAAAATAAGAGAGCTTGAACCTGATTTAATTCTAGGTGAGGCTAAAAAACATCTGCCTTTTTATAAGGAGTTAGAAGGAATCGCTCCAACTATCATTGTGAAGGATTTAAGTGTCGATTGGAAAAAAATCCTTTTTTTCTTAGCGGATATTTTAGATAAAAGAGAGATGGCTGAACAAAAGTTAGCTGATTTTGAACAAAACCTAACGTCATTGAAAGAAAAGTATTTTTCGTTTTTTGGCAATCAAACCATCTTAATGGTCAATGTTTGGAAAACGGAGGGTTTTCAAGTTTATCACTACGATAGTCACCTAGGTAAGCTGATTTATGAACATTTAGGAATGAAGAAGGCTCAGGAATTGTTCATTGAATCCAAATATTTTGGTCATAAATTTATGTTTCCACATAGGCTTGAGCAACTCTCTCAACTAGATCCAGATTATCTATGGATTTTTAACACAACAGGAGAAAAGGCACAAAGGATATTAGGTGATATGACAAAAAGGCAAGAGTTCCAAGACTTATCTTGCGTGAAAAAGAAACAGGTCTTGTATTTGGGGAGTCTGAAGGATGGGAATGAGGGCAAAAGTGTACCTCACTACTCGCGTATCTTAAATGAAATTTGTAAACAAATGGAGGCAAAAGCATGAAAAAAAACGTATGGATTCTCTTTATATTCTTAATGATGGTACTTGTTGCATGCGGGCAAAGACCAGTAGGAAATGATCTTCAAGAAAGCACTAAAATAGAAACTCAAATGGAGGAGAATTCCCCATCTGAAGAAGAGGAGGTATCTCTTGATACTACAACGGAAGAAACATTAGTCATAACAGGACCAGAAACCCCTGAAACGGATATAGACCCGAAAGAAGAAGAAAAGGAAACAAACGCAGAAGCAGGAGATAAAACAGAAGGTGTGCAAGCAAAAGAAAAGGCTGCCAAGGAAGGCAATGCTTCAAAACCAACAAATTCAACAAACTCAACAAAAACGACAAAAAACTCATCACAGCCTAAAAATGTAACGACTCCACAACCTGAAAAATCGGCGAATCAACCAACTACAAAAACAGTAAAGCATGCTATGGGAAATCTTGAAGTACCGACGAATCCTACTAGGATTATCTCTCTCTCAGCGCAGTATACAGATCATCTACTCTCTTTAGGTATTGTTCCAGTTGGAACGATCAATGGAGCCTCTGGAAAAGAAGTTGGTTGGTTAGATAGAAGGCTGTCGGGAACCACCTATATTGGACATTTTCAGTCTCCTGATATTGAGATGATCCTAAGCTTGAAGCCTGACTTGATTCTTGGTGTGGAGAAGCATAATTCTAAGGCATACGCAGCATTAAGTAAAATTGCGCCTACTGTATTGCTTCAAGATATGGAGGCAGATTGGAGAGGAATCTATAAGTATGTAGCTCATGTGGTTAGTAAAGAAGACGTGGCTAACGCCAAGCTAAAAGAATTTGATCAACGTGTTAATCGGGCTAAAGCAGCTTTAGCAGGAAAAATCAAAAATGAAACAGTCCTATTTATGAGGGTTCATCACAAAGAATCGCGGTTATTTGGTACAAAAAGTCATGTAGGTAAGATTGCATATAATGGCTTAGGCTTAAAAGCTCCATCCATTACTCCAACGAATGAAGTAGAGCTACCTATTTCGTTAGAAAAAATATCAGAATTTGAAGCGGATCATATTTTCTTATTTGATACAGCCAAAAAAGAAAATCAAGATGTGATTAAGGAGATGCAACAAAATCCTTTTTGGAAAAACTCTAAAGCAGTCCAGAATGGGAATGTATATTTGCTAGGAGACCTAAATGATAGTAAAGCAGGCAAAGGACTTGTTCTTTATAACTTAATATTGGATGGGGTTCTAGACGGATTACTTAAATAATCAAGGCATTGATTTTCAGCCCCTAGAAAACAACTAAATCGCTTTTGATGGAGGAGCCTGTTTTGGACAGCATAAAATATTTTCTTAAGTTTGTCAGTCCCTACAAAATGAAAGTGATCTTAGCGATCATACTGGGGTTCGTACGCAACGCGATTCCAATGATGTTGCCCATCCTGATCATGTATACCGTTGATAACATCATTGGCTCAACAGAAGATGGTATTGAACAGAAAACAGTTCTTCTGATTACGATGATGCTGGCTAGCTTCTTTATTTACACCATAATAAGGCTCCTATTGAATTCTATAGTTCATATCTTACCCAATGGATTGGAAATAAGATCTTATATGATCTACGCCAAAGTTTATTTGTTCATTTACAGAAGCTGTCTCTACGATTCTATCATAATCAGCGATCAGGTGAGATCGTGTCAAGAGTGGTACATGATGTCGAGCAAACAAAACATTTTGTGACGATGGGTTAATTAATATTTGGTTAGATCTTGTTGCTATCGCTATAGCGATTTCCATTATGCTTTATTTACACGTTGAACTTACATTTGTTTCTTTGGTCATTCTACCGATTTACGCTATAGCGATGAGATATTTTTTTAGCAGATTTAGAAGGTTAAGCAAGGAGCGTTCACAGGCACTAGCTGGTGTGCAAGCGCATATAGGAGAACGTATTCAAGGTATCAGTGTGATAAAAAGTTTTGTTTTAGAGAAGCATGAACAACAAGTGTTTGAACAGAATAACCAACACTTTCTTAAAAAAGCGTTACATGTAATTGGTTATGAGGCGAAAACCCAAGCTGTAGTGAATACGATAACCGACATCGCTCCTCTCTTAATCATTGCTTTTGGTGGCTACCAAGTGATTATAGGAGAGCTGACAATTGGAGCTTTACTGGCTTTCTATGCTTATGCAGAACGAATTTACAACCCATTGCGACGCTTAATTAATTCTTCGACTCATTTAACGCAATCTCTTGCTTCCATGGATCGAGTTGTTGAATTATTGAAGGAACCCTATGACCTGGGGGAAGACGATAACGTCAAGAGCATGATTCAGATAGAGGGAAATATTCGATTCGAAAATGTGAGCTTCAAGTATGAAGAGCACCATGAAGACGTCCTTAAAGAGATCAATCTGGAAGTGAGAAAAGGTGAGGTTATCGCTTTGGTTGGCATGAGTGGAGGAGGGAAATCCTCTTTAATTAGCTTGATTCCTAGATTTTTTGATGTGAGTCAAGGACGTATCTGTATTGATGAGACTGACGTCCGAGAGTATAGCTTGACAGACTTGCGTAGTCAGATTGGTATGGTTCTTCAAGAACCTGTTCTGTTTAGCCAATCCATTAGAGAAAATATTATGATGGGCAATCCAAAGGCTTCAGAAGAGGAAATGGTTCAAGCAGCGAAACAAGCTTCTGCTCATGATTTTATTATGAAATTACCTCAAAAGTACGATACTTCAATTGGTGAACGAGGAATTAAACTTTCAGGTGGTCAAAGGCAACGAATTGCGATTGCTCGGCTTTTTCTGAAAAATCCCAAGATCATTATATTAGATGAAGCAACTTCTGCACTTGATCTAGAAACAGAGCAATGGGTCCAACAAGCTTTACAAAAATTAGCGTTCAATCGTACCACCATTATTGTGGCGCATCGCTTAGCAACTATTACTCATGCAGATAAGATTGTACTGATAGAACATGGGAAAATTAAAGAGCAGGGAAGGCATGAAGAATTGATGAGCCATCAAGGAAGCTATTATGAATTATTTCATATTCAGCATTTAGAGAATCAGCCCTCTAATGATGAGTCCCAGATTAGTCAGTATGTAAGTTAGAGGAGAGGTATTCCAAATGGCAGAGAACCAAACTATATATCAACAAAGAGAAAAAGTGCCTCCTATAAAAAACGAATCAAGTAAAAGCAAAACCAATGATTGCTTCCATCCTGATAGTTATAGCTAGTATTGGGATTCTTCTTGCTATGCTAGGTTCCATTATGGTTGGAGCAGCAGATATTGATGTGAAAACCGTTTTTGAAGCCATTTTTCAATATGATGAAAATCATGTTAAACATTTTACAGTGTACGAAATAAGAATACCTAGAGCGATCATGGCCTTTTTAATTGGAGCATGCTTCGCTGTGGCAGGGACTATTATGCAGGGAGTGACCAGAAATCCATTGGCAAGTCCAGGACTTATGGGAGTTTCTGCAGGGGCTAGCTTTGGAATTGTACTTAGCTTTGCTTTTTTTCCTGAATTAAAATATCACCAGCTTATCCTCGTTTCCTTACTTGGTTCTGCCTTGGGAACATTGATTGTGTATAGCATAGGAACAGTTGCTTCTTACCGTACTCGAGGTCGGTATGCCCATGTCAAATTTGCTTTAGCCGGTGCAGCAGTCGGAGGATTACTAGGCTCTTTATCTAAAGGAATTGAAATTTATTATGGTGTCATGACGAATGTCATGTACTGGTACGCGGCGGGAGTGGCAGGGGTGAAATGGTTTGAAGTAAAAACCATTTTACCTTGGTCAGTAGCAGGGCTATTGGGAGCCATGATGATCTCAAGACAACTCACTGTACTAAGCCTAGGAGATGAAGTAGCAGCAGGACTCGGTCAAAAGATTAAGTGGATTAAAGCCATCGCAGCGCTTACCGTTTTTGTCTTGGTTGGGGCAGCCGTTTCTGTAGCTGGACCAATTGGGTTTATTGGTTTAGTGATTCCCCATATCACAAGGTATTTAATAGGGATCGATTATCGCTGGGTGATTCCCTGCTCTGCTCTATTAGGTGGATTTCTCTTAGTCGTAGCTGATATGGCTTCAAGACTGGTCAATCCGCCCTTTGAAACGCCCGTTGGAGTTCTAACAGCGTTAATTGGGGTTCCCTTCTTCATTTACTTAGCAAGAGGAAATAAGAGAGTTGGATTGTGATGAAAGGACTTAGCATGGTTAAAACAAAACGAAAGTTACATCCCCTACAGACGATCATGATTTTAATTATTCTATTAATTTTATCTATATTGATTAGTATTAATATGGGCTACATCAAAATTTCTATTATTAGATATTTATAAAACATTTGCAGGATTTGGTGACTTTGAACATCATTTTATTCTACTAGATATAAGACTTCCACGAATCTTGATTGCTGTGTTAGTAGGAGCAGGATTTGCGGTATCTGGAGCGATTATGCAAGGAGTATCACAAAATGGGTTGGCTGATCCAGGTATCTTAGGAATTAATGCAGGTGCTGGGTTGTTCGTTGTCTTATATATTTCTTTTTTCTATGAAAAAATGACCATGGCTCCTGCCTATGCCCTCCCTCTGTTTGCTTTTATTGGAGCTGGAATGACAGCGGCTCTCGTATTTATTTTAAGTATCAAACAAGGAGTAGTAGACCCGATTCGCCTCGTATTAATGGGAGTAGCAGTAGGTGCTGGCATAGGTGCTTGTATGCTCTTTTCTACTTATTATATGGGTTCCTACCAATATGAGTTCGTCAAAATTTGGCTTACAGGAAGTATTTGGGGAACCAACTGGACTTATGTCTGGATCTGCTTTTTGTGGCTGCTATTCCTATTACCTCTAGCGATTTATAAGGCAAGGACTCTCAATGTCATGAATTTAGGGGATTTAGTCGCAACAGGTGTCGGAGCTCCCGTCATGAGAGAAAGAATATATCTGATCACCATTGCTGTTGCCTTGGCGGCTACGTGTGTATCTGTTGCTGGCTCGATTGGCTTTGTTGGCTTAATAGGTCCTCATCTGGCTAGACAATTGGTAGGTGTTAATCATAAATTTATGGTTCCTACAGCAGCCTTAGCTGGGAGTATTCTTGTTGTGATGGCTGATATGATAGGGAGAGTGATTGCACATCCTACTGAAATTCCTGTCGGCATCGTGGTTGCGGGAATAGGAGCTCCCTACTTTCTATATCTACTAATAAAAACCAAGTGAGGAGAAGCATGATGACAGCAATTAGAACTCATTCACTAAGCCTTAGTTATCAAGAGGATACCATTATTGAAAATTTAAACCTGAGTGTTCCAGAAGGAAAGATTACAGCCTTAATAGGACCAAATGGTTCAGGCAAATCGACCATTCTTAAATCGTTGGTTAGAGTCTTAAAGCCAACGGAAGGCTGTGTCTATCTAGATGGGAAGGATATTCAACAAATGGCTACCAAAAAAGTAGCTCAAAAGCTATCTTTTCTCCCCCAAAGTCCAGATGCACCAGATGGTCTATCCGTAGAAGAGCTTATTTCATATGGTCGTTATCCCTATCAAAAAGGCTTTGGGATTCAAAGCAAAGAAGATATTGAAATGATTAGATGGGCAATTGAGGTAACAAAGCTTGAAGAATTTCGCGAACGACCGATCCACTCCCTATCTGGGGGGCAGAGACAGAGAGCTTGGATTGCCATGCATTAGCCCAAGGAACGGATTATATGCTGCTTGACGAACCGACAACATATCTAGATTTAGCTCATCAAATGGAGGTATTGCAATTATTAGATGAGCTTAATAAAAAACAGAAGAAAACCATTATTTTAGTGGTGCATGATCTGAATCATGCTTCTCGTTTTGCGCACCATGTTGTAGCCATTTCAAAAGGACAGCTAGCTTATGAAGGCTCCCCTCAAGAAGTGATTACAAAAGAGATGCTTTCAAAGGTATTTGGGATTGAAGCTGAGATTATTTTAGATCCTATTCACAAAATGCCACTATGTATTCCCTATTCCTTAGTTCAAACAAAAGAGTCACTAGCTGTCTAATGAAAAGAGAAACACTCTATAAGAAAAGAAGAAGAGGAGATGTTCGTATGATGATTACTACAGGAAAGCAGCGAGTAAAAATAATGGCTGAACTAGCAAATCAGTATGCCAAACTAGGTAACGCAGAGAAGGCAGAAGAATTATTTCAAAGGGCAGTACAGGAAACAGATCGATTAGAAGAGCAAAAGGAGCGAGAAGCAATGTTTGCACATCTTGCTAATGAATTTGCTTCCATTAATCATTTTGACAAAGCACTAGCCTATCTCGATCGAATAACCAATCAAGAGGTATACGTCAAAACCATCTGGAAACTTGTCAACAAAATAGCGAAAGCAGGGAATTCTACCCTAGCAGAAAACTTATTATTGCAGGGGATAGACATAGCTCAAAAAATAGAAACTCCTCTCTTAAAAAGTGAACTACTAACAGGAAGCGGAGCTAGTTATAGACATATAGATTATTCGCGAGGTGTTGCTTTAGTAGAGGAAGCCTATCAACTTGCGACTCAAATTGAAGAACCCTATCATAAAGCGATTCTTTTCAACGAAATAGGAGCTAATTATATTGATGTAAAAGAGAAAGAAAAGGCATTAGAGGTATTTTCGCAGGCTCATTCCCTAGTAGCTGCTATCTCCTCTACAGTTGAAAAAGCCCAGGTGTTGGCTATGTTAGGTGGAGAATTGGCTGAGAAAGGGAGAGAGAAAGGGCAACGGATATTCTGGAAGAAGCGGTAGAAATAGCTGCATTGATAGGAGAAAGTGAAGAAAAATTTGCTGTTACTAGCGAGATAGCGAGAAATTTCGGACAGAGCTTCAAGTATGAAAGAGGGATAGAAGTAGCGAATACGATTCTCGATCCTTTTCATCAAGTAGAGGGCTATATTCGTGTAGTAAAAAATTTGATAAAAAATAAACAGCATGATAAAGCACTTGAACTGCTAGAAAAATCAGAAGCAATTGCGCTGGAGATCAAAGAGTCTTATAAGCGAGCTATCGTTATCAGAAAAATCATATCAGAGCTGATTAGTTTGAAGAGCAATGAAAAGGCACTAATTTTATTAAATGCGTTGGAGAAGCAGATTAGCGAGCAATGAGAAGGAAAAAGTACCAATTAGCTAAAAAAATAATGATGACATTGGAGTTGATGATCGTATGAACACAAAGAAAAAAGTAAGCATATTTATTGTAAAGTTAATCTTAATTTTATCACTTATCTTAGGGGGACCCTCTTCTATCTTAGCCAATACCGTTAAAGATGATAAGGCGGCTGTATACACTGGAAATAATGTTTCTTTTGCCTTATCTAAAGGGCAAGTATGGGTGTGGGGTGAAAATAACTTTGGTAAATTAGGGATTGGGAATGATGATTTGTCCTTGGAACAAACTACCGCTGTATCTATTCCTAATTTTGATAATGTGAAAGCATTAGCAACGGGCAGCGACCATGTGCTTGCCTTCAAGAATGATGGAACGGTCTGGGGATGGGGTAGAAATGACAAGGGGCAACTTGGACTAGATCACACACAAAGTCCCATTCTTTCTCCCGTTCATATAAAAAGTCTTGATCAGGTGAAGGGGATATTTGCTGGAAATAATTACTCTGTCATTTTAAAAGAAGATGGCACTGTATGGACATTCGGTGATTTTACAAATGGGAAGCTAGGACAAGGGGATCTTTCACAGGATCAGCTTACTCCCAAAAAAATAGAAGGATTCACTCATATAAAATGGCTAGCAGTTGGAAATGAGCATGTGGTTGCTTTAAAGCAAGATGATACCGTATGGGCTTGGGGAGCAAACAAAAGTGGAAGAGTAGGAAATGGAAATGAAGAGAATCAATTTTCTCCAGTAAAAATAGAAGGATTAAGCAAGATAAAAACAATCGTAGCTGGAAATGAGCATAGCTTTGCGATTCAAGAAGACGGGGCTGTGTATGCTTGGGGAAGAAATCATAAAGGACAGCTTGGAAACGGTAAGACGGAAGATTCTTTAACCCCCATTCTTAGCCAACTGGTAACAGATCTTAAACCTAAAGCAATAGAAGCTGGTGGTAATTTTACTATGGCGATAGCCGCTGACGGCAATGTCTGGACTTGGGGTGATAATGGTCATGGACGTCTAGGAGCAGGAAGACATATTCCATCTGAAAGTATTATTCCGGTCAAAGTACAAAAGGGGGAAGGAACAGGTTCAGGTGAATTTCTAGAAGGGATTATCCAGCTTGCTACTAGAAATAATCATGTATTGGCATTACATGAAAATGGAACTGTACTTGCTTGGGGCAATAATAATAAAGGACAGTTAGCCGATGGATTTACAGGGAATATTGAATTTACACCGATCAAAAGCTTGGTTCCTAAATTAATAGGGAAGGACATTGTTTTAACCATTGGACAAACTAAAGTAAGCGTAGGCGAAAAAGAACTTAGTTTAGATGTTGCCCCTTATATTGACCATGCTACATCTAGAACATTCGTGCCTATTCGTTTCGTAAGTGAGGCTCTGGATGCTAAAGTTGAATGGCTAGCTCAAGAACGACAAATTAAGATTACGGAGGGTACTCATCATATTGTATTAACAATTGGCTCGTCTCAGGCTATTGTTAACGGAAAGAAAATGGCATTAGATGCACCAGCAGAGATCAAAAATGGTCGCGCTTTTGTGCCTATCCGTTTTATTTCAGAAGTATTTGGAGCAAGCGTAGATTATCAGTCACAAACGAAAAAAATTACCATTTCAAAATAAGGAACTCTGGGGGATTTGTCATTAATGACAGATCCTTTTTATTTCTTTATGATAAAAAAAGTGTCCTTATTATCTGCTTTCTTCCAAACTTCTATAAAGGTACGAGCAATGAGCTTGGCACAGATTACAGTGATTGCTGAATGAATCCATGTCCAGCCATTTTTAAACTTAATGAGATTGGTTTTGCTTTCAGCTAAAAGTTCAATAGTAAGTTGGGGAATAGTAAACAAAATCGATTCTTTTAGTATATCTTGTAAGTTAGAGTGATAGGTTGATTGGCAGAACCAAACTGTGAATAATGGACAAATCAAATAATCATATACACCACTATTTTTTATTTTTGAAGGAAATAGACGAACAGGATATTCCAGACATTTTTTTGAAATGAGGAAGTTATCTATAAAATGATTAGAAACCGCACTTAAAAGGTGGATTGTTACCCAATATTTATATGGTCGCTGTCTAAAAAGGGTAGGTAAACAGAGAATTCCTAGAACCAAGAAAAATCTTAAGATAGTTAGCTGACTCATTAAACCTTCTCCTTTTGAGCTATTTTATTTTAGTTATTTCCATTTTTTAATATAATTATGGTATTGTCCCAAAAACCATTTTAGGAGGATTTCTATGCGACAGAAAAAGCTACTCTTAACAGGATTTGAACCTTTTCTTGATCATCCCATAAATCCAACAGAACAAATTGTCAAAACGTTGGAAAAGCGTGATATTGGTGAGTATCAGGTATACGGTCATATATTGCCAGTTCGGTTTAATGAATCAGCTAAGGAATTAATAGACGTATTTGAAGAAATTCAACCTGATGTCGTCATTTCATTAGGTTTGGCGGCAGGACGTAACCGTATCACGCCTGAACGAGTGGCGATCAATTGCAACGATGGTGAACCAGACAATGAAGGAATGAGTTATTGCGACCAAGCGATACAACCTGATGGACCTGCCGCTTATTTTAGTACACTGCCTCTTCGCCAGATTGTAGATACTTTGCAAGAACATCAATTTCCTGCTGAAATTTCGAACTCAGCAGGAACCTATCTATGCAACAATATTATGTACCAAATGCTCCATTACATTGATGAGCAGGGACTGGATGTGCGATCTGGATTTATCCATATCCCAGCTTCACATGAATTGACCATTCAGAGTAGGAAAGGCTATCCTAGCTGGTCGATGGAATCGCTTATTTCAGCGCTACAATTGATCATATCATGCTTGGATAATGATAAATAGCTATTCTTAAGAGCAGGTACTATACAAAGTTGGTACTAGTTCATTTTTCTCAGCCGCGTTATAGTAAACACATGAAATCATTCATTCATATTCATCAAAGAATACAAAGGAGCTGAGAAAAATGAGAAGAAAGCATCGTCGAAATACCCCTGCCTTTACATTTTTAAGCTGGGCTAGTTTTGCTCTAGCATTTCTAGCTATGTCCATTGGAATTTATAACTTAGAAGCAGAGTTATCTGTGAAAGGGTACTATGCTGTTTCTGCTTTATTTCTAGTCATGTCCTCTTTCGTTTTACAAAAAACAATTCGTGATAACCAAGAGGATGATGATCAAGTGATTGATCGAGTTGTCATCGAAGAAAAAGAGGATAAAAGCAAAATAGCGAAAGCTACGATTTCATAAAGTAGACTTCCATAAGGTGAGTTTTTATCTCATCTGATGGTTAGAACGAGAAAAAGAGCCTAGAATGGCTCTTTTTTCATATGGACTTTTTCCCCTGATTTTTTAAAGATTCACATATACTTCTCCGTCAAGCACTTCTACTTTATACGTTTGTACCTTTCCCTCATCTGGGGCCTGCACTAGACCATCTGTCAGTGAGATTTTCCAATCGTACACAGGGCAGAATACATAGTGACCACTAACTAAACCTTCCGATAGAACGCCGCCCTTTGGGTGTGGGCTTTTGTCCTCGACAGCGTATATTTCTCCACTTGTCACTTTAAAAAGAGCGATGCGGTGGTCATTAATCTGGACGGGTTGCCCAATCTGTGGCTCTAATTCATCATAGGTTGCGACTTTTACACGGGTTAGTAAATCGTTCATATTAGTTCACCTCTACCTGAATCTGACGTTTTTTGTAATACTTCTCTTGAATTTCTTCATTCTCAAGTGCTTCTTTCCAAGGTTCTTTGTAACGGGTTAATGTCACTTCTAATCTTTCGATTAATTGCTCTCTTGTTTCAGGATCTTCGATGGCTGCTTTAATGTTTTCCAGACCGAAACGTTCTACCCAATGAGAAGTACGTTCAAGGTAATTGGCTGTTTCCCGATAATATTGCAGGAATACGCTGGTCACCTCAAGCGCTTCTTCCTTTGTTTTTACCGTGCATAACAGGTCTCCAGCACGTAAATCAGTACCACCGTTGCCCGCTACATAGATTTCCCACCCGCCATCGACACCGACGAAACCAATATCTTTAATGCCAGATTCCGCACAGTTACGGGGGCAAGCGGAGACACCCATCTTAAACTTATGAGGTGTGTCCAAACGTTCAAATTTCTTCTCCAGCTCGATTCCAAGCCCCATGGAATCTTGTGTACCGTAACGGCAGAAGGTTTTCCCGACGCAGGTTTTAACGGTACGGAGTGTTTTTCCATACGCATATCCAGATGGCATGTCGAGTTCTTCCCAAATTGGAAGCAAGTCATCTTTTTTAACACCGAATAATCCGATTCGTTGTCCTCCTGTCAGTTTGACAAGTGGAACATTATATTTTTCAGCGACCTCAGCAATTTTTTTCAAATCTTCCGCCGTCGTCACCCCACCATACATCCTTGGGATAACAGAGTAGGTACCATCCTTTTGAATGTTCGCGTGCATCTTCTCATTTACTAAGCGGGAGTTGCTATCATCGATGTACTCCGTAGGGTGCAGCATGCCTAGTAGATAGTTAAGGGCCGGGCGACATTTGGAGCATCCTTCTTCATTCTTCCAGCCAAGAACATACATGACTTCTTTTGTTGTATGAAGGCCTTTCTCTTCTATTTCCGCTACCACTTCTGCTTGATCTAAGGTAGTACACCCACAAAGGGTTTTCTTCGTTGCCGCATTTTTATCGAAGGAATCCCCTAAGGTGTAAGCAAGAATCTCACCGACTAAGTCTTTGCACCTTCCACAGGAACGACCTGCATTCGTACAACCACCCACTTCATCGACTGTAGTTAAACCATTTGTATTAATGGCATCCACGATCGTTTTTTTCGTCACACCATTACAGCCACAGACGAGCTCATCATCAGGCATGGAAGCAATATCCTCGCCGCCACCGCCTCCACCACAAGGGGTATGAAGTATTTGTGTACTTGTCATTCCGGTTAAGTCCTCTTTTTTCAATAGCATCCGGAATAGCTTTTGACTATCGGATGTATCACCATATAAGACGATTCCAACGATGCAGTTATCGCGGATCAGAATCTTTTTATATACGCCGTCAAAACTATTGTGTATGACGATCGACTTCGTACGAGCATCTTCATTTATTTCCCCTGCGGAAAACAAGTCGACGCCTGCTACTTTTAACTGTGTTCCTACAATTGATCCTTCGTAACGGGCAACATCATGATCAGTCAGTCTGGATGCCAGCACTTTGGCTTGCTCATAAAGGGGAGCGACTAATCCGTAGGTCACTTCTCGGTGCTCCGCACATTCTCCCACCGCAGAAACATGGGGAACGCTCGTTTCCATAAAGTCGTTGACAACAATTCCACGATTCACATAAATACCGCTTTGTTGTGCAAGCTCTGTGTTAGGTTTTATTCCCACAGCCATGACAACGAGGTCCGCCTCGATTTCGCTTCCATCTGTGAAGCGTAGACCAGTCACGCGCTCATTACCCAAGATTTCAGCGGTCTGCTTTTCCATAAAAAACTTCATTCCCTGTGCTTCCAACTCGTCTTTCAACATCGCACCAGCGGTTGCATCTAGCTGTCTTTCCATCAAGTGTGGCGACAAGTGTACAACACTTGCTTCCATTCCTAAGTTTAATAACCCTCTTGCTGCTTCCAATCCGAGTAGTCCGCCACCAATGACAACTGCTTTTTTATATTGGCTCGCTACATTGATCATCATTTCACAATCGCTTATATCACGAAAACCGGTTACACCTTCTTTCTCTGCACCTGGTATCGGTAAGATAAAGGAGGAGGAGCCTGTTGCGATAATGAGTTCATCATAGGATACAACTGTTCCTTTTTCTGAGATTACGTGTTTCTGGTCGGTGTCAATCTGTACGATGGCTTCATTTACAAATAGATTAATCTTGTTTTCCTTATACCAATCCCACTCATTCATGATAATATCGTCGATCGTTGTGTCACCTTGCAATACGTTAGACAGTTTAATTCGATTATAATTCGGATAAGGTTCTGATCCGAAGATGGTGATGTTGTACATATCTTTATTTTGTTGTAGCAATTCTTCAATCACGCGAATTCCAGCCATTCCATTCCCAATCATTACAAGTTGTTTCATGGTATTCCCTCCAATAACGGATGTTTTCCGGAATTAATTTTTTATCTGTATCTGTTTATATATTTATATTATATGTAATTTTCTCGTTTGTTTGTGAAGTTTATCACAAAAAAT
The DNA here is from genome assembly GCF_000615945.1 of Caldalkalibacillus mannanilyticus JCM 10596. Classification (GTDB taxonomy): domain Bacteria; phylum Bacillota; class Bacilli; order Caldalkalibacillales; family JCM-10596; genus Bacillus_AT; species Bacillus_AT mannanilyticus. The sequence goes on from NZ_BAMO01000001.1 coordinate 154,051, forward strand.
GGAGTTTGTGATGAATTTCACAAAACTGCCATTTTTCCAAATTCCTATTGGTTCGTAAATACTCTCGAAGTGAATAAGGAAATGGTTGGAATAAGCAAAGGCGACCATAAGGTGGTCGCCAAGTAAATTTCAGCACTTTACTCTATAAAGCACTTAATTTTTATTCTTATTTTTTTCTTTATAGTACATGAGGGTCATGGTAACAGAATAGACAATCAAGAAAGTAAACACAGTCAAAGAAAAAAAGGAAACATCCTCCATCTAAATAACTCCTCTCATTGTCAATTTTCCTTACTATTCACAACCAACTTGGTGGTACCTGAGTAAACATCGTGCTCCTGCCTCTATATTAATTCTTAGTATACATTTTTTCCAGATTAATGTTTCTTCTTGTTAATAAAAGGGAATATAGATCTAGACAATATAGTGTAAAAACCCACACTTTTTTTCTTGAGGCTAAATATATAGAATTTTCTGCCGATATAATGCATAAATAGCATGTATCTTCAGTTGGGAGGGATTCAAATGTTAAAGCTAAAAAATGTACAGGTGCGTATCGTTGATCAAGAGAAGAAAATAGATCCCTTGCTGGTCTTGAGTGAAGCTGAATGTGCTGTATTTTTTCATCAGAAAAAGATATTAGAAGAAGAATATGGAGTCGAGTTCACAGTTGAAGAGTGGAATTTTGCAATCGAGGTTCTTTTAGAGGAAGCCTTTAATGGCGCAAAATAAACATTTGTTATCCTAATGAAAGAAAACCAGTATACATAGGTGTAGTTATCCATACATAGGTTTGATCATAATGCCCTTTTTTAGCCGTAGTATCTTGAATATTCAACGAGCTAATAAGGGCTCTTCCTTTGTACTTTAAAATTGTAATCTAGGAGTAAGACCAGGTACTAATATAAGTTGGTACTGCTCAAACAGAATCATTTCAAGTATGATTAGAGATGAAAAGAAAATGAGGAAATGGGCAGTAGGAAATAGAATAATTAGCTTTACAATGATGATGTCAGTAGACATGAGATAATGGAGTGTGTGATATGGAACAGGAAAAAAGAATTGAGGAGTTAGAAAGAAAAGTATCCAAGCTTGAAAAAGAAATGGAAGAGATCAAGCAGGGTCAGATTCAGAGAAATCAAACGTTCTCCCCACTTCGTCAGGAAAACATAGAGAGGCAAGTGAAAACAGCTGATAGGGGAAGAATAGAGAATAAGCTGTCCCAGCCAGCGGTGAAAGAAACCCAACCACCGATTGATTGGGAGCATCAAATCGGGCGAGTATGGCTACCACGTATCTTTATTTTTGTTTTGCTATTAGGGGTTATTTGGGGTTTTATCGCAGCAGTAGAAGGTGGCTTTATTAACGAACAGGTCAGAATTTTACTGGGAGTGCTTGGTGCAGGAGCGATGATTGTTCTTGGTGAGAAACAAATCAAAAACAATAGGAAGGCACTAGGGCAAGTCTTATTAGGCGGAGCGATTGGTTTATTGATGCTGACAACATTCGCAGCACATCTCTTATATGGTCTAATTGGAGCATCTTTTGCGTTTATCTTGAATATTGGTTGGATAGTCGGTGGAATGTATGCAGCATATAGGCATAAATCGGAAGTATTAGCGATCCTTTCAGCCATTGCAGGAACGCTTGTTCCTTTCTTGATTCAATCGGATCAACCCAGTGTAGAGATTTTCACAGCCTATGAAGTAGCTTTGTATGGCGGGTTCCTCTTTTTTGCCTTAAAACAACAGTATAGCAAGCTTTATTACACTTCTGCTATCCTGCTTCATGTCGCTTTTCTGATCTTTAGTATCCATGTTTACGATTTTTCGTATGAAATATTAGCTTTTGGAGCTATTGTCCAGCATCTGTTGCTAGTAGCAGCATTCATGCAAAAAAATCTAAATCTAAGGCAGCAAATGGGTGTGTTATTTTCAAGCTTTGTTTTGACTACGATTTGGATGAGAGTTGGATTTGGAGATCCTTATTTTGAATGGGCGGTCCTAGGGTCTTTTCTCTTATATTTGGCGGTGGGATATGTATTAAGAGAGAAGAAGGAAGATCGCCTCCCTATTGCCTTATCCATTGCAAGCTATTCTCTCATGATCTATTTGATTACGGTCATAGAGCTGGAATGGATGGTTATCCTGCTTCTAGTAGAAGGGGTGATTGCCTTCTATATTGGATATTTAGTCAACTCTAGACTGCAAAAAGTGACGGGGAGCTTGATTTATCTCCTAGGTGGATTCTTGGCTTTACCTTTGATATTTGAAGAACTTTCTGCTATCCTCTCTGTTGAAACATTGACTTGGATCGTATTCTTAGCTTCTCTTAAAGGGCTTGATCTGATTCTTACGAAATATGATCAGGAACCTGCCAAGGGCTATAAGATAAATTCGTTTATTTATGTGATTCTTGCTTTATCATGCTGATCTTTATTACGCAGTTAGCCATGTATTTTACGGAAGGTGTGGCAGAGCATATTCAGCATTTAGTAATCTCCTTCTCTTGGGCTCTATATGCCATAGCTGGGGTTCTCTATGGGGTGATGAGAAGCAAAAAGAACGTGCGTGTTTTTGGAGTCGGCTTGCTCTTTTTCACTCTGCTAAAAATCATTTTTGTTGATTTGCCGAATGTCCCTCTTTTTATCAGAGCCATTTTATTTATAGGGTTAGGAGCAATTGGAATCTTTATGTCTAGAATGTATTATTCGAAAAAATCCACGTAAACATTAAAGAAAATACACATTATATATCGATTGAGAAGTGCTCTTCTATTTAAGGAGGCACTTCTTTTTTTACTGAATAGGAAAGTATAAATTTTTGTATAATCTCTAACAAAAATTTATACTTTCTGGCAGCATGAAAAGCTTCCTCTAAAGAAGGACTAGACGACATCTTCGAAAGGGCTTCGGTAGAAGCTTTTCTTACTCCATAGAATCAAGCACATATATTTCCATAAAATGAGCAGGATACAGGTAGGAGTCTTTTATGGAGAAAGGAGTGTACGATGGTTACTCTGGGAACGGCCTTAACCTTTATCTTTTTTTTCTTACTAATCATATCAATCGATGCCTTTTTATTTGATCTTCCTTTTATAGAAGCCGTAGAGGTGCTATATATTAACAATGTCATGATGAGAAAAGGAATCATGTTTGGAACTCTCATCAGTATCTTTATTATGGCTATTCTTATTGATTATCGCCGAAGTCAATCGAAGCAATCATGAAATTGAACAAGAAAGGGGAATGTTGGGAATGAATGAATTCGTAGAAAAAATAAATATGTGGCAATTATTTGTTCTCATCATTGTTTTTGAAATTGGTTCAGCAGTGGTTGTGGGAATCGCTACAGAAGCAGGGCGTGATGCGTGGCTTGCTATTTTACTCGCTACGGGAATTGGTTTACTGCTGATTCGATTGTTTATCTATATTCTTTCAGCTAAAAAAGGGAAGAATCTATTTGAGATTATGGAGCTGATTCTGGGAAAGTATGTCACTCTATTTATTACCGGAGCCTATATCCTTTATTTTTTGTATATTGCTTCAAGGGTGCTTCGTGATTTCTTAGAGCTGTTAGTTACGGATGTTTTCCCCAACACGCCTATTGAAGTGATGAGCATCCTCTTTATGCTTGTTGTAATCTATATCTTATATTTAGGACCAGAAGTGTTAGCAAGAACCACAGAGATATTTTTTCCCTACATTCTCTTGTTACTATTCGTCATTCCAATCTTTCTGATGGTCGGGGAAGAGGTTCAGCTAGATTATTTAAAACCTGTCTTGGCAGAAGGCTTTAAACCTATTATTAATGCTATTTTCCCAGCTTTGATTGGTTTTCCCTTTGGTGAAACGATTGTATTTACCTTACTTATGTCTTCTGTCACCAATGCAAAGCACCTACCGAGAGTAGGGATGGGGGCAATTCTTCTCTCAGGACTGATTCTATCCTTTTTCACTTTTCTAAAGCTTACTGTATTAGGTGAAGACATGTCCTCAAGAGCTACCTTTCCTCTCTTGAATGCCACGAGAGAAATATCCTTGGCTAACTTTATTGAACGCTTAGATCCTCTCGTCGTGTTCATTATGATGCTAGGAATTTTCGTTAAAGTGAGTGTGTTCTTTTTTGGAGGATTGAAAGGGCTGGAATATATCTTTCATATTCCCTTTCGTTACTTTTCTCTGCCAATTGGAATTATCTTAGCCTTATTCGCTGTCTTGATCTCTTCTGATTTTGCTGAGCATATCGAAGAAGGATTAGAGTTTGTCCCTATGTATTTACATATCCCTTTCCAGGTAGTCATTCCTCTCCTATTAGGTGGACTTGTAGTTTGGATGAAAAAAAAGAAAGGAGTGTATAGCAGAAGTGTATAAAAAGTGGCGAAAGAAACGGCAAGGTCGGAACAAAGAAAACCATAAAAATAGGGATTCTGAGCATACGCCCATTGACCTTCATCTTCAAGATTTTAAAGACAAAATACAGCAAACCTTTGTCAATTCGGCTGATTTATTTATCGAGGAAATGAAGGTGGTGGATCAGAGAGGCTTGCTCATCTATTTATCAACCATGACGGATTCAGTGGTGGTTACAGAAAAAGTGGTGAACCCCCTACTCTCCATAGAGGAGAAGCAAGCTACTGTGTACTCTCAAGAGGATTGGGAAGAGATTGGTCATGAGCTCTTTTCGGGAACACAGCATACCTTCATAGAGTGCGAAAAGGAAGTGGTGACAAGCATCCTACAGGGCTATGCCATCTTGTATCTCGAAGGAATGACAAGAGTGCTGTCTCTGCGTGTTCATCATGTAGAGTATCGTTCACTTGAAGAGCCTAGCACACAGACAGTTGTCAGAGGACCTAAGGATGGCTTTACGGAGAATTTAGATACCAATCTCAGCTTGATAAGAAGAAGAATTAAGAATTCTTCTCTCTGTTTTGAAGCCCATACGTTGGGAAGTGAAACTGCGACAAATGTTCACATCGCTTATCTGGATGGGGTAGCGAATAAAAAAATAGTGGAAGAGGTACGTTCAAGGCTTATGTCAATCAAGACTCATGCCGTCTTTGAATCTTCGAATATCGAGGAATTTATAGTCGATAAGACATTTACGCCTTTTCCTTTAATTTATAATACAGAGCGCCCTGATTGTGTGTCCGCCCATCTCATAGAAGGAAGGTAGCCATATTTATTGATGGTTCTCCTTTTGTCCTCACGATGCCTAGTACTTTTGCTGAGTTCCTATCTTCTACAGAGGATTATTATCAGCCGTTTATGATGGGAAGCTTTATCCGCTTGATTCGTTACCTTTCCTTTCTTGTCACTCTGCTCTTTCCAGCTGTCTATGTCGCGATTATCACCTTTCATCATGATATGATTCCTACTACACTGCTGATTAGTGTTATGGCGCAGCGGGAGGCGGTCCCATTTCCCGCTGTTGTTGAAGCTCTAATAATGGAAATTACGTTTGAAATATTGCGTGAGGCTGGTGTTCGAATGCCCAGAGCCGTCGGAGGCACAATTTCGATCGTAGGGGGCTTGGTCATTGGACAAGCGGCTGTGGAAGCGGGAGTTGTTTCGCAGTTCATGGTGATTGTGGTTGCTCTTACGGCGATGGCTAGCTTTGTTACTCCTGTCCATACCTTTGCCATCGCCTCTCGTTTATTACGTTTTATTTATATCATTTTGGGTGGAGCACTAGGGTTATATGGGATTCTGCTTGGTTTGATTATCTTAGTGGGTCACTTAACAAGTCTACGTTCCTTTGGCATTCCCTACATGGTTCCCTTTGCTCCATTTGTTCTAAGTGAGCATAAAGATGTGTGGGTCAGGTTTCCGATGTGGGCAATGAAAAAGAGAGCCCCTTCTCTCAAGACAGAGGCACCCTTCTTGCAACCTCATGCTGAGCCTCCAGAGCCTCCACCGCCGAGAAGAAGGAGGAGAAGATGAAAAAAATAGGGTTCTTTCTCTGTATCTTTCTCTCCCTTTTTTTTACAACAGGGTGTTGGGATCGCTATGAGCTAAACGAAATCTCGATTATTACTGGTATGGCAATAGATAAGGGTGAAACACATAAATACAAATTAACAGTGGAGGCACTCAATCCAGTTTCTCTTAATCCGATGATTGGGGGAGGAGATGACACAGCTTCCGTTACCTTTGAAATAGAAGGGAATAGCATTGCTGAATTGCATGATAAAATCAATAAGGGATATACTCGCAGAACTCTTCTTTCTCATATGCGACTCGTCGTGATCAGTGAGGAATTTGGAAGAGAGGGGATGCTAGAGTTCCTTGATTTTATGGAGCGAAACCGAGAAATTCGAAATGATTTCAACATCGTTTTGGCAGAAGGGTCCCCTGCTTCTGAGGTATTAAAAATAACCTATCATCTTCAGAAGGTTTCCACTTTGAAACTTTTTAGACAGCTACAAACCATGGATGAAGAGTGGGGGGGAATTCCAGATGTGCGCCTCAAGGATATGATTCGGGCATTAACGTCTCCTGGACGGGAGCCTGTGATGACAACAGTTCGAATCAAGGGATCTCCAGAAAAAGGGAATGATGCCCAAAACATAAGGAAAGTTGATCCTGATGCGATTGTTGTCTTAGATGGAATTAGCATCTTTAAAGAATTTAATTATCTAGGAGGACTTTCTCTAAATGATGCCAGAAATTATATGTGGCTGAATAATCAACTAGATAAGACGACCCTGACGATTCCTTGTGAAAATGAAAAAATCACTACAATCCGAATTGTTGATACGAGAACTAAGGTAGAAGCAAAGTACAAAGAGGGGATTCCTCATTTTGTAGTAAAGGTGGAGAACAAAGCTCAGATGCAAGCGTATCAATGTAAGGAAGATTACACGAAGCCTGAGATATATAATAAGTATAATATTGCCTTCTCTCGTGCGATTGAAAAAGAACTGAAGAAAACGATCCAAACAGTGCAAGAAAAATATAAAGTTGATATTTTTGGTTTTGGCGAGCATATGGAAAGGCAGGACTACCAAAATTTTAAGAAGGTGAAGGATCAGTGGAATGAGGAATTTGCAAAAGCAGAGGTAGAGGTGCAGGTAATGACCAGAATACGTCGATCAGGATTAACAACAAAATCCTTCTTAGGTGAGTTGTGAAATGGTTTTCTTATACTAAGGTCATGATTTCTAAGGACATGATCAAGGTGGAGGGGAATTTCACCCCTCTTACATTGATCAAAAAATAAGAATAGCTAGATATTGAATCTCTGTAGAATAGTATAATAGTAATACGATTAGTAAATTTCTGAAACAAGCTTGGCTTGGGTAAAGAGGTATAGGTAATCTCTGCCCCCTGCTTTAGAATCGGTTCCAGACATGTTAAATCCACCAAATGGATGAACACCCACGATAGCGCCTGTACACTTACGGTTAAAGTACAGATTCCCTACATGAAACTCTTCACGTGCTTGTTCTAGATGAGCGCGATTACGTGAGAAGACTGCCCCTGTTAAACCATATTCAGTGTTATTGGCAATATCTAGGGCATGGTCAAAGCTCTCGGCTTTGCAGAAAGCGACCACAGGACCGAAGATTTCTTCCTGCATAATTCTAGCGTCTGGAGCAACATCAGCAAAAATCGTAGGTTGGACAAAATATCCTTCATCTGAGCCTTTTTCACCACCGAGAACCAATCTTCCTTCGGTTTTACCGATTTCAATATACTCAAGAATTTTGTCTTGAGCAGCCTGATCAATCACGGGTCCCATATAGATATCAAGATTCTTAATATCACCTAAGGTCAGCTTCTTTGTTTTTTCAACGACAAGCTGGAGAACTTCATCGTATACCTCATGATGAATTACAGCGCGAGAGCAGGCTGAACATTTTTGACCTGAAAAACCAAAAGCAGAATACATAATGCTTGTTGCGGCTAACTCTAGATCGGCATCACGATCCACCACAATGGTATCTTTTCCTCCCATCTCAGCGATCACACGCTTGATCCATTTTTGTCCTGGGGCTTTCTTCGCGGCAAGTTCATTGATTCTTAATCCTACATCACGAGAGCCTGTAAAGCTGATGTAACGTGTTAAAGGGTGTTCGACGAGGTAATCGCCCACTTCTTTTCCGCTTCCAGGTAAGAAATTAACGACTCCAGCGGGAAGACCTGCATCTTCTAAAATCTCCATAAACTTGGCAGCGATAATAGGTGTGGTGCTAGCAGGTTTTAAGATCACTGTATTTCCCGATACCAAAGAAGCTGTTGTCATCCCTACCATAATCGCCAGTGGGAAGTTCCAAGGAGGAATCACAACTCCAACACCAAGGGGGATATAGTAGAGTTCGTTATCTTCTCCCGGAAGACGAGTTAGAGGTTGCTCTTCAGATAAGCGGATCATCTCTCTAGCATAAAACTCCATAAAGTCGATTGCTTCTGCTGTATCAGCGTCTGCTTCTGCCCAGCTCTTTCCTGATTCGTGTACGAGCCATGCTGAAAATTCATGCTTACGTCTGCGCAATATAGCTGCTGCTTTAAAGAGGTAACGAGCACGCTGAGGTCCGGGAACATTTTTCCACTGCTCAAAGGTTTGAGCTGCCGCTTGCATCGCTTGTTCAGCAAGAGCTTGATCTGCTTTCGATACTCTTCCTACAACCTCTGCTTTTTTAGAGGGATTGACAGAGGTGATCTTCTCTTCGGTGGTGATTCGTTGTCCATTAATAATTAATGGGTAGTCTTGACCCAATTGGCTTTCTACTAATTGTAAGGCGTTTTGAAACTCTTGTTGATTTTTTTCATCTTTAAAATTTGTGAATGGTTCTGGACGATAATCAATAAGCATTTTTTCAACTCTCCTTTTTTCTATAAGCTTATCTAACATTTAAGCAATAATCATGCCAGCTTGCTGAAAGAGAAGAATGACGATGAAGAGGGAATAAAAGGATGAATGAAAAGGTTAATGTGTAAAATAAATTGACATTACGCCCAAAAGTGTAAACAAAAAATACAATTATGTAAAATAAAAGAGAAGGGAGAAAGAGAAGATGAAAAAGGTGATTGTCGTTGGAGCCGTTATAGAAAATCCAAGGGGAGAAATCCTATGTGCGTTACGCTCTCCAGACATGTCTATGCCTGATTATTGGGAGTTTCCTGGGGGCAAGGTAGAGGAGGGGGAATCGTATGAAGTGGCTTTAAAAAGAGAAATTCGAGAGGAGTTAGGCTGTGAAATTGACGTTTTAGAGAAGATCATAGATGTCGAGCACGTCTATGAAAAGGTTCTCGTTCATTTACATACATATTGGGCAAGCATAAGTGGAGGAGAGCCCAAAGCAAGAGAGCATGCAGAGCTTCGTTGGGTAGCGAAGGAAAGTTTAGCTGCTCTTCGCTGGGCTCCGGCAGATCTTCCTACCTTAGAAATCGTTCAAAATAGTTTCACAAGATAAGAAAGGCGACCCTAATGGTCGCCAAAGAATCTTGCTATTTTATTCCTTTTCTTCTGCCTTGGAAGCTTCATTTCCTTCATCCTGTGCCTCTAAGCGGAAGGTGGATACTGTTTTATTTAGTTCCTCAGTTAATTCGCGTAGGGAAGTTACTTTTTGAACCATCACGCCAAAAAGGTGAAGCTGTTCGTTGGTTGAGGCGGAGATTTCTTCGCTTCCTGCTGCTGTTTCTTCGACTACTGCGCTGATACTTTCTACGTTTTGTAGGATGGTTTCTCCACGTACTTTCGAGCCGTTCACATCTTGTGCTAACGCATCTAGGACCGTAGCAATCCCACTCACTTTGTCTTCAACCTTAGCAAAGGATTCAAGAGTGATATTCATACTCTGTGTTTGTTCTTCACTTATCTTAACACCGCTCTCAACAGAACGTGAGATATTGTGGAGTCCTTCCTTAATGAGTGCAACCATGTCAAAGATGTGATTCGTAGCTTGTGCCGATTCTTCTGCGAGCTTACGAACTTCATCGGCTACAACAGCGAATCCTTTTCCTGCTTCTCCTGCTCTAGCAGCTTCGATCGCTGCATTTAATGCCAATAGATTGGTTTGCCCTGCAATACTGGACACTGCGTTTGCCATGTCTTGAATTTGGGCGGCATATCCTGTGAACGCGAGGGTTGATTGTTCAATTTCTTTAGTCGCTGCAATGTTCTCTTGTAGTAATTCTTTTTGCTTCTCAATTGCTTTTTTTCCAGAAGAAATAGCTTGATTTGCACTGGTGCTATAGTCTACGGATTGACTAACACGTTCCACATTCCTCGAAGCTTCCTGATCCATTTGTTCAAGGAGTGTGACTGAATCCTGTAGATCTGCTGAGATGTTTTGTGCTCCTGAGGATAATTCTTCTGTTGACACCGCAATTTGATTACTGATCTCTGTTAAAGTTCTGTTTTCTTGCTCTAACTCTTTAGAGAATCGTTCTACATTCTTACTTGTTAGGTCAATGGATAGCAGTAGGGATGTAACCTGTTCCGTCATTTTTGTAAAGGAACGATTAAGCAGACCAATTTCATCGTTCTTGGCATAATAAACATGTTCAATGACGAGATTACCAGATGCGATTTCTTCTGCATTTTGAGCAATTTTGGTTAGTGGTTTGGTGATACTGTTTGTCATTCTTAGAATGACGATTGTCGAAACAACAACTAAGAAAATACTGCCGAAGATCGCGAAATAAATAATAAATTGAATCTTCGATTTTAGATCTTCTTGTAGGAAATGATAGTACTCAAACGTATTCTTTTTTAGAAGGTAAAGATCATTGGCAATGCCCTTGGTACGGATGGATTGCTTCTGAATCTCTGGTGCACTTTGATTCTGTAGGGCAACTTCAGCTTCTTGAAAGAGAGTATTAAACTTAGCATGTGCTTTGTCTAGAAGAGGCTTTTCTGGGCTGCCTGCTAGCAAATGTCCAGCTTCTTCGAATAATTGCTTGGTTTTTTCTAATACATGGGTGCTGTTATTTCTATTTCCTTCCGTTGGATTAAAGGCATAGTTATTCAAGCTTTGTCTGGTAATCTCAACATTCAAATCCAACTCTTGAACAGCAATAAGGATGTTTACATAATCTTGGTTCGATGCTTGTATGGATATCATTCGAACAATGATAAAAGCAATCATGGCAATGATGAGCCCCATGGATAGCAGGGTGTTTAACAGTATTTTTCGTTTAATAGTCATGCTGATTCTCCTTCGTCTGACGTGTAATCGTATGGGTTTAACGGTTGGTAATATGTTGGGTTGCTTGCTCTATTTTTTGTTCTAACTCACGCACAGAGTCTATTAATCGGAGAGGAGCTAAGCCAACGCCCTCTTCCTTTAAGCCTAGCTCGATATGACCCGAAGGAATGGTCTTGGTTTCTAGGTATTCTTTGATCAGGTTGTAGATGGACACATCAATGTTTTTCATCATTGATGTAATGACCGCTTTTTCAGCATAGAAATATTGATCACTATCGACTCCAATGGCGTATACATTTCGTTGTTCTGCTTTTTGTAAAACACCCACACCTGTGAATCCTGCTGCTGAGTAGAGAACATCTGCCTGTTTTGTAATCATTTCATCAGCCAGTTTACCTCCAAGCTGGTCATCACTGAAGCTGCCTGCATACTCAATATAGATGTTGATATCAGGATCAACGGATTTCACGCCTTGAACAAAGCCTGTAGCAAATTTGTTAATGACAGGGACATCTGCTCCTCCAATAAAGCCAACGGTTTTGGTTTGAGTGGTTAAGGCTGCCACAACCCCTGCTAAATAACTTCCCTCATCTTCTTTGAAGGTAATTGAGGTAATGTTATCAAGATCAGATACGGAATCAATTAATAGGAACTTCTGTTCTGGAAATTCCTTGGCTACTATTTCTAAAGGCTCTTGAATCATAAAACCTAATCCTACAACGACATCATGCCCTTCTAGGACGAGCTCTTTTAAGCCTTGCTCATAGGTTTCGCTATCGTGTAACTCTCGATAATCAAACAGGATGCCTAATTCATCACGTGCTCTTTCCAAGCCGTTAAAGGCAAGATCAGAAAAGGATTGGTCTCCTAGTCCAGTATCAGATAACATCACTCCGACAGTAAATGAGTCTTCTGTTGATATGTTTTTTTCTGCTGAAGTACATCCCCCGAGTGTCGTAGCTACGATGAAAACGATAATAAGAAAATAAAGGCGAAATCGGTGCTGCATTCTTATAAAGCCCCTCTCTGAAAATAATAGATATGAACATAGTTTTATATCGGAATGGTCATGTCCCCGATTTAGTCCTATTCATACGATTATTTGACTCTTTTATGAAGAGAGGAGAAGGAGGAGCCTTTATATTTTTTGTTAAGATGATTTGAAGGTGGATTCTTTTTTTGCTTGCTGATTAAGTAGCCCTATAAAATGTGGTAAGCCTTCTTGAATTAAGAGATCAAGAACTTCATACATCCCTTCCTGATCCGTATCCGTTTTTAACAGGGTTTGTAGAACGACTCCATCTACTCCTGCCATAATCCACGTAGCTAGTGGACGACTCAAGCGATGCTCTTCTAAACCATAGGTGTTCTGAAGGACCTCTTTGATTGCTGTGATCCATTGTTGATATTTTTCATTAAATTTTATTTGCAATTCTTCGTTACCAGTAATAATTTCATTCATCAATTGAAATTGAAGTCTGCTTTCCGTTTGTTTTGTGAAGCGTTCCAGAGTTGCATCATAAATAGTTGATTTCATCTCTTCCTTGGTCATGTTTTGTGCTTTTGTTTTTTCTGCGGTTTGAATCGTCCCATTTAAGCTTTGATCTAATAATTCATAGAGAATTTCTTCTTTAGATTGATAGTAGTGATAGATGGCTCCCGTACTCAGTCCGGCGACCTTGGCAATTTCACGAATGGTCGCTTTGTTCCCTCCTTGTTGACTCACCACGTAGGCAGCCGCTTTCATAATTCTGTATTTGGCATCCTCTGAAGGAAGTTTTCCCATTTCCATACCTCCGAAATATAACAGCGTTTTCTATAACAATAACATTTTTTGGACAAGTAATAAAAATAATAAACATGAATTGACGAGCATTTAAAAACATGATAACCTTTTCATAACGAACGTTCGGTATGTTATAGCGCGTTTGTAATATTTCAAATTTATTATGTGAAATAATTCACAAATTTTATCTCGTTCAATCCTTACATTCATCTAAGAAGGAGGTAGTAAAAATGAGTATTCCTATCTGGCAGTATGTTATTTCGATGACAAGCTATATTGTATTTCTTATTCTGGCTATTGGTTTTATGAGGAAAAAGCCTAAATTTGCTTTAGTGTTATGGGTTATTATGCTCTTTACCTTTCCACTCTGGAATCTTGAAGGATGGTTTCGCTGGGTTAAAACATTAAGTGTCATGATTCCGATCGTTTTCTTATCACTAGCACGATTCGCTTACCTTGATCAGAGACCAGGAAGGTTCTGGGAGGCTCTCCGACGACCTTGGGTGCGTTGGACGTTTTATGGAGTATGGTTTTTAAATATTGCTGAAGCCTCAATTAAGGATGTTACTCTAGGGAACTATTGGAATGCCCTGGCAGGCTTCTTACTATGTGTAACCATTCCTTTTGCGGACAAGTATTGGGAGTTTTCACGAAAGGAGCATGGTGATTTACATGCGTATACTACTGGCACCTATAACTTTCTGTATACGAGCTGGAATATGTGCTTCGTGTATGCTGAAAGCCCCACATTTTTCTTCAGTACAGTGTGTATTCTGCTTGCAGCAGAATTGTATCCCATCATCAAACGAAGACCCGAGCTTTATGTGATTTCTCGTGCGTATACGTTAGCCATTCACCTTGCATTGCGAGCCATTTTTCCGGGATTATTTCCGTTTCTCATGAACTCACAAGCATTTTACAATCCACAGGTTTTAGCTTATTGGGGAATGCTGAATGGTCTGTTATGTATTCCATTTGTGTTCTGGCATATGTGGCAGCTTCACACTGGAAAAGCTGAAAATAGCTTTCGACGCAGGTCTTCGCCTATTCATAAAGAAAAAGGTGCCGAAGCCCTCTCTTCGTAACTTGTGTTCTTTCGCTCTCCTCTGCTGTGGTCTCCCCTCCAGCCCTTTATTTGAAAAAATTTGCTCCTTTCCTCTAGGAAAAGATACAATATTAGATAATTAGGGAGGAGGTGAGACCTATGACAGGTCTTATGGGGGGATTTTATCGTATCTCCGAATGGATCATGCGTTTTTCGGTAATCAATATTTTATGGATTCTTAGTAATTTACCCATTGTGTATTTAGTCATTTCTGTTCTGTATTCGGAAACAGTTCCTCAGCTTATTACTCTGCTGTTAACAATCGCCTTACTTGCTCCATTTTTATTTTTTCCAGCAACAACCGCTATGTTTGGAGTTGTTCGTAAATGGATCATGGGAGAAGAGGAGATTCCTCTCGTGAAATCCTTTTGGAAATATTATAAGGAGAATTATAAGAAAAGCTTCATTGGAGGCTGGATCTTAGTCCCTGCTTGGGTGGTCTGGATTGTTGATTATGTTTACTTTTCACAAATGTTTTCTTTCTTTATCTATTTTTTCATTGTCGGCTCTATTTTCCTGTATATCCTGACTCTCTATTTCTTTTGTAACCTAGTCCATTTGGAGATTTCTATGTGGGCAATGATAAAAAACTCGGTGCTGCTTTCTTTAGGAAATCCTCTGAACACGTTAGCATTAGGTTGATTCATACAGGGATTGTCTATGTTAGCTTATATATGTACCCCTTTTTAATCCCGTTTTTCTCTGGTTCCATCGCTGCCTATCTTTCATTTGCTCTTTTCTATCGAGCCATTTCCAAATGGATTGTAAAAAAGTGATTGACAATGATAACCATTATCACTTAGTATGTAGTTGATAACAGTTATCATTAGGAGGAAGAAAAATGTCTAAAAAAGTGGCTATCATATATGCGAGTATGTCTGGAAATACGGAGGATATTGCAACTGAGGTTTCAAAGCATTTGGAACCATTTGAATTTGAGATGCTTGAAATGGAGAATTTAGATGCCTCTGTTGTAGTAGATTATGATGGAATCTTATTGGGGACATATACTTGGGGCGATGGAGATTTACCCTACGAAGCAGAAGAATTTCATGATCAATTGGATGAGATTGATTTAAGCGGAAAAGTAGTGGGGTGCTTTGGTTCGGGAGATCATGCCTATCCATTGTTCTGTGAAGCAGTGAATCATTTTCAAAATAAGGTGATTGAACGAGGGGCAACAGTCGTGCAAGAGAGCTTAAAGATTGAATTAGCTCCAGAGAGTGAAGAAGATCTGGAGCAGTGCAAGAGCTTCGCCCTTCAATTCGTTCAATTGTTAACATAAGTATGGAACCCATATTGATTAACAGCTTGTCTAACCGTATATTAGCTGATTTTATGAGATGCCCGTATCGCTTCTACTGGAAGAATCTAAGGAAAAAAGGAGGCGCTCAAACGGAGTGGCGTGAGGTTGTTCAATATATTGTCAACCAAGTCATTCAAGATTTCTACCAATCGCCTGTAGAGAAGCGTTCTGCCTTTCAGATTCTACATCTCATTGAAAATCACTGGAGGATAGGCATTGACCTATTTGGGTCAAAACAAGAGTATTATACGGTATTGGCAAAGGTAACAGACCATCTAATGCAATATTTACATCGCTCCGAAGGCTTATACCCCCCGCTCTTTTTAAATGAGAAAATAAATGTATATTCTGAGGAGTTGCAGACTCAGCTCTCAACTTCTATTCAGGTCAGTCATTGGACGAACAAGACCTATAACATTAAAAAGTATCTAGTGACAGATGAGCAGAGTGTCATTGATTTATACAAGCATTTTATGATTGTTTTTAGCTATGAAGCTTTTCAGGTATTACCAGAGTATATCGAAGTTGTGTCACTTATTCACGGGAAAACATCCACAGTTTTCCTACAATGAAGGATGTAGAGCAGTCAACAGACTATCTAAGAGTTATGATCGAGGTCTTAAAAGATCCTAAGAATTACTTTCAAGCAAACTCGAACGGGACATGCAGAAGCTGTCCTTTCTTAGATGAATGTTCCACAGATAAAATGGAAAAAACGGCACCTTCCCCTATTCAACAGCCATTCTTTTCTTGATTGGATGAATTCCAATAAATGAAGATCTGCTCTTTTTCCATAAATACAATAGGAACAATCCATGAGATCATGCTCATACTACTGATGAACCTCTATTTTCACCAAGAGAGGAGCATCAAGCTATGCTAACTCAGGTACAGCGTGAACAACTAAAGAATCACCTCAAAAGTTGGCAAGAAGAGTTATCTCACAGAATTGAGGAAACCAGACATTTCGGAATGGATGTTGAATTTCCAAAAGATTCTCTAGGGGAATTATCTAATTATGATAATCACCCTGGGGACCAAGGGACAGAGGAATTTGAACGGAGCAAGGATCTTGCTCTTAATGAACATGCCGAAAAAGAGTTGCAGGATGTTGCAGAGGCGTTGGAAGCAATCGAGGAAGGTACCTATGGAATTTGTGTGGTTTGTCATGAAGAGATTCCATTCGAGCGCTTGGAGGCATTACCAACGACTAAACGCTGCATTGAGCATGCCCAAGAACAAAGTATTTCCCGCAAAAGGCCTGTAGAAGAAGATGTGTTAAGACCTCCTTTTGGAGAATTTGAATATGATGAAAAAGATGCTACATTATTTGATGCTGAGGATAGTTGGCAGAGTGTAGCGAGATATGGAACATCAGAAACCCCTTCAGATTTTGCAGATCAAGCGAAATTAAGTTATAACGACATGTTTATAGAGTCAGACGAGCCAGTGGGATATGTGGAGGAAGTAGAAGGGTTTATCATTACAGATATAGAAGGAAACTATATTGGAGTGAATGAAGATCATAACCGTTATGAATCTTTTCTGGATGATGCTCATGTGACGTCCATTTTTGGAGATCGAGGCATTATTGGAGTAGATTATTTTGGTGAAGATGAGGAAGAATAGTCAGGCAGCCCTACATAGAACTTATGTAGGGCTGTTGACATGTACTAGTTAAATCCTAGACATATACTTATTAAGATTCTGGGGTGTCACTAATGGGAATATAGACGGTAAACATTGTCCCTTTATTTACTTCGCTTTGTACATCAATTTTGCCATTATGATTTTCGATGATATTATAGCTTACCATCATTCCTAGCCCAGTTCCCTTTTCTTTGGTGGTATAGAAGGGTTGTCCAATTTTATCAATAATCTCTTCAGGTATACCACATCCTTCATCAGTTAGACGGATAACCGAGTATTCCCCTTCGCGTCTTGCGTCAATCGAAACGGTTCCCCCTTTGGGCATGGCTTCAATTGAATTTTTTAGAAAGTTGATAAAAACCTGTTTGATTTGGTTTTCATCACAATTAATGATCAAAGGCTCACTACAGAAGGTACTTATGATTTGCACATTATTAATAATGGCTTGAGTATCTAAGAGGGTAACGACATGTTGAATTAGCCCGCGAATATCCATACTTCTGTAATTATGTGCCTGAGGCTTAGAAAGCATGAGTAATTCGCTTAGGATTAATTCAATCCGATTTAATTCCGAGCGCATAATATCATAATAAATTTGTTTATCGTTTGATCCAGATTCCATTAGTTGGATAAATCCCTTTAGTGAAGTTAACGGATTGCGAATCTCATGTGCTACTCCGGCTGCAAGTTGACCTGCAATGGAGAGTTTTTCTGATTGAAGCATGATTTCTTCTGCCTTTTTTCGTTCGGTAATGTCTCGAATAATGATCTGAACAGCAGGTTGGTTTAAGTAGGCTGTAGGTAAACCAATCACTTCTGTGTAAAGAGTTTTTCCTTTTAAGGTGAACCATTCCTGTTCAATTAAGTCAACGGGTTCTTGATGCTCTAAGACATGCTTCACTCGTTGTCTACAGATTTCGTGATATTCAGGATAGAGAAAATCATACAGGTTTCTACCATGAATATCAGTATAGTTGTCTGCTTCAAACATTTTTACACCTGAGTCATTAATAAAGACAAACTTATGATCCGCAATAATCGCAATCGTATCTAGAGAGTTGTGGATTAACCTGCGATAACGCTGGTTGCTCTCCTCTAGAATTTCTTCTGACTTCTTTCGTTCTGAAATATCCCTTGAGATACTCAAGTATTCATCTGGCTGATTTGGAGGGGTTTGTAATAAGGTAATCATGGATTCAAACCAAGTATAAGTTCCATCCTTTTTCCTAATCCGGTACGTATACTTATCACGAGCGGTTCCCAGGGAACAAATTTTTTTCCTTATTGAAGTGGCATCTTCTGGGTGAATATAATCACAGGCATTTTTTCCGTACATTTCAAAAGGCTTATAACCGAGAAGGTCATAAGATGCTGGGGAAACATAAGTGAATTTTCCATCCTTCGTATTTTTTGAAATCATGTCAAATGAATTTTTTTCAATTAATTGATAGCGTTCTTCTATTTGACGTAACTGTTCCTTTTTTTGATTGATGATCGTGACATCCTTGGCGATACAGTAAATAGCTATAACTTCCCCCTTAACGACAATAGGTACACTTGTAATATCTACTTCAATTAAACGTCCTTCTTTTAATTTCACGTGTATACTGTATTGGAGGGATTCTCCTTTTTTTACACGCTCAAAGTAGGACCGGGTAAGCTCAAGGTATTTAGGTTCTACCAATTTAATGAAATGTTGATTAATCAGTTCATCACTCGAATATCCCGTATAATCAGTAAAAGAACGATTGACATAAGTAAAAAGACCAATCCTATCGAGAGAATAAACTGGATCAGGGTAATGGTCAAAAAAGGCTTTGTAGTTACTTAACAGCTTATCTTGACTGCGTTGTTTTACTCTTTTTTTAGCATAAATTGGTTTGTGATCATTGATGAGGCTCGAACGGATAAGACAAAAGGTTTCATGATGGATTTTGATTTGCTGAGCCTCATTATGGAAAGTCCGAAATCCTTTTCTTGCAATAGTCTTACGATCCTTCCACTCTATGCACTTGATTGTTTGTTCAGTCAAGGATTGTAAGGCGATCTCTAATTTATGGCAGTCCTCTTCATGTGTGATCGAATAGATACTACTTCCGAATAGATCGACTTGATTAAGACCGAGATTCATAGCTCCAGACGAATTAATATATCTGATTTTCCCCGTATGGTCCACAATAATGTTCATCGTCCGAGAATGTTCAAACCGTTCTTTGCATAAATCAACCACTGAATTTATCACCATTCGTTTTATTCCCTGGCTGTTCAAAATGACTATTCACCACCCTAAGGAAAATCCTATACTTCAACATATTCTTTTCAGGTGTAAAAAATCCTCTAAAAATCCAAGGAAATCCTTTCGACAATTGCAGTCAAAAAACTACTTTATTCACTGCTTTGTGTGGTATTAAAGAAGGGTTCTTCCTTCTTGGCAGGTTGCTTATTATCCCGTTCTTTAGTCGTTTTTTTGCCCATTTTTCCATCTGATTCATAGCTTAATTTCATGTTATCTTGACGTTCTTTTTTCATAGAAAAACCTCCTTCTTTTCCTTTATCCCGTTCTAACCGTCGGTAAGACTCCCTCCATTATAGGAGGGAGATAACCGACGCTAAGAACCAGTTAAGGGCGACTAACCATCAGATGGAGTAAAAACTCCATCTGATGGTTAGTCTACTTTATATTCTCCTATACTTAGAAGCATCTTATTCACTAAAAGCATAGGTTACTTATGGGGCATCCAGAGGAGAGGGGATGAGGACAAAGTGGAGGAATGCAAAAAGTGTGAAGGGCTAGGAACCATAGACTGTCCAGAATGTACGGAAGAAAGCTATTACTTTCTGTTTGGTCCAGGATGTGCTACTTGTGGAGGCGCTGTGATTATGAAATGTTCGGAGTGTAATGGACGAGGGAAAGTAGAAAAAAAAGAGAAAACATAGAGAGGGTAAATAACATTTTTAGACCGCAAAAAAACGACACACTTATAGACAGAGTGTCGTTTTTTGTCAATATTTTTTTATAGGGAAACAGGTGGTTGTGTAGGATCTTGTTTCATTGTGGAAGTAGAAAAAAGTTTGCATTTCACGAAAAGCCATGGAGCAAGAAAGACACCCCACAAACCGATCGCCCCATACCGGAGGAAATCCGAGAGTGGGATAGCTGGAAGGATTATTTTTAGACCTAATTGTAGAGCAAGCATTCCTGCCAGTCCGAGGAAGTAGATAATGGGCATTTTCCAGAGCTGAGGGCTCGTTTCAAATCGAACATATCTAGCTTCTAATAAATAAGCAATACCTACACCCAATAGAAAGCCGCTGAATTTCAATCCTTCGTCATGCGGAAAAAGGAAGGCTAGAAGGAAAGGGAAGACGAGAGCTAGGACCCATTTGATTTGAAGAGATTGCTTGGAAACAAGGCAGTCAATTTTAATCGAAATAACTAATAGCAGAACCGCCAGTAAGATACCCCCAAGTACATCAGTGGGCCAATGCAGCCCAGTATAGATTCGAGATAACGAAATGCTAATAATCAAAAGAAGGGCAATCATCCACATAAGAGGATGGTGTAAGCGGTATGCAAGGTAGCCCCATAGTGTCGTTGAACCTTGTGCATGCCCACTGGGGAATGAATCATGTGGGTAATGACTTCCAACTGAGGCGGATTCAATAAAAATAGAATGGACACCTTCAACTCCAACCGGACGCGAAACGGCAACTTTTATTTTCAGCAAGGAGTTCATGTACATAGAGAATCCTGAAACATAGAGTAATCTGAATCCAATTTCTTTAGAGAAACACCAATAAATAAGAGGCAAAATAAGAAAATAAAAATCTTCATTTCCCATAAAGGTTAAGATACCTGCTAGCGAATCGAAAAATGAGCTTTGCAGGCTAGTTATCCAAATAAGGATATCGGTTTGTAGCATTAAGATTCCTCCTTGTATACGGCTCTTTCGTATGACCTATCAAGATTCATTTATCACATTCTAACCGTGTGTTTGTCAAAAGTATTCACCAGCTTAGTAATAGAATAAAGCGATTTAGGTTATTTTATTACAAGTATCTCCTACTTTTTTGAATAGAAAATAAGAATGGAGTGTTTTTAATGAAAACTCAAGAAAATATGCTGGAATCTCTAGTAGAGCTCATAAACAAGCACTTTGATATGAAGGTGATGATGGATGAACGCAACCTTCCTTATGTGCAAAAGGCAAGAGAACGAACAGATGGATCTGTCACCCAATTTATTAATGACTTTATCCAATTAACAGAAGGGCTTCCACTAGAGGGAAAAATGAATTATTACGTGGATAATGAACTTGACTATGATACTCCTGAGGAATTCCATCGGTATTAACCGAAGGTGCAACGAGGTATTTGATGAATATCACAAGAATTGAAACATACCCTCTTTACGCGCCTCTTACTCAACCCTACGGAGATGCAAATGGATATAAAAATTATCGAACTTCCTTTATGTTTCGGATCATAACAGAATCAGGATTAGAAGGGTGGGGGGAGGTTGTTGATTGGCTTCCCACCTTAGATAAAGGGTTTCGAGAAAGAATCATTCCCTTTTTGCTTGGCAGGGATGCCACAAATCATCTGAAGTTAGTGAATACAATTAAGAAGTGGAATCAGAGAATAGCGGCAGGGGTCAGTATGGCTCTGACCGAAATCCTTGCTCGAAAAGCACAGCTTTCAGTCTGTGATCTCTGGGGAGGTTCTTATAGAAATGCCGTACCAATCTATGCCTCCTTCCAATCCTATTCCCCTAGTGATGAGTGGATCAAGAGCTCGGTTCAACTGGTTCAAGAGGTTATGGCTGAAGGATATAACAAAATCAAAGTGAAAATAGGGGGGAAGACAGAAAAAGAGGATCTACAGCACCTGCGTGCCTTATTTGATGTAACGGAAGATACTGTCGGTATGGCGATAGATGGCAATGAAAGCTATGACCTTTCTACTACCTTTCAATGGATAAAAATTCTAGAATCCTCTCATCCAATCCTCTGGTTTGAAGAGCCTATGCCCATGAACCAAATCAATGATTATCAGCTATTAAGAATGAAATCAACCATTCCTATTGCAGGTGGAGAAAATAAGAAAAGTGTGAAGGAGGTCTTACCTCTCTTACAGCAAGGAGCCCTCGACATTCTGCAACCCGATCCGATGCACCTAGGGGGAATAGAAGAGTATAGACACTCACTACAGCTAGCGCGTACATTTGGAATCAAAGTGTCTCCTCATAGTTTCGATGGCATCTTATCCAGACTCTATGCCATTTTTGCGCAAGCATGCTTAGTTCCTTGGAGCAAGATGAACGAAGAGGATATAGAGCCGATCGAATGGGATGTAATGGAAAACCCCTTTAATCGACTGATCCCTCTCCAACCTTCAGCAGGAAAAGTGCGGGTTCCCACTGGGATAGGTATAGGAGTTAGTATTGATGTAGAGCTGTTACAAAAATATTCATGGAAAGGAGAAATCTATCATTAATTGTTTTTTCGTTAAAGCTGTGCCCGCCTTATAGTCAAAGTGTAAGGAGCTTTTACCGATATATAATTGTACGATATAAAGAGAAAAACGTACGAATAAAAACAAAGGGTGGAGGCAGCATGAAAAGTTTAAGGTTAAAAATTCTTTCTGGTTTTGCTGTTGTATTAGTGATCATGCTAATCATGGGAGCATCTTTATTTGTCATGGTGAATTCTTTTCATTCGAAAGTGGAAGAAATCATTGAACGTGATCTTGAATTGTTAATGATGGAACAAAAGTTGAGCTATAATATGTCTCAGCGAGTTTCTTCAGCTAGAGGATATGTCTTAAACGGTGATCCGGTTGAAAGGGCATTGTTTGATCAATACAGCCAGGAAAGTCTGGAGCTGCAAGAGCGTCTAATGTCGTCCTCTAATTCTGAACAACTTAAGATCTTAAATGATTTAAGTATTGATTGGAGGCAAACGGTTGAAAAAAAGGTATTTGAAGCCTACGACCGTGGAAATACTGAGCTTGCTCTACTGACCCTCCAGCAAGAAATTACCCCTGTTTCTAGAGCGATTATGGATGGGTTTTATAAATTAGCAAGCGAGAGTGAAATGAAAATTCAAGAGAGCGGACAAATGGTGTTAAAGAGCGGAGACCTTCTGAAGATATTGAGTATTATTCTCCCTATCCTATCCATTATAATCAGCATCGTGATCTCATTTATCCTTGCTAAAATGATAAGTGACCCCATCCTGCGAGTAGTCAAAAAGGTTGAAATGATTGCAAGTGGAGATTTATCTGGAGAGGCAATGAGAACAAAATCTAAGGATGAAATTGGTAGGTTAACCGATTCAGTTAATCAAATGACAACAAATCTAAGAGAGTTGATCAACCAAGTAAGTGAAACCTCCGAGCAGGTCGCGGCTTCCTCTGATCAACTATCAGCAAGTGCTGAAGAAACGAGTCAAGCTACACAGCAAGTTGCCATTGCTATTCAGGAAGTCTCAAGTGGTACGGAGCTGACTATGAGGGGAACACAAGAAAGTTCAAAATCGATGGAAGAAATGGCTTTGGGAATTGAAAATATTGCGGAGAACTCAAGTCAAGTGCACTTCACCTCACTTGAAACATCGAATCGTGCTAAAAAGGGAAATGAATCGATTCAAACGGCGGTTCATAAGATGACTTCTATTAATTCGCTAGTGAATGATTCCTCAGAAGTGATCAAGCTTCTAGGTCAGCGTTCTCAAGAGATAGGTGAAATTGTTCAAGTCATAACGGATATTTCAGAACAAACGAATCTACTCGCCTTAAATGCTGCGATTGAAGCAGCAAGAGCAGGTGAACATGGCAGAGGGTTTGCTGTTGTGGCAGACGAGGTAAAGAAATTAGCTGAGCAATCAAAGCAATCTGCGATTCAAATTACGGAGCTGATCATAGGTATTCAACAAGATACTCAAAAAGCGGTTGAATCGATGAATGGAGTGGCTCAAGAGATGCATAGAGGCTCGAATATCGTGAAAGATTCGGGGCAAATCTTCTCTAGTATCGTGACGGAAGTAGAGAGTGTGACTGAACAAATTCAAGAAATCTCAGCAGTAGCTCAACAAATGTCTGCTGGAGCCCAACAGGTTGCTTCTACGATTGAAGAAGCGTCAAGAGTGTCTAAAGAAACGTCAGCGAATTCGGAAACCGTTGCTGCTTCGACTGAAGAAACTATGGCATCTATGGAAGAAATAACTTCATCGGCTGAAGTATTATGTACGATGGCGCAGGAATTACACGATACCATTAAGAGATTTAAAGTGTAATTTTCTTCCTCTGTAGCAATGTAATGAACCAAATGAACCTCAGCTAAGATATGAGAGCTGAGGTTTTTCTATGTGATGGAATGAATCCCTGATCGAGTGATTAGGAATTCCGTACCCTTCTTTGTAATAGACGGTCACATAAATACCCAAACACAAACCAAAATAAAATGGTAATAACATATAAAAAGCCAACATTAAGCGCTCGAAGATCAGCAAACAAACCAATAAACCATGCAGGAACGCTGACAGTTAAAAAGAGTACATGATCGCGGTCAAATCCTAAAAAATGGACTACAGAACTGACGACTGCCAACAAGGTTAACCAAAAGGTAAATCGTTTAAACAAGCTAGCTCCCTCCTTTTACTCTTTATTTGTTGCTTTATGAATCTAAGCTTAATATGAACGAATGGTAAGTATATTATGCAAATGTTGTTGACGCTCTATGGGTATACTAAAACTGCATAAATGTAGAATCAGGGCATCTAGGAGGTCAACCATGTTCAGCGTATTTGACAAGTATCAGTTGGTCCATGAGAATGGAAAGCAGATTGTCATTCTTTATCTTAAACAAGAATTCGTTGAGTTTTCTCATGAATTTGGTCTAAATAGTACCCAAATTAATGATCGTACACAGGAACAAATGGAAAGAGAAGCAGTACAAATTATTGAGGAGAAATTCCCTCGAGCAAGAATTACGATGGCAAAAATCATGTTAGGAACCATGCTTGTATCCACTATTTCCTTTGCAGGCAAAGAGAAAACGGTGGAAGCAAGTGAGCAAATGGCAAATACAATGCGAATCCCTGCCAATGAAGTTGCTTTTATTCCTCATACCGTGGTGGCAGGGGATACGTTGTTTTTGTTAGCAAAACAGTATCAGGTGTCGATAGAAGAGATAAGAAGCTTAAATAACCTCTCGGGAGATACGTTGCAAATCGGACAAGTGGTACGAATCCCTCAAAAAGTGTCCCTTCAAACCACAACGGCATCTGCTAGCACAAACCAAGCTATAACCATCACCATTGATGGCATAACACAAACATTCCATCCTCAGCCTATAATTATTAATGGAAGTACCTTCATTCCAATAAGAGGGGTTTCGGAAGCATTGGGTGCTTCTGTTGCCTGGAATGGGAGAGAACGGAGTGTTGAGATTGTAAAGGATGATGTGCGCATTGTTTTTACCATTGGAGCGACCATTGCGCTGGTAAATGGAAAGCAGGTTGCTATCCCGGCATCACAAATTATTCAGGGTTCCACTTATGTACCCATTCGCTTTTTAAGCGAAACTATGGGTCTAGAGGTTCACTGGGATGCTTCGTCACGAACCGTTCAAATTACAACGCCTCAGCCGATTGAATATCACGTGGTTTTGGGTGATTCATTATGGAGTATAGCTAATCAATTTCAGACAAGTGTTGATGAGCTTAAAGAATATAATTCGTTAACAGGAGATAGGATTCTAGTCGGACAAACTTTACTCATTCCTCCACCTAGCCCAGTGCAGGCACTCACCCAAACGGCTCAAGCAGGAGAAAGGTCAGTTACGTATACAACTCATGTTGTTCAACGGGGGGATAATGCTTGGGATCTAAGTGTTCGATATGGAATTCCGATGAGTGAATTATTAAGAGAAAATCAGCTAACAACACAGTCCATTCTCATGATTGGACAAGCTCTTAGAATTCCTGTCTACCATATTCCCATTAAGCCAGTAGTCAGTGCACGACACGGAGAATTGTTAGATTGGTGGACAGAAGCTCAGTACGTCTTTACAATTGGGAAAACGGCGAGAGTCACTGACTTTGCCACGGGACGCTCCTTTCATGTTAAACGAACCGTAGGAGCCAATCATGCAGATAGTGAGCCATTAACCGCTCAAGATGCTCAGATCATGAGGGAAATATGGGGAGGGAGCTATTCATGGCAGGCTAGAGCTATTATTGTAGAAGTGGATGGACGACGCTTAGCGGCATCAATGCATTCCATGCCACATGGAGTCCAATACATTCATAATAATAATTACAATGGTCATTTTTGTATTCATTTTTTAAATAGTACTCTCCATATGAATGGTCAAATCGATCAAGGGCATCAAGGACAAATCAGAATTTCATCTGGAACTCGCTAAGTATTCCTTGGAGAAGGCATAAAAAAGACTGACTCATCAGGATCTTTCATACAAGAATCCTGTGTAGTCAGTCTCTTCTCTTTTCAAGACAATTGGCTTATTACAGCTTTACGACACGTTCAGCTTGAGGACCACGTTGTCCTTCGGTTACTTCGAACTGAACCCTTTGCCCTTCCTCTAATGACTTAAATCCATCTCCTTCGATCGCTGTATAATGTACAAAGACATCATTTCCGCCTTCCACTTCAATAAATCCAAATCCTTTGTCTGCGTTAAACCATTTAACTGTACCCGTTTGCATAGTTACTAAACCTCCAAAAAAATTAAATTATATGGAACTCACTGTTAGTACGTCCATCATTCATTAATATGTGGAATTTAGCTCATTTCTATACCTGTATAATATGGAATGGCTACTATCTCTTCCTCTTACCATTCACCATAGTGGAGAGTATCTTCAAACGGACGTTTTTTCTCCCATTTCTCCTCTTCAAGAATGGGTCTTGCAGGATAATGCTCAGTGTAACCCAGTGACACTAAAGCAATAGGATCAATATGATAAGGGATTTTCAGAAGCTCACGTACATCCGCTTTCTTATAGAAGCTGACCCAGCCCATGGCAATTCCTTCAGCATAGGCACTAAGCCACATATTTTGTATCCCACAGGCAACGGATAGGATGTCTGTTTCGGGAATGGAATTTCGTCCAAGGACGTGATTTCCTCCTCGTGTGGGGTCACAAGTGATACAAATGGTGACAGGGGCTTCCTGTATACCTTCCAGCTTCAACGAAAGGAATTTGGTTTTTTTTTCGTCTTCATAATGAATAGCTAAGGCTTTTACTTCTTTTTCACAAATCTTAGCTAAAGCTTTTTTCTGTTCAGCAGATGTAATAATAATAAAATCCCAAGGCTGCATATAGCCAACAGAAGGTCCGTGGTGAGCCGCCTTTAGTATATTTTCCAGCTTTTCAGGTGAGATCGGATCAGGAAGAAAGGATCGAATGTCTCGTCGACCTTTAATGGCTTTGTAGACTCCTTCACGTTCTTCTTTGTTTAGCATGCCGGAACCTCCTTTTTTCTAGGTGAGCGGTTTTTGATTTTGTTCTTAAATATATTTAGTTTATTCATTTATTATAGCATGTTGTAGATTGAATAAGTTTTTATATGTGATATAATACTCTAAGATTTCTGAAAGTACTCGGAGGTAACCATGAAGAATTTTAAAAGCAACAAATTAGACACATTTTTAGAAAAAAATAAAAATCGGGGAAGGCTCCTCATCAGCTGCCCTGACCAACCAGGGATTGTTGCAGCGGTATCCAACTTTCTACATTTAAAAGGAGCAAATATTGTACAATCGGATCAATACACTACAGATCCAGAGGGTGGACTGTTCTTTATGAGAGTTGAATTTGATCTGCCAGATCTTTCTGCGCAGGCAACCAATCTATATGAAGAATTTACTCGAATTGCGGATCGGTTCGATATGAGATGGAGAATCTCCTTAGCAAATCGTTTAAAACGAATGGCTATTTTTGTTTCTCAGCAGGAGCACTGCTTATTGGAACTTCTCTGGCAGTGGCAAGCAGGAGATTTACCTGCTGAAATTGCTATGGTCATCAGTAATCATGAGGATTTAAGAAGTACTGTAGAAGACCTTAACATTCCTTATCATTACATACCAGTAACGAAGGATACGAAACAGGAGGCAGAACAGGAGCAACATCGCTTGATGAGCGATCAAGTTGATTTCATTGTTCTGGCAAGGTATATGCAGATATTATCTCCTTCCTTCGTCGAACATTATCCAAGTCGAATCATCAACATTCATCATTCCTTCCTACCAGCCTTTATTGGGGCAAGACCTTATGAGCGTGCTTATGACAGGGGAGTGAAGTTAATTGGAGCCACTTCTCATTACGTCACCAATGATTTAGATGAAGGACCAATTATTGAACAAGATATTCAACGAGTGAATCATCAGCATGATGCCAATGACCTTAAACGAATGGGGAGATATATTGAAAGGGTTGTCCTTGCTCGCGCAGTTACATGGCATCTAGAAGACAGAGTGATTGTACACGATAATAAAACAGTTGTGTTTACGTAGTAGGTGATAGTCTAGAATCCTTATAAAAGGTAGGGGAGAGCTGATGCACATTAGAATCCCGAAAGAGAATAAAGATCAACTCATCGAAGAGATAAAGGAATATTTTTATAACGAACGTTCTGAAGAAATTGGCGATCTAGCCGCAGAAAACCTTCTTGATTTTGTCATGAAGGAAATAGGACCCTCCTTCTATAATCAAGGTGTAAAGGATGCTAGAGAGATGGTTGAGCAGAAAATGATGGGCATTGAAGAAGATTTGCGTTCTCTGGAAAGACCTATACTTAACAGACGAAGATAGAAAGACAACAGAGATAGAAGATAAAAAAGACAAACACAAAGGGTACAGTTTAAGAGACTCCTTTACACGTGTTTGTCTTTTTGCTGTGTTTTTTGGGGATACTTCCTGTGTATCATATTCTTTTAGTGTGTTCTGACTGAAATCTATCCCCTCAGAGTGACACTATCTTTTTGCGTGACTCAAGAAGGTTAAATTTGGATTTCGTTCTACAGCCCACCGCAGAGTAAATTCGTTTTCAAATAGGACAACAGGGCGATCGTATTTATCCTTAACGGGTCTAGAGTTCGTTAAGTTAAAATGCTCAGCCTTATACTCTTCTCCTTCCACCCAGCGTGCCAATTGGTAGCTCAAGCGCTGAAAGAGGATATCGACTCCGTACTCATGCTGCATTCTATATTCAAAGACTTCAAATTGCAGCTCTCCAACTACACCAAGAATCATTTCTTCTAATCCATTTACCGTTTCAAATACCTGAACCGTTCCTTCTTCAGTAAGTTGCTGCAATCCTTTAAGAAATTGCTTTTTCTTTAGGGCGTTTTTGATGGATACTTTGGCAAAATGCTCAGGTGAGAAATGAGGCATTTCATCATAGACCATTTCTTTGCCCTCACATAAGGTATCTCCAATCTGAAATAGACCTGGATCAAATAAACCGATGATATCACCCGCATAGGCGTCTTCCACCATAGCTCTCTCTTGCGCAAGAAATTGCTGAGGCTGAGATAATTTAATGCTTTTGCCTAAACGAGGGTGTTTGACACTCATGCCACGTTCAAATTTACCAGAACAAATGCGTAGGAAGGCAATGCGATCCCGGTGAGCAGGATTCATATTCGCTTGTATTTTAAAAATATATCCTGAAAAATGAGGTGACGTTGGCTCAATGTAGCCTTCATTGCTTTTTCTACCCATGGGAGCAGGAGCCATCGTGAGAAAATGCTCTAAGAAGCTTTGAACACCAAAATTAGAGATCGCACTTCCGAAAAAAATAGGGGTAAGATCACCATTCTTGATCCGTTCTTCATCGAACTCATCTCCAGCAACATCTAATAATTCAATATCTTCCTTTAGCTTTTGATGTGCTGTTTCTCCTAATAACTCAGTCAGTTTGGCATCCTCTATGCCTTGGACCCTATGGACTGTCACTTCTACGGGATTACTCGCATCAAATAGTTCAACAAGCTGATGCTTTCGGTCATAAATCCCTTGGAAGTCAATGCCTGAGCCAATAGGCCAATTCATCGGATACGAACGCATTCCAAGTATTTCTTCAAGCTCCTCCATAAGTTCGAACGGGTCTCTTGTTTCACGATCCATTTTATTGATAAAAGTGAAGATCGGGATGCCTCGCATACTACATACTTCAAATAGTTTTTTGGTTTGTGCTTCAACCCCTTTTGCTCCATCAATTAACATCGCGGCGCTATCGGCAGCTGTTAAAGTACGGTAGGTGTCTTCACTAAAGTCTTCGTGACCAGGTGTATCTAGTATATTGATTCGGTATCCGTCATATTCAAACTCCATGACACTGGATGTGACAGAGATCCCACGTTGTTTTTCGATTTCCATCCAGTCGGAAGTGGCGAATTTTTTATTCTTTTTTCCTTTTACCATTCCTGCTTCGCGAATCGCTCCACCAAATAAAAGGAGTTTCTCTGTCAATGTTGTTTTACCTGCGTCTGGGTGAGATATAATAGCAAATGTTTTTCGTTTTTGAACCTCTGACTTGATCAATTCTCATAACCCTCTCTATTTCAAATAAAATCTATTCCCTAGTGTATCATAAAATTGATGAGCAGATAAATATTTTTGGAGCGATTATTCATGCTGGCTGTGGCTCATATCCTGTAAATGTACTTCTTCTCCATATTCTTCTTGAGGATCTTCCTCTTGTATCCACTTGCTTAGCTCTTTTGGATCTGTAATCCCACTCATGCCGATATTTAATGTTCCTTTTAGCTCCCTAACTACAAGTTCTTGAATTTTATAATTAATGTTTTCAATGTGAATAGGTTTAATGGCATCCACTTTCTGCTTTAAGTTCTCATTTTCCTGGGTTAGCTTCTGATTGCTCTGTTCTAACTGGAATAACCTCTGTTCAAGTTGTTGGAAAAATTCATAGTTATAGTACATGTTATCACCTCACGCTAAATAATCACCATTAAAGAGTTGGGCTCATAAAATAGGGTATGTAAGTTTAGCTATGGAGGTTCATCATGCGCGATAATCAGGTGGATATTAATCAATGGAAAGCTTTTGCTGAACAAATACTAGGACGAGATTTTTTTCAAGGATTTATGGATCAAGGAGAGCAGGGAGGGGATCACAAATCTACCATTGAACCTAAATACAATTTATATAGGGGACCTTCGGAGCTGATTGTTTTAATTAACCTACCGTATATTCGTGATATCAAATCTGTAAAGCTCTTCGTGAAGGACCAGGAGTTGGTAGTCAAAGGGAATATTTCATTCGATTATGATCATTTGGATTTAGTACATGGCCAGCTTTATGCGGGAGATTTTGAAAAGCGTATTCCCCTTCCAGAGAGCGTGAATACTAAGAAGGTCAATGCTCAGTATCGTCGGGGTATCTTACAAGTACAACTATTCCCCAAACTTAAAAAGAATGGATATAATGTAGAAATTCAGGATTCTGTGGAATAGATAAAGAAAAAGAGCAGACCATATGTAATCTGCTCTTCTTTATCGTTCCACCACTTTGAATCTTTGCAATTAACGTGATGACGTTCGTTTACTAGCTAAATATCTAGGAGAGAGTGCAAGTTTCTGCTCCTTTAGTGTACTGCTACGATACGCATAAGCGAGTGTGCTAATAAAAGCAGAATTAGCGACTAGCAAAATACCAATTTGCGGGCTCATGATAATAAAGTCCACAATTCCTTGCCCTAAAATGATCCCTAGAAGTCCACTTAGTAGCGGGATTACAGGGCAATTTTGTTGGTAGAGATAGCGAATGTCCTGAAAGAGATTCCAAAAAATCCAACTAAAAATCGCTAATCCTCCGACACCCAGCATCGTCATGATGGAGAGAGGAATATTATGAGCGTGAAAAACTCTCAAGTAGTTATAAATACTTGTATCCGCATAATAGATTCCAAATAATCCCCAGCCTGTATGTGGTTTCTCCATAAATAACTTAAAGCAATTGAGCCAGATTGCCTGACGATCTTGCATCGAAGAGAAAAGAATATCTCCACGTGGAAACCAATCTGGTTGGTGCAGCATCAAGGCTATACATCCTAATAGAGTAAACATAAGTCCAAGCATTTTTTTCTTGTGACCTGAGAAATAGAAGTAAAAAATAAACCCTACAAATAGTCCGATCATAGCGCCTCTTGATTCTGTCCATAATAATACGCAAACAAACAGAAGAAGAGCCAATCCAATTAATCCTTTTTGCACTCCGGATCTTCGTTTAAAGAAATAGACTCCTACAAGAACCATGATGGCATAGTAAGCTCCGGCAATATTTGGATTGTTAAATGTGCCGGCAATTCGATGAGGCTCTCCAATATCTACAATAGAACGAGTACCAAGGAGATACTTCCACCATGCAGGATCATAAGTAATGATGTTGAACTTCGCTAATACTCCAATGAGAGCAGAGCCAATAGAAAGGGTAAATAAGAGTAAAAACCAATTTTCGATTTTGGTCGTTTGGTTCATGGTTTCTTGAAAGTACAGACTGAGCAAGGCAAAGCCTAATAAAAGAAAAGCAGCCAAGGTAGAATGCAGGCTCTGGTTTAATACACCGACAATAAGAGCCCAAAAGAATAAAACAAAGATCCCCAATGTCCAAGGAGTCTTGAGCTCTAGTGCCTTCACATTTTTTCTAAAAGAATACAAAAATAGTACCAAGCTTAGCACGGCTAAGTATGGTGAATAAACAATAAAAGACAACCCTACTAACACAGTAATTTCCCCCAATAATTTTCTTTCTCTAATTCTTTTCTCTTTTTTAAAATACATTTTTTTCTAATTGTATTTATCTTTAAGATAATAGTATATAAGTATTTAGGGGGTATTTTCAAGATAAAAAGGTCAGAAAATATGACAAAAGAGGATCAATTTAATAAATTGGTCCTCTTTTCCTAGAAGGAAGTGCTTATTTTTTTACATAATATACTAGCTGTTTTGTTCGCGAAAGCGAGTCATAAAGCTTTTCAATGCCTGACAGCTCTCTATAGGAAGGGCATTATAGGTTGAAGCTCTACAGCCTCCGACTGAACGGTGACCATTTAAACCCACAAATCCCTCTTTTTTGGCTTCATCTAAGAATTTCTTCTCTAATTCAGGTGTGTTCAACGTAAATGTAATATTCATAAGGGAACGGCTTCCTAGCTCAGCATGTCCTTGATAGAAACCATAGCTTTGGTCGATCGTTTCATAAATCAACTGGGCCTTTTCTATGTTTTGACGATGAATGGCGCTAACTCCGCCTTTATTTTTGACCCATTCCATCACAAGCTTCAACATATAGATTCCAAATGTAGGAGGTGTGTTGTAAAGTGAGTTATTCTCAGCATAGGTTCCATAGCTTAACATGGTTGGAAGGGATGGCGTAGCTTTTTCCAATAGTTCTTTTTTGATAATGACCATAGTGACACCAGAAGGTCCAAGGTTTTTTTGCGCTCCAGCATAGATCAATGAAAATTTACTTACATCTATAGGCTTACATAGGATATCACTAGACATATCGGCGATTAATGGGATATCTCCTGTATCCGGAAATGCCATCCATTGTGTGCCGTATATGGTGTTATTAGAAGTGATATGAAGATAGGAGGAATTCTCAGGAATAGACAACTCATGTAAGCTTGGAATACGACGATATTTCTCTTCTTTGGTT
The DNA here is from genome assembly GCF_000615945.1 of Caldalkalibacillus mannanilyticus JCM 10596. GTDB lineage: Bacteria > Bacillota > Bacilli > Caldalkalibacillales > JCM-10596 > Bacillus_AT > Bacillus_AT mannanilyticus. Next base: position 187,764 of record NZ_BAMO01000001.1, read on the forward strand.
GAACCCGCAATTGTCGTTTCTCCTAATAGTTTTGCTTCTTTCAGCGCTTTTTCTGACCAGCTTCCTGTTAAGACATAGCTTGCTGGTGAACCTGCTTTCAGAAAATTCATTGGGATCATGCTAAATTGCAGGCTGGCTCCACCTTGTAAAAAGAGGATATGATAATCCTCTGGAATTTGCCATAGTTCCTTGATCAGAGCAATCGCTTGATTATGAACCTCTTCATAGATGGCTCCTCGATGGCTCATTTCCATAATAGACATTCCGCTTTGCTTGTAATCAAGGAATTCCTCTTGAGCTTGTACTAAGACTTCGAATGGTAAAGCGGAGGGACCGGCATTGAAGTTATATGTATGGTTTTCTCTCTTCATTTCTCCCACACTCCTTTTTCAGATAATACTACCAAATTAGAGCAGGGCTAGTCTACGGTAAGTTATTAAAATTTTTAAAAATTTTTAGACAAAAATGATGATCGAAAACTCTTTTTATCTAGGGAGCCTATAATTGATACTGAGGTTGATCTACTACATCGGGGTCGGCTACAATATTTAGTTCAAAATCTGTGTTGATGTTGGCTACTCGATTTCCTATTAAAGTCTGTCCCCCTACTGACTGCGCATTAGCAGAGTGTCCTTTGTGAATTTCATTTCCAAAATTAAGCGAACCGTTACTCGAAAGATTGTTTACCATCACAAAATTAATATTATTTTTTAATGGGATCATCTTCTTATCCTCTTTTCCTAATAATCATGTTTTATGTAGAATATCGTATGCTTGTTATTGGGGAGATGTTCATCTAAGGATGAAAAAATGTTCGTTCCTGTATATAAAAAATCCGCTCTTGTTCCCCTTACCTAACTGACACATCCGACATATGTTAAAAGTGTAAGGTCTAAGGAAAGCTGATTAGACACTAAAAAGGAGGAATTAGAATGGGTTATGGTTATGGACCAGGATGCGGTGCACCAGTAGCACCAGTAGCACCTGTTGGAATGGGAGCAGGCTTCGCTCTAATTGTTGTATTGTTTATCCTATTGGTGATTGTAGGAGCTGGAGGACTATTTGGAGCAGCAGCTGGACCAGTTGTTTAATTTAGAATGAAAGTAGAAAAGGAGCCTGCTACCTGCAAGGCTCCTTTTTAACCGGAAAATACATATAATTAAGGGAGTCCACCAATACCTGGTTGATATGGACTTTGAAACTCATGAGGTATTGAAAGTTGTCCAATCGCTGGTGTTTCAGCCGTGTAAGGATCTACTGGGGCTTCTTCTGGAGGACCTGGTACTTCCTGAATACTAGCCTGATTATTACACAGAATGTTCTTGCCAATATTTAAAGAACCAATATTACTGATAGCTCCTATCCTAATATGAGTAATCTTGATTTGCATAGTGCCTCCCCCCTCTCTAGAGCTGGTTTTGGGGTTGATCAATAAGATCAGGATCAGATACAAGGTTTTTCTCAAAGCTATTTGCTTGACTACCAATAGAATCTCCTATGACACTTTGACCTCCAACTGACTTAGAATTAGCAGAGTTCCCCTTAAGAATAACATTCCCAAAATTAATAGAGCCATTACTCGAAACATTATTCACTCTTATTCCAAAGATATTATTTATAGTCATTGAAGAACCATCCTTATTAATATGTTTAGTTTATAGTATGAGTAGAAGAGAAATGAGTGACTAAAAAAACGGACGCTGCCCTAGGATCAAGATAGGGTGAGCTGTTTCTAGTCATGGAACCATTTCTCACGGTTCTGTGCAGGTGTACAATCCCTTTGGTTCAACATCCATATGATATAGTGTATGCTTTAACTTTTTTGAGGTGACTCAGAGTGAAAGGGAGGATGTTCATGATACACAGATATTATCAGACTTGCTGTCAGCACGTGGGCAAGCAAGTGGCTATTCGCACTATGGATGGGCGCTTTTATCGCGGTACAATATCTCGCGTAACCAAAGAACATGTATATTTAGAGGCAGCAGGAAGAGGGGTTGAAGGAGAGAAATTAAATAGAAAAGGGGCTGTTCAAGCAGATAACAGCATGAAAAAGGAAAAAGGATCGGAAATCTTCTTCTTTGCCCCCTTTATTGTTCCTTTGGCCGCTATCGCAGGTCTTACATTAATTGGAGTCGCGTCATTATACCCTAGACCCTACTATGGAGGATATGGTGGAGGATTCTGGTGGTAATAAGGATTTTCCCTACACGTAACGTGTAGGTTTTTTTTGTTTTGCATTGATCTAAAATAAAGATAGTACCATATTTTGAGAATAAATAATGAAATCTAGGGGAAGTTATTTTGTAGAATAAGATCATTATTTGTAGAATAAGATCAACATTTTTCACCCAATACGTCAATTTATTCCCTTATTGATTCGGGTGTAAAAGTTTATAATTATCAGTAAATAACTAAGATGTTACCAAATAAGGTGGTGAATGAGCTATGGCTCAAACAACGAGTGGAGTCGATCACATCAAAAAAGACAATTCTAAAAACAGTAAAAGAATGAAAGAGATTCTGACTTACGCTGCCTTCGTGGGACCGGCAATTGCTTTCTTCTTATTGTCCCAGATTATTCCTTTTTTCATGGGGGTTTACTATTCCTTTACTTCGTGGAATGGAGTAAGTTCGCAGGTGAATTGGGTTGGTCTAAGTAACTATGTTACGATTTTAACGAAGGATACGAACTTTTATAATTCTTTTTGGTTTACTACTAAGTTTATGTTTGTAGCTGTTGTTATCAGTAACTTGATTGGTTTTTCATTAGCTCTTTTATTGACTCAAATGCTAAAGACGCGAAACCTATTAAGAACAGCATTCTTCATTCCTAATGTTATTGGGGGATTATTACTAGGTTTCATTTGGCAATTTATTTTCGTCAGAGGATTTTCTTCTGTCGGAAACCTTACGGATATTGGATTGTTTAAGCTACCTTGGTTAGGAGATGCGACGACAGCTTTTTGGGGAATTGTAATCGTTTTCGCTTGGCAAGTAAGCGGATACATGATGATTATTTATATCGCAGCCTTACAGGGAGTCGATTCCTCGGTGCTCGAAGCTGCTAAGATTGATGGAGCAGGCGGATGGACGATGTTAACGAAGATTATCATGCCTTTGATTCTTCCAGCCTTCACAATCTGTTTCTTCTTGACCATTTCTATGGCGTTTAAGATCTTTGATATGAACTTGAGCTTAACAGGTGGAGGTCCATTTAACTCGACTCAATCTGTAGCGATTAACATCTATCAAGAAGCGTTCCAAAATAACCGTTATGGATTAGGAACGGCGAAGTCAATCATCTTTTTCTTAGTTGTAGCTGTATTTACAACCGTTCAGGTTATGATTACTAAGAAAAGGGAGGTACAAGCATAATGAATCCGAGATATACAGGAAAAACATTCATATTAGAGATTATAGGAATTATAGTCGCGCTTCTGTTTCTTGTTCCTTTCTACTTTGTTTTTGTTAATTCATTTAAGACATTTGCTGACATTCTTATTGATGCAGCAGCATGGCCGAAAGAATTTATGTATACGAACTACCTTAAAGTATGGGAGATTTTAAACTTCCCCAAGGTCTTTAAAAATTCACTGATTATTACAGTAGCGAGTAACATTGGACTCGTAGTGATTAGCTCAATGGCTGCTTGGAAAATGGTTAGAACTCCGGGCAACTTTAGTAAGATTTTATTTATCGTTTTTGTTTCAGCTATGGTTATCCCATTCCAAACTGTCATGATTCCGCTGATGAAGCTTGGTGGCATGTTAGGAATTATGAATAGCATTCCAGGATTAGTCATGATGTACTTTGGATTTGGGGTTTCTCTATCGCTCTTTTTATATCACGGTTTCGTGAAATCGATTCCAATTGAGATTGAAGAATCAGCGATTGTAGATGGATGCAGTACATTTGGTGTTTTTTGGCGAATTGTATTTCCGCTTTTAAAACCCATTACAGTGACTGTAATCATTCTGAATACATTATGGATTTGGAATGACTTCTTACTTCCATTACTTGTCTTACAAGATCCTGGCTTACGAACGATTCCATTAGCGACTAGTTCATTTTTTGCACAGTATACGAAGCAATGGGATATGGGTCTTGCGGCACTTGTACTCGGGATTACTCCTATTATTATCTTCTTCTTATTCTTGCAAAAGCATATCATTAAAGGTATTACAGCTGGATCAATCAAGTAGTGATGATATCAAGGTTAATAAGTTTGTATCTGTTCTAGGATGTCTTAGGACAGATACAAAAAAATATACATTGTAAAGATATTAAGGGAGGTCAAAGAATGAAAAAGTTATTTATGCTTAGTTTAGTATTCATGCTTGTCGCAGCTATTTTCGTCGGTTGTGGAGCACAGCAAGATGCTCAACCTGGTACGGATGCAGGTACAGGAGATGCACCAGCACCTAAAGGTGATGTGGTTACGCTGAACATGTTCCAATTCAAAGTTGAAATTGCTGAAGATCTTCAAAATATGATTAATGAATTTGAGCAAGAGCATCCAAACATCAAAGTTAAGCTTGAAACTGTAGGTGGAGGAGCTGACTATGGTGCTGCACTAAAAGCAAAGTTTGCAGCGGGTGAAAAACCGGATATCTTTAATAATGGTGGATTTAAGGAATTAGAATTATGGAAAGAGCATTTAGCTGATCTTTCTAACGAGCCATGGGCAGCACATGTTTTACCAATTGGTAAAAGACCTATGACAGATGAAGATGGGGTTCTTTACGGAATGCCTGTTAACCTTGAGGGATATGGCTTTATTTATAACAAAGATTTATTTGAGCAAGCAGGAATCACTGAGAAACCAACAACAATCTCAGAATTACAAGCAGCCGCTCAAAAATTAAAAGATGCTGGAATTGATGCTTTCTCTGCTGGTTATGCTGAGTGGTGGGTTATTGGACAACATTTACTAAATGTTGCTTTTGCTCAACAAGATGATCCAGAGGCATTTATTCAAGGGTTATATGATGGTTCTGAAACAATGGTTGGAAACAAAGCTTTCCAAGATTTCAAGAAAGTACTTGATACTGAAATTGGTTTTGCAAGTGGAACGCCATTAACAACAGACTATAATACGCAAGTAACTTTATTCGCTTCAGGTCAAGCAGCGATGTTACAACAAGGAAACTGGACAGAAAACATGATTTACCAAATCAACCCTGACATTAATATGGCTTCCTGCCGATTTCTATATCTGATGATGAAGCAGCAGCGGATCGTTTGCCTGTAGGGGTTCCGAACAACTGGGTAATTAATAAGAATTCTCCTAACCTAGAAGAAGCTAAACTATTCTTAAATTGGATGGTAAGTTCTGAAACAGGTAAGAGATACATCACAGAAGAGTTTGCTTTTATCCCTGCATTTGATAACATTGATCCTTCAGGTTTAGGAGCACTTGGTCAAGATATTCTAGAGTATTCTAAGCAAGATAAAACGATTCCTTGGACATGGTTTATGTGGCCAGATGGAGCGAATAAGGAGTTTGCAGCCTTGATTCAATCTTATGCTGCTGGTAATCTTACAGATTATGATGCTATGATTAAGCGCTTCCAAGAAATCTGGGATAACATGAAGTAAAGGGAAGAGTTTTTAATAAACAAGGGGTGTCCTTAGGGGATACCCCTTGTTTATTGTTGCTTATCTGGTTACATAAGTTATTGAACGAAGCCTATATCCTTGGATGGAAGCGGTGGTATAATAGAACAAGGAGAGAGGGTGAACAGCATGTTTCAGCATAGTATTCGTAATAAACTAATTTTATTACTATTACTCATTACGGTTATTCCTTTTGGGGCATCCATCTTTTTGACCTATTATCATACTACGGAAACCCTCAAAACCCAATCCATCCATGAAAATATGAATTTACTAAGCCAAGGAAAGCTTAATTTAGAATTTTATATAGCTGAGTTAGATAAATTAACCCAAAACATTTATAATAATCCTGATTTTTTTACATTTTTAAGAACAAATTATAAAGAAACCGATTATGATGCGATGGGTACTGTGAAAAGTGTGCTACTTACCCTACTATATACCGATGAAAATATAGTACAGGTCTATTTGTATTCTCAGAATGACCGGAAAATGATCCATGCCTCCAAAACATCGACCGTCATTGTCAGTAGAAATATAGATATTCAGGGGAGCTATTATGATGAGGCTTTCAACAGCCCGAATCGGTTATATATTGAACCAACTCATGGTATCAGGCGCTATAGCAGCATCTATAACCACCCTTCAGGAAATCAACCGGTCATTTCGGTCCATCGTGCTTTAATTAATGTTCCCAATGATGATTTGTTGGGTTATTTTTCGATTGATATCAAGCCGAATCGAATTCTCGAGATGAGCAGGCGCATTTATCATTCAGGGCAAGAAGAATTTTATTTGCTTAACCCTGAGGGAGAAATGATTTATGGTTCAAATATGAATGTACCGATCGATCAATGGCTAGAAGAACCTTGGTTCCAAAGTATCCTAGATAACTCCGAGGTCAAAGGATACGTAGAAAAAAATAATGATGAATTTAATGGAGTCATTATTTATGACCGTGTATCGGAATCACTAGGAGGCTGGATCTTAGTCAAGCGTATTCCCTATGAGGTTTTGTATAAAGGGGCACGAGAAGTTACAAAAATAAATATCTCCATTGGAATCATGATTCTTATTTTGGTTGTTGTTTTTACCTTATTTGTTTCATTCAAGATTACCTCCCCCATCCGTGTCTTGCTGCGTAATATTCAACGTATTGAAGAAGGGAAGATGGGTGTTGATTTTGACTCTTTAGGCAGGGATGAAATTGGTCTCTTAGGCAAACGTTTTAAAAGCATGATTGAAAAAATAGATAACTTAATTATTAAACAGTATCGTTTAGATATTGAAAACAAGAATAACCAATTAAAAGTACTACAATCGCAAATCAATCCCCACTTTCTATATAATACTTTGCAATCAATCGGGACTTTAGCCTTAAAACATAAGGTTCCACAAGTTTATTCTCTCATTACGTTACTTTCTAAGATCATGAGGTATGGGATTCATCACTCAGAAGAGATGGTTCCCTTAATCAAAGAGATCAATCATGCCAAGGCGTATGTTCAGTTGCAGAAGCAACGTTTTGAGAATCAGTTTGAGTATACGTTTCATGTGGATGAGAAGATTCAATTTGCTAAAGTACCTAAGATGATCTTGCAGCCGCTGATTGAAAACTATTTCCAGCATGGCTTTGATGTGAGAGAAGGAATTGGAAGACTGGAAATCCATTGCTCTGAGGTAGAAGGAAACATTGAAATCAGAGTGATTGATAATGGGACAGGTGTTTCTGAAGAGCGCCTTCAATTGATTAGGAGATATTTAATTGATGAAGAGATACTGGATGAAAGTATAGGCTTAAAAAATAGTGTATCGAAGAATTCAATTGTATTATGAAGGGAATCCCCTCTTTCACATTGAAAATGTAGAGGAAGGCGGATTTATGGTCCAATTACAATTTCCTATTGTTGGAGAGGAGGGCAAGGATGAAAGCCATCATAATTGATGATGAAATACATGTGAGAGAAGGCATACTCCTTTTAGCCGATTGGGAACGTTTTAATATAGACACCGTCCTTGAAGCCCAAAATGGGGAAGAAGCGATGAAATTAATTGAAGAGCATCGTCCAGAGATTATCTTTACTGATATGCGCATGCCTAAGAAAGATGGGATTGAGCTGCTGCGATGGATTCAAGAGTCTAATATAACGTGTAAGACGATCGTGATCAGTGGTTACGATGACTATCACTTTATGAGGACAGCGATTCATTATGGAAGCTTCGATTATATCTTAAAACCAATTGAACCGGATGTGCTTAATGAAACCCTAGAGAAAGCGATTTATGAATGGAGAAAGGAAGAAACGGAGCGGCAGCTTACGCTGAATAAGAATATTGAAATGAACGAGGTTAAACCATTATATTGGGACCATACTTTTACGAGCTTATTAGAGGATACTCAGATTTCTCGGGCTATGATTAAAAAACTTTTTGAAGAATTTAATCTGATGGTCCAGACAGATCCGATTCAGGTAGCGGTGGTTTCGATAGATTGGATTATTGAAAAGCATTATAAGGATCAAAAGGACCTAGGTTACTTCTCCCTTTTAAATATTTGTAATGAAATATTAGGAAAAGAGCAAAGAGGGGTTGCATTTAGAAACCTGAGTACGGATGGAGAAATTGTTTGTCTATGCTGGAAAAATGTACAGTCAACTCCTTTTATCATGGGGGAGATATATGAGGCAATAGTACATTATGTAAGAGGGAGCTGTACGATCGCCATAAGTCCTGTAAGTCCCTCCATAATGGAATTATCTAAAGGATATAGACAAGCTATTCAAATCATTCAGAAAGCAAACCTGCTGAGTCAGAAAAATAAGCGGATATTTACACAAAAGGATATTGAAAACGAAGTGACTCAGGTTCATTTATTTACGTTTTCAAATGAACTTAAGATATCTGTACAAAGTGGTAGCGATAAGCAGATCGTCTTAATTCTAAATAATATTTTCGGTAAAATGGAGAAGCAGAAATGTGTTTCTTTAGAGCAACTAGAGCTATGGGATCAAGAGTTTCAACTATTGAAAGCACACTGGTTGAAGGAATTTCACATTGAAGGAACACATTCTCTTTATTGTGGAAATGACTACTGGGATCGGGAAGGAAATTTTTCTTTTTCCGCTTTTCAGTCCGAAAAACAAAAAGAGTTTTTTTCCTTGGCAGAGCTAATTAAATCAGCTAGTATGAAGCAAGAAAATAAAACCATTTATGAGATTGAGAAATTTATCCGAATGAATTATCAGAAAGAAATCAAACTGCAAGAAATTGCTGAACGATTTTTCTTGAGTAGGGAATATATATCTAGGAAATTCAAACAAGAATTTAATGAAAATATTTCCGATTATCTAGTAAAAATCAGAATGGAAAAGGCAAAAACGCTACTCCAGAATGAGCATATGAGAATTTATGATATAGCCAGCCAAATTGGCTATCAGGATGAAAAATATTTTAGCAAGGTCTTTAAAAAGGTGGAAGGACTTACTCCCAATGAGTATCGCAGTAAAGTAAAGGCATAGGGGAATAGACAGGGGGATATTGGTTAGAATTGTTACTAGAGAACAATTCGTGGCGAAGTGAGGTGGAAGCCCTGTCTATTTTTCAAAAGCTGGAGTTTGACACGGACGAGTTTTTAGATGAACTGATCGATGAATTACTAGATCAGGATTTTTCAAAAAGCTTGGCTTTTGAACCCGTCCTTGATGATGGAGAAGAAGAGAATCCCCATATCCTGATGTATGTTGAACAAGCTGGTGGGAAGATGATCCTTTTTTTCCTTATTTTTCGATAGGCATACGAAGGAAGTCTACATTTGGAAAGAAATACAGTTTGGCTCCTTAGAGGTTGAGGCGAAGATTTACATAGAAAATATGGAGGAACTCTCTCAGATCATTAATTATGAATTAGAGAGTTAACGAGTTAACCTGCAAGTTAACTCGTTAACTGACCTGTTAACAATATGTTAACAGGTTTTTTTGTTGATGAAATGCCACAAATAGCTCAAAAAGCTATAAATAGCAAGGAATTATGCCGATATTTAAATAAAGGCATACTTCTTTTTTTATGTATTATTTTCAGCGTGAATGTGTCGATTGAGAAGAACAGAAGGAGGAGGAGAGAATGAGCATTAAAATAAAGACATGGCTACTTATGATTGTTGGCGTAGTTGGAATGGTCATTTTAGCTGCTGTCGTATTTGGAGCGAATTATCACTTAGCTCAAACCGAAAAAAAAGTCGAAGAAATAAATGAATTGAGACAAATGAGTGATGTCATTCGTAATAATTTATTTTTAGCCAAATTATCTGAGATGGAATTACGATTATTTAGAGTGAATGATCCTGGTTTCGAAACAAGACTCACTCAATATTCTAGTAACTCTCGTGTGCAAATCCAACGTTTGCAAGAGAATAGTCAGCTTCTTGTGGATAATAGTGATCTAGAGGCGATTAAAACAAATGGAGAGCAGCTAGTATCTGTATCGGCTTCATACCTTGAGCAGTTTGATCATTATATCAATCAGTTGAAGGAAATCGCGAATATTACACGAGACATGCAGATGAAGGCGATGAATATTGAGAAAGTTTTGAAAACATTAAATGATCCCCAAGCGATGAGTCAATTCCAGGTTATTCGTCTTATTGAAAAAGATTTTATTATCAAAAATGCTGGGGACAACATGGGCTTGAAAAGAGAAGCAGCGACATTAAAAGAATATATAGAATTAAATTCGATCCTGACACCTGAACAGAAAAAAGAAAGCACCGAAGCTTTGGAGCAATATAGTGAATTAGTGCTTTCTATTATTGCTAAAACATCAGATGCTAATGCCAACGATCGTCGATTTGAAGCCATCAACTCAGGTATGCAGCTACCACTAGTATCGATAAGTACAGAATTAAATCAGCTTTATGATGGTATAAAAGCAGAACAAGCAGCGACAAAAAGAGTGGTAAATACCATTCTTACTATTGTTTCAAGCTTGGTCATTGCTCTGATGGTGATCATAGGAATTGCTGTGATTCGTTCGATTACAAATTCTGTACAGGGCTTACAAACAGGGGCAAATATAATTGGAGCTGGTAATTTAGCCTATCGAGTCGATGTTAGATCTAAGGATGAGATGGGACAGTTAGCCCAAACATTTAATGAAATGGCTGGAAAAATCCAAGCGTCTTTTCGAAATGTACTACAGGTCTCTCAGAGATTAGCAGGCTCATCTGAAACATTGGCAGCCGTTTCTGAAGAAACAACAGCTCAAACGCTGGAAGTGAATAAAGCAGTGGAACAGATGGCTATAGGAGCACAATCGCAGGTAGAGGACTTAGAATCAGGTAATCAGCTCTTAAAAGAAATGTCAGCACAATTAAATGAGGTTAATGAATTGATGCAACAGATTGCCAAACAAGCAGATCTATCTACTGAAAAAGGGCAGCAAGGCTTGTTGGTTGTTGATCAGTTAGAGAGAACGTCAAAAGAGTTTATCAGTGTGGCTGATCACTTGATCGAAACGATACAGGATGTAACGACAACATCTAAGAAGGTCATAGATATTGTTGAAACCATTGGTGAGATTTCAGATAGCACAAATCTTTTGGCTCTTAATGCCTCTATTGAAGCAGCAAGAGCAGGAGAATTCGGCAGAGGGTTTAATGTTGTTGCAGGAGAGGTTCGAAAATTAGCGGAACGAACGAAGGTGGAAGCTCAAAATATTCATCAAGTGATTACATCTATGAATAAGAAGATGGGTCACTTATCAGAAGAAGCTGCTCAGCTAGGACATTTCACAGATATTCAGGAACAAGCTGTTTCCCAAAACCGAGAATCATTTACAGAGATGAAGAATGAAATTATTCGAATTAAGGATTCTGTGGGGTATATTCAAGAAGCAATCGAAAGTACTAATGCTTCTTCAGAACAATTAAACTTTGCGATGGAGAATATTAGTTCAGTAGCAGAAGAGTCCGCAGCAGCGGCGGAAGAAGTGAGTGCTTCAAGTGACAATCAATTATCAGCCATCGAAGAGGTAACGAAATCTGCACTAGATTTGCAGGAGCTTTCACAATCACTCATGGATGAGGTAAGTAAGTTTACGATTGATGCCACCTCTACTGATACCTCAGCGGATCATGAGATCGATGAAGAGGAAAAAGAGAGCGCTTCACAAGCAAAAGACGTACTAGAACACCAAGAAATAGAAGAGTATGCTACCATAGAGGAAAATGAAGAAATAGCAGAGTATAAAGAAAAAATAGAAGAAACAGAAGAAAATGAAGAAATAGAAGAATATAAAGAAGAAATAGAAGAAATAGAAAAAACACAAGAAATAGAAGAAGAGAATCTGCAAGCAGAAGATGAAATGACGGCAGATGAGGAACAAGAACACGAGAAAGTACGTTCTGAAAAGGAAAATCAGAATTAGAGAAAAAATGAAAGCAAAGAGCTCTTCTTCGTCGGAGGAAGAGCTCTTTCAATTGAGAACAAAAGACGAGGTATGATACAATAAAGGATATTGATTTTTGGGAGGAATGGAAGATGAAAATGATGGATGCAAATGAGATTATCTCATTTATTCAGAACAGTGAGAAAAAAACCCCTGTACAAGTACATATTAAGGGTGAACTGGAAGGTATTGATTTTGGAGCGAATACAAAAAGCTTCATTACAGGAAATGTAGGAGTACTGTTTGGTGAATGGAAAGATATTCAAGCTGCTATTCAAGCGAATGAAGCTAAAATTGAAGATTTTGTCGTAGAGAATGATCGTCGCAATTCAGCGATTCCTTTATTAGATATGAAGAATATTCATGCTCGAATTGAACCGGGAGCCATTATCCGCGATCAAGTGGAGATTGGTAACAATGCAGTCATTATGATGGGTGCAAGCATTAATATTGGAGCTGTCATTGGTGAAGGAACCATGATCGACATGAACGTAGTAGTTGGAGGAAGAGGAACGATCGGGAAGAACTGCCATATCGGTGCTGGATCGGTTATTGCAGGTGTCATTGAGCCCCCTTCAGCAACCCCAGTTATTATTGAAGATGATGTGGTAGTAGGGGCTAACGCCGTTATTCTGGAAGGGGTAAGAGTAGGGAAAGGTTCTGTTGTAGCAGCAGGAGCCATTGTAATCGAAGATGTTCCTGAAAATGTTGTTGTAGCAGGAACCCCAGCTCGAATTATTAAAACAATTGATGAGAAAACCAAGTCTAAAACGGAAATTAAACAAGAGCTTCGTCAGCTAAATGCTGAGTAATGTGTGATGAGTATCAACCCTTTTATAAAAATCAGACGAGAACTGCATCAGATTCCTGAAAAAGGATTTGAGGAGCTAAAGACACAAGCGTATCTCCTTCGTTATCTTTCTTCTTTAGCACAGGAACGCTTGGAAATAAAAAAGTGGAAAACAGGCTTGCTTGTTCGAATTCAAGGCTCTAATCCTACTAAAACAATTGGCTATCGAGCTGATATGGATGGATTACCGATGGAAGAACAGACAAGCTATCCTTTTAAGTCCACTCATCCGGGGATGATGCACGCGTGTGGGCATGATCTACATATGAGTATTGCTTTAGGAATTTTAACTCATTTTGCAGAGCATGTGGTGGAAGATAACCTCCTATTTATTTTCCAACCGGCGGAAGAAGGACCTGGAGGAGCAGAACCAATGCTAGAAAGTGAAGAATTCCAATCTTGGAAGCCAGATCTCATCTTTGCCCTGCATATCGCTCCTGAATATCCAGTAGGGACGATTGCCACGAAGCCAGGGATTCTTTTTGCCAATACGTCTGAACTATTCATTGATTTTGTTGGTCAAGGAGGACATGCGGCATTTCCTCATTTGGCGAATGATATGGTGGTAGCGGCAAGTCATTTTGTCACTCAGCTACAAAGCATTGTTTCAAGGAATATCAATCCTCTTGACTCTGCTGTGGTTACAATCGGCAAGATTGATGGGGGAACGAAGCAAAATATCATTGCTGAGAAAGCGCGTGTCGAAGGAACCATCCGTACATTATCGATGGAATCAATGTCTTTAATCAAGAACAGAATTGAAGCCTTGGTGAAGGGAATTGAAACAGGCTTTTCTTGTGAAGCGATAATCGATTATGGAGCGAATTATTGTCAGGTGTATAATCATGAGAAGACCACAGCCGACTTTATACAATGGGTGAGGACCGAAACGGATCTCAATCTCATTGAATGTACGGAAGCCATGACAGGAGAGGACTTCGGATACTTTCTGGCGGATATCCCAGGTTTTATGCTTTGGTTGGGGGTAGATACTCCCTATGGCTTACATCATTCCAAACTCGAACCTTCTGAAGACGCCATTGATGTTGCGATTCAGTTGTTCATACAATATCTTTCTTATCAAGCGAAGGCTGTTGACAAATAAGTCAACAGCCTCAATTATAGTTAATTGTAGATGAAGGGATGTGCTTAGTTCAATGGAGCACTTGATAAATCCAAGAGTCCAGGGGATACAAATTTCTGGTATTCGTCAATTTTTTACGATGGTAGCAAATTACCCTGATGCGATCTCCCTCACCATCGGACAGCCCGATTTTATGACACCGGAACACATTAAAGAAGCTGGGAAAAGAGCGATAGAAGAGAACAAAACGATCTATACACCTAATGCAGGAATCTTGGCATTACGTGAAGCGGCAGCTCAATTTATGCAAGAACGGTATGGGCTACGCTATGATCCTGAGCATGAAATCATCACGACTGTCGGGGCAAGCCAAGCGATTGATATCACCCTTCGTACGATCTTAGAAGAAGGATCGGAAGTGATTCTTCCAGGTCCGGTCTATCCTGGCTATGAACCAATCATTAAACTATGTGGTGCAGTTCCTGTTTACGTGGACACTCGTGATACTGGGTTTAAAATGAGGGCGGATCGAATCAAAGAGAAAATATCAGATCGAACGAGATGTATTATTTTGCCTTATCCATCGAATCCTACAGGTTGTATTTTAGACCGTCAGAGCGTAGAAGAGATAGCTGAACTTGTCCGAGAAAAAGAGATTTTTATTGTATCTGATGAAATTTATAGTGAGCTTGTTTATGGTGAGAGTGGAGAGAAGCACCTATCCATTGCTTCTTTTTCTGATTTGAGAGAGAAAACGATTGTAATCAATGGTTTATCTAAGTCACATGCCATGACAGGGTGGCGAGTGGGGTTCACCTTCGCCCCTCGATATCTTACTCAACACATGCTTAAGGTTCATCAATATAATGTCAGCTGCGCTAGCTCGGTTAGTCAATACGCGTCACTTGAAGCGTTGCAAAATGGAGCTTTAGATGCAGAACCGATGCGAGATGCCTATCGCAGTCGCAGGGATTATGTGTATGAACGATTAGTACAAATGGGAATGGATATTGTGAAGCCTGAAGGTGCCTTTTATTTGTTCCCATCAATTCAGAAGTATGGACTATCTTCCTGGGAGTTTGCTAAGCGTTTGCTTGAGCAGGAAAGAGTGGCTGTGGTACCTGGAGATGCCTTTTCTCATTATGGGGAGGGATATGTTCGTCTTTCTTATGCCTACTCGATGGATGTTTTGGAGGAAGGATGTAATCGTTTAGAGAAATTTATCACTTCATTGTGAGTATTGTGAACCCTCTCCAACTAATTGCTCACGCAATTTGATGGAGCTTCCCCTTATCTTAAATACAGCTCAAATTAAGCGTTTAAGTTGCCAGCGGCAACTCTAATGCTTTGGTAAGGCTAATTAATGAAGACAAGGTTTGAAATGTTCGTTTTGAAAGCTCAGGAACTTTTGCCTGAACCACCAACCATCTCTTTTCAGACATGGATTTTTGGATACCTCGAATAAAATATCTCGCCCCTATGTTGTAGGAAGCGGATAAATCTGCATGATAGACCTTGTTTGTGGAAAATACAGCAAGGTCTTTTTTAGGATTTCTTTCTACGAAACCTGAGCCATCATAGGCTAAGGCACTTGTGTTTCTTGCATTAATTCTAGATATTCTCATGCCAATGTAATGTGCCATTTCTTCGACTTTGTTTTGAATACCTTTCTTACGCCAGTAACGGAGTTTGAAACGAAGTTTCTTGGCTCCCCAAAAGCCCTTCGGGACGTTCATTTTGTCAAGGTACTCAAAAACGATTGTATGACAATCGTGTTCTTTGGCAAACTTTACGATTCCATGAGACGTATGGTTGACGATATGTGTTTGTAGACCGTTGATCCGTCTCCAAAAATTCGGAGCAGCAATCCAACCTGATATCGCTTGAACTTTCCTTAGTTTGTTCGTCATCGTGTATAATTGGTCTTTTTCCGTTGGCTGATTAATAAACTTTCGAGCCAAGACAGTGCCACTAACATCCATGACCGAACAAACAGCAGAATTGTTGATACCAAGATCTACTGCACATATTTTTTGTTCGTTTAGTTTGATTTTAGGTAATGTAATTTTTGATTTGTAACTGGTATGAAGAAAGTACTTTTTGCCTACTCTACCAAGCTTTGGGTTTTTTTCTTTCCAAGACCACACGTTGCGCTTGTGAATGTCTTGTTCTTTGAACTCGATATCCACCCATACCCAATCGTTTTTATGGAATACTTTGATTTCAGCTGTATTCTCAGATGTTCTGACAAACATGTTGTCTTTATAAAATACAGGAAACTCTTTGTGTTGTAACTGCAGTTTAGGTGGCTTTTTGGTAAATTTCTTTCCTTCGGAAAGGGCGATTTTCTTTTCTTCTAACCAATTATTATAATTTGAGCGATAGCTTTTTATCTTCCCAAAAGCACACGCAATCGCACTTCTACGGAAGTACGAAGGCAACTTGTAAAACTTTTGGTTGAACTCGCTATACTTTGGTTGAGGGTTCGATTTCGTGACATGGATCAACTTCTCAACAGCAGGAACCATAGATTTAGTAGAAGTGTCATCTATGTCTACAAATTCTTTATCTATCACTTCGATGATAAATCCTAATGCTTGATTATAGATTTCGCATGTTGTATCGAAAATGCGAGAATGATTAGTGATCTTTTGTTTTAGAGTTTTTGAAATGTCCATGTCTACCCCCCCTTTCCATTTTTTTAATCATATGGTATGTTTTTATTATATTGATTTTTAATTTAGTTGTAAAGGGTTTATAGATAAAAATGACATGTTATAAAAGGAATAGACATGCATCATACAAGTTAACTTATCATTTAGTTGTGATTACGAAATATAGACACAAATGCATAAACGATGATGTTATGGAACGCCTAAAAGAAATAGCTAATAACCTATTTTCTAAATGGAATTGTGAGATCATCGAGATGAACGGTGAAGAGGATCATATTCACATCTTGTTTGAAGCTCCACCACAAATAAATCTGGCTAATACAATCAATAGTTTTAAAACCGTGACTTCTCGATACATTCGTAAAGAGTTCGAAGAACACCTGAAAAACTACTATTGGAAACCATACTTTTGGAGTAGGAGTTATTTGATTTTAACGACTGGTGGCGCACCTCTCGAAGTAATAAAAAAGTATATCGAGGAACAAGGACAAGAAAAAACGCCTAACCCCCACTAATTGTTACGCAATTTGAAGGGGTTAGGCGTTAACATTTGTTCAAAAATTTGTTGTAACAAGAATAAACATATGATATCTTAGTAGATGAAATGAGAGCTATTATCAACATCAATTGAATACGATCCACTAGGGGTGCTATGGAATAGCTGAGAAAGGTTGATAACCTTAACCCTTGACCTGATCTAGGTAGTGCTAGCGGAGGGAAGTGGTTTGGAAGATCGTGTGTAGACCTGTTTTGTTGTCATGTTATGCTTATATTGACAACGTATCGTCTTGTGAACATGTATAGATCCACTCCACTCAGGGGTGGATTTTTTTGTTGTCATTTATGAAGCTTATTCATTTTAACAAGACATTTTACAAGATAGGGGAAGAGAAGATGAAAAAAGGGTTAACATTAACAGATATTTTGGTTACTGTCGTTATTTCAATTGTATTTGCGATCATCTATAAGCTATGGGGGCCTCTGTATTATGCTGTGAAACCTTTTGGCTTTCAGGTTGAACAACTGATTTATGGAATGTGGTTTATCGCTGCTACGGTCGCTTTTCTGATCATCCGTAAGCCAGGGGTTGCTTTGATTGCCGAAATTGCCGCAGCTCAGGAGAGTTTATTGCTGGGTCAGAGTGGGGATTAGAGGTTTTGCTTTATGGTGTGGCTCAGGGGCTAGGAGCTGAGCTTATCTTTGCCCTATTCCTATACAAGCGCTTTTCACTAGGTGTGGTTTCCTTAGCAGCAATAGGCTCATGCGCTGCCTCATTGGTAATGGATGTGTACAAAGGATATATTACCGATTTAGCCTTATGGAATCTGACACTACTTATTTCAGCACGAACAATAGGTTCGATCCTGATTGCCGGTATTTTTGCTTATTATTTGGTCAAAGCCTTAGAGAAAACAGGTGTGACTGATTTAGTCCGTCCTGCTTCTGCCGATGACTACAAAGCGTTAGAGGATTAAATCTTATTGATAATTAAAACGGGATAAAAAATAGCCTTCCAAGGAGGCAACATGATGAATCGCATAGCCTTTGTTAACAACTTACGATTAAAGTTTCCTGGGGAAGAGTCCTTATTATTTAGGGATTTATCCCTTTCTCTTTATCAGGGAGAAAAAGTACTATTTTTAGGTCCAAGTGGATGTGGCAAATCGACGTTACTACAGGTGCTTTCTGGATTAATTCCTCAAGCGGTAGAAGTTCCTATTAAGGCGGAGGAAATTCAGGTTCCTGATTCTTGGGGATTTGTCTTTCAAGATCCAGATACTCAGTTCTGTATGCCTTATGTTGATGAAGAGATGGCTTTTGTTCTAGAGAATCTACAAGTACCACGAGAGCAAATGCCTGAAAAAATCGTTCACTATCTCAATATGGTGGGGCTTCATTTTGAAGAGATACACAGGTCTATTCAAACCTTATCACAGGGAATGAAACAGCGCTTAGCACTGGCATCCATCTTGCTTTAGAGCCTGAGGTTTTATTCCTTGATGAACCCACAGCTCTTCTTGATCCAGAAGGAACAGAGCAAGTATGGAACACCTTGAAGAATGTGGGGAAAGAAAAAACAGTGATCATAGTCGAGCACAAGATTGACCATATTGTCGATTTTGTAGATCGAGTCGTCCTCTTTAATAATCAAGGGGCGATCATAGCCGATGGTCATAAAGAACAGATTTTTTCTCAATACAAGGAAGAGTTAATTGAATATGGAATTTGGTATCCGGGAGTCTGGGATGAATATATCACTCAATCGCAGAAGAAAAAAGAAAAGAGCCTGAGCCAAGGAAATCAATTTACTCAGTCTAATAACACTCCGCTGATCAAGTTGTCCGATTTTATGGGGTATCGAGGAAAAGAAGTAAAGATTTCTACACCCAATGTGACGGTAGGTTCAGGAGAATGGATTGGCATTGTCGGAGAAAATGGAGCAGGCAAGAGTACATTTCTTCTCGCTTTGATGCAGTTAATAAAAACGACAGGGACCTATCACTTGAAAAACAATTCCATTGAGGAGATCGATCATCTTTCAGAGCATCTTGCTTATGTTTTTCAGAATCCAGAGTTTCAATTTGTGACTCATTCTGTATATGAGGAAATAGCCCATACCTTAAAAGTTCATCGCTATGAGGAAGAAGAGATTCAAAAGAAAGTGCAAGATCTCCTTACTTTTTTTGAATTAACATCTCGAAAAGAACAGCATCCTTATCAGCTATCAATGGGTCAGAAGCGAAGATTAAGTGTAGCTTCTGCTGTAGTTAGGGAGCAAGAAATATTGCTCTTGGATGAACCGACTTTTGGACAAGATGCCAAAAATACTTTTGCCATTCTAGAAAAAATTGAAGAGTGGAGAAGAAAGGGAACGACTATTCTGATGGTGACTCATGATATGGAGATCATTCGATATTTTTCGACCAGAGTATGGGAAATAGCGGATGGGAAACTTGCTGCGGATGTAGACTCAACGGAATATATAAGTCGAACGAAATCGGTATTTAATGAGCTAGGGAAAGAGAATGAACGAGAAAAAGCAGCAGCAAGGGGAGGCTTGGCATGCAATTAAACTTTTCCTTTCAAGAAACATGGGTCCATCGAGTCAATCCAAGCCTAAAATTGCTCTTGTTCATGGGGTTATTTATTCATATTATCTTGATTCATAGTATCGATTTCATGATGAACTATACCTTTATTGGGCTGGTGCTCTTAGTCTTTTTTTCAGGGCATCCGTGGCAGAGAGTTCTGCTTCTCTCGATTCCCTTTGTAATTATCTTTATCTCTACCTCGACCTCCATGATTTTTTTGGTAAGGGAGAAACGACTTGGGTACAGTGGGGCTTGTTGCATATCACCGAGGAGAGTTTTTTTCGAGGGCTGCACTTAGGGTTTCGAGCCCTTAATTTTGCTGCACTGGGCTTGCTTTTTGCCTTAACAACTCGACCTGTTTATTTGTTTTATTCCTTAATGCAACAGGTAAAGCTACCTGCAAAATATGCCTACAGCTTTATGGCAGCCTTTCGTTTGCTTCCTATCATGTTTGAAGAATTTCAGACATTACGGCATGCGCTCAAGGTAAGGGGAGTTCAAGAAAAGAAGGGCATTAAAGGAATCTATGAAAAAATAAAGTTTTTTTCTATCCCTTTATTGGCACAAAGTATTCGCCGTGCTCAACGAATTGCCATCGCTATGGAGGCGAAGCGTTTTTCACAAATGAAGGGAAGAACCTATTATTACAATCTAGGATTTTCTGGTTATGATGTGCTGTTTATTCTCTATTTAGTCAGCATGATTGCTGCGGCTTATATTGGTAGTCAGTACTTTCCTTACTTTAATATTCCTGATGTCAGACATTATGGATAAGATGCGATATAAAATAATAAGAAGAGGTGTTGTGTGATGAAATTCTCAGAAAAAATTCGTAAAAAAGCAGATGCTATATGGCAGGCTAGCTTCGATCATCCTTTCGTGACTGGAATTGCCGATGGAAGTCTTCCACTCGATTGTTTTAGATATTATGTGATGCAGGACTCCTATTACTTAGCACAATTTGCTAGAATTCAAGCTTTAGGTGCAGCAAAAGCCTTAGATCTGTATACAACTCATCGTTTAGCAGCTCATGCACAGGGAACCTATGAGGCGGAATTAAGCTTGCACGAAAACTTCTCGAATCGTTTAGGAATTACTGAGGAAGAAAAACAACAATTTGAGGTAGCTCCGACAGCATACGCTTATACTTCACATTTATATCGTGCGGCATACTCAGGCCATTTAGGAGATATTATTGCCGCCTTGTTGCCGTGCTATTGGCTGTATTATGAGATCGGTGAAAGGCTACAAGGCTCCACTCCAGACGAGCCTATTTATCAAGAATGGATCGCCGCCTATGGTGGAGATTGGTTTAGAGAGCTAGTAGAAGAGCAGATCAATCGATTAGATGAGATTGCCTCACAGGTGACAGAAGCAGATCGGGCACGTATGGAGGAGCATTTTGTCATTAGTAGTCAGTATGAGTATTTATTTTGGGATATGGCATATAAGAAAGAGATGTGGCCTGTGTAGGTTGATTAAATAGAAAAAAATGATTTTTTTCAGACTGTCGAAAGGATTCGGCAGTCCTTTTAAACTGAGGTTTGCGAGAGTCAATTTACCAAATTGGCTCTTTTTTAATATTTTTTACAAAAAATTAATTTAAAAAAAGGAATATTTAGAGTATTATAGAAATGTAGAATCATACCAATATTTTGAAAGGGTGATGTATTTTGTTAAAAAGAATTGGAATCATGATGCTTGTATTATTGTTAAGCTTGACAGTGATTGTCACACCAAGCTCAGCAGGTGCTTTAAAGCCTAGAGAATCGGCAGCTCCTCCTGGAACATGGTTTGCGGGAGATGAACCAAGTAATGGATCTACAGATAAACCTGTTCTATTGTTTGTGCATGGCTTAAATGGTGCTTCTACTACATGGTACGAGAATAACAACATGTATCAGACAGCTTTAAATAATGGTTATCATACTGCCTTTATTGAGCTATATGGAACCAAAAACATGTGGGATAATGGGAATCTATTAGCTCAGAAGCTACCAGAAATTTCAAACCATTTTGGAAAGCGTATTGTAATCGTGGCGCATAGTAAAGGGGGGCTTGACTCTCAAGCGGCACTAACTCATTACAATGCACACCAATATGTAAGCAATGTTATTACACTTGGCAGCCCTCATCATGGCTCGCAGCTGGCAGATCTTGCCTATAGTAGTTGGGCTGGCTGGCTTGGTTCAATCTTAGGTCAAAAAAATGATGCTACATATTCCTTACAGACAAGCTATATGCGTCATTTCCGTTCCATTACAGATGGACATAGCAATATCAATCGAAATACTTACTATACACTAGGTGGAACCAAAAGAGATAGCTTTGGTACTGGTTTATACTTTGGTCACCTGTATCTATCTCAATTTGGTAGCAATGATGGTGCCGTTACCCTAACAAGTAGCCAATTACCTACAGGGCGTACGATCCGCAATGATTCTTGGACGCATAATACAATTAAAACAGGAAATATTTTTCAGTGGTTTAGACCGTACTTAACGATCAATCGTTCCTCTACTAATGAGTTTGTTGAAAGCGATTTCAATTTATCTGCTTCTATTTCATTACCGAAAGAAGAGAATGTAGAGGATAGCATGGGTGAATTTTTACTTCGAGGTGGATTGTTTGACGGAGAGGTAAAAGAAAGCTTTATGGTAGAGAAGGAAGCAAGCAACATCATGATCGATTGGATTTCTGCTGCACCAGTTGATAGTCTGGAATTAATAGGACCCAATAATAAGGTGCACAAAGTAGAAGTAAATAGCTATCAGGATGATTTTATGTTTGATGGCGCATGGCATAATGTGATGACTGTTAAAAATCCAAAGCACGGAGAATGGACCATCAAGTCTTCTTCCGCTAAAGAAAACGCTTATCTTCTTACTGTTCAATTCGATTCTAAATTAAACAAGAAGATCAAAGTAAAAGAAAACAAAAAGAATCAACACTGGAGCCTTGATCTAGAGGAACCAAGTGTGCAAAAAAACAAGATGAAAATGAGTTATTCAGTTGATTTTATCGCTGATCCATCCGTTTCAGGCAAGAAAAAAGAAGTGAATATTAAAACAGTAGAGCAACAGGGATCTACGTCCATCCAGCTACCTGAAAAGCTAGAGGAAGGCGTATACAATATTACAATTGATGTAAGCAGTGAGGAAGCATCGAATGAGTTCCAAAGAACGATCATTAAGAGTATTTATGTAGATAAGAATGGTAACGTGTATTAAGAACGAGTATCATTTAAAAGAGCTGGGGTCACCTCAAAACCCCAGCTCTCTTTATTTGTTTGAGCTAAATAGCTACTTCTAGCTCACACGATATTTAGAATGTTTGCCTAATCTTTTCCGCTCTATCTGTAATCTCTCCCACCACAAGGGATAATTGTTCATTATCACTTGTCAGAGTATCAATTGTTGCACTCATCTCTTCTAGACTGGCTGTTGATTGTTCGATAATAGCAGCTAACTCACTGGATGAGAACTCTACTCCATTAGCTAAGCCCTTCACTTCATTAGCTAGTATTGTGAAGGATTTTAAACTTTCATCTAGCTCAAGCAAGGTCGTTGAAATCTGACCAAAATAGTTTTTAACCTTTTCAGATGAATTCACGCTTTTGGAGATATTTTGACTACTAAGAGCCATCATTTCAACCGCTTCTTTGTTGCTTGCATTTAGTTCAATCAAGTTCTGAGTAATTTTTCCGGTTGTTTGCCCTGTTGTATCTGCCAATTTGCGAATCTCTTCAGCAACAACGGCAAAACCTTTTCCGGCATCCCCTGCTCTAGCCGCCTCGATCGATGCATTTAAAGCCAAGAGATTGGTTTGTTCCGTAATATCCTTTATCGTATCAGCAAATGTATTCGTTTCGGTAATTTTTTGAGATAACTCAGCAAACGTCTGATTTAATTTGTTAATCATAGTATCTAAAGCATGAATATCGCCGTTTAATTCCTGAACCTGTTCTTGTCCTTCTTGAGTCGCCTCTATGGCTTGATCTGAGCCTTGTTTTAGCTCACTTGACTGGTGATATAATGCTTCCATACTACTTCTAGTCCCCATCGAATTTTGTGTAATCTCAGAAATTTGTTCTGCCTGAGATTGACTTCCTTTCGATATTTCATTAATCGCATTAGCCATTTCTTTTTGTGATCTTAAATTCGTCTGTAACTGTTGATTCACGCTTACAATTTTATCAGTGATAGCAGCTACATTCGTTTCAAGCTCTTTCTTCTGCATCTCTTTTCGCTTTGCTTCCTCCTCCGAGAGAGTTAAATATTCTTGGAGTTTAAGATTTTGCTTATGATTTAAAGAAATAACCACAAAAAACAGCATTCCTATTAATAAATACGTTAAAAGGGCAGAACCCAATACATTGCTAAGAATTTCTTTCTGTGTTGTGGCAAAGCTATTATTCAATATGATTCCAATCAAACCATAAATATATCCATACAGGAATACGTTACGATTAAGATGAACAGCTGCTAAAACAACAAGGAAAAAAAAGATTAATAATAGTTGAATTGTGCTTCCAAAAAGTAACATCGCCAATATACCTGCGGAATAAACGACCGTTAAATGAGCATAGGGGAAAAGAAAGGGTTTCTTAATCCACTGCTGAAATAGGAAATAGAGAAGAGTTAAGATAATAATTTCAGAAGCATAAACAGCCGTCTTATTAAGCTCTCCTTGCGCAATCGATAGCCCCACAGCAGCTAATAACGATATGTTCATTGTAATAAGCATCAGTGTGTTTTTCTTTAATGTGTCCTCATATTGCATTTTCTCCACGGCATTCACTTTGTTTTCCCCCTAGTTGAATAGCATAATTATTAAAAAAGGCTTCACTCTTATATTTCGACATATTTCGATTTTTGTTTAAGTGTTTTTCTTTCATTACAAGCTTAAAATAGGTACTTTCACAGAACTGGTAAAGAGGTATAAAAAAATTCTCTCTAACACCTTCCCGTGTTATAATCGAACTCATATACATAAATAATCAACATGTGAAAAGGAGAGAAAGCCTACGTGAGGAAGAAGAGAACGTTAGGAGTTATTTATGGCGGGAAATCAAGTGAGCATGAGGTATCGTTACGCACGGCTTATTCCATTATGGGAGCCGTTGATTATGATAAATTCACCATCCTTCCCCTCTTTATTCAATTGAATGGGGAGTGGGCGAAAGGAGAGTTGACTACGAAGCAACCGGAAAGTGTAGAAAGCTTGAGACTAAGAAACCAGGGGGAAGATGTTTCATTATTTCAACTAACCAAAGAGGTTGATGTTTTCTTTCCTGTGATTCATGGACCTTTTGGCGAAGATGGAACTCTTCAAGGTTTATTAGAGATGCTGGATATTCCTTATGTTGGTTCTGGTGTATTAGGCTCATCTCTTGGGATGGATAAAGTAATGATGAAAAAAATCTTTCAGAGTGTAGCCTTGCCGCAATGTACATTCTTATCATATACAAGGAAGCAAATTATGGGTTCTCTTGCTAAAATAGTAGAAGAAATTGAAGGAGAAATTGGCTATCCAAATTTCGTGAAACCCGTTAACTTAGGATCAAGTGTAGGAATTAGTAAGGCGAAGAATCGTGAAGGGTTAGAAGAAGCTCTTCAGCTAGCTGCTAAATTTGATCGAAAAGTGATTGTTGAGCAATTTATTGAGGGTAGTGAGCTTGAGATTGGCGTTCTTGGAAATGAGGAATTAAAAACTTCTGTTGTTGGTAAAATTCTATCTGTTGGTGAATTTTACGACTATGCTGCAAAGTATAAAAACATCGGAACAGAATTAGAGATTCCTGCTAAGGTTCCTGAGCATGTTGTTTCTAAAATTGAGGAGATGGCAAAAAAAGCATTTTTAGTGTTAGAATGCAGTGGATTGTCTCGAGTTGATTTCTTTTGGAATGAAAAGACAGATCAAGTCTATATTAATGAGATAAATACGATGCCTGGCTTTACCCCTTTTAGCATGTACCCACTGATGTTCAAGGAAGCGGGAATCTCGTATCCTGCCTTAATTGAAGAACTTATTCAACTGGCTCAAGAAAGATATGAAGAAAAGAAACAGAATCAAATTGAGGCAGAAAGCCTAGAATAGAGTTTCTAAGAAGAAAATAAGAAGAAAAACCTGCTCTCTTATCCCTAGCTTGTGATTGATGTATGCTTGGGGATAAGCGGCAGGTTTTCTTTTGCTCTAAGAAAACTATTTGGTTTGTTCTTGACGAATAGAGAGGATCATTTCTTCTAGCTTCATTCCACGTGAAGCTTTAAATAGAATGGCACATTCCTCATTTAAGTACGGCTGTAGCGCTTGTATGGCATCGTGTTTGTCAGCGTAGTGTGTTCCACCGGCATGCTCAGCAATGATAGCAGCATGATCACCGACTGTTAGTACTGTCATATCTTTCCCTTGCAGATATTCACCAACTTCTCGATGAAGTCGTTCGGATTCAGCACCAAGTTCAAAAATATCTCCAAGAACGGTTATTTTCTTTCTTGTAGGGTAAATCTGCTCGAAGGTATGAATAGCTGCTTTCATGGAAGATGGACTGGCATTATAGGCATCATTAATAAGAATCACCTCGTTAGGTCCTTCGACAAGCTGAAACCTCATATCTGAAACGTGTAATGAATAGAGAGAAGCTGCGATAGCCTCTAAAGAAACCCCTAATTTGTAGGCAATATAAGCACCTGGAAGGACATTAGCCACATTATGTTGTCCATACATAGGAATAAATGCCTGAATTACTTGATTGTTTAAATGTAGCTGGAAAGAGGTTCCCTGTTCGTTCATTTGAATCTCAGAGGCATAGACATGAGCAGCTGATTGAGTGCTAAAATAGTAGATTTCTCCTGCATAAAGCCCTGATAAGTAAGAGGATGAGTAGGATCATCTTTGTTTAATAAAATAAATTGTTCAGGGTCTGTATGAGGCAAAATCTCTCCCTTTGCTTTGGCAATGTTGTCTCTGGAACCTAGGAACTCAATATGAGAATCACCGATATTTGTAATAATACTTATAGAAGGTTTGGCGATGTTAGCCAAAAAATCAATTTCTCCAAGCTGACTCATTCCCATTTCTAGAACCGCTGCTGTATGGTGTTTTTTAATTTGTAAGAGGGATAGGGGCAGACCTAAATGATTATTTAGATTTCCTTCTGTCTTATAAACTTGATATTTTGCAGAAAGCAGCTGAGTAACCATATCCTTAGTGGTGGTTTTTCCATTGCTTCCGGTAATTCCGATGATAGGGATAGTGAGTTTTTGACGGTAATAAGCTGCTAATTTTTGTAAAGCTTGCTCAGTATTCTCTACACGAATCAAAGAAATATCTTCCAAACCCTCAAAAGAAAAATCGGTTCTGGAGATCAGCGCACAGATGGCTCCATTTTGTTTGGCTGCATGGATAAAGTGATGACCATCTACCTGGTTACCAGGCAGGGCAATAAAGAGGGCATTGGGTTCTATTTTTCTTGAATCAAAGTGAACAAAATCAATGCTTTGTTCAAACTCTCCTTGAATGAGTGTTCCATGGGTACAGTTCATAATTTCTTGTAAATCCAACATAGTAGCTCTCCTTTAGTGTTGGGGATCGATCTGTTATCACATTGTATGACAGATGCTATTTGTATTATACCGAGCCTCTAGAGAAGTTCACAAGTCATATAAGCAAGCTGTGCACTCATATTGTAGTAATAACATACTCTAATGGAGGTGTTAGGGGTGCAGGTCATTTCTTTTAGAGAGTTTATGAATGAGGGGAAAATCGAGCATAGTCTATCTGTTTCGATTAGTGACGAGCAAGATCAGATGATGTCTATAGACGAAGCGTATGATACAGTCATGGTGATTCTTATTAGCTTTTATTTAATGTATGAGTATTAGGATCTATCTGTACGAAGATTAATAATGAGAAGCGAAAAATTTTTTTTGATTTTTTTTAGAGTGAATGGTGCATGTAGTGAAACTGTGGATAATTATATTCACAGTTTTTTTGTTGATATAAATAGAAATATGTCAATTATACACAAAATACTCACAAGTTAACCACAGGTTTTTGTGGATAACTAGAACGCTTGTTCTTAATGGTAATCTGTGGTAATATGGTAGCATCAAAAGTTTGGGAGGTTTGATGGAAATGGAACGTTTAAGTGATCTTGAGCTTATTGAAACGTATCAAAAAGCCAAAGAATTGAAATGCTCCCCTGACTTTATCTTATTATTGCTTACGGAAATGAAGAAACGTGATATAGAAATAACTCAAGTGAAAGAAATATTGTTCAATATGTAACTTAAGATAAAAAAGCTACTCCAAATGGAGAAGCTTCTTTTGTTTCACACAACGTTTAGGTAATGATTAGGTCGTGGCTCTCTCCCTAAACAGAAGAGTAATAGCGTAGAGTCCTGCCAGACCGACAAGAGCGTAGACAATTCTAGAAAGCCAAGCAGCTTGCCCTCCAAATAAGGCAGCAACCACATCAAATTGAAATAGCCCAATTAACCCCCAGTTTAAGGCACCGATAATAACAAGAAGCAGTGCTATTCGATCCATATTTGTTTCATCCTTTCTCTAAGGTGATACAATCATAATATGAACGATTAGGGGTTATTTCATTCATTTCCAGTCAGGGAAATTCATTAATTTGCTGGCAACAGAGTTAAGTCACTATATTCATTCACTTTTTCTAGAAAAGCTTGAGAAAGTGGAAGGATGATTTCTGTTTCTGTTCGCAAATAACGACCATTTCGATTTAAGACAAACATTTCCGTTGTCGCTATTTTATATAGTTGCTGAGCAAAAGAACTACGAACTTGCAGTTCATCTGCAATTTGAATCGTTGTTTGTGTTTTATTAAGCTCAAGTGGGATTATGGATACGATATTCTCAAACAAAATATGGTAGGTATGATGAGGCTTTTGAAAATAGACCTCTTTCGTTGTCACTGAAACTCCTAGACTGTGTTTTTTTTGAGATAGAACCAGTTCACCATAAAGCTGTTTCACACGAATAAAATCTTGGTTCATATCCAAAAACTCCTT